>JAWKUV010000052.1:0-1525 GCA_041398365.1 Hyphomonas sp. | reverse complement strand
GGAATGGCAATCCCTGCCGACCTGTGGAACCCTGAGCTGCCACTGGGCCGGCTAGCCGTATCATACCGCAACGAACCGGTCCTGCCTCCGGCCGCCCGCCTTCGCGCCGACGCGGCGATTCTCTTGTGCCTGCCGCAGGATCCGCTTGACGCAGGCATCCACACCGTTAGGCACAATCGCCATGATCGTCACCCTGAACAATACGCCTGAAGCCAGAGACACCCTGCTCGATATCGAGGACAAGCTGCGGGAGCGCGGCGCTCTCGTTCGCCTGACGGGCGATTCCAGTGCCGACGTGACGCTACGTTTCTCCGAATGGGGCGACGGCGAAGATCGCGGTCCATACCTTCTTATCGAGATCGACAGTCCTGAGGTCGAGTCCGATGCAGACACGTCCATTGCCGAGGACATTTCGGACTATGTCAGTGACAAACTATCGGACGCGAGTGCTGACTGGCCTGCCGCCGAAGCAGAGCAACTCGGTGCTCTCTTCGGTCATGTGGTCCTGCTCAATGGCGTAAAGATCTACTGACCCGCGCGCTTCGGAAGTAGCAGGCAGGCGTCGCCGTAGGAGTAGAAGCGGTAGTCGTTCGCGATGGCGTGGGCATAGGCGGCGCGCATCACATCCGTTCCCATCAGGGTGCAGACGAGCATGAAGAGGCTCGAGCCCGGCAGGTGGAAGTTCGTCATCAGCGCGTCCGTGGCACGAACGGCATCGCCCGGCTTCAGGAAGATGTCGGTCGGCCCGGTGGCAGCGTGGAGCACTCCGTTCGTATCCACACAGCTTTCCAGCGTGCGCATGGCCGTAGTGCCGACCGGCACGACACGGTGCCCGCCTGCCCGCGCGGCGTTCAGCCGGGCTGCTGTTTCCGGCGTCAGGCGGCGCCACTCCTCGTGCAGCCGGTTCTCTTCCAGCTGTTTCTCTTCCAGCGGCTTGAACGTGCCGAGGCCGACATGCAGGCGCACCGTCTCGCGGACGAGACCCGCGGCATCGCACTCTGCCAGCAGGCGCGGCGTGAAATGCAGGCCCGCTGTCGGCGCGGCGACCGAGGCGGCATCCTCGCCTGCGAATTTCGTCTGGTAAGTTTCCCGGTCCTTCGCGTCGGCCGGGCGGCGGCGCGCGATATAGGGCGGCAGCGGCATGGCGCCGTGCTGGTCCAACGCGTCCGTCAGCGCGTCGCCTTCCAGCGAGAAGCGAAGCTCGATTTCGCCGCCCTCATGATGGCCGGCGATCCCGGCGCTGAAGCCGTCGGCGAAGACGATCGTGTCGCCATCCTTCAGGCGGCGGCCAGGCCGGGCCAGCGCGCGCCAGGTGCGGCCGTCGATCCGCTCGGTCAGATTCACATCGCAGGCGACATCCTGCCCGCTCTCGTCCCGTGCCGGACGCACGCCCTTCAGGGCAGCGGGCAGGACACGCGTGTCGTTGAAGACCAACACATCCCCGGCGTCCAGGTAACGCGGCAGGTCGCGAACACCCGCGTCCTCCAGCCGGCCATCGCCATGCACAACCAGCAGGCGCGCGGCG
>JAWKUV010000051.1:0-1532 GCA_041398365.1 Hyphomonas sp. | reverse complement strand
TGAAACCCGTCCTGCAGGCCATGGCAGAGCGCGGCCTGGCCTTCGTCGACGATGGCAGCCTCGATTCCGGCCGGATGAACCAGCTGACCGGGGAAACGCGCCTGCGCTACGTGCGGGCCGATGCCGTCATCGATGCCAAGCTTTCGGCCGACGAGATTTCGTCGGCCTTCATGGATCTCGAAAGCCAGGCGCTGGAACAGGGTGCCGCGATGGGCGCCGGTTATGCCTTCCCGATCACGATCGAAACGGCGAAGACCTGGGCCGCCGGACTGGAGCAGAAAGGCATCCTGCTTGCACCGGTGTCTGCCCTGACGGCGACCAAGCCACCGGAAACTGTGCGCGATGGCAGCGTCCGGACTGGCAGCATCGATCCGGCTCCTGTAAACCCTCGCGGGTGACACAGGTTAAACAGGATCCCGATCGCTATCGTGCGAATGTCGGTCTGGCCCTCTTTTCGAAGGCCGGGCATGTATTCATTGGCCGGCGCATCAATGGCCGCGGGGCGTTTCAGTGGCAGATGCCGCAGGGCGGCGTCGACAAGGGCGAGGCGCCCGATGTAGCAGCTTTGCGCGAACTTGAAGAGGAAGTCGGGGTTCCCGAAAAGCTGGTCGACACGCTCGAAGAAACGCCGGACTGGCTGTATTACGATTTCCCGCCGGACCTGAAGAAACGCCTTCCGGGCCCCTATCTCGGCCAGCGGCAGAAATGGTTCGCCTTCCGCTTCAAGGGCTCCGACAGCGATGTCCGGCTCGACCGGCATACGCCGGAATTCGACGCCTGGCGCTGGGCGCTTCTGGAAGAGACCCCGTCCCTTGTCGTGCCGTTCAAGCGCGCTGTTTATGCCGAGGTCGCCGACCGCTTCCACCGCTGGACGGAGCCCGTGCTCGGCGGCAAGGTGCCCCAGGGCTGAGACCCGGAAGAAGGGGAGAGGGGCATGACGAAGACCCTGTTGATGATTCATGGCATCGGGTGCGGCGGCGATGTCTGGGACCGGATGCGGCCGGCCTTCGAAGCCGATGGCTGGACCTGTGAGGCGCCGACCCTGTTCCCGGACCGTCGCGTGAAACAGAACCCGCCCGACAGCCTCGCCGAGCTGGGTCTCGACGATTACATCTCTGCGATGTCCGGTCAGGCACGCGCCATCGCCAAGGCGACGGGCGAGCGGCCCGCCGTGATCGGCCACTCGATGGGCGGCCTCATCGCGCAGGTGCTGGCGGAGCGGGGCGATGTGAGCCAGGCGGTGTTCCTGACCCCCGCCCAGCCCAAGGACTGCGCCGTGATCGGGCCGTCCGTTGCAATCACCTTCCTCAACATCCTGCTGCAGCAGAAGCGGACGAAATCCTACAAGATCTGGCGCACCGGTTTTGACTTCGGCGTGACCAACTGCGTGCCGAAGCGCCTGCGTGAGGAAATCTACTCCCACGCGCTCTACGATTCCGGGAAGGTCTACGGCGAGATTTCCGACGGCATCGAGATCGACGAGTCGAAGATCACCATCCCCACCCTGACGATTGCCGCCGGCAAGGACCGCG
>JAWKUV010000050.1:0-1550 GCA_041398365.1 Hyphomonas sp. | reverse complement strand
TCGGTGTTTTCTACTACTACCGGCAACGCTGCGCCCCGTTGGATGCATGTCTGCTGACACTGGTCTTCGGGCTCGTTGGGGGTGGAACCTTTCTGGTCACCTATATGGCCATGGCAGCATTCTATTTGTTTGTGATTAAACGAAGCACCGAGCCGGGTCCGCCCCTCGCATTCTTTGTGGTTCTGACCTGTTCGGGCGCGGCAGGCCTCTTAGCTGCAATAATTGTGTCGGGCTTCGTCGAGAACAGACTGGACCGTCGGCGCGACGCCAAGAGGGTTCAGAACTTCTGACGCTCCCGCCTCAGCGCGCTTGCTCAGCTTCCAGCGCCTGTTTAACCGCAGCAATCGTCCTTACCACGTCTTCCTCATTCGTCCGCCAGCTGACGACGCTGATGCGCATGGCGCGGCGGCCGTTCCAGGTCGTGCCGGAGAAGAAGGCTTCGCCGGTGGCGTTGATGCGGGCGATGACTTCGTCGGTGAAGCGGTCGTTTTCTGCCGCGCTTGCGCCTTCGCGCTCGAAGCGGATGAGGCCCTGGTTGAGGACGGGATCGTTGAGGGCTGTCGCGCCGGTCAGGGCGCCGATGCCGGAGACGAGCGTGCGGCAATGGTCGCAGCAGCGTTCGACAAGGCCGGCGACGCCCTGGCGCCCCAGTTCCTGCAGCGCGGCATAGACCGGCACAGCGCGGGCGCGGCGGGAGAGTTCCATGTTCCAGTCGCAGGGGTCGCGCACGTCCTGGCTGGGCGAGAGATAGGAGGCGGTCATCGACATGGCCGCCCGGTGCGCAGCGGCATCGCGCACGAGGGCGATGCCACAATCATAGGGCACGTTCAGCCATTTGTGCCCGTCGGTCGCCCAGCTGTCGGCAAGCTCGATCCCGTCTGTCAGCGGACGCAGGCGCGTACTGACATTGGCAAAGAGGCCGAAGGCCCCGTCGACATGGACCCAAGCGCCGGCGGCCTGCGCCATCGGGATGAGCGTGCGGAAATCGTCGAACGTGCCGACATTGAGGTCGGCGGCGTTGAGGCAGAGGATGGTCGGCGCGGAAGAGGCGGAGAGCTTCGCGGCAAGGTCTGCGGCCAGCATGTCGCCCATCGGGCCGATCTCGACCTCGACAAGGCTCTGCCGGCCGAGGCCGAGATAGCGCACGGCGGAGTCGAGCGTACTGTGCCGGTTGCGGCTGGTCAGCACGCGGATCGGCGGCGCGCCCGAGAGGCCCTGTTCCTCGACATCCCAGCCAGCCCTGGCGAGCACGGCATGGCGCGCGGCGGCAAGCGCCACGACATGGGCGAGCTGGCAGCCGGTGGTGAAGGCAAAGGAGGTTTCCGCCGGCAGGCCGAACAGGTCTTTCAGCCAGTTGCCCGCGATTTCCTCGATGATCGCCGCGGCGGGGGCGACGGTGTACATGCCGGCATTCTGGTCCCAGGCGGAGACGAGCCAGTCGGCGGCAATTGCCGAGGGAAGTGCGCCGGACATGACCCATGCGAAGAAGCGGCCCGAGGCATTTGCATTGAGGCCGGGCGTCGCGCCGGCGGCGAGGTCGTCGATTATGG
>JAWKUV010000049.1:0-2529 GCA_041398365.1 Hyphomonas sp. | reverse complement strand
TGGCTGGACCTGACCATGGAGCCCTCGCTCGCCCCCTCCATCGAGCGCGCCGACGGCAGCTACGAAAGCCTTGAGGTCTGCGAGCCCGGCCCTGTTGCAGCCAGTACAGTTTCCGTCCGCACCGGCTCCAACCACTTGCTGCTGGACGTGCATCTGGGGGCGCCCGACCGGCACGCCGCGAACCTCCTCTCCTGCAACTACGCCCCGCAGTTCGGTACGGAATCGGACTTCGGAACGACCACCCGGCTGACGGGCTGTTACTTCGCGAATGCGGTCTCGATCCCGACGGCGGTGCAATGGATCCTCAATCCGCTACCGGCAGACGCCTGCCATTACGGCGATTGACCGGCCACGCGGCACAGCCTACCTGCGCCCGCATGACTGCACTTCAGTTCCCGGACGGGCTGTCCGAAATCGCCAGCCGCTATGACGCCATCCTCTGCGACGTGTGGGGCGTAATCCACAATGGCCGCAGCGCTTTCCAGCCGGCCTGCGAGGCGCTAGGCAATTTCCGCAAGGCGGGCGGCCGGGTCTGCCTCATCACCAATGCTCCCGTGCCCAAGGCGCAGGTCGTCTCCTATTTCACCCCGCTCGGCGTGCCTGACGGAACCTTCGACGACTGCGTCTCCTCCGGTGATGTCTGCCGGGAAGAGCTCTCGCGCCGCCGCCACGAGAAGATCTGGCGCATGGGCGTCGATTCCAGCTGGGAGCGGGACAAGCACCTCTATGAGGGCCTGGGCCTCCAGTTCGTCGCGCCGGAGGCCGCGGACCTGCTGCTCTGCATCGGCCTCAGGGACCAGGCCAATGACGACCCGGAAGACTATCGCGACGAACTGAAAGTCGGCGTCGAACGCGGCCTGCAGATGCTGTGCGCCAATCCGGACAAACAGGTCCGCGTCGGCAACCGGCTCTACTGGTGCGCCGGGGCGCTGGCCGAAATCTACGAGCAGATGGGCGGGCAGGTGATCTATCCCGGCAAGCCGCATCAGGCGATCTACGAGACCTGCCTGTCGCGGCTGGAAGCGCTGACTGGCCGGGCGGTCGACCGGGCGCGCGTCCTCTGCATCGGCGACAGCCCGTCCACCGATGTCCGCGGCGCCGGCCGGCAGGGTTTCGACAGCCTGTACGTCGGCACGGGCCTCAAGGAACATGGCGCCGATTTCCGCGGCGAAGTGGCCGAACTGCTCGCCACCTATGCAGAACAGGCCACCTGGGCAATGACAGGCTTAAGATGGTGACGTGGGCGTTTTGCCCGTGTAACGAGGCGCCTGTGACAGGATTCGGAGTACCCGCATGACGGAATTCACCGGCTACAAATACGAAGAGCTTGAGATCGGCATGTCCCATGAGACCGTGCACGAGATCACCGCAGACGATATCCAGAAATTCGCGGAAGTGTCGGGGGACTTCAACCCGCTGCACATGTCCGACGACTATGCCGCCGGCACCATGTTCGGCCGCCGCATCGCCCATGGCGCCCTGACGGCCAGCTATATTTCCGGCATCCTCGGCAACAATCTGCCGGGTCCCGGCGCGGTCTTCGTGGGCCTCAACATGCGTTTCCGCCGCCCGGTCTATATCGGCGACACGGTGACGGCGCGGGCCGAGATCATCGAGAAGAACGACAAGGGCAATCGCGTCAAACTCAAGATCGAATGTATCGTGGACGGCAAGCGTGTGATCGCGGGCGACGCTGAAGTGGTCGCGCCCAGCCGGGAGGCCTGATTGGCCGTCTATGCCGACTATCGGGGCCTGCCCGCCAGCGCGCGGGGGGCGTCGATTGCGCTGGGCAATTTCGATGGCCTGCATGCCGGCCATCGCGAAGTGATGGACGCTGCGCGCAAGGGCGGTCACGGCCGCTTCTCCGTCGCAACCTTCGAGCCGCCGCCACGCGGCTATTTCCGCCCGTCGGACCCACCGTTCCGCATCTTCCGGCCGGAACGCCGCAACGCTGCCATCCTGGAGGCCGGTGCGGACGCCGTGTTCGAACTGCCCTTCAATGGCGAGATGGCGGCCATGACGGATGAAGGCTTCGTCCGCCAGGTTCTCGTCGACGGGCTGGGCGTCAGCCATGTCTCGGTCGGGTTCGACTTCCGGTTCGGGCGCGGGCGGATGGGCCATGCCCAGCGGCTGGCCAGCCTCGGCCGGGCACTCGGCTTCGGCGTGACGATTGTGGAAGAGGTCGAGAAGCTGGGCGCCAAGGCGTCATCCACCGCGATCCGCCAGGCACTGCTGGCCGGCGAGCCGGAGACCGCTGCCGAAATCCTCGGTAGCTGGTGGGTGGCGGACGGACTTGTCGAAAGCGGCGAGCGTAACGGCCGCAAACTGGGCTTTCCGACAGCGAACTTTCACCTGGGAGAACTGATTCATCCCAAGCATGGCGTCTATGCCGTGCAGGCGCGGATCGACCGTCAGGGCGACTGGCTGGGCGGCGTCGCCAATTTCGGGCGCACCCCGACAACGGGCCTGCGCGACCCGCTGCTCGAGACCCATATTTTCGATTTCGATGGCGATCTCTACGGCAAGTGG
>JAWKUV010000048.1:0-2760 GCA_041398365.1 Hyphomonas sp. | reverse complement strand
GACACGCGCCCCGTCGGCATCGAAGCGACAACCCGCTATTTCGCGGTCGATGGACTGCAACGTGCACTGCCGGATGCGGAGCTTGTCTCTGCCGACCTGATTGTCCGCAGATGCCGGATGATCAAGTCGTCCGCGGAAATCGCGCTGATGCAGGTGGCCAATGACGTGACCCTGGCGGCCTATCGCTGGGTGTATCCGCGGATCGAGACGGGCATGTCGCAGGCGGATGTCTCAGCGATGATGGATGCCGCGACGCGGAAACTGGGCGGGGAGCCGGAATTCTCGATGGTGCTGGTCGGCAAGGGCTCGGCCTATCCGCACGGAACGAATGTACCGGAGACGGTGGCGCCGGGACAGGTCATCCTCATGGATTGCGGCTGCAATGTGCAGGGCTACCAGTCCGACATTTCACGCACGTTCGTGCACGGAACGGCAAGCGCCGAACAGCGCAAGGTGTGGGACCACGCGGCCGAGGGCCAGAAGATCGCCTTCCGGACCGCGCAGATCGGCGTGTCGGCCGGGAAGATCGACGACGCGGTGCGTGCCTATTACGAATCCCTCGGATATGGGCCGCGCTATGCCCTGCCCGGCCTGTCGCACCGGACTGGCCATGGCATCGGACTCGACGGGCATGAGCCGGTGAACCTGGTGCATGGCGAAACGGCGCTGCTCTCGGAGGGTATGTGCTTCTCGAACGAGCCCGGCCTCTACCTGCCCGGCCAGTTCGGGGTGCGTCTCGAGGACTGCATCCACATGACGACGGCAGGCCCGAAATATTTCTCCACCCCGCCGGAATCGATCGACGCGCCGATGGGCTGAAGCCGGGTCAGGCCTGGCCGAGCGCTTCTGCAGATTGCGCGCGGACGCTGGCGAGGATCCTTTTCTGCGCGGCTTCGCTCTTCCAGAGGAAGTTGCGCGGCAGGCCGAGGCGTTCGCAGGCCTGCGCGGGCGGGCCTTCAAGGTCTGCAAACGTCTCATACCGCCAGGCGAGGAATTTGATCAGCAGACGCTCATACCATTTGAGGTCAAATTCGGGGCCGAGCTCCAGCACTTTGCGCACTTTCGGGGGCAGTATCTCGATCGAGGCATTGGCAAGCGCCTTACGCATCCAGCCCGGGATGTTCGTCGCGGATTTCCCGGAACGGACGACTTCCAGGAAGTCGGTATTGATCGGGTGCGGCTCGAAATCGGCCTCCAGTGTTTCCATCATCCTGTAGAAATCGTCGAGGCAGGTGAGCGGGTTCTGCACGCCGTAAAGCTTGGCGACCTCACCCCTACCCTCGGTGAAATAGCGGCGCGTCTCGTCCGGCGTCATCTTCTTCACGAACCGGTCATAGGCCATGAACCAGCCATAGGAGGCCGTGGCGCTGACCCAGTCCAGAAGCTCCGGATCGAGCGCCTTGTAAGGGCGGCCATCTGGCGTGGTGCCCGAGACCTTGGAATGCATGTTGGTGATCCCCATGATCACGCGGCGGGCAGCGCTCTGCGGACCATAGGTGCCGACCGCGGAGGCAACGCCGGTACGGCGGGCACGGCCGATCGGGTCGGTCGGAAAGACGGAATGTTCCCAGACGCCGGTACGGATGCGGGAATCGGCAAATTCGAGCAGCACCGCGGCAACCCCGCCAATGGCGCCGACGACCGGGTTCTTGAACACCCGCCAGACCATCGACTCCGGCGCGTTATAGGCGGGCTCTCCGGCGGGAACGGTGTAGTCGATCTTCCAGCCGAGATAGGATTTCATGTCGTTCACGGAAGGTCTCCCTCGGCAGCGACGCCGAACGCAGCGGGCGGCCCGGCCGTCTTATTCTGCGGCGGCTTGCCGATCAGGTTGATGGGATAGAAAGCCTCTTCAAACCAGTGCGGCTGCTCGCCGGGCACGCCGTAGCGGGACGGCTTGTCGTCGGGGATGAAGAGCGTGCCGAACATCCAGTCGAACAGGGAGAGGCAAAGGCCATAGTTGCAGTACATCTTGCCGTTCTTGCCGTAGCCGTGATGGGCATGGTGCATGGTCGGCGTGATGAAGACGTGCATTGGAACACGGAAGGCCGGGTTCGCCAGGAGCCTGTCATCCATGCGCCAGTGCATGTGCGTCCAGGTATTCCAGATATAGACGACGACCATCGCAACCGCGACGCCTGCCTCCATGCCGGCATAGACGAACAGCGCAACCATCCAGATGTGCGGCGTAAAGAGCGCCCAGAAAATGTTCTGGCGCTGCACGATCGAAACGTTCATCTCCGTCGCCGAGTGATGCGTGCGGTGGATCTTCCACAGCCAGGCGAGCTTGTGGCCCTTCTTCTGGCCGACATGCGACCAGCGGTGGATCCAGTAGAAGGAGAACTCGAGGCAGAAGAAGGCGATCAGCGCCGCCTGCCAGACCGGGAGGGCGGAGCCGAACCCCGCCCCCGCCGGTACCAGCCACGCCGCCAGATATCCCGCACCCAGCCCTGCCAGAGGTCTTGTGGTCGCCGAATTCGTCAGGAAGCAAAGCAGCGTCAGCCCGAAGTCGCGCCGCGTATAGTCGCGCAACTGGCCCGAGACCGCTTCGATCCCGAAAATGACCAGCGTGGCCATGTAGACCCAGAGCGAGTCGGCAAGCGAGAAAGTGTGATCCGGCAGCATCTGGTCCTCTTCGTTTCCATCCGGCGATCCGTTGCGCTGGTGCTTACCTGCCGCCCGCCGCCTGCTTTGAGACCACAATTAATGTATATGCATTAATTCTGCAACTGTCATATCCGATAGGATGCGGCATAGAAG
>JAWKUV010000047.1:0-2802 GCA_041398365.1 Hyphomonas sp. | reverse complement strand
AGTAGCGCGTGACGCCCGCATCGGTGAGCGTGACCGGGCCCCCGGCGGCGATCTGCTTTTCGAACAACGGCACGACCGAGCCCGACGAGCCGAGCACGTTGCCGAGCCGGACCATGGCAGCGGCCATGCCGGATTCCTCGGCAATGCGGGCGATGGCAATCTCGGCGAGGCGCTTGGTGGCGCCCATCACGTTGTCGGGGTCCACGGCCTTGTCGGTGGAGATGAAGACGAAGCTCTTGGCTCCGACAGCGGCGGCGGCGCGCGCGCAGTTCACGGCGCCCGCCACGTTGGTGAGGATCGCCTCGCAGACATTGCGCTCCATCAGCGGTACATGTTTCAGCGCGGCGGCATGGATCACCAGTTCCGGCTGCGCGCTCTGGAACACGTCGCGGACGCGGTTGGCGTCGCGGACATCGCCCAGCCGGGGCGAGATCTGGACGCCCGGTGCGCGGTTCTGGAGTTCGATGTCGATGCTGTAGAGATTGTACTCGCAGGAATCGAGAATGGTCAGGCGTTCCGGCGTCAGCGAGGCGACCTGGCGGGCAAGTTCGGAGCCGATCGTGCCGCCGCCACCGGTGACAAGGACGCGGGCGCCCTCGACGATGCTGCGCACCGGCGCAATGTCGAGGAGACGTTCGGGGCGGGCAAGAAGGTCGGCCGGGCGGACCGGTTCCAGCACCTGCGCGGTCTCATCGCGGCTGAGGGCCATGATCTCGGCGCCATGGTTCGATGCGATCTCGAGCACGCGCATCATGGTGTTGCGGTCGCGGGCAGCGCCGGTCACGGCCACCCAGGGGGTCTGGTTGTAGCGGACCTTCAGGACCTCGATCACGTTGGCGAGGTCGCCAAGGCCACCCATGATCGGCACGCCCCGGATGGCGCGGCCGGGATCATTGCCCTCGGTATCGACCAGGCCGAGCAGGCGGAAGTTCTGGGTATCGGTCGGGGTCTGCAGGCGCCGCATGACCGCGATGCAGCTCGCCACGTCACCGACCAGCAGGATCGGCTGGGCGTCGCGGGCGACCGGGCTGAAAATCTGCAGCGGCTTGTGGGTCGAGCGCGACAGGGCGACCATCCGGCCGGAGAACAGGCCTACGGTCCAGATCAGCAGGGCCGTCAGCAGCACAGTCCAGGGCTGCGACAGGGTGCCGTTCAGGAGGCCGGCAATCGGCAGGTAGATGAGGCCCGACAGGCCGACACCCTGCATGATCCGCACGGCATCCGGCCAGCCGATATGGCGCCAGACCTGGGTGTGGATGCGCAGGACCATGAAACCGGCCGCAACAGCCGCCGTGAACAGGATCGTGCTGAACAGGGTGGAATCGATCGGGAAGGAGCTGCGCGTCTCGTCCGACCACCAGACAAGGAGATTGGCGAGCACCATGGAAACGGCCGCAATGCCGAGATCAAATCCCAGCGTCAGGAACATGGCACGGCGGGCTGCGCGTTGTGGTGTCATGCGGTCGGTTCCTTCACGAAGGCCCACCGGATGCAGTTCGGCGGTTCCGTCCCATCGCTGTTGGGATCCGCAAAGCCCGCAATCACAATTTGCTCGGGGCGCTCAACCACGCCTCGGGCGAGATAGGCCGTCCGTTCGAGTCTTGCTCCTTCATGACTCGTTTTGAAACGCCAGACAGCCCCATTTTCGCAGATCAGGCGAATTGCATCTTTTCCCATCATCGCTGTCACGGTTGGGTGCAGATGGAACCGGATCTCGAAATTGATGAACTTCCGCTCTTCCGAAGGCCCCTGCGAAATCGGCCGCACGAGCGAGTCCTCGCCGGCGAGACGCCCCCCGTCGCCCGCCATGAACAGGCGCCGCCTGTGCAGGAGGCCGTGCGCGGCCTTGTAGCCGCCATGCTGGGCATCGAGCCAGATTTCGTCGGCCTCCTCGAGACGTTTGGCAGAAATGCCCTCCGGCCCGCTGGCCGAGAGGAGCCGGGTTTCCTCGTTGAGGGAGAAGGTGGCCGAGTCGCGGCCTGCCAGGATGAGCGTCGAATGTGCACCGGTACGCCGGACGGCGGCCTGCCAGTCGATGTTTACCTCGGCGCTGAAGCCGCAGGACGTGACGATCCGCGAGGATGTGTCGGACAATTCGAAACCGAGGGCGCCGGCATGGGCCTGGTCGCCGAACGGCATGCCCGGGGCCTCACCGCAATCCAGAACGAGGCGGAGCCCGTGCTTTTCCAGCTTCTGGAAGCCGGATTTGGGCGCGAAAGTGAAGCGCCGGGGCGGAGCCGGCAGGCGCGACAGGGCGGCCTCCACCACTTCCGGGCGGGATTCGTCGCCGTCATTGAACGGGTTCAGCGCGCCGTCGCCGACCCGGAAGAAGGCGAGCATGGCGCCCATGCGGGGGATCCACTTGCCGAAATAGTCCGGCACATCGAGGTCTGCCCGCTGCAGCAGTTCCTGCAGGGTCTGCAGGTGCAGAAGGCAATGCAGCAGCCGGGATGGGGAACGGCTGACATGGCCGCCATCCGGTAGGATCTGCGCGGTGCATTCGGCGTCCAGCCGGTCGAACGCCGGGCCGATGGCCGAGCGTTCGTTGAAACAGACGGCCCCGGCCGCAAGGACGACGGCCGACATCCAGCGCGCCTTGGGGTCGACGGCGGTGCCGGACTGGTCCTCGAGATAGCGCAGCTGGCGGACCAGGCAGTCCTGCCGCTCGTGGCGGGCTGTCTCGGAGCCTTCCTCGAACAGGTCTTCGCCGCAGCGCAGCCAGTGCCAGAGGCGGGCCGCCGTCGGATCGAGCCGCCAGGCAAAGCCGTTGAACCGGCCGTTCTGGGCGATCCAGGCATCGAC
>JAWKUV010000046.1:0-2813 GCA_041398365.1 Hyphomonas sp. | reverse complement strand
AGTTCGACGACGTGTTCGACCCAATCTCGTTCGGCGGCGTGCCGGACATCCGGATCATCGTTCTGCGCGGCATCCCCTATGTCGCCATGGTGCGCCTGCCGACCGCTGAATCCGACGGAAAGGCCAACCTGCACAAGGGCGGCGTCGGCGTCGGCCTCGACCTGGTGACCGGGCGGACCATGCACGGCATGCAGAAGGGCAAGACGACCGACATCCACCCCGACACAGCCAACCCGCTCGGCAACCTGTCCGTCCCGCACTGGGACGAGATGCTGCTGATGGCCGCCAAGGCATATGACGTGACAGGGCTCGGCTATCTCGGCGCCGATATCGTGCTCGACAAGGGCAAGGGCCCCATGCTGCTCGAACTGAATGCCCGCCCCGGCCTCGCGATCCAGGTCGCCAACCGCATGGGCCTCCGGCCGCTTATCGAGGCCGTGATGGTCGCCGACATCGACGGCCTCACCGCAGAGCAGCGTGTCGAACTCGGCAAGAAGATCTACCGCGAGCACGTGCCGGAACACGTCCACGCCTAGCCTCAATCGTCGAACGAGAAGTCCGGCAGCGACTGGAACGCCAGCTTCAGGGCGTCGCCCCAGCTACGGGAAACGATCGTGAAATACGGGTCGTTCTCCTCGATCCGCCGGCGATGCGTCACCCGGCAGGCGCCGGCCTCGCAGACCTGCAGGTCCAGCGGCATGCCGACCGAAAGGTTCGCCTTGAGGGTCGAGTCGAACGAGACCGACAGCAGCTTCACCGCGTCCTCGAAACTCATGTTGGGATTGTAGGCGCGCAGGATGATCGGGCGGCCATACTTGGTTTCGCCGATCTGGAAGAACGGCGTCTCGTCGCCCGCCTCGATGAAATTTCCCTCCGGATAGATCAGGAAAAGGCGCGGTCCCATGCCTTCGATCTCGCCGCCAACGATCATGGTCGCCCCGAAATCGGCTTCCGATTCCGGCCCGGTCATTTTCTGGGTCTTGATCACTTCCTTCAGAGTATCGCCGATAATGTTGGCGACCTGGAACATGGTCGGCGCTTCGAGCAGGCTCGGCCGGCGCTCCTTCGGCGCCTTTGTCCGCTCGTCCAGAACGCTGATAACAGCCTGCGACGTGGCGAGGTTGCCCGCGGTGAGCACGGTGATCACGCGCTCGCCCGGTTCCTCCCACGTGTACATTTTCCGGAACCGGGAAATGTTGTCGACACCCGCATTTGTGCGCGTATCGGACATGAAGATGAGCCCCTTGTTGAGCCGCATCGCCACGCAATATGTCACTTCGAACCCCTCCGGACCCGCACCCTATTGTTGGACCTGGACGCTCACAAAAAGCGCGTTGTCTCCCGCGCCGTACGTCACACCTGTCAGCGGACTAGCTTCGCTATAGTCGAGGCCGGTTGCAACCTGAATGTAACGCTCGTCCGGGCAGACGCGATTTGCCGCATCGAACCCGACCCAGCCGAGCCCGTCCACCCAGGCCTGCGCCCAGGCATGGCCGGCTTCCTGGTCGACCCGGTCCAGCATCATCATGTAGCCGCTGACATAGCGCGCCGGAAAGCCGAGCAGGCGCGCCGCCGCCGTGAACACATGCGCATGGTCCTGGCAGACGCCATGGCCAAGCGCGATCGCCTCCTCGGCCGTTGTGTCCACGTTGGTCGGCTCCGTATTGTAGACGACCGTGTCGGCGATGAGGTTCATCAGGCCATGTAGCGTATCGAGGTCCAGCGGCAGGTCCCGGCCAAGCTTGCCCACCAGCGCCTTCACGCCCTTCCCCGCCTCTGTCAGCGGCGTGAACCGCTTGTAGAGCCAGAGCGGCGGCACCATCCGGTCGTCCGTCAGCACGCCAGCCGTATCCCGTGTCTCGATCTCGCCGTGGCAGGTCACCGACAGGCGCTGCGTGCCCGGTTCGATGGATATGAGATCGACGAGGTTTCCGTGCTGGTCGGCATACCGGGCTTCGTCCTTCGCGCCGTCCAGGACCACATCCCAAGAGATCACGGTCTGGGCGTCGGTATCGTGCGGGCGCAGCCGTATCTGCTGCAGCGCATAGGTCGCCGCCTTCTCGTACGTGTAGGTCGTGGTGTGATCGATGCGGAGTCTCATGGCCTATTCGTAGAACCTGTAGTCGGCTTCGATCTGGACCGAGAAGGCCGCGTTCTGGGCCATGAAGCCGGTAAGGAATTCATGCAGGCCCTTCTCGAAGACCCGCGCGATGTTCAGCGACGTCAGCCGGTTCTCCTGACGGATGGCAAGTTCGTGCGACGGCGCGCTGGTGCCGTATTCCTGCTCCAGGCGTTTCAGGTATTCAGTGATGCCATCATAGCAGAAGGCCAGCGAACGCGGCAGGCGTGCATCGAAGATGAGGAAGTCGGCGATCGCGATCGGGCTCGCATTGCCGCCGTTCAGCCAGTAGAAGCTGCGCTCGGCCGAGGCCGACCGGAGGATCATCTCCCACTGCACATTGTCGAGCGAGGAACCGATGGAGGCGCTCGACGGCAGCAGGACGTAGTACTTGGTGTCGAGGATGCGGGCCGTATTGTCCGCCCGTTCCACAAGCGTACCCACCTGAATGAAATTGTAGATGTCGTTGCGCAGCATCGTGCCGGCCACCGCCCCACGGACCTGCGCCAGCTGCCGCCGGGTCAGCGACAGGACTTCCGGCAATTCGCGCTCGGCAATCGGCCGCTTCAGGATATCGCGCACGCTCATCCAGGCGTCGTTGATCGCCTCCCACACTTCGCGCGTCAGCGCGGTACGGGTCATGCGCGCATTCTCTCTGGCTTCCTGCAGCGCACGGAACACACCGGTCGGGTTG
>JAWKUV010000045.1:0-2833 GCA_041398365.1 Hyphomonas sp. | reverse complement strand
CACGGCCCGCCGGGCGGCACTTGACGGGCCCCCTCGCATTGCCCACCAGAACGGGCGGAAATACGGAAGACGGAACCTAACATGTCAGACCCCAGCTTCGAGCGGATCGCCATTGTCGGCGTGGGCCTTATCGGCTCGTCCATCGCGCGGGCCGCCAAGGCCTATGGCGCGGCGGGGTCCATCGCGCTTTATGACATGAACGAGGACGTGCGCACCCGTGCCGCCGGGCTGGATCTGGGCGAGGTCGCCGGGACGCTGGCCGATGCCGTTAAGAACGCCGACTGCGTCTTCCTCTGCGTGCCGGTCGGTGCGCTGGAAGCGGTGGCGAAGGCTGCTGTGCCGGACATGAAGGCGGGGGCAATCCTCACCGATGTCGGCTCGGTCAAGAAACAGGCCGCCGATGCGCTGGCCGCAGCCGATGACGGCCGGGTGCACATCATCCCCGGCCACCCGATTGCCGGCACCGAACAGTCTGGCCCCGAGGCAGGCTTCCCGACCCTGTTCCGCAATGCCTGGCATATCCTGACGCCGCAGGCCGGCAAGGACGCGGCCTATGAGGCCTCCGTCCAGCGCCTGACGGCCTTCTGGTCCGCACTCGGCGCCAAGGTCGAGACCATGGATGCCGCCCGGCACGACCGCGTGCTGGCGATCACGTCTCACCTGCCGCACCTCATTGCCTTCAACATCGTCTCCACGGCCTTCGACATGGAAACGGTGGAACAGGGCGAAGTCGTGAAATACTCCGCCGGCGGCTTCCGCGACTTCACGCGGATCGCGGCCTCGGACCCGGTGATGTGGCGCGACGTGTTCCTCAACAACAAGGAAGCGGTGCTCGAATGCCTCGGCCGCTTCTCCGAGGATCTGGCCGCCCTGCAGCGCGCGATCCGCTGGGGTGACGGCGACTTCCTGATGCAGGAATTCACCCGTGCCCGGACGATCCGCAAGGCCGTGATCGATGCCGGACAGGATTCGAGCGCGGTGAACTTCGGCCGGAACCAGAACGGGTCCCCGAACGGAGCGAAGAGGCCATCGTGAAACCGCTGACCCTCTCGGACGACCGGCGCGAGGCCCTTGCCGCACACCTGCGGCGGCTGTTCGCCCAGCAGTTCGACGAGGACCTGAGCGCGTTCCGGGCAGAGGCAATTATCGCCCTGATGCTCGAACAGCTTGGGCCTGCCGTCTACAATCAGGCCGTCGAGGACGTGCGTGCGCACCTGCAGGGCAAGCTCGACGACCTGTCCGGCGAAGTCTGGGTCGATGGCGGCGTCTGAGGCCGTTCACGACGCCTCACAGGAATTTGTGTCGCATCAGGCCGGCCCGCCGGGGTAGGGAAGGGGCATGACGGATCAGACGCATCTTCTTTCCCGCCGCGGCCTCCTGTTTGCAGGCGCCGCATCGCTCGTGATTGCCGCCTGTTCGGCCGGTGCCCGCAAGGCCGAGGCGGAGGCCGAAGCCAAACCGGGCGGTGAGGCGGACTGGTCCGACAGTGAATGGCGCGCCCTGACGGAAGCGCAGTGGAAGGAACGCCTCAGCCCGGCAGCCTTTGCCGTCCTCCGCCGTGAGGATACCGAGCGCCCGTTCTCCTCACCGCTGGAACATGAGAAGCGTGCCGGCACCTATCACTGCGCCGGATGCGACCTTCCGCTGTTCAGTTCCGGGGCGAAGTTCGATTCCGGTACCGGCTGGCCGAGCTTCTGGGAACATTTGCCTGGCGCCATGGGCACGAGCCTCGACCACAAGCTGTTCTATACGCGTACGGAGTACCACTGCGCCCGCTGTCTCGGCCATCAGGGTCACGTCTTCGACGACGGCCCCGCGCCGACCGGTCAGCGCTGGTGCAACAATGGCGTCGCGCTGACCTTCCGGCCCGCCTGACTCCTATTCGACGATCACGGCGTCCGGCGGGATGATGAAGCCCTGACCGGTCGAGGCGACGCCGATCTCGCCTTCGTCGATCACTTCACCCGGCCCATTTTCACGCCGCTCATAGGCGGCAACCAGCGACGTGTAGGGCGGGACATAGTCCCAGCCGCCATTGCCGTTGTTCTGCGTGATCTCGAAATGGAGATGCAGCACGGTCGGCGTGCCGCCGAAATCGTTCGAGACATAGCCGATCGTGTCGCCGGCCTTCACCGTATCGCCGATCTTCACGGACAGTTTCGCCATGTTGAGGTGGAGATACTTGTAGACCCGGCCGCCGGAGCGGAGGTTCACGCTGTAGGAGCCGACGTTCGAGATGACGCCGTCCTCGACGGCGACAACTTCGTTCGCGGTCCGGTTTGCCGCAGCCTTGGACCGCTCCGACTTGCAGCTGTCCGGCGTGCCGACGCGGATGTCCTGGCCCTGGTGGATCTTGTTCACGGGACAATAGGGCGAGCCGCGATTGGCTGACCGGGTCTCGCAGAAATTGTCCCGCCACGGATATTCGAAATTGCGGCTGTCGCACTGGTCGCCGCCGACCATACCGCCGCCGAAGGTGAAGACCATGGACTGGAGGTAGGCCGGGGCGGATTTGATCGGGAAGACCATGTCCGGCGCGAAGATCATGTTCTCCGGTGCGCCCTCGCCGGTGCCGGGCAGCAGGGCGCCGGGCGAGAAATAGGCGAATTTCGGTTCGACCTGAACCGGCGGTTCGGGCTCGGTCGTGTCCGGCGTGTCCACCTGAGTGTCGCCGGCGTCGGCCGTGTCGGTCTGCGTATCCGTTGCCGCATCATCTGTCGGCGTGGACGTATCCGTCGTGTCGGTGGCCGCAGTATCGTCCGGCGTTTCCGGCGTGTCGGAACCCGTTGCGGCGTCCGGTGGTGTGTCCGTGCCCGTATCGGTCGATGTCGTG
>JAWKUV010000044.1:0-3081 GCA_041398365.1 Hyphomonas sp. | reverse complement strand
GTGGCGATGATGCTGAAGGATCTGAAGCTCGCGCACGCGGCAGCGGTGGCGGCGGGCGCGAAGATCACGCTCGGTGAGATGGCCGAGAAGATCTATGGCGACCTCGACGCGCGCGGCCATGCCGGGCTCGATTTCTCCGGCGTGATGAAGGACCTAAAAGGCGCGCTCTAGTGCGGTGTGCTCTGGCAGGTATCCTCTCCGACCAGTGATTCCGCCATGGCGAGGGCGCCGGTGATGCCGGCGAGGTCGCCGAGGGCGGGCGACAGGATATAGTCGCCGAGATCGCTCGTGGCCGGGCCGGTCGAGACATAGCCCGCCAGCAGGGGCCGCGTCGCCTCGCGAACCCGGGCAATGAGGCCGGGCGCTTTCATGACACCGCCGCCGAAGATCAGCCGGTCCGGCATATGGGTCAGGATGAGCGTGGTGGCGAGGTGGGCGAGGTAGGAGGCCTGCAGCGCGTAGGCCGGGTGGCCGGCGGGCAGCTCGCTCAGCGGGCGGCCCCAGCGGTCGATGATCGAGGGGCCGTTGGCGAGGCCTTCGAGGCAATCCTTGTGGAAGGGGCACCGGCCGGGGAAGGGATCGGCCTCGTAGTCGTGCGGCGGGTAGATATGGCCCATCTCGTAATGGCCTGCGCCGAACAGGGAGCGGCCGTTCTGCAGGACGCCCGCGCCGATGCCGGTGCCGACCGTGACATAGGCGAGCGTGCGGCAACCCTTGCCGGCGCCGTGCCTCCACTCGCCAAGGGCGGCGCCGTTGACGTCTGTGTCCACCGCGACCGGGCATTTGAAGCGTCGCAGGAACTCGGTCCAGTCGGCGCCGGCCCAGCCCGGCTTCGGGGTGCGCAGGACCGTGCCGTAGGTGGGCGAGCCGGGATCGACATCGACCGGGCCGAAGGCGGCGACCCCGATGGCCGCGATCCGGCCGTGCTCGGCCCGTGCCTGGTCGAAGAATGCCCGGACCTGGTCGAAATTGGCGGCAGGCTGGGTCGTCGAGAAGGTTTCGCTGGCGAGCACCTTGGCCGGCGACGGGCCGACCGCGCATGTGATCTTGGTTCCGCCTGCCTCAATGGCTCCGAGCATCGTCCCCTCCTTCATCGTCCCCCTCGGACGCGACGCGCCTGAGTAATACGACCGGCCAAGTTTCGCAACTATTGAGAGAATTCTCACTCCGGGAAAACCTCTATTTCACGAAAAAGTGTGCAGCCGCGAAAACAGACTTCTGGACAGGTGCCAGTTTGGCCTATCTTTGCCAGTATGGGCGTATTTCAGCCGACCGCGCCTTGGGGGGCTGCGGCAGGCGAATATCATTGGCGGCACAGACTGCTGCCGAACAAGGTAGAGCAGAAATGACATTGCGGATGTTCACTTCCTGGCGCGCAGCCATTGCGGGTGCGCTTGCCGCCATGACGGTGGCCGGCATGCTGCCGGCAGAGGCCCAGCGTGGGCCAGGCCCGGCCAGCGTCTTCACCGCGCCGGTGCAGGAATCAGAATTCTCCATGCATATCGAGGCGCTGGGCACGCTGGAAGCGCGCGAGCGTGTCGACCTTACGTTGAATGTGGCCGACCGGGTGACAGCTATCTATTTCGACGATGGCGACCGGGTGGTGAAGGGCAAGACACTGCTGTCGCTGGCGCAGGGCGAGCAGGCCGCGCTGGTGGATGCCGCCGATGCGACCGCCAATGAGGCCCGCCAGCGCTATGAGCGGACCAAGCAGCTCGCCGCCGAGCGCCGGATTGCCCAGTCTGCCCTCGACGAGGCAGAGCGCGATCTCAGCGCCGCCAATGCGCAGCTGCGCGCCGTGCAGTCGCGCCAGAAGGACCGGGTGCTGGTGGCGCCGTTCGACGGCGTGCTGGGCTTCCGGCTTGTGAGCGTCGGCTCCTATGTGCGGGCCGGCGACGTGGTGGCCGAACTGATGGACGACAGCGAAATGAAGCTCGACTTCTCCGTGCCGTCGATCTTCCTGCGCTCGGTGAAGAAGGGCACGGCCGTGCGGGTCCAGACCGACGACCTGCCGGGCATGACGTTCGAGGGCCAGGTGGATACGATCGGTGCGTCGATCGACCCGGTGACGCGGTCGATCCGTGTGCGGGCGATCCTGCCCAACCCTGAACGCCTGCTGAAACCCGGCATGTTCATGAAGGTGACGCTGCTGGCCGATCCGCGCCGCTCGCTTGCCATCCCGGAAGAGGCCATCGAGCCGGTCGGACCGAACAGCTTCGTCTATCTCGCCGTCGACAAGGGCGGACAAATGGTGGCCGAGCGCCGGCAGGTGGAGATCGGCCTGCGCCAGGGCGGACAGGTGGAAGTGGTCTCGGGCCTTTCGGAGGGCGACACGATCGTTACCGACGGCCTGATCCGGGTGCGTGACGGCGCGCCGATCATCGCGCGCGAGCGCAGCGTGCTGCAATCGGGCGGCGGTGCGGCGCCCGGCGCCTCCAACAGCCGGTAGGCCGCCGCGATGCTGCTGTCAGACGTCTCGATCAAGCGGCCGGTGTTCGCATCGGTCATTTCGCTCGTGCTCGTGATCTTCGGCATTGTCTCGTTCATGCGCCTGCCGCTGCGCGAGTATCCGGACATCGACGCGCCAATCGTCAATATCCAGACCAATTATCCGGGCGCCTCGGCCAACGTGGTCGAGACCCGCATCACGCGGATCATCGAGGATTCCATCGCGGGCGTCTCCGGCATCCGCTTCATCGACTCCAATTCCTCGGACGGGCGTTCGAGCATCAGCGTCGAGTTCTCGGTCAATGTGGATATCGATGCGGCGGCCAACGACATCCGCGACCGCGTATCGACCGTGCTGAACGCCTTGCCGGACGAGGCGGACCCGCCGGAAATCCAGAAGGCAGACAATAACGAGGACGTGGTTCTCTGGCTGAACCTTGCCAGCGACAACATGACGACGCCGGAACTGTCCGACTATGCGGACCGTTATCTGGTGGACCGGTTCTCGGCGCTGGACGGTGTGGCGCGGGTGCGGGTAGGCGGCGACCGGGCCTATGCGCTGCGCGTGTGGATCGACCGGCGGGCGCTGGCCGCGCGTTGCCTGACTGCCAACGATCTCGAGACCGCCCTCCG
>JAWKUV010000043.1:0-3164 GCA_041398365.1 Hyphomonas sp. | reverse complement strand
CGCAGGCGGATCTTCTGCCAGAAGCGTTTGCGCGCCGGCGCGGGCAGGGGCTGCAGGTTCTCGATGAAGGCTTCGGCGCAGGCCTTCCAGCTATAGCCTTCGGCATATTTGCGGCAGGTCTCGCGGTCGAGGTCGAGACAGGCGACGGCCCCGGCGGCGAGGTCCCCGCCGACCGGTGTGATCGTGCCGGCGTTCGAGCCGGGGATCACATCGCGCGGACCGGTTGCCTCGAAAGCGGCCACCGGCGTGCCGGATGCCATGGCTTCCAGCACGACCAGGCCGAACGTGTCGGTCAGGCTCGGGAAGACGAAGACATCCGCGCTCGCATAGACGGCCGCGAGTTCCTCATTGAACTTCGCGCCAAGGAATTTCACGTCCGGATAATTGCGCTTCAGTTCTTCCAGCTGCGGCCCGTCGCCGACGATGACTTTGGTGCCCGGCAGGTCCAGCTCGGCGAAGGCCTCGATATTCTTCTCCACGGCGACGCGGCCGACGTTCAGGAAGATCGGGCGCTTGAGGCCGGCGAACGGGTCGCCCGGCTGGCCTTCCTCGATCCGGCGGGACGGGTGGAACAGGTCGGTATCGACCCCGCGGCTCCAGGCCACGAGATTGATGAACCGGTGGTCCTTCAGCTCGTCGAGCAGGGACGGCGTCGCCACCATCACCTTGCCGGAATACTTGTGGAACCAGCGCACGAAGGAATAGCCCCACGAGAGCGGGATCGGCAGGCGCGCGGACACGTATTCGGGGAAGCGCGTGTGATAGGCGGTCGAGAAGGGGTGCTTTATGGTCAGGCACATGGAGCGCCCGGCCATGCCCAGCGTGCCCTCGGTCGCAATGTGCACGGCGTCCGGTTCGAACTCGTTGAACCGTTCCTCGATCTCGGCCCGGGCGAACAGGGCGAGCTTGATTTCCGGATAGGTCGGCAGGGGCATGGTCATGAAACCCTGCCCGGGATGCACGATTTCCCAGACATGGCCCATGGCCTCTGTCTCGGCGATTACCCGCTTCATGGTGCGCACGACGCCATTGACCTGAGGGTCCCAGGCGTCTGTCACGAGCATGATCCGCATCTGGACTCCATCAATACCGCCAGCCAGCGGCAACATGGCGGGCTTGGCGGGGAGCGTAAAGGCCCGATTCACCGTCGCCCCCTCGCGTCCGGCTTCCCGCAGCGATATAGGTGTGCCCCGAATCCTTGTGAAGCGGGGAAGGACATGCCTCCATCCCCGTCCTCGCGCACCTGTTCATTTGCCTGAGTGGAATCCATCGATGCCCGACACTATCGCCCTGACCCGCCTGGACTGGGACAGCCTCGACGCCGGCAAGTTCGCCGATGAGGAGGCCCTGCTGGAGGCGCTTCTGAAGGAAGCACCGATCAGCGACAGCCTGCGTCAGGCAGCCCGCCGCCGGGCGCTGGACCTGGTCGAGACGGCCCGGGCCCGCGGACGCCGCAAGGGCATGATGGAGAGCTTCCTGGAGGAGTTCGGCCTGTCGAACGCCGAGGGGCTTGCCCTGATGTGCCTCGCCGAGGCGCTGCTGCGGGTGCCGGACTCGGCGACGCGCGACGAACTGATCGCCGAGAAGATCCGCTCCGGCGACTGGGGTGCCCACCAGGGCCAGTCGGAATCCTGGCTGGTCAACGCGTCCACCTGGGGCCTGATGCTGACCGGCCGCGTCATCGGCGTGCCCGATTCCATCCGCCGCGGCCCCGGCGCTTTCCTGGGCGGCCTGATCCGTGAGAGCGGCGAGCCGGTGATCCGCGCCGCCATGATGCAGGCGATGCGCATCATGGGCGAACAGTTCGTGCTCGGACGGAATGTCAAGGATGCGATCAAGCGCGGCGCGCGCATGGTGAAGGCCGGCGAAGCGGCGCATTTCAGCTTCGACATGCTGGGTGAGGGCGCCCGCACGGCGGCCGATGCCGAGCGGTACATGAAAGCCTACCAGCACGCCATCGACCAGGTCGCGGCCGACAAGGACAAATCCGCCCTGCCGGAAGCGGCGAACGGCGTCTCGGTGAAACTCTCGGCGCTGCACCCGCGCTATGAGGCGATCAACGAGGCCCGTGTGATGGCGGAACTCTATCCGGGCCTGCTCGGCCTCTGCCAGCAGGCGGCGGATGCCAACATCAACCTCGCGCTCGATGCCGAGGAAGCGCACCGTCTCGTGCTCAGCCTCAAACTCTTCGAACGGCTCGCCCGCGAACCGTCGTTGAAAGGCTGGACGGGCCTTGGCCTTGCCGTGCAAGCCTACCAGAAGCGCGCGGGCGGCGTGATCGAATACCTGAAGCAGCTCGCCGGCGACACGCGCCAGCGCTTCATGGTCCGCCTCGTGAAGGGCGCCTATTGGGACAGCGAGATCAAGAACGCGCAGGTCGAAGGCTATCCGAACTTCCCGGTCTTCACGACCAAGCAGGGGACGGACTTCCACTATCTCGCCTGCGCAAAGAAGATGCTGGAAGCCTCGCCCGTCATCTATCCGCAGTTCGCCACGCACAATGCCCACACGCTCGCGACGGTCGACCTGATGGCCGAAGCCATGGGCGTCACGGGGTACGAGTTCCAGCGCCTCCACGGCATGGGCGAGCCGCTCTACGATGCGGCCGGTGCCGGCAGCCGCGTGCGTGTCTACGCACCGGTCGGCGCGCATGAAGACCTCTTGCCCTATCTCGTCCGCCGCCTCCTCGAGAACGGCGCGAACACGAGCTTCGTGCACTCCTTCCTCGATCCGGACGTACCCGCCGAACAGGTCGTCGCCGATCCGATCGCAAAGGTCGAAGCCGGCCCCCGCCGCCATCCGCGTATCCCGACGCCGCCGCGCCTCTACGGGCCGGAGCGTCGCAATTCCGCGGGCCTTGATCTCACCCAGCAGGGCGTGCGCGATACGATGGCCGCCGCCATCCGCACCTATCGTGACAGCCCGGCCATCGCCGCCGGAGCCATCGTCTCCGGCAAGCCGGACACCGGCGGCGGCGAGCTTTGCCGCGCGCCGTTCCATACCGAAACCGTCATCGGCGCCTGCAAGGAAGCCAGCGACGCCGCCATCGGCGAGGCGCTCGATGCGGCCGTGAAGTTCCAGCCGGAATGGGACGCGCTCGGCGGCGTCAAACGCGCCGCGCACCTGCGCGCCATGGCCGACGCGATGGAAGCCAATGCGGCGCG
>JAWKUV010000042.1:0-3254 GCA_041398365.1 Hyphomonas sp. | reverse complement strand
GCACAAGTCCTACCTTCAAGGGCTTCACTACAATGACGCCATCAGCGCCCGGCGCATCGCTGAAGAACAGGGTTGGACCGCCCAGGTCGGGATCACTCCCTCGGAGTCCGGCGACCGTCTGGTTATCCGGTTGCTTGGCAAGGATGGCGGACCGCTCTCGGTTCAGGAGATCGACGCGCAGCTGCGGCGAACCGTGACGGGAGAGAACGATGTCCCGCTGGACCTGCAACGCGATTCGAATGGCGACTACTTCGCGGACATTGCTCTGCTCGACAAGGGTGTTTGGGAGGCGCGCGTTCAGGCCTACGTTCCCTATGGAACGGAACAGGTTGAGTTTGTTGCGAACAAGAAGCTGATCATTCCATGAGCACGACGGACGTCCTCGCGCATACGCGCGACTGGTCCCTTGGTGACAACCCGGAACAAGACTCTCCTTTCCGGGATATTGATGTCTTCGTTCAGAAGAATGGCAAGAACCAGCACCTCGATCTCCATGTTTCCGGCGCAAAATGTGCCGCGTGCCTCGCCAAGATCGAGAACAATGTGCGGAGCATGGACGGCGTTACTGAAGCGCGTCTGAACCTGTCCACCGGCAAGTTCGCAGTTACCTGGCAGGGGCCCCTTCCCGCGTCTGCCATTGCGGAGAAAGTCTCCGGCCTTGGCTATGGGGTCAGCGCCGCCGCCGAAACCGATGCAGAGGACCTGCAGCGCAAGGAAGAGCGGGAGCTGCTTCTCTCGATGGGTGTGGCAGCGTTCGCCGCCGCCAACATCATGCTTCTGTCGGTTTCCGTCTGGGCGGGTGCCGGTGAAATGGGCGGCAACACCCGTCAGATCCTGCACGCCATTTCCGGCGCTATCGCCCTCCCGGCTGTCGCCTATTCCGGCCGCCCCTTCTTCCGGTCTGCGTGGTCGGTTCTGAAGCGTGGCCGCGCCAACATGGATGTGCCGATCTCGCTCGCCATCATCCTTGCCTTCACCGTGAGCGTCGTAGAGACGATCCGCGGCGGCGAGCACGCATATTTCGACGCGGCGACGATGCTGATCTTCTTCCTCCTGATCGGCCGCTTCCTGGAGGCCCGCGTCAGGCGCCGCGCCTGCTCGGCAGCGAACGATCTGGCGGGCATGTCGAACCGCGCTGTGACCCGCATCGACTGCGACGGCAACGCGATTAAAGTGAACCCCGGAGTCGTCGCCCCGGGCGATACGATCCTTCTTGCGCAGGGGGAGCGCGCCGTCGTCGACATGGCGCTGGCAGACGCGCTCTGTGAACTCGACGAAAGCCTCGTCACCGGTGAAAGCGCGCCGCATGTGATATCACAAGGCATGCGTATTTATGCCGGCGCCGTGAACCTCTCCGGCCCGATCCGGGCCAAGGCGCTTGCGCGGGCATCGGATTCCCTGCTCGCCGATATTGCCCGCATGCTTGAAGCGGGCGAACAGCGCCGGTCGGCCTATCGCAAGATCGCCGACAAGGCTGTGTCGCTATATGTGCCGTTCGTTCACTCAACAGCAGCACTGACCTTTATCGGATGGATGCTGGCAGGCGCCGGCTTCCGCGAGTCGATCCTTATCGCTGTCTCCACCCTGATCATCACCTGCCCCTGCGCGCTGGCTTTGGCGGCACCGGTGGCGCATGTGGTCGCAGCCGGAAAGATGTTCCAGCTCGGCATCTTCCTGAAATCCGGTGATGCGCTGGAACGCTTTGCGACGGTAGACACGATCGTGCTCGACAAAACCGGCACGCTCTCCCTCGGCGTTCCGCAACTCAGCGAAGAGACGGACGCGCAAGTAATCAAGGACGCGGCCATGCTGGCCCGCGCGAGCCGGCATCCCCTGTCGCGCGCCATCGCTGATGCGGCCGGTCCGGGGCCTGTTGCAGCCTCGGTCAAGGAACTACCCGGCAAAGGCCTGGAAGCCATTGTCGACGGTGAGATCTGGCGGCTTGGTTCAGCACGCTGGATCGGGCACCTGGAAGCGGAAACGCACACACGAAACCTCTTCCTGCAACGGGGTGATGGTACACCCGTCGCGCTGGAATTCACCGACCGCCTCGTTCCCGGCACGGATGAAGCAATTCGCTCGCTTGAAAAGGCCGGCTATCAGACCGAAATCCTCTCTGGTGATAGCGAGGAGCGGGTGGCGGAGGTTGCGCGCGAACTGGGGATTACCCGCTACACGGCGGCCGCATCGCCTCAGGCGAAGGCCGAGCACCTTGAAAAATTGCGGGGACAAGGCCGCAAGGTGTTGATGGTCGGCGACGGCCTCAACGATGCAGGCGCGCTGTCGCTTGCTCATGCCTCCGTCACGCCCGGCACCGCGGTCGACATCAGCCAGTCGGCCAGTGACGCGGTTTATTCCGGGGGGATTGCGTCCATTCCAGTGCTGCTGAAGCTCTCGCAGCGTACCCGCAGTGTGATGCTGGAAAACTTCACCTTTGCGGCGGCCTACAATCTCGTCGCTATTCCCATCGCCGTTACCGGCCATGCGACTCCGCTGGTCGCCGCCCTTGCCATGTCCTTCTCTTCCGTGGCTGTATCGCTCAACGCGATCCGTCTGGCGGCCTTCGTGGAAGAGAAATGAGATGAGCGGAATTCTCTACCTGATCCCGATTGCCTTGTTTATGGGCCTGCTGGGCCTCGGCGGGTTCATCTGGGCCGTGCGATCCGGCCAATTCGACGATCCCGCAGGATCTGCAAACCGCATCCTCATCGACGAAGACAAGCCGCTCTAGAAGCAAAAATCGGGTAGCCATTTCCGAAGAAACTCCGTTTTCCTGCGAAGGTCTTCGGCCGCCTGATCAGGCGTGCGCCTGATGAAGCGGATACGGTCTCCCGGCCGGATCTGACCCAGCAAGTGGCAGTCGGCCTCGATCACCTGAAGTACATGCGGATACCCGCCCGTCGTCTGCGAGTCCGGCAGCAGCACAAACGCGGTACCGGATGGCGTCAGTTGGACTGCACCAGGAAAGACAGGCGCGCTCGGTTTTAGGCTTCCGTGCTGCAACTCCGGCCACGGACCCGTAACTTCGATACCGGTCCGGTCTGCTCTTCTCGTGGCCGTGTATTCCTGCTCGGCGGACAAGTCAGGAATCATCCCTGCATCAGGTCCAGGAACACAGCGCACCGCATAGGTATGGCTCAGTGTCTGCCGAAGCTCCGGTGGGGTCTTCAAGACGGTCACATCTTTGCCGGTATATATCTCTAGCCGATCACCCACGCGCAAGGCCCGGCCGGAAAGCCCGCCAAAGCCTGCCG
>JAWKUV010000041.1:0-3724 GCA_041398365.1 Hyphomonas sp. | reverse complement strand
GCGTGATGGAATCGAGCATCAGGGCCGCCTTCTGGATGTCCGGCGGCGCCGAATCCAGGCGGTTGGCCGCGGCTGTGTTGATCGCGTCCTGACGGAGGGCGAACAGGTTCTTCGGTTGCTCCTTGTAGTCCCTCGGTTCGCGCAGCACGGTCACGCGCACTTCCTGCGCAACGCGGGCGATGGGATCGAGGAAGAGCTTCTCGGGCAGCACGAAAGGCACGGTCTCGCTCGTCCCCTCCTGCCCCGCGGCATCGGTGACAACGAGGCGCACATCCACCGGCAGACCGGCCCAGCGGTGCCGCGTCAGGTCGATCTGCGTCGTGTCCTTGATCTCCGGCATGGACGGCGCGGCGAGCGGGACGGAGACGCGGTCTTCCTCGTCCGGTGCGGCCGGGTGCGGTTCCTTGAGGTGGATCGCCAGCTCGGCTTTCACGATGCCGTAGTCGTCGGCGGCGGTCCAGGCGAACTCTGTCCGGTCAAGACGGCCATAGGAGGGGATGGAGACGAATTTCACCGTGGGCGGATCGTCCGGCGAGGCAAGCAGGCGCCAGGCCGCGCGCTCGCCCCACCAGTGCACCGAGACGCGGGCGTCCTCGGTCAGCGTGGCTTTGGCTTCCCACGACCCTTCCGGTGTCGCGGCGAATTTCTCGGACCTGCGATGCTTGCCCTTCAGCACGAGGCGCGGCGCCGACGGCGCTTCGGTCCGCAGGGTGATTTCCGAGCCGCGCGGCACGCGGACATCGTTGAGGCCGGGCTTCAGGAAGATCGGCGCACGGCCCGTATGATCGGGCGGCGTCACCCAGGCCTCGACCGTCATGTCGTCGGCGCCGACCAGGGCGCCGTAGTCAGGATTGAGCGCCCGCAGGATACGGCCCGGTCCCTCCCCCGCCGCAAGCACGGCGATACCGACCAGCGCGGCCGGCAGGACATAGCGCAGGCGGAACGGGTCAAGTTTCGCCCATTCTGCCGACAGCGACGGCAGCTTGAGGTCGCGTGCGGCCTTCAGGAGGCGTTCGCGGTGGCGGACCCAGAGGGCCTGCGCACCGCGCGAGGGATCGGCGGGACGGTCGGTCAGCGCGGAAACTGGGCGCAGCGGCGACTGCGCGTCGAGGAACCGCCCGGCTTCCTCCTGCGAGACCGGCGCGTAACGGCGCGCGCCGCGCAGGACGAAGATGATCCCGCCGGCAATAAACAAGAGCGTCAGGACGGCGCCGAGCGCCGGCGGCAGCGTGTCGAACACGCCGGCCAGAGCCGTCGCCAGGAACAGGATCAGGAAGACGAACAGCGGCCACCAGGCCCGGCCGAACGCGAGCAGGCTCAGCCGCCGCCGTGTGGCAGCGACCTTCGTCCCGATCGTCTTCAATCCATCCTGTTCAGCCAATCCGGCACCTGTTCCAGCAGCAGCATTTCCTCGAGATCGGGCCTGCGGCGGACGATGTCGTAACGATCACCATTGACCAGCACTTCCGGCACGAGGGGCCGTGTATTGTAGGACGAAGACAGGACTGCGCCATAGGCCCCGGCTGACATGAAGGCGATCCGGTCGCCCGAGGCGATGGCCGGCAGGTCGCGGCCGGAGGCGAACTTGTCGGTCGACTCGCAGATCGGGCCGACCACGTCATAGGTCTTGTGCGGCGCATCCGGGCCGGGTTCGGCCAGCGGCTGGATCTCGTGATGGGCGCCATAGAGGGCCGGGCGCATCAGGTCGTTCATGCCTGCGTCGATAATCAGGAAGGTCCGGTCCGGGGCCTCTTTCTCGTACAGCGCGGTGGACAGGAGGATGCCCGCATTGCCGGCGATCACGCGGCCGGGCTCCAGGATGACCTGAACGCCTAGACCTGCGCTGACGTCGGCGATCATCGCGGCATAGGCCGATGGCGGGGGCGGATCGTCGCTTTCCCGGTAAGGGATGCCGAGCCCGCCGCCGACATCGAGACGGCGGATGTCATGCCCGGCCGCGCGCAGGCGCTGGATCAGGCCGACGACTTTCTCGAAAGCGGCGCGCATCGGCACGAGATCGCCGATCTGGCTGCCGATATGGACATCGACGCCGACGACCCGGATGCCCGGCAGGCGGGCGGCTTCGGCATAGAGCCCTTCTGCCTCGGCCCACGGTACGCCGAACTTGTCGCCCTTCTTGCCGGTGGAAATGTTCGGATGGCCGCCGGCCGCCACATCCGGGTTCACACGGATGGCGATGGGCGCCTCGATCCCGATCCCGTTGGCGACAAAGGACAGGAGGCGCAGTTCCGCCGCGCTTTCGACATTGAACTGGTGGATGCCTTCGCGGAGACCGAGTTCCATCTCGCGCGCGGTCTTGCCGACGCCGGAGAAGACGATCCGCGTGGCGGGAATGCCGGCGCGCAGGGCCCGCTGGAGTTCGCCACCGCTGACCACGTCGGCGCCGCAGCCCTCCCCTGCCAGCGTCGCGAGCACGGCGAGGTTCGAATTGGCCTTCACCGAATAGGCGATCAGGCAGTCCTGCCCGCCGAAGGCATCCGCGATCACGCGCGCATGACGCTGCAGCGTCGCGGTGGAATAGACATAGCACGGTGTGCCCACCGCATCGGCCAGCTTGCCGAGATCGACATCCTCGCAGTGGAGGCGGCCCTGCCGGTAGGCGAAGTGATGCATGTGCGCGCCTAGCTGCCGATTTCGCCGAGCCCGCCGTCATCGACCGGGGTCGTCGGCAGGGCGTCGGGGACGATGCCGCCCCACTGGTTCACTTTCGGGCCGTCCTCGGGCACGACTTCGGCGATGACGGCAATCGGCTCGTTTGCGCCCTCTGCCTTCACGACGCGGATCGGCGGCTCGGTCACGCAGGCGCCGAGTGCCGCAAGAAGGCCGAAGCCGGCCAGCGCGAGTCCGGCCGGTCTGGAATTCCGGGTCTTCATGAGATCAATCCTCCGGACCGCCCAGCAGCTCGTCGCCGCTGTCGTCCGCTTCAGAGTCTTTCGCTTCCTCGCGGGGCGGCAGCTTCGGCAGGGTCGAGCTGTCGCCTTCCGGCAATTCGGCTTCATCGCCGCCGTCCGGCTGGCCCCAGAGCGGTGCCGGGCGCTTGAGGTCCCCGGTCAGGCCGCAGGCCGGCAGGCTCACGGAAGCGATGATAAGGGCGGCAATGGCCAGGGGGCGGCGGTTCATGCGAAAGTCACTCCAGTCCAAGTCTCTGCTTCCACTGTGCCACCTGTTCGGCAACACGAACAGGGCTCGTACCACCATATGATGTCCGAGATGAGGCAGAGGCTTCAACTGTCAGAACGCCGAAAACTGCGTCTGTAATGTCCTTGTGAACCGCCTGCATGTCGGCCAGCGACAGCTGGGCCAGGTCGACGCCCTTTTTCTCGGCCACGGCGACCAGCGCGCCGGTCACGTGGTGCGCTTCCCGGAATGGCAGGCCAAGCTCGCGGACCAGCCAGTCGGCAAGGTCGGTGGCGGTGGAAAAGCCCTTCGCGGCCGAGGCGCGCATGTTCTCCGGCTTGAACACGATGGTCTCGATCATGCCGGTCATGGCGCGGACGCAGAGATCGAACGTGTCGAAGGCCTCGAAGGTGAGACGCTTGTCGTCCTGCAGGTCCTTGGCATAGGCGAGCGGCAGGGCCTTCACGGCGCCCTGAAGGCCGACATAGAGCCCGGTGATCAGTGCCGCCTTGGCCCGGATCAGCTCGGCGGCGTCCGGATTGCGTTTCTGCGGCATGATCGAGGAGCCGGTCGACCAGGCATCGGT
>JAWKUV010000040.1:0-4195 GCA_041398365.1 Hyphomonas sp. | reverse complement strand
AAGCAGGCTGACCGGCCAGAGGTTACCCTCTACAGCGATTACCGACTGCCCGGTCGTCGTCAGGCAGGCCGCCGCTTCATGGATCGCCTGAAGCAGCGATGAGTTCTGCACCCCTACAACAAACGGCAGCGACGCCGCCACCGGCGCGAGGAACCACCAGAGAATGACCAGGCCCAGCGCATCCGAGGGGCGCGACTTGCGCGTTGGCCGCGGCGTCAGGAAAAGGATGCTCGCAGCGGTGACCGTGATGCCCAGCACCATGGCCATGAAGGCGAACACCTGCTGATCTTCGCCGCGCACAAGGGCGGTCACGATGGAGGGAGCGCTGGAACCCGCGAGGATCAGCATCACGAGGGCCAGGACACGGACGACGGATGCGTAATTCATCGCCTAGAAGAAGTCCGGACTGACGCGGAAGAATTTCTCCACTTTCCGGACCATCTCCTCCTCGTAGAACACAACGAGCCGGTCTTCCGTGCGCACGATGGCGTCAGGGCCGGCGAAGATGACATTGTCGCCGCGGATGATCGCCGCAACAGTCACGCCGTCCGGCAGGTCGTCATAGCCGGTCGGCTTGCCGATCAGGGACGAGGATTCCAGCGTCACGCCTTCGGCGACTTCCGCCTGCCCGTCTTCCAGCGACTGAAGGCCGAGGATGCGGCCGCGGCGCATGCGCAGGAGGATCTGGGAAACTGTCAGCGCGCGCGGGTCAAGCACCGCATCGACGCGCATGTCGCGCGCGAGACCCGCCAGCTCGGTCGCATTGACGAGCGCCAGCGTCCGCTTGGCACCTGCCCGTTTGGCCAGGTTCGAGATCAGAAGATTCGTCTTGTCGTCATTGGTGATGGCGACCACGAAGTCTGCCTTCGGCGCGCCGGCCTCGGTCAGGATGTCCGGGTTCAGGCCGTCGCCCTGAATGACGATCGTCCGCTTCACGCCCGCCACCGCGATGTTCGCGCGCGTCGGATCGCTCTCGATCAGGCGGATACGCTTGTTGCTTTCGCGCTCCAGCGTCTGGGCAACATAGAGGCCCACATTGCCGCCGCCCACGATCACTACATGGTCCGACCGCTCGACGTTGCGGTTAAAAATCGAGGTCAGCCGTTCGGCATGGGAATCCAGCACGGCGATATAGGCCCGGTCGCCCGGCTTCAGAACGTCGCTGCCTTTCGGCGCTCGCACCGTATCGCCGCTGCCGATACCGATGATTCGTGCCGAGAGGTCCGGGAACAAACCGCGGATCTGGTCCACCGCCGTATCCAGCAGCGGGTTATTGTCGGAAATCTCCAGCCCGAGCAGGCGCACCTTGCCGCGCCCGAACGTAGCGGACATGATCGCGCCCGGCGTGCGCAGGCGCTGAAGGATCGCCTCCCCCACCTCGACTTCCGGCGAAATCACCATGTCGATGGGCAGTCCCTCGCGGGAGAAAATGTTCTTCCAGGCCGGGTCGATATAGGACTGATCCCTCACCCGGGCGATCTTGAACGGCACCGAGAACAGCGTGTGGGCGATCTGGCAGATCACCATGTTGATCTCGTCGAAGTGCGTGACGGCGATGATCATTTCGCAGTCCGCCGCACCCGCGCGCTTCAGCACGTCCGGATGGGCTGCATGGCCCGTGACGCCGCGCACATCGAGATCGGTCGAGACCTGGTCGACCAGGTCCGGGTTCTCGTCAATGATCGTGATATCGTGCTTTTCGCGCGCAAGCCGACGCGCGATGCCGTGTCCGACACGGCCAGCCCCGCAGATGAGTACGCGCATTCCTCAGCCTTCCGCCGACACTAGCTGTCCTGCCGACTCACGCCGGAAGCTACGCCCAAAGCCTTTAATTTTCTATGGAGGGCCGAGCGTTCCATTCCAATGAATTCGGCAGTTCGCGAGATATTCCCGTTAAACCGGGTGATCTGCAGAGCGAGGTATTCCCGCTCGAACTGTTCCCGTGCATCGCGCAACGACAGGCCGACAAGGTCGGCCGAACCGGCCTTGGTACTCTGCGTATTGGCGCCCGCATCACGCGGCAGCTCGTCCACACTCACCGGCCGGCTCGAATCCGACGGCGACAAGATGAGGATCCGCTCCACCACGTTCCGTAGTTGGCGGATGTTGCCCGGCCAGTCCATCGACTGGAGCACCGCCATCGCTTCTGCCGAGAAGGTGCGCGGCGTCAGACCGGAGGAGTCGGCAATACGTTCGATAAAATAGTTCACGAGTTCCGCGATGTCATCGCGGCGCTCAGCCAGGGACGGCACACGCAGCGGCACGACGTTCAGCCGGTAGAACAGGTCCTCCCGGAACCGGTTCTCCTCGATCTCCTGCTTCAGGTCCTTGGTCGTGGCCGACATGACGCGCACATCGACACTCACGTCCGAACGGCCACCGACGCGCTGGAAGCGTTGCTCGGTCAGCACCCGGAGGATCTTGCTCTGCGTGACGGCAGGCATGTCCGCTACTTCGTCCAGAAGAAGCGTGCCAAGGTGCGCCTTTTCGAACAGGCCGACGCGCGTCGTGCGGCCCTGCGCGTCCTCTTCGCCGAAGAGGGCAATTTCCATCTGGTCGGGGGCGATGGTCGCCGCGTTGACAACGACGAACGGTCCGTTCGCGCGCAGCGAATTGCGATGGATCAGCCGCGCCGCAAGTTCCTTGCCGACACCGGCCGGCCCGGTGATCATCACACGGGAATTGGTCGGCGCCACTTTCTCGATGGAGGCGCGGAGGTTGGCAGCGGCGTGGCTGTGTCCGATCCAGCGCTCATCATCACCGGCGCGGTTGCGCAGCGTGGCGTTCTCGTATTTCAGCGCCGCCGACTCGATGGCCCGATCGATCAGGTGCAGCAGGCGGTCCGTCTTGAACGGCTTCTCGATGAAGTCATACGCGCCGCGGCGGATCGCAGCGACCGCCGTCTCGATATTGCCATGCCCGCTGATCACGATCACCGGCAGCAGCGGATCGATCGACTTCAAGTATTTCAGCAGGGAAAGGCCGTCCATGCCGCTGCCCTGCAGCCAGACGTCCAGTACGACCAGGCGCGGCGTCCGTGTGCGGACCTCTTCAAGCGCATGCTCGGCGGTATCCGCCGTCCGCACGGAATAGCCTTCGTCCCCCAATACGCCGGCAATCAGTTCCCGGATATCGGGTTCGTCATCAACTACCAGAATGTCTAACGCCATGGCGTCGGCTCCTCTACTCGGACAGTCTGCGGAGAATGTGGATTGGGGCCCGTCTCTTCCGTCGAGACGAGCGCCGCAAGGGTCATTGGGTCGTGCGGCGGCAGCCAGATGCGCACGCGCGCGCCGCGCAAGCCGTCGAGGCGGTTCTGCAGCGAGATCGAGCCGCCATGATCGGCGATGATGCGGTTCACAATGGCAAGGCCGAGGCCGGTGCCCTTTTCCCGGGTCGTGACATAAGGCTCGAGAAGCCGCTCGCGCACATCCTGCGGGAAACCCGGACCATTGTCCTCGATCGTAATTTCTAGGCCGCGCTCGTCGCCCTTCAGCGCCACGCGGATCAGGCCCTGCACGTCAGCCTCTTCCGGCATACCCTCGATCGCCTCGGCGGCGTTTTTCAGAAGGTTGCCGACAGCCTGGCCGATCAGGCGCTCATCCCCGAAATAGGTTGTGGATGTCGCTTCGCACTCGAACTCGAAATCGATGTCCGGATTGACCACGCTGCGCGAGAAACTCGCCTCCTGCAGCAGGGGCCTCATATCGAACGGGGCGACGTTCGGCTTCGGCATCCGGGCGAACGTCGAGAATTCCTCGACCATGCGGCCGATATCACCCACCTGACGCAGGATCGTCTCGATACACTTCTCGAACACGCCATCATGATCGTCGATCTTGTCGGCGTAGCGGCGGCGCAGGCGCTCGGTCGACAGCATGATCGGCGTCAGCGGGTTGCGGATCTCATGGGCGATGCGCCGGGCGACATCGCGCCAGGCCATCTGGCGCTGTGCGTTGATGAGGCGCGTCGTATCGTCGAAGGTCAGCACGCATCCGCCTGCCGGGTCCGGCGCCGTCTTGAGGCGGATGTGGCGCGTCTCGCCGTTCCGGATAATCTCGATGGAGGCATCCACCGGCGAAGTCCGCTCCAGCGTGTCGCGCACGAAGCGCTCGAATTCCGGAGCGACCGTTTCCAGCGCTTCGCCGGGAAGGATTTCATCGACGCCGAGCAGATCGCCCGCCGACCGGTTCGC
>JAWKUV010000039.1:0-4496 GCA_041398365.1 Hyphomonas sp. | reverse complement strand
TGGCGCGGCGGCCGGCTGGTCCGGACAGGTCAGCGTCTTCGCCTCCGGAACCGATCCGGCCGCGCCCTGCTACCGCTGCTGGGTTCCGGAACAACCTGCCGATGCAGAGGCTTGCGACGAAGTCGGCGTTGTCGGCGCGCTCACCGGCATGACCGGCGCGGCCATGGCGCTCGAAACCGTGAAACTCATCACCGGCGCCGGCACGCCGCTGATCGGGAAGCTGCTGCTGTTCTCCGGCCTCACCGGTGAGGCGCGCACGGTGACGCTGCGGCGCGATCCGGCCTGTCCCGATTGCAGCGCAGCATGAAAACGAAGTTTGACATAAGCGGCGACCAGCGGCTTAGTCGCGCGAACTTTTCAGAACATCCCTGGGAGACCGTCAGCTGATGCTGCGTCGTATTCTATTCGTATTGCTTGCGCTTGCGGCTGCGCTGACGGCGGGCTGGTACGCGCTGCAGCGCGAAGACATCGGCTATGACCGCCTCGAAATCGTCTACGCAAAGCCCGACAGCCGCGTCCTGACGCTGGAAAACGGCCTGCGCGTGCACTATCGCGACACGGGCCCGCGCGATGCGCCGGTCATCGTGTTGGTACACGGATTTTCTGCCTCGCTGCACACATGGGATGCCTGGGTGTCCGATCTGAAGCGCGACTACCGTGTCATCGCGCTCGACCTGCCGGGCCATGGCCTCACCAATTGCGGCGACAGCGGCACGGTTGGCATGGATGAGTTCGTCGAGACGGTCGACACGCTGACGACAAGGCTCGGCGTGGAAAAATTCGTCCTTGCCGGCAATTCCATGGGCGGCCGCACGGCCTGGACCTATGCGCTCGCCCATCCGGAGCGGCTGGAGGGCCTCGTCCTGGTCGATGCCTCCGGCTGGGTGCCGGACGAGGCGGAGCGCAAGGCCGAGCCGGTCGTCTTCAAGCTGCTGGCCAATCCGGTTGCCCGCAAGCTGATGAAGAACATCGACGCCACGATGCTGATCCGCTCGGGCCTCAAGGACAGTTTCTCGAACGACGAGCTGGTGACCGAGGAAATGGTCAACCGCTATGTCGCCCTCGGCCGGGCGCCGTGCCACCGCGATGCGATCATGGCGCTGAGCGCCGGGCGCGGGCAGGGCACGCCGGCCAGCAATGCCGCGCTTGCGGCCATTTCCGTGCCGACGCTGATCCTGCATGGCGAAGAGGACAATCTCGTTCCCGTCTCCGCGGGCCGGAAGTTCGAGGCCGCCATTCCGGGCTCTGAACTGGTCGTCTATCCGGCCACCGGCCACCTGCCGCAGGAGGAAGTGTCCGCCCGCTCGGTCGCCGACCTGCGCGACTTCCTCTCCCGCCGCGTCTTTGCGCTGCCCGCAGAGGGCGGTGCCGGCGACAGCAGCAACGGTGCGGCCCAGTAGCCGGTTCGCGCGCGGCAGGGGTGACGGCCCTCAAGGCCTCTGATAGGCGGAGAGCATGAGCCTGCCTGTCCTTGACGATCGCAATTTCGACGCCGACCGCCAGCACTGGATTCCGGTGCGTGTCTACTACGAGGACACCGACTTCACCGGCATGGTCTATCACGCCAATTACCTGCGCTTCTTCGAGCGTGGCCGGTCCGATTGCCTCCGCGATGCCGGCGTCTCGCACCAGGACCTGCTGAACCGCGAGGACCCGGCGGCCTTCACGCTGACCCGCGTGGTTGTGGACTACAAGCGTGCGGCAAAGGTCGACGACCTTCTCCACATCCGCACGCGCTATATGGGGCTCGACGGTGTGCGGTTCCTGTTCCGCCAGGCGTGCCTGCGCGGTGACGAGCTGATCGCCGAGGCGGATATCACCGCCGTAATGATCCATTCGAACGGGCGTCCGCGGCGGCCCGTGCCGGACCTGATGGAACAGCTGGACGCCTATCGCTGGCAGCCGACCGGTTAACAAAACCAAATAAAATCTTAACCGTTTCAGCCTAGCCGCAGCAGCAGCTGCGGATTCCGGCACGCCTGCCGTGTTTCTGCCGGAATTGTTGTTGAAACAGGGACCTGACGCGCGCGGGCCCCCGCGGCGATAGCCTTTGGTGCGGGCCCCAGGCGCGCAGATCTCTCAAGGAGCGGACACCGTCTCATGGAATCGGATGCGATTGGCACAGCGGCCAGCAATTCAGACTTCTCGCTGATCGGCCTCATTTTCGAGGCTGACCCCGTCGTCAAACTGGTGATGCTGGCGCTGCTCGGCGCATCGATCTGGTCGTGGATCGTGATCGGCGAAAAACTCTTCACGATGGGCGCCGCCCGCAAGAAGGCGCGCCAGTTCGAGGAAGCCTTCTGGAATGGCCGGACCGAAGACCTGGACCTGCGCCCCGGATCCGGCGGCGACGCGGCGAGCCGCGTGTTTTCCGCCGCCGCCCGCGAATGGGCCGATGCGCGCCGCGTGGCGCCGGGCTCCGGCGAAGCGGCAGCTGTCGTCAACCGGGCAGAGCGCTCGATGCGCGCGACAATTGACCGGGAGCTTGGCAAGGCCGGCAATGGCCTCAGCGTGCTTGCGACCATCGGCTCGGCCTCGCCCTTTATCGGCCTGTTCGGCACGGTGTGGGGCATCATGAACGCCTTTCTCAACATTGCCGAACAGCAGGATACGAGCCTTGGCACCGTGGCCGGCCCGATTGCCGAAGCCCTGTTCGCGACCGGCATGGGCCTCGTCGCCGCCATCCCGGCCGTGATCTTCTACAACAAGTTCACCGGCGACCTGACGCGCCTTGCCGACCAGCTCGACACGTTCTCGCAGGATGTGCTGGTGCGCCTGTCGCGCCGCGCCTCCGACGCAGGGCGGGACTGATCCGATGGGCCTGATCCTCGGTTCCGGCGGCAAGGGCGGACGGCGCGGGCGCCGGGCGCTGAATGCTGAGATCAACGTGACGCCGTTCGTGGACGTCATGCTTGTGCTGCTGATCGTGTTCATGATCACGGCGCCGCTGCTGGTGCGCGGCGAGGATGTGAACCTGCCCAAGACACGGTCCGGACCGATCCAGACCAATGCGGACGATGCGCCGCTGGCGATCACGGTGAAGAAGAACGGGGATGTCTTCATCCAGACCACACAGGTCGATGTCGACGCCCTCGGGCCCCAGATCCAGGCCATCATCGGCGAAGGCTATGACAAGCCGATATATGTGCGCGGCGACGAAGCCACGCCCTATGGCGACGTCCTCAACGTGATGGCCGAGATCAAGGCCGCCGGATACACGCGCGTCTCGCTCGTCACCGAGCAGAAGAAGTAGCAACAGGAGCGGCCCGCCCGAATGCTTCGTGGCCTGACAGTCTCCACACTTGTCCATGCCAGTGTCCTGGCCATGGCGGTGTTGTCGTGGCCGCACCAGAAGACCGAATGCGAGAAGATGATCGAGCGGCTGGAGCGCGAAGAGCCCGGCCTCGCCCCGATCGACATCCTGATGCGCCTGCCGCAATGCGCGAGTTCCATCGACGTGCCGGTCGACTTTGTCGAGATCGGCCTCGTGACGGACATCGCCCCCGCGCAGAAGGCCGAAAAGCCGCCGGAAGAAGAGCCTGAGGAAGTGATCCCGGAAGAGGTTCCGGACGAACCTCCGCCTCAGGAGGAATCGGCGCCCGAAGAGGAAGAAGTCGTCATTCCTGACGAGGAGGCCCAGCCCGAAGAGGCCCCGAAGAAGGAAGAGCCGAAAAAAGAGGAACCTCCGAAGAAGAAGGAGGAGCCGAAGCTGATCGAGAAGCAGCGGCCGAAAGAGGCCGACGATCTCGACTTCCTCAATGATTTCGAGAACATCCTCAAAGACAAGGCCCAGACCGAGCGCCGCCAGGCACCGGAAGACGAGCCGCCGAAGATCGACAAGCCGGTGCTGCGCGATGTCCAGCAGACCCGCCAGGGCGCCGGCGAGCGCCGCGGCAACACCGCGTCGCTGCAGGCCGCCATGCGCCGCCAGATCTATGTCTGCTGGCGCGGCGTGTCGGACCTGCCGCCGGAGGACCAGATCGACGTCGAAATGCGCGTCTCGCTGAACCGCGACGGCAGCCTCAAGGGCAATGTCGAACTCGTCACGCCGCGCTCGCGCCCTGTCGGCCGGTCCGGCATCGCGGTGGACGTTGCCCTGCGCGCCGTGCGCAAATGCGCCCCTTACCAATTGCCTGAAGACGATTATGAACTGTGGAAGGACATAAACGTCACGATCAGCCCGACCCAGCCATAAGAAATACCCCCAATAGAAATGCCCCAAGGAGAGATTCGATGACCCGCTTGCTGCTGACCCTTGTGATGACGTTCTTCGTCTCACTCGGCTTCGCTTCGTCCGCCCATGCGGAACTCAAGGTGCTGGTGGAAGGCGGCGGCAATTTCAAGCCGACGCCGCTCGCCATTCCGGACTTCCAGGTGCGCGGCACGAACACCGAACTCGCCCGCCAGATCGCCGACGTCGTCCGCTCCGACCTCGAATCGACCGGCCTGTTCGAAATGCAGAACCCGGCCTCCTTCATCCAGAAGGACCTCTCGAT
>JAWKUV010000038.1:0-4629 GCA_041398365.1 Hyphomonas sp. | reverse complement strand
AAGATCACACCTAGGCCTCGCCGGTAAGGGCGCTGCCCAGCCAGTCTTCGAGATGCGTGACGATCTGTTGGCTGTCGAGCGGGGCGACGGCGCGCCCGCCCAGCAGGTCCTGGTGCAGGCTCATGACGAGGACCGGCGACAGGGCGGCAAGGGCCGCGGCGCGCAGGGCGTCCGGCTCGCGCGGACCGCCGGGAGTCGCTTCCAGCAACTGGCTGATCGTCTCGAGGGCCGGCTCCAGGACATGGTCGAGATAGGCCCGTCCGGCGCGCGGGCAGGCGGCGCCTTCGACCAGGCCGAACGCATGCGCGCGGACGAAGCTGCCTTCGCGCAGGCCCTCCAGCGAGGCGCGGAAATAGACCTGCAGGGCTTCGGCCGGGCTGGGCGGGGTGCCCGGCAGCTCGCCCCAGACGACATTGCTCCGCTGGCCCAGCGTTTCGAGAATGGCGATGACGAGCCCCTGACGGTCGGTGAAATAGTGGCGCAGCGTCGGCTCCGACAGACTGGCTGCCAGCGCGAACTGGCGCAGCGAGGGGCGGTGCAGGTCGCCGTTCAGGGCGAAGTCGGTCAGCACATCGAGCAGGGCGGCGCGCTTGCTGTCGAAATCGTAGTTCCGGGCGCCGGATGTTCGGGCCATGAGGGAGATATCTCCGGAGTGATTCGGCGGGCCCCGCCGGGAGGCCCGCCGCATGCTAGCGCAACTCGTCTATTGTCACAAAGAGTGTCAGTCAGCGCGGCGTTCAGCCGTCGCCCCAGAGGCGCTGCCACCAGGTCTTCTTCGGCTTCGGCGTGTCGAGGTCGACGCCCTTGATGGCGCTGGCCGAGTAACCGAGACTCGCCATCTTCGCGCGGATCTCGTTGACGTCCCAGCCGGTCAGCTTGGCAAGCTCGATCGCTTCAGTGTCCCAGCGCTTGACCAGCGAGTTGGCATACTCGCCTGCGGCCTTGCACTCGGTATAGTCGCCCCGCCAGGGATGGCGCAGGACATAACGGCCCTGGTAGTTGGAGCGGTCGCCAGTCGCCTGGAATTCAAGGTCTTCCGGGAAGGTCTTCGCGTCATAGCGCAGGTGAAGGCGGGTGACATAGACGTCCACCGGCGCTGGGCCGAAATAGCGCTCGTCATCGGCCGGGCCTTCGTCGAGCCACATGACACCCAGTTCGCGCAGTTCCGACCGCGTTAGCGGTTCGGCCGCACACGGATCGCACCAGCCCATGTCCCAGGCATATTCCATGAACACGGCCTTGCCGTTTTCCTTCTCCACCTGGTGGGCGAACATGTCTTTGTAGAAGTCGCCGAATTCGTCCTTGATATAGATCGGGACATCCATGTCGGAGGGGAGTTTCACGGTGCGGTAATTCTTGGTCTCCACGCGGCCCGTGCGGGTCATGGCGAAGACGAAGAGTTCCTGCTTGCCTTCGGCATTCACCGTGCCGAGCCGGATGGGCAGCATGAAGTCCTCGTCTTCATAGGCGACCTGGATCGGACGCAGGACGCCGGAGCCGTCATGCCGCTCGAGGTTCACTTTCGCGACGAAGAATTTCATTCCGCGCTTGAGATAGGCGCCGACCGTTTCCTCGGCGCCATCGGGGATCTTGTAGCCGTTCTGGTTCAGCCACTTGATGAGGCCGTTCGATTCCTCCGCCGACAGAATGAGGATGTCGTATTCGCCAACTTCGTACTGGGCTTCGATGGTGACGCCGAGGTCTTCGGCTTCTTCCATCACGGCACCGACCGGCATGGGGGCGGACATGACCATGTCCTTCAACATGCGGCGCTGGCGCTCGGCCTCGCAGGGGTTCTCGTCATAGTATTCGACAAGGCGCGGGGCGGTGTAGGCGTCGATATGATCCATCAGCGCCGGATTGGCGACGTGGATCTGCTCTTCCTCCGGCACGGACGGCACCGGCACGACCATGGCGAATTCCGAGACATCGCCCCTGAAGTCCGATGACATTGTCACCACGGTGCGTTCGCCGTCCCGGGCGATCGCCACCTTGGAGGCGTCATTGAAAAGCTCGGTATCGGCCTTGGCGACATAGAAGCCGCAAAAGGCATGGGCGGGCGCGGCCGCGGCCCATGAACAGGCTGCGACCGCGAGGCCGCCGATAAGGTGTCGGATATTCATGCTACTCTCCTCTGGTCCCCAGTAGTCTCTGAAATCGTGCCCACGGGCAGGGCGGGTGGATCGGTCTGTGTGCGAAAAGGCAGGGTGGCCGCGGGTTTGGGCACGCGTTGCCATTCGAAGCGCCGCGCCGGCAACAGGTAGTCGAGCACCGGCGTCAGCCAGGCGAGCGCGGCCAGCGCCATCAGCGGCGCGCCGCGCTGGTTCGGGCCGATCACGAACCAGGCGGCCAACCCGGCCACGGCGAAGGCAAAGAGAAGACGACCCGCGCGGCTGTCCGGCGTCGAACGCGGATCGGTGATCATGAAGAAGGCGAAGATGAGCAGGGCGCCCGACGACATCTGGTGCAGCGGGATGACCATCGGGTCACCCAGCCAGGCGGCGCGCGCAAGCAGGATCGCAGCAAACCCGCCGAGGAAGCCGAGCGCGATGTCGAGCCGCTTCGCGCTGGAAAGGGTGAGGGTGGCGAGCGCCATGGCATAGCCAGCGATGAGCGGCGCCTGGCCCCATTGTCCGGGTGAGACCCAGGCATCCCGCCCGAGCAGAAGCATCATCGAGACGATGCCGATGCAACCCGGATTGAAGATATGCTTGTGGTTGATGCGTACAAGGAATTTGAGCCCGACGCCGGTAGCCGTCGCCGCGCCCCAGATCCAGGGATCGGAGGCGCGCAGGAGAATGGTGACACCGAGGCCGGTGATCGCAGCCGACTTCCATTCTAGGCTCGCCAGCAGGGGCTTTCCGGCGCGCAGGTTCAGAAAGGCGGTACCGATCAGCTGAGCCGAAAAAGCCCCGCCGAAGGCAAAGGCGAGGCTTTCAAAGGTGACACCGAAATCGCTGGTCAGCAGCGATAGAAGAAAGAGGCCGCCGAGTGCGAGGATCTGCCAGTGGCGCGGGTCTTTCCCGAAGGAAGCGACAGGCCCGGTCACGAGCCGGGCAAGGGAAACCGCCGCACGCTGCATGCGCGCGATAGCAATCCCGAAAAGCGCCGAGATTACGGCGGCGCAATGAATTCCTTCGGGCCGTCCGGACTTATTTGCCGAACTTCAGGTCGTCGAGGATCATCCCGGCCATGTATTCGTGCGCCGGCATCGAGGGGTGCCACTGGCAGCCGAGCGCGATCGCCGGATCGCCGCCATTGAGGGCGAGATAGCGGATATGCGTGCCGTCTGCCGTGTTCACTGTATCGACGGCCGTGCGTACTGCCTGGTCGAGAAAGGCGCCGTCCTTGCCGCCCAGCATCGGGCCGGTCAGGGCGTAGATCGTTGCATCCGGGAAGTGGCCGGCCATCATGGTTAGCAGGTCTTCCATTGCCGGAATGAAGGCGTCAGTCGCGTCGTACTGATGGAAATCATGGGTGCCGACATTCACAAGGACAAGTTGGACGGGGCCTGTATTGTCGAGCGCGTTCTCGTCTTCGAGCCGGTGCATGCGAACTGAGATCGTGTCGGAGGTAGCATCGGCATAATTGCGCACAAGGCCCGCGCCGGGCCAGGCATAGAGGACATAGTCCGTACCCAGCGCCTTTGCGACTTGAACGCCATAGGTGACGTTCAGGGACGTGTTTTCTGCAGCGATCTCGCAATCCTTGCTCGCGCCCATCGCGCCGAGGCCGAGAGAAATCGAGTCGCCGACGATCACGACCTTGCCGGGGACCTGTGGCACTGTTTCCACAGGTGTGTCCACGCTGGCGCATGCCGGCACAGCCAGCAGGAGCGCGCCCATAAGCACTTGTTTCAGCATGATGGAGTCCGTCTCCTTTGACATGGTCCAACACATATTCAGGAGCCGTTTTGCACGCATTGTGCCAGAATGGTGCCTGCACTGCCGAAATGGCTACGGAAAGACGTATGGCGACCGCGACGGGGTATTCGGGAAAGCCGCTCTGGCAGAAGCTCGGCCTGAAGCCGGGGATGACCTGTCTCGCCATGAAACCGCCCGGACCCTATGCAGACCTGGTTAACGGCGCCGAAGGCGTTGTTTTCGTCAAGAAAGGCCCGGCGGAGCTGGTCCATCTCTTCTGCCGTACGCGGGCGGACCTTGCTGCCAGTATCGGCCCGGCGCTGGACGAGGTGGCGCCCGGTGGCATGCTCTGGCTGTCCTGGCCGAAGAAATCCTCACCCCTGTTCGGGGACCTGACCGAGGACGCACTGCGCGAGATCATCCTGCCGACCGGCTGGGTCGATGTGAAAGTCTGCGCCGTGGATGCCGACTGGTCGGGCCTCAAATTCCTTCGCCGGAAGGCCTGACCGCGGTTTGCAGGCTCCGGGTTAAGGCGAAAAAGAAGTGACCAGACGGCCTGTAAGCCGGGTTCTGTTCGCCTGATTGCTCAGGTCTGGCAGCCATTCCTCTGGGATGACCGTTGCCGGTCACCTCACGCGACACACCCGGGGCGCGGGCGGGATACGGCCCATATGCGCCCCCTATTCGGTCTTGCTCCGGGCGGGGTTTACCATGCCGGTCCTGTCGCCAGTCCCGCGGTGGGCTCTTACCCCACCCTTTCACCCTT
>JAWKUV010000037.1:0-9657 GCA_041398365.1 Hyphomonas sp. | reverse complement strand
GGACATCAAGGACTTCATCGTCGACCAGTTCTACACCGATCCGGGCACCTATCGCGGCATCAGCTATGATGAAGCCCTGATCCCGATCAACGGCAACTCGGCCACCGTGACCGGCGTCGAGTTCAACTACCAGCAGGCGCTCGACTTCCTGCCGGGCCTGCTCGACGGCACGCTGGTTGGCTTCAACTACACCTACACCGACAGCCAGGGCGAAGTTCCGGACGGCGACGGCGGCACCCGATCGATCCCGCTGCCGGCCTCGTCGGAAAGCACCTACAACGCCATGATCGGCTACGAGAAGGGCGGCCTGGAGCTGCGCCTGACTGCTGCCTACCGCGATGAATACCTGGACGAACTGGGCGGCGACGCCGAGACCGACCGCTACGTGAAGGATCACCTCCAGATCGACGCTTCGGCCAAGTATCGCTTCAATGAGCACTTCCAGGTCTATGCAGACCTCGTGAACATCAACGACGAGCCGTACCTGGCCTTCCAGAAGGGCCCGGGCCGCGATCGCCTGCTGCAGTTCGAAACCTATTCCTACACCGCCAAGTTCGGCCTGCGTTACACCTACTAGGCGCGTAGCCCCACCTGACGAATGGCCGGCCCGGAGCGATCCGGGCCGGTTTTCTTTTGGCCGGAAGCCTCGGGGGCGCCGTCCACCCGTATGCGGGTCCCGCATGGGGCTTATGTGCTGCCGGAAGGTATGGCGGGTTGGAATTTTACGTTTTACGCATATGTAAAGTATAACCGGGCCGGAAGGGCCTCGGCAGGAGCGTGGAGTTGACCGGATGATCAGGGACAGCCGCAGGATGGAGCCGCTGGTGAACGAGGCGACGAACCTCCTGAAATCGCTCGGGCACCCGGATCGCCTGATGATCTGCTGTCAGCTGCGCGGCGGCGAAATGTCGGTCGGCGAGCTAGAGCAGGACCTCGGCATTCCTCAGCCGCGCCTGTCGCGCGAGCTCGCCAAGCTGCGGGAGGAAGGCGTGCTGAGCGCGCGCCGGGACGCGCGGCAGGTCTTCTACACAATCTCCGACAAGCGGGCGCACGCCATGGTGGACGCGATCTGCTCGGTCATGCTGGGCAAGCAGGCTGATCCGGTCATGCGGATCGCAAACAGGTTTTAAGACAAGGCAATATGGAACGAGTCATGACAAATCCGAACGTCACCGCATTTTTTGACGAACCCACGTTCACGGTGAGCTATGTCGTCGCCGATCCGGAGACCAAAGCCTGCGCCGTGGTCGACTCGGTGCTCGATTTCGACCCGGCGTCCGGGCGGACCAATACGGGGTCCGCGGACGAGATGATTGCCTTTATCCGCGACAGCGGGATGACGCTGGAATGGATCCTCGAGACCCATGTCCATGCCGATCACCTGTCCGCAGCGCCCTATATCCAGGAGAAGCTGGGCGGCAAGATCGCCATCGGCGCAGAGATTCGCGCCGTGCAGGATACGTTCGGCAAGATATTCAACGAAGGCACCAGGTTCCAGCGGGACGGCAGCCAGTTCGACAAGCTGTTCGTGGATGGAGACACGTTCCGTATCGGGAATATCGAGGCGCGCGCCATGCACACGCCTGGGCACACGCCGGCCTGCATGACCTATGTCGTGGGCGATGCGGCCTTTGTCGGCGACACGATGTTCATGCCGGACTATGGTACGGCGCGGGCGGACTTTCCGGGCGGCGACGCGCGGACGCTGTTCCGGTCGATCCGGAAAGTGCTGAGCCTGCCGGGCGAGACGCGACTGTTCATGTGCCATGACTACAAGGCGCCGGGGCGGGACGAGTATCGCTGGGAGACGACGGTCGCCGAGGAGCGGGCGCACAATGTCCATGTGCATGAGGGCGTCAGCGAGGATGCCTTCGTGGCGATGCGGGAAGCGCGGGACAAGACGCTGGGCATGCCGCGGCTGATCCTGCCGTCGATACAGATCAACATGCGAGCCGGACAGCTGCCGGAACCTGAGGATAACGGCACCCGCTACCTGAAACTTCCCATCAACGTTCTGTGATGTAGAACGGGTCGGGGGGCGAGGCATGCGACTGTCCGATTATTTTCCGATCCTGCAATGGGGACGCGCCTACAAGGGCGAGACCTTTGCCAATGACATGATGGCAGCGGTGATCGTGACGGTGATGCTGATCCCGCAATCGCTCGCCTATGCGCTGCTCGCGGGCCTGCCGCCGCAGGTCGGCCTGTACGCCTCGGTCCTGCCGCTGATCGTCTACGCGATTTTCGGCACTAGCCGGACCATGGCGGTCGGGCCGGTGGCCGTCCTCTCGCTGATGACCGCCGTCGCCGCCGGGAAGGTCGCCGAGCAGGGCACGCCGGAATACCTGACTGCCGCCATCGTGCTGGCGGTCATCTCGGGCCTCATGCTGGTCGTGCTGGGCATTTTCCGGCTGGGCTTCCTCGCGAACTTTCTCAGCCACCCGGTCATGTCCGGCTTCGTGACGGCGACCGGCATCCTGATCGCCGTCAGCCAGATCAAGTACCTGCTGGGCGTCAGCGCGAGCGGGCACAATATCATCGAGACGCTGGCGAGTATCGCCGGCCAGCTCGGCCATGTGAACTGGCCGACCGTGGCGATCGGCGTGCCGTCGGTCATCTTCCTGTTCTGGGCGCGGACCGGACTGAAACCGCTGCTGCTGGCGGTGGGCCTGAAGCCGAATGTGGCAAGCATGCTGGCGCGCAGCGGGCCTGTCCTCGCCGTCGCGGCGGGCGGTATCGCGGTCGTCGCCTTCGGCCTCGAAGCGAAGGGCGTGCGCGTCGTCGGCGAGATCCCGAAAGGCCTGCCGGGCCTTGCGCTGCCGGCGTTCGATGCGGGACTCTGGCGCTCGCTGCTCGGTTCCTCCGCCCTGATAGCGATGATCAGCTTCATCGAATCCGTCTCCATGGCGCAGACGCTGGCCGCCAAGCGCCGCCAGCGGATCGACCCCGACCAGGAACTGATCGCGCTCGGCGCGGCGAGCCTCGCGGCCGGCGTTTCGGGCGGATATCCGGTGACCGGCGGCTTTGCCCGTTCGGCGGTCAACTTCGATGCGGGAGCGGAGACGCCCGCCGCAGGCGCCTTCACGGCGGTGGGCATTGCGCTGGCCGCACTGTTCCTGACGCCGCTGCTCTACAACCTGCCGCAGGCGGTGCTGGCTGCGACCGTGGTGGTTGCCGTGCTGAGCCTTGTCGACCTGAAGGCGCTGAAGCAGACGTGGGATTATTCGAAGCGCGATTTCGCGGCCATGGCCGGCACAATCCTCGTGACGCTGCTGGCGGGTGTCGAACTCGGCGTGACGACGGGCATCGTCATCTCCATCGGCCTGCATCTCTACATCACGTCCAAGCCGCATTTCGCGATTGTCGGGCAGGTGCCGGGCACGCATCATTTCCGAAACGTGAACCGGCATGCGGTGGTGACGCCCGAGCATATCGTCACGATACGGATCGACGAGAGCCTCTACTTCGCCAATGCGCGCTTCCTGGAGGACACGGTCTATTGCGTCCTCGGCAACCGGCCGGACCTGCGACACCTGATCCTGATGTGCCCGGCGGTGAACCATATCGACGCGAGCGGGCTGGAAAGCCTCGAGGCCATCAATGCGCGCCTGAAGGATGCCGGGGTGACGCTGCACCTGACCGAGGTGAAAGGCCCGGTCATGGACAAGCTGAAACGCTCGCATTTCCTCGAGAACCTGACCGGCAAGGTCTTCATGAACCAGTTCGACGCCATCGCCGACCTCGATTTCGAGTGCGCGAAATCGGCGATCGAACGCACGGGGAAAGTGACCGATCCGGCGTCCAGCCCGTGTCCGTCGCAATGCATTGCGGGCATCCGGGAGATGGGCTGAGGCTCACTTATCTTTCCCTGTTGAGCGGGTAAGGATGAAGGGGGTTGCCCTGTGGGACAGGACCCCCACCTGTCCTCCCCCTTTCAGGGGGGAGGAACCCCGTCAGCCAATCGGGACATAGCCGCTGATTGCGTTCTCCCCCTTGAAAAGGCGGAGACAGAGGGGGATCAAGCGGAGGTGCGGTTGAGCGCCCTAGTTCCCGGTGCGGAAGCTGCGGCGGCCGAAATAGGAGCCGGAGGAGGCGGGTTTGCGGGCTTCCGGTTCGGCGGGTTCGGTGACGGTCCCGGCGGGCGTTTCCGCCACGGTTTCAGACGGTGCTTCGGCGGGGGCCTCGGCAGGCGCGCCGGAGGCGGCGATGGCGCCGTTCATCAGGCCGCGGATCCAGGCGATAGCGGCGCCGGCGGTGGAGACTTCAAGGTCCGGCACGGACTTGTCGAGGCGGCGGGCGAGCAGGCGGGCTTGATGGGCGGTCAGCGATTTCAGCTGGGCCTCGAAAATGTCATTGCCGACAGCTTCGCGCAGGGCGCACATGATCTCGACCGTCTGGCCGGCGGAGATCATCATCTTCTTGGTGAGCAGGCCTGCCGCGGCGGCGTATTCCTTCTCGCCCAGCGCCGAGAAGGCCATGGAGAGGAGCGCCTTCAGGGCCTCGGCGCCACGCTTGTGTTCTTCGGCGGTCATGCGATGTTGGCCTTCACTTCGGCGAGCAGGTCGCGGATCACGGCGAGGGCATCGCCCGGCCATTTGGCTTCAAGTGTCGGGTTGGGGCCGAGCTCGATCGGGTTGGTGGCGAAGCCCGGTTTCATCGGGATGACGGTCTTGAACATCGAGAATTCGGCTTCCTGTGCGGCGGCCGCCTCGCGCATCGCGTTGAGCACGACCTGCTGGTGAGTCGAATGATCATAACGGGTCGCAAGCACCATGGGGAGTTTCTTCACATCGCGTTCGCGCAGGTTGTGCATCACGTCGCCGGTGAACAGGTCGAGGCCGAGCGTGGACATGAAGTCCGGAATGGTCGGCACAATGATCAGGTGGCTGGCGGCGAGTACGGTTTCGGTCATCACCGAAATGCCCGGCGGGCAGTCGCAGAGTATGATGTCGTATTTCGACTTGAGCAGGCCGAAATCGTCGCGCAGGCGCCGGCCGACCTGGTTCTGTAGGGCTTCCATGGAATAGCCCTGGTCGGTGAGGTGGTAGATCAGCTCGCGCTCGGTCTTGCGCAGGCGCGGCGATGACGGGACGAGGTCCAGCGGCAGGGCCTTGCCGTTCGCGGTCACGTCCGACGCGTCGGTGACGACGAATTCGGAGAGGCGCTTCTGCTCGTTGGCCTCGAAATTCTCGAGCAGCCAGTCGGAAATGGTCGCGTAGTCGTTGATGGCCTGGAACAGGTGTTCGTCGCCCTCATGGCCGAACACGAGGAGCGAGGCGTTGGCCTGCGTGTCGAGGTCCACAACCAGAGTACGGCGGCCTTCGGCGGCGAACGCCTCGGCCAGCATGACGGTGGTCGTCGTCTTGCCGACCCCGCCCTTGGAGTTGGCGATGGAAATGACCCGTGCCGACATGCGTTCTGCTCCTCAACCCCTGTAACCGAAGGTTTGGACAAAGCAGATTTGCGCCGCTGTGGCTACGCCCGGATAGGTCGTTTTTGTGGGAAACTGCAGCAGCAAACCTGCCATATTCAGCATGTTTGATATTGAAAACATAGGGATTTATCGAATCCAATCCCCGGAGGGAGGCGCTGTTTTAACTTCACGTCATCAGAGGGCGGAGGCGGACGGCGCGGCATGGCGTGGAACTGGGCTTGGGGATGGATCAGGCAAGAGTCGAAAACGGCGCCACCGCTGGTGGCGTTAACAGGCCCTGGCGGCCCGAACTGGGGCGGCCGGGATGGCGGCGCCCTGACGCGCGACGGTTATCTCCGCAACGCGGTCGCCTATCGTTGTGTGCGCATGGTGGCCGAGGCGGCGGCAAGCGTGCCGCTGGTTACGGCGCATGAGGCCGCCGCGGCGCTGATCCGCCGGCCGATGCCGGACATGCCGGGCGCGGCCTTCCTGGAAGGCGTCTACACGCAACTCCAGCTCGCGGGGAATGCGTACGTGGAGGCAGTGCCGGGCGGGGCGATTGCGGCAAAAGTCGCTGAAATCGGAGCAGATGGCCGTATGGGCAAGTGGGTTTCAATCGGTCTCGGGACACCTTAACTGTAGGCGGGAAAACAGTTTGTCAGAAGGATACGACTCACTTGGCTATCGACCCCTACATTGTGCTTGGCGTTCCGCGCTCGGCCACGGAGGCCGAGATCAAGAAGGCGTACCGCACCAAGGCGAAAGCCCTGCACCCTGACACGCACAAGGACGACCCGAAGAAGGCAGAGGAATTCAAGAAGGTCTCCGCGGCCTATGAAATCCTCGGCGACGCCGAAAAGAAGGCGAAGTTCGACCGCGGCGAGATCGACGGCGACGGTAACCCGGCGGGATTCTCCGGCGGTTATCCGGGTGGTGGCGGCACCAGCTATCGCTGGCAGAGCAGTTCCGGCCAGAGCCCGTTCGACGGTCCGCAGGGCGACCCGTTCGAGGACATCCTGTCCGGCATGTTCGGCGGCGGCGGACGCTCGCGCCGGGGGCCCGGCCCGCAGAAGGGCCGCGACGTGCGCTATCGCGTGCAGATCGATTTCGAGGACGCCGTCCTGGGTGCGCGCCGCCGGATGACAATGGCCGATGGCCGCGCGTTGGACGTGAACATCCCGGCCGGGATCGAGACCGGGCAGACGCTGCGCCTGAAAAGCCAGGGCCAGCAGTCGCCCTATGGCGGTCCGCCCGGCGATGCGATGCTGGAAGTGGAAGTGCGCCTGTCCCCGGTCTGGGAGCGGGACGGCAAGAACCTGCGCATGAAGCTGCCCATCAGCCTGAAAGTGGCGGTGCTGGGCGGCAGCGTGGACGTGAAGACGCCGTCCGGTTCGGTGTCGCTGAAAGTACCGGCCGGTTCGAATACAGGCGCACAGCTGCGCCTGAAGGGCAAGGGCGTGCAGACCGATCCTGCGGGCGATCTCTACGTGCGGCTGGAAATCGTGCTCGACAATCCGAAGGACGAAGGCCTGCGCAAGTGGGCGGAGAAATCCTGAGCCCCCCTGTTCGGGTGATACACGCCCCGGACGGCTGCCCCTAGACACGGTCATTCCAGAAACTGACCTCACGGGGGATGCCGGTCATGCGCATCGCAGCACTCAGCCTGTCCATTCTTTCGCTTGCCGCCTGCGGGGCGGCGGACTCCGGGGCCCCCAAAACGGCGTCGGGGCCGTGCGGCAATATCCAGCCGATCCTCGACGCGCGGACCGAGGCCGAGCCGTTCCTGAGCCTGCGCAGCAAGAACCGGATGCTGGGCGACATGCCCCTGCCGGATTCCTTCGAGGGCAAGCATGCGGCGTTCGGCAAGGTCTGCACAATGAACGTCATGAACGGCTTCGGCGGTGGTTCGAAAGTTTACACCTATAGCTGCCCTCTGTTCGAGGGGAACTCGATGGACCGCGAGGGCGATCAGGCAGGGGCTGAGGCGGCGTTCGACACGGCGGCGGCAGAACTGAAGGCGTGTCTCGGTGAGGGCTGGGAAACGGATGAAGACACCGAGGACATGGATTTCGAGGTCTATCACAAGTTCACCTACGCACCGGTGGACATGCCGGCGAGTGCCAGCGGCTTCACCGTCGATCCGGTCTATCTCGAACTGAGCTACACGCCCTTCATGCGCGGGCGGGGCGGGGCTTCGGGCTGGCAGGTCGTGCTGCAGGTCCAGGCGCAGGTCGATGCGCCTGCGGAGGAGTAGGACCGCGCGGGCACGTTTTCGCCTGCTCCGGCGGGCCGATCTGTGGTAATGTTCCTTCTTTCCCGCCGGAGAAGCGGGTGGTGGAGGGATACAAGATGAAAACGCAATTCCTGTTTGCGGCGGCGAGCGTGCTGGCCCTGTCGGCTTGCCAGTCTGCGCCGCCTGCTGACGATACTGCAGCGCTGGCACCTGTCGCGGGCGAGGCGGACCTTGTCGCACGCGCCGGGGCGCCGTTGTTCGAGGGCATGGGCGATTTCCATCGCCCGATCACCACGGCGAGCGCCGATGCGCAGAAATATTTCGACCAGGGCATGGTCCTGGCCTTCGGGTTCAACCATGCCGAGTCGATCCGGTCGTTCCGGGCGGCGCAGCGGCTGGACCCCGAATGCGCCATGTGTTTCTGGGGCGAGGCGCTGGCGACCGGTCCGAACATCAACGTGACCAGCAAGGGCAAGGCGGTGATGTCGCCGGAAGACCGTGCGGCGGCCTATGCGGCGATCCAGAAGGCCATCGCCCTGAAGGACAAGGCAAGCCCGGCCGAGCAGGACCTGATCGATGCGCTGGCGACGCGCTACAGCGCCGACTTCGAGGCCGAGCGCGCGCCGCAGGACATCGCCTATGCCGAAGCCATGGGACGCTACGTGGCGGCGCATCCGGACGATGACGATGCAGCGGCGATCTATGCCGAAGCCTGGATGGACACGATGCCGTGGGACTACTGGTCGGCCGATGGCGAGCCGAAGCCGGAGACGGTGGAAGTGATCAACGCGCTGGAAGCAATCCTCGCGCGCTCTCCCAATCATCCGTTGGCGTTGCATCTCTATATCCACGCGGTGGAGGCTTCCGCCGATGCCGGCCGCGCCGAGGATGAGGCGGACCGGCTGATCGCACTGGTGCCGGGCTCAGGCCATCTTGTGCACATGCCGGCGCACATCTACTGGCGCGTCGGGCGTTATGACGATGCGGCGCAGGCCAACGTGCTCGCTGCGAAAGTGGACGAGGATTATATCGCGCAGTGCAATGCGCAGGGCTTCTATCCGGCGCTCTATTATCCGCACAATATCCACTTCCTGTGGGCGGCGGCCAGCATGTCCGGCCAGAGTGCGGTGGCGCTGGAGGCCGCACAGAAGCTGGCGGACAATGTCCGTATCGAGCAGATCCGCGAATTCCCGACGATCGAGTTCTTCAAGACGATCCCGATGCTGGCGCATGTCCAGTTCGGGCGGTGGGACGAGATCCTCGCCATGGAGGCGCCGCCAGCCGATCTCGATTACTCGAACGCGATCTGGCACTACGCGCGCGGCACGGCGCTGGCCCGCAAAGGAAAGCCTGACCTCGCAGCGCTGGAAGAGGCGGAGCTGGCGAAGGTGAAGGACACGGTCCAGATCCAGTTCATGGATACGAACGATTATCCGGCCAGCACACTGCTCAACATCGCCGACGCGCTGCTTCTGGGCGAGATCGCCGTGGCGAAGGATGATGGCGAGACGGCCATCGGGCATTTCGAGACGGCGGTGAGCCTGCAGGATTCGCTGCCCTATACCGAGCCGCCGTTCTGGTATTACCCGACGCGCCAGTCGCTGGGCGAGGCGATGATGACGGCCGGGCGCTATGGTGAGGCCGAAGCGGTCTACCGGCGCGACCTTGAGGAATACAAGCACAATGGCTGGTCCATGGCGGGACTCGCCAAGGCGCTGGAAGCGCAGGGCAAGACGGAGGAGGCGGCGGAACTGCGCCATCACCTGATGATGGCCTGGGCCAAGGCGGACGTCGCGCTGGACGGCTCGCGCCTCTAGGCCGGGCCGGTACGCGGGCGCTTTACCGACCGGGCGGCTTGGAGTACCGATACCCCCAAGAGGTATCGAACATGCGACAGGCAACAAAAGACGCAGCCCTGAAACGCCTTGCCCGGATCGAAGGGCAGGTGCGCGGCGTGGCGAACATGGTCGAGGAAGGGCGCTACTGCATCGACGTCGTCCGGCAGGTGCAG
>JAWKUV010000036.1:0-11358 GCA_041398365.1 Hyphomonas sp. | reverse complement strand
CACGGGCCGCGCGCCGAGGGCTGCCGCCACTTCGTCCGTCACCGGAATTTCCTGCACGGGCCCGCTCGGAAAATCCATCTCCAGCCGGCCATCGTCCAGCCGGCGCACCACGAGGCGGCCGGATTTCACCGTGTCGAAATGGATCGCCGCCCCGGTAAAGCCGAGCTCCTCATAGAGAACGTGCGCACTGCCGAGCGTCGCATGCCCGCAGAGCGGCACTTCCACCGCCGGCGTGAACCAGCGGAGGTTCCAGCTGTCCTCACCGGTACGAACAATATAGGCCGTCTCGGCCACATTGTTCTCCGCCGCGATTGCCAGCAGGGTCTCGTCCGGCAGGAAAGCATCGAGCGGCATCACGCACGCTTGGTTGCCCTCGAATGGTTTCGAGGCAAAGGCATCGACCTGGTAGAAAGGGAGTTTCGGCATCTGGAGCTCCGGGGTTTCGGGGCGACCCCTTTGCCATAACCGTCCGCATCCGGAAAACGATGTTTTCTGAACGGGCGTTGAGCCGGACTATTCCTCGTTCAGCACCCAGCCGTGGTTCACCGGCCCGCTCCCGCGGCCGAAACCCTTGGCCGAGCGGATCGCACCCATCAGGTAATCCCGCCCCTGCTCCACCGCTTCCGGCACGCTCCTGCCTTGTCCCAGCAGGGCCGCAATCGCGGAAGCGAGCGTACAGCCGGTGCCATGCGTGGAGGTCGTGTTGATGCGCGGGCTTTCGAAAATCCATTCGCCAGTCGTCGTCTGAAGGACGTCCGTCACAATCGGTCCGCCGATATGTCCGCCCTTGACCAGCGCGCCATGGGCGCCGAGTTCCAGCAACCGCTCGGCCGCCCGGCGCTGACCGTCGACACTCTCCACCGCCTTGCCGGTCAGCACTTCGGCCTCCGGCGCATTCGGCGTCACCAGCCGCGCCCGCGGCACGAGTTCCGAGCGGATCGCCTCGACGCCTTTCGGATCGACCAGCCGGTCGCCCGAGGTCGCGATCATCACCGGATCGATCACGCGGGGAATAAGCTGCGCATGCTCGGCAAGGCATTCCGCGACCGCCTCGACCAGGGCCGCATTGCCCAGCATGCCGGTCTTGATCGCGTCGGCACCAATGTCCGCGAGCGTGACTTTCATCTGACCGATCACGGCTTCCAGCGGCACCGGCCAGACGCCGTGCACGCCTTTCGTATCCTGCACGGTGATGGCCGTGACGGCCGTCATCGCATAGCCGCCCAGCATCGTGATGGCCTTGATGTCTGCCTGAATGCCTGCACCGCCGCCGGAGTCGGATCCGGCGACGATCAGCACCCTGCCCTGCGGGCCTTCCGGCTCGTCCATTGGGATCAGACCTTGATGCCGGCCTTCTTGGCGTCGGCGAGGAAGGTTTCGAGGCCCTTATCCGTCAGCGGATGGTTCGCAAGCGACTTGATCACCGAAGGCGGCGCCGTCATCACATCGGCGCCAGCGAGGGCCGACTCCTTCACATGGTTCGCCGTACGGATCGAGGCGGCCAGGATCTCGGTGTCGAACAGGTAATTGTCATAGATCTGGCGGATGTCCGAGATCAGTTCCATGCCGTCGAGATTGATATCGTCGAGGCGGCCGATGAAGGGCGAGATGAAGGTCGCGCCGGCCTTGGCGGCCAGCAGCGCCTGGTTGGCCGAGAAGCAGAGCGTGACGTTGACCATGGTGCCTTCGCCGCTCAGCGTCTTGCAGGCCTTGAGGCCGTCCCAGGTGAGCGGCAGTTTCACGGCAACGTTCGAGGCAATCTTCGCAAGCTTGCGGCCTTCCGAGATCATGCCGTCATAGTCGGTCGCGACGACTTCGGCGCTGACCGGGCCTTCGACAATGGCGCAGATTTCCTTGATCACGTCCGTGAAGGGACGTCCGGCCTTGGCGACCAGAGAGGGGTTCGTGGTCACGCCATCGATGAGGCCGGTGGCGGCGAGTTCCGCGATGTCATCAATGTTAGCGGTATCGACAAAGAATTTCATTGTCCTGGTTCCTTGCTTGGAGCGATCGGATCATACGGCCGGACGGCCGATTGAGGTATAGGCAAAGCCCTTCGCCGCCATGTCTTCCGGCGAATAGATGTTGCGCAGGTCGATCACGACATTGGCCTTGAGGGCCTTCTTGATGCGATCGAAATCGAGGGCGCGGAACTGGTCCCACTCCGTCACGATGACGAGCGCGTCGGCATCCTGGGCGGCTTCGTAGGCGTTGCCGGCGAACTCGATATCCTTCAGGAGGTGCGCGGCCTCCTTCATGGCTTCCGGGTCGTAGGCCTTGATCTTCGCACCGGCCGCCTGAAGAGCCGGCAGGATATCGAGGCTCGGCGCGTCGCGCATGTCGTCGGTGTTCTGCTTGAACGCAAGGCCGAGCACGCCGATCGTCTTGCCGGCGACATCGCCGCCCATGGCGTCGATCACTTTCGTGGCCATCGCCTTCTTGCGGGCGGCGTTCACCTCGACCACCGTATCGACGATGCGCACCGGGCTGCCATGATCGTTCGCGGTCTTGGTCAGGGCGAGCGTGTCCTTCGGGAAGCACGAGCCGCCATAGCCGGGGCCGGCATTCAGGAATTTCGAGCCGATCCGGCCGTCGAGGCCGATCCCGCGGGAGACTTCCTGCACATTGGCGCCGACCTTCTCGCAAAGGTCCGCCATCTCGTTGATGAAGGTGATCTTCACGGCGAGGAAGGCGTTGGCGGCATACTTGATCAGTTCCGACGTCCGGCGCGACGTGAACAGGATCGGCGTCTCGTTCAGGAAGAGCGGACGGTAGAGTTCCTTCATCACCTGGCGGGCGCGATCGTCATCGGTGCCGACCACGACGCGGTCAGGGATCTTGAAGTCCTTGATGGCGGCGCCTTCACGCAGGAACTCGGGATTGGAGACCACGGCGAAATCGCCATCCGGGCGCACCTGGCGGATGATTTCCTCGACCTCGTCGCCGGTGCCAACCGGAACGGTCGACTTGGTCACGACAACGGTGAACCCGTCCATCAGTTCGGCGATTTCCTTCGCTGCACCGTAGACATAGGAAAGGTCCGCATGACCGTCGCCGCGGCGGGACGGCGTACCGACGGCAATGAACACGGCATCCGCGCCGCGAATCGCCTCGGCCGGATCGGTCGTGAAGAACAGGCGCTCTTCCTTGACGTTCTTGGCCACCAGGCTTTCGAGGCCCGGTTCATAGATCGGCATCACGCCGGCCTTCAGTTTCTCGATCTTGCCGGCATCCTTGTCGACGCAGGTCACCACATGGCCGAAATCGGCAAAGCAGGCCCCCGACACCAGACCCACATACCCTGTTCCAATCATCGCCACGTGCATGTGGAATCCTCAGTCAGTTTTAGTCCTGAAACTCTGCGCGTGGGGTGCGATTTTTGTGTCCCAAGGTCAAGGGGGCAAGGCTGCCGCTCTGATATTCGATTCAACATTGACTCCCGGTCACGCCTGTGACCAGATCAAAACGTGAACAAACGGAGGGGCGCATGACCAGACTGACACTTTACACCAATCCCATGTCGCGCGGACGGATCGCCCGCTGGATGCTGGAAGAAGTCGGGGCGCCCTATGACGTGGAATACCTCATCTATGGCGGCTCGATGAAGTCGCCGGATTATCTGGCAATCAATCCGATGGGCAAGGTTCCGGCCATTGTGCACGGCGATCAGGTTGTCACCGAATGCGCGGCCATCTGTGCCTATATGGCGGATGCGTTCCCGGAGGCGAATCTCGCCCCGCCGCTGGACCGGCGCGGGGCCTATTACCGCTGGATGTTCTTTGCGGCCGGTCCGGTAGAGGCGGCGGTGACGGATCGCTCCCTCGGGCTCGCCGTGCCGGAAGACCGCAGGATGATGGCCGGCTATGGCAATTTCGACGACATGTTCTCGACCCTCGTCAAAGCCGTGTCGTCCTCGCCCTATATTGCCGGCGACGACTTCACCGCCGCAGACGTCTATGTCGGCTCGCACATCGGCTGGGGCCTGCAGTTCGGCTCCCTCCCACACCATGATGCGCTTGAGGCCTATTTCGCCCGGCTCGCGGCAAGGCCCGCGCACAAACGCGCGTCGGACCTTGACGATGCCGCCGCCGCCGAACTCGGCATGACGCCGCCCGGCGGCTGAACCGGATCAGATTTCCTGGTTGTAGGCGCCGACTTCCTCGTGCTTGCCGAGGCGCGGTTTCACCTCCTTGTGGAAGAGGTCCTTCATGTCGGCCTCGCTCGCCATGGATTCGACCACGACCACGAGTTCCGGCTTGTTGGATGAGGCGCGGACCAAAACCCAGGAACCGTCTTCCAGCGTCACGCGCGCGCCGTTGACGGTGTTCACGTCGATCACCTTCCGGCCAAGGATGGTTTCGCCTTTCAGGCCTTCGTATTCCGCCACCATCTTGTCGACGATGCCGTATTTGGTCTCGTCGTCGCAATGCGGCGACATGGTGAGCGACGTATAGGCCACGCCCAGCTCGCCCTTCAGGTCCGCCATGCTCTTGCCCGGGTTGCGGTCCAACATCTGCAGGACGGCCTTGGCGGCGGTCAGGCCGCAGTCATAGCCAAGCCCGATCGGCGGACGGAAGAAGAAGTGACCGGACTTCTCGAAGCCGGCGAGTGCGCCCAGCTCCGTCGTGCGGCGCTTGATGTAGGAATGGCCGGTCTTGTAATAGTCGACCGTTGCGCCATTGGCCTTCAGCACCGGATCGGTCTTGTAGAGGCCGGTGGACTTCACATCGACCACGAATTTCGCATCCGGATAGATCTTCGACAGGTCGCGAGCCAGCATCAGGCCGATCTTGTCCGCAAAAATTTCCTCGCCCGTATTGTCGACCACGCCGCAGCGGTCGCCGTCGCCGTCGAAGCCTAGCGCGACATCGGCGCCAAGCTCCTTCACGGCCTTAGCCATCTCGTGCAGCATTTCTGCATCTTCCGGGTTCGGATTGTATTTCGGGAAGGTCATGTCGAGATTGCAGTCCATCTCGATGACCTCGGCGCCCATGGCGCGCAGGCAGTCGCCGGCGAAGGCGCCGGCCGTGCCGTTGCCGCAGGCCGCAATCACGCGCAGCGGACGCGAGAGTTTCACGCCGTCTGCAATGGAAGCGATATACTTCTCGCGGATACCTTCAACACGGTAATGCTTGCCGCCGGTACGCTCGACATATTTGCCGCCCATGACGATGTCTTTCAGGCGGCCCATTTCCTCCGGCCCGAAGGTCAGCGGACGGTTGGCGCCCATCTTCACGCCGGTCCAGCCGTTTTCGTTATGGCTCGCGGTCACCATGGCGCAGCAGGGCGCGTCCAGCTCGAACTGGCTCCAGTAGACCATGGGCGAGAGCGCAAGGCCGACATCCATCACTTCGCAGCCGCCCTGGGTCAGGCCAAGGATCAGTGCATTCTTGATCGGCTGGCTGATCGAGCGGAAATCGTGGCCGGTCACCACTTTCGGCTCGACGCCCAGTTCGTGGAACAGCGTTGCCATGCCGAGGCCGAGGGCCTGGACGCCGGTCAGGTTCAGTTCCGGTGCCTTGGGCTTGCCGATGCCATTGAACCACCAGCGGGCGTCATATTCCCGGAAGCCGGTCGGCTTCACCAGTGGCAGGACTTCGAACTCGAACGTGTTCGGAGCAATGTCAGCAAGCGGTTTCGGCATCATGTCGGGGGTCTCCACCATTTCGTGTGCGTCTTGAACACTCTAGCGGCGCTCGGCGCAACTGCATGCAGGTTTCACACCAGACGCAAATCATTAACGAACCCGCCGGTGCGCTGCCAGAAAAGCGGCGATCCAGCGCGCAAGGCGGTCATGATCGCCTTCAATTTCAAGGGATTCGAGCGCACCATCGGTCATTTCGTCGCCGAGACGGTGCCGGCGGGCTGCATAGAGGGCGGCCGAATAGGCATCGTTGAACTCGGGATGGCACTGAAAGCTGAGAGCCGGGGCTTCGGGATAGTAGAGGCCGGCATAGGGCGTGAAATCCGAGGCCGCGATCACGCTCGCCCCCGGCGGAAGCTGCACGACCTGGTCCTGATGGCTGACCGCCGCCGAAATCTCGGCCGGGCAGGCCTCCTCGAGAAATGCCGGACACGCGACCACGTCATAGGTGTGCCGCCCGACGCCCCAGCCCTTGTCCGATTTCACGACCTTGCCGCCCAGCGCCTCAGCCAGGATCTGGTGTCCGAAACAGATGCCGACCATTGGCACGTTCGCGGATGCCGCCTGCCGGATGAACTCCATCAGCGGGGCGATCCAGGGCTCCGAATCGTAGACGCCGGCCGGCGAGCCCGTGATCATCACCGCTTCGAGCGGACCCGGCGCGGGGAGCGCCTCCCCCTTCACCACGGACACGGTATCGAACCCATAGGTGCCGACACGGCTCATCATGTGCCGGAACATGGCGGGGTAGTCCTCGAACCCGCCGCGAATCGCTTCGGGCACGAGCCCCGTCTCGATAATGGTGAGCTTCATGCGCCCCTACTCCGCTGCAACTTCGCTGTCTGCCCGTTCCGGTTCGACCAGGAACCCGCCGGACTGGCGCGCCCAGAGTTCCGAATAGAGCCCGCCCGCCGAAACGAGTTCCGCGTGCGTGCCCTGCTCGACGATGCGGCCCTGGTCCAGAACGATCAGGCGGTCCATCGCGGCAATCGTCGACAGGCGGTGCGCAATGGCGATGACGGTCTTGCCTTCCATCAGCTCGAACAGCTTGTCCTGGATGACTGCCTCGACTTCCGAGTCGAGCGCCGATGTCGCCTCGTCGAGGATCAGGACCGGTGCATCTTTTAAGAAGATACGGGCAATCGCGATCCGCTGCCGCTGGCCGCCGGAGAGTTTCACGCCGCGCTCGCCGACATGCGCGTCGAAGCCGTGACGGCCCTTCGCATCCTCCAGTCCGTCAATGAAGGCCATGGCCGCTGCCTTCTCGGCCGCAGCGCGGATCTCTTCATCGGTCGCGCCCGGACGCCCATAGGCGATATTCTCGCGGATGGACCGGTGCAGGAGCGAAGTGTCCTGCGTGACGACACCGATCTGTGCCCGGAGGGAGTCCTGCGTGACTTTCGAGATGTCGTTTCCGTCGAGACGGATCGCGCCGCCCTCGGTTTCGTAGAAGCGCAGCAGCAGATTGGTCAGCGTTGTCTTGCCCGCACCGGAACGCCCGACAAGGCCGATCTTCTCGCCCGGCCGGATGGACAGCGAGAGATCCTCGATCACGCCCGCGCCCTTGCCATAGTGGAAAGTGACATGGCTGAACTCGATGGCGCCGGCGCCGCGCGACAGGTCTTCCGCATCCGGCGCATCGGTCACGGCGACCGGACGGTGCAGCATTTCCTTCCCGTCAAAGACGACCCCGATATTTTCGAAGAGGCCCGCGACCTCCCACATGATCCATTGCGACATGGACTTTATGCGCAGCGCGAGGCCGACCGCAGCCGCCACGGCGCCCGCACCGACCAGGTTCCCCATCCAGAGATAGATGCCGATCGCCGCGATCAGGAAGACGAGCAGCGAATTGTTCAGGTAGACAATGAAGTTGAAGCCGGTGACGTAGCGCATCTGCCGATACACGGTGGAGAGGAAACCCTCCATGCTACCGCGCGCATAGGCCTCTTCATGGCCGGCATGGGCGAACAGTTTCACCGTCTGGATATTGGTATAGCTGTCGACGATCCGCCCGGTCATCACCGAGCGCGCATCTGCCTGTTCCTCGGCGACCTTGCCAAGGCGCGGCACGAACCAGCGCAGGATCAGGCCATAGATCGCACCCCAGAGCAGGAGCGGCACCATCAGGCGCGGATCGGCGGCCGCCACAAGCGCCAGCGCAGAGACGAAATAGACGATCACGAAGACGAAGACGTCGAGCACTTTCATCACCGTCTCGCGCACGGCGAGCGAGGTCTGCATCACCTTGGTCGCTACGCGGCCGGCAAATTCGTTGCCGAAGAAATTCATCGACTGGCCGAGCATCTGCCGGTGCATCCGCCAGCGCGCGCTCATCGGCACATTGCCCATCAGGCCCTGGTAGACGATCAGTCCCTGGATCAGCGTCGCCAGCGGCAGGCCGATCATCAGGACGGCCGCCATCAGGCCGAGCCTTCCGCCTTCACGCTGGAGGAAACCCTCCCGGTCTGATGCGGCCAGCCAGTCGACAATCCCGCCGAGGAAGCCGAACAGGGTCACCTCCCCCACCGCGATGATCGCGGTGAAGACGGACATCAGCGCAAGCCAAGGCACGGCATCCCGCACATAGTGCCGGATGAAGGGCAGGAAGCCCTCGGGCGGCACCTCGGGCCGGGCCTCGGGAAAGGGTGCGATACGGCGTTCAAAGAAGCGGAACATGGCCCGCCCCATGTGGCGCGGCGGCCTGTGCTGCACAAGCCTCCGGGAACGCTTTTCCTGTGGGTGTGCGGATCAGGGCGCCGTCACGGGGTCTGCCGCCTGTTCCGCCACCTGCTGGCTGGCGATCCAGTCGTGGATCTGGTGGTCCAGCACATCCATCGGCACCGCCCCCTGCGAGAGGACGGCATCATGGAAGGCACGGATATCAAACCGGTCGCCCAGCGTGTCCTCTGCCTCATGGCGCAGGGCCAGGATCTTCAGCTCCCCGATCTTGTAGGCCGTCGCCTGCCCCGGCCAACCCATGTAGCGGGTGACCTCGTTCTCGATGTTCAGCGGCGCCAGCGCCGTGTTCTCGTAGAAGCAAGCCGAGGCCTCCTCCCGGGTCCAGCCATACCAGTGCAGGCCCGTGTCAGCGACCAGACGGCAGGCGCGCCACATCTCCATCGAGAGACCGCCGAAGCGCTCATAGGGCGTCTCGTTCATGCCGGCTTCCATGGCGAGGTGTTCCGCATAGAGGCCCCAGCCCTCCCCGAAGGCGGTGGCATAATACTGCTGCCGGAAGCGCGGCTGACCCTTCATTTCCATGGCGAGCATCATCTGCAGGTGATGGCCGGGCACGGCCTCATGCGCGGAGAGGGCGGGCAATTCGTAGAACGGGCGCTGGTCCAGCGCATAGGTGTTCACGAGATAGGTGCCCAGGCGGCCCTGTTCCGGATCGCCTTCGACATAGCGACCCGATGTGTAACCCGGCGCAATGGCGGCCGGGACCGGTTCCACATTGTACCAGTGTTCGGGCAGCTTGCCGAAATAGGTCGGCAGGATCGCGTCGAGCTTGGCGGCGACGGCCTTCGCCTTCGTCATCAGCTCGTCCGGCGTCCGCGCATAGAAGGCCGGGTCCTTGCGCAGGAAATCCTGGAAGTCCTTGAAACTGCCTTCGAAATGAATCTCGGTCAGGATCGCTTCCATCTCAGCCCGGATGCGGGCGACCTCGGACAGGCCGAGTTCATGGATCTCTTCCGGCGAATAGCCGGCGCCGGCCGTATGGAATTCAATGGCCGCTTCATAGACCTCGTGACCGCCCGGCAGGTCTGCGATGCCTGCACCGGAGCGTGTGTTCGGCGCGTAATCCGTCTCGATGAAGGCCAGCGTGTTCCGGTAGGCCTGGATCGCATTGGCGACGGCGGTGAGCCCGTCCGTCTTCAGGCGTTCGGCAACCGCCGGGTCCATGTCCGCCGGCAGGTCGAGGAAAGGCTTGTAGAGGCCGCTCGCAGACGGGTCTTTGAAGATCTGCTCCCGGATCTGGTCGGTCGAGACTTTCAGCGGATCGGCGTTTGCGACCCAGCCGGTCTCGAGACCGCGGCGCATGTTTGCAACATTTTCAGCGAAATAGCGCGGCACATCGTTCAGGCGCGCGATCCAGGTATCGCCCTCGGCCTCGCTGGTGATCGTCGTCTGCATCGCGGCAAAGATCGGCTCGGCCTGGAAGCCCCAGTCCCCGGTGAAGGGAATGCGCGCCGCGTCGAACCGGGCGTCGTCGATGTCACCGGTCAGCAGGCGTTCCAGAATGGCCTGATCGGTTGTGCGATCGGTCTCCAGCGCCGCAATCGCATCGCGAAGGGCAAGGGCCTTGGCTGCCCGCGCCGCAATCGCATCAGGCGTGACATTGCCCCAGGCAGACGGAGCCCGGCCATCCTCGCGCGCCGCCTCGGCGGGGTTCACTTCCCGGACGTAGCCTTCGTATTCCGAGATCAGGTTATCCATCGGATCGGCCAGCGCGGACGGAGTGAGCAGAAACAGGGCGGCAGCCCATAGATAACGTTTCATTTTGTCACTCCATGTAATGCCGTGCGTTGACAGGATCATAGAGACTCCTAGAACCCCAAGCCAAGCACTAGAGTGAAACTCTTGCATTGAATCGGAAGGTTTCCTTCGCATGTCAGGATCGCCCCGGGCCGATGCCCGCCCCTTGTCGCCCCATCTACAGGTCTGGCGCCCCCATGCCACCTTCTATGCCTCGATCACGCACCGGATCACCGGCGTTGCCCTCTATTTCGGCACGTTCCTGATCGCGGGCTGGATCGTTGCGCTGGCCACGGGTGCCGAATGCTACCCGGCCATCGAGGACCTCCTGTTCTCCTGGTTCGGCAGCGTGATTCTCTATCTCTGGGCCGTTGCCGCCCTCTACCACCTCGTGAACGGCATCCGTCACCTTCTCTGGGACGGCCCCGCCATCGGGTTCGAACCGAAGACGGCCAGCACCGTCTCGATCTTCAACTACACTGTCGCCATTCTCGGCGCGGCTGCCATCTGGGCCGCCGCGGCCTGGCTCTAGGAGGCCGCAGACCATGTCGGACGGCAAGTTCCTGACCCCCACCAAGGCCGCCCGCGGCCTCGGATCGTCCAAATCGGGCACCCATCACCACATCACCCAGCGCGTCTCTGCCATCGCACTGATCTTCCTGGTGCCGTGGTTCATCTTCTCGGCGATCAATGCGATCCAGGCCGGCGAGATCGCCGCCGCCGAATGGGTGGCCCAGCCGCTGCCGGCGATCCTGCTGATCCTGACCGCAGGCGCCACGCTCTATCACATGCGCCTCGGCATGCAGGTCGTGATCGAGGACTATATTACCAAACCGGGTATGCGCGGCGCGCTGCTGATCCTGAACAGCTTTGCCTGCATCGCAATGTTCGCGGCCATCACCCTGTCGGTCCTGAAACTGTGGATTGGCGCAGGCGCGTAAGCGGCCTGCGGGAGAACGAATATGAGCACCTATAACTGGATCGATCACACCTACGACGTCGTGGTTGTCGGCGCCGGCGGCTCGGGCCTCCGCGCAGCCCTCGGCGCAGCGCAGGCCGGCCTTCGTACCGCCTGTATCACCAAGGTCTTCCCGACCCGCTCGCACACGGTCGCAGCCCAGGGCGGCATCGCCGCCTCGCTCGGCAACATGGGCGAGGACAACTGGCGCTGGCACATGTACGACACCGTCAAGGGGTCCGACTGGCTGGGCGACCAGGACTCGATCGAATACCTC
>JAWKUV010000035.1:0-20045 GCA_041398365.1 Hyphomonas sp. | reverse complement strand
CCTCGAACAGGTCTTCGCCACAGCGCAGCCAGTGCCAAAGGCGGGCCGCCGTCGGATCGAGCCGCCAGGCAAAGCCGTTGAACCGGCCGTTCTGGGCAATCCAGGCATCGACATGCGCCCGGGCTCGGACCGCACCCTGTTCGCCCTGCGCAAACAGGTCGGGCAGCCAGGCGAACCGGTGCAGTCGGTCGGCCACGTGCTTGGAGGGAAGGGGCACCGACCAGGGGTCCTGGCCCGGTTCCAGCGTCATCCGCGACATGCCGATCCGCCAGACGTCGCGCATCAGCGCTTCGCCGCGCAGCATGTCCGGCGGGACGATGTCGGCAAGATGGAGAGTGAAGCCCTGCGGTACCGGGACCGCCTGTTTCAGGCGCTGGACGGAACCGATCCGGGCGTCTTCGCCGGTCACGCCCCGGAACCGCCGCCATAGCGCAGCATCGTCGGCTCCGGAGCGGGGAGCCGTGTCAGAGATGTATTGGCTGTCTCCGGCTGCCACGGAACGCGTCCAATCTACTCGTATCAGGCGTGCACACTTGGTCTCAGGGCACGGATGTTTTCTGCATAGGCGGACGGGCCGCCCTTGAACACGGCGGACCCGGCGACGATGGCCGTCACCCCCGCAGCGATAGCGCGCGGAGCGGTTTCGGCATTCAGGCCGCCGTCGATCTCGAGAATGATGTCCCGGCCGGTCTGGTCGATCATGCGACGCAGCTGTTCCACCTTGCGCAGCTGGCTCTCGATGAAGACCTGCCCGCCGAAGCCCGGGTTCACCGACATGACGAGGATCATGCCGATATCGTCGAGTACCGGTTCAATTATGCTGGCGGGTGTTGCCGGGTTCAGCGCAACGCCGGGCGTCATGCCGGCGGCGCGGATGGCCTGCAGTGTGCGGTGCAGGTGCGGGCCTGCCTCGGGGTGCACGGTCAGGATATTGGCGCCGGCCTGCGCGAAGGCGTGGATGAAGGGGTCTACCGGCGCGATCATCAGGTGCACGTCGAACGGCTTCTTCGTATGCGGACGAAGCTTTTCGATCACAGGCGGGCCAAAGGTCAGGTTCGGCACGAAATGGCCGTCCATGACGTCGATGTGGATCATGTCCGCACCGGCCTTGTCGATGGCGCGAATTTCTTCGCCCAGGCTGGCAAAATCTGCGGAGAGAATCGAAGGGGAGATCAGCACGGGATGCATACACTCTCCCTAGATGGGAAATGCCGGCCGCACAAGGCGACCGGCAATCCGTTTCTGCTCAGAATAGAACAGGTTTGCGCTTAGTACGAGCCGGCCGGGATCAGCTTCCAGCCATCGGCGCCGGCGATGATGTCAACCGGGGTGCCGGGGGCGATGTAGACATCGGCGCCCTGGATGATTTCCTTGGACTCGCCGCTCGAGAAGCGAACGATGTAGGCGAAGCCTTTCGAGGTGCCGATCGCCTTGCCGGCTGCGTTGCCGGCGATGCCGCCAACCACGGCGCCGCCGATGGCACCGGCCGTCTGGGCCTTGTCGCCGCCGCCGAGTTCAGAGCCTGCAAGGCCGCCGAGAACGGCGCCGGCTGCAGTGCCGATCACCGACTGCTTGGGCTGGATGGTCACTTCGCGGACCGAAACGATGGTGCCGTGATAGACGCTGGAGGCCTGGCCGACGGAGGACGGGCTGGCCGAGCCGACGCCGGACGTGGATGCGCAACCGGCCAGCGACAGGCTCAGCGCGAGGAATGCGCCAGCGGCCAGCTTGCCGGTCGAGGTGCGGACGGAAGAAACAACGGTCATTTCAGTGCTCCCTGCACAATAGATGGGCCTTTTTCGCAGGCGGTCGCTGAATGACAGATGAACCCGCTGCGGTAATTTCAAGGCATTATGCCGATTTTCGGCCCGAGGGAGAGAGGCGGGACATGAAGAATGCGTCATGTGCGCTGTCCGGGCCGGGGATTGTGAGCACATCTCCGTGATCTGTAATGCAGTGGGCGAAACCGGGGGCCTCGTCCGGCGTCACGGGCCGGCGGGTGACGAGGCCGTCGGCAATCGCGCGCTCGACGACGTCCAGGCCTTCGGCCTTCAGCGGCGTGCAGACGCAATAGACGATCGTGCCGCCGTCGCGGACCATCTCAGTTGCCGCTTTAAGTAGCCGGTACTGCACATCCGGGAAGCGGGCGGCGTCTTCGGCGCGCTTGATGAAAGCGCCTTCGGGATGGCGGCGGAGGGTGCCGAGGGCGGAGCAGGGCGCATCCAGCAGCAGGAGGTCGGCCGGGACGGCGGGCCGCCAGGTCTCGGCGTCCGCTGCAATGATGTCTGCAGAAAGCCCGGTGCGAGCAAGGTTCTCTTCGAGGCGTTTCAGGCGCGGTTTGGACCGGTCGACGGCGGTGACCTTCAGGCCCGCGGCGCAGAGCTGAAGCGTCTTGCCGCCGGGGGCTGCGCAGAGGTCGATCGCCGTGACCGGCTGTGATCCGGATGCGTGCGACGGTGATCCTGAGAGCAGCAAACGGGCCGGCAAGGCGGCGGCCGGGTCCTGCACCCACCAATCGCCGCTGCCATATTCGGCGAGTGCCTCGACCGGGCCGCCGGGGGCGCGGACCGAACCGGTCGCCTCCAGCGTGCCGCCGGTCACTTCGGCGACGGCGGCGGGGCTGGTCTTGGCGGTGAGATAGATGCCGGGCTCGGTGAGCTGGGCGCGGGCGAGCGCGTCGGCGCCTGCTCCCCCGAGGCTCTCGGTGAAGGCCGTGGCGAGCCAGGCGGGCCAGATCGCGGTCGCGGGTAGGGCATCGAGGTCCGGGCGCTCGGCCGCGGCGCGGCGGAGGACGGCATTGACGAAGCCGCCGCCGGAGCGGGCGTCCGGCCAGAGCCGTGCCGCCTCGACGGTTTCGGAGACTGCGGCGTGTTCCGGCACGTCCATGCGCCAGAGCTGCACGGCGCCGACGCGGAGCAGGGCGCGGATCGCGGGGCTCGCCGCCTGAAGCGGGCGGGAGAGAAGGGGCGCGAGGGCGAGGTCGATCCGACCGAGTTCGCGCAGCGCTGCCGAGGCGATGGCGCGGGCGAAGCCGCGGTCCGATCCGTCGAGGTCGCCGAAGGGTTCGGACGCGGCCATGGCCTCGTCCAGCGTGCGGCGCTTTTCGAGCGTCAGGAACAGGAGATCGGCGGCGGCCCGCCGCACCGGTGCGCCACTCACAGGTATCAGCCCCAGGGGCCGGCTTCGCGGCGCATGGCCGGCGAGGCGGGCGGGGCCGTGACACCCATTTCCGAGGCGAGGCGGCGCAGCGCCTCGATCCGGTTGGCGGTGGCCGGGTGGGTGGAGAAGAGATTGTCCGCGCCGCGCCCGTTCAGCGGGTTCGCGATGTAAAGGTGCGCCATGGCGGGGTTCCGCTCGGCGGCGATGTTGATGGTCGAGCGCGCGCCGCGTTCGATTTTCTCGAGGGCCGAGGCGAGCCAGAGCGGGTTGCCGCAGATCTCCGCGCCGAGCCGGTCGGCTTCGTATTCGCGCGACCGCGAGATGGCCATCTGGACGAGGCCAGCGGCGAGCGGGGCGAAGATCATGATGGCGATGGCTGCCAGCGGGTTCTGCCGGTCGTTGCCGCGCCCGAAGAACATGGCGAAGTTCGCCAGCATGCCGATGGCGCCGGCGATCGTGGCCGTGACGGTCATGGTCAGCGTGTCGCGGTGTTTCACGTGCGCCAGTTCGTGCGCCATGACGGCGGAGACTTCGTCGCGGTTCAGCATGCCGAGCAGGCCGGTCGTGGCGCAGACGGCCGCATGGTGCGGGTCGCGGCCGGTGGCGAAGGCGTTCGGCTGCGGCGTCTCGACGATATAGACGCGCGGCGGCGGCAGGCCGGCACGGTCAGCGAGGCGGGCGACATCATTGGAGAAATTGCGCAGCATGGGCGGGGCGGTTTTCGGATCGATCTCGCGCGCACCCTGCATGCGCAGCACGATCTTGTCGGCATTCCACCAGGAAAAGAAGTTCATCGCAGCCGCAACGGCAAAGGCGATGACCATGCCGGTCGTGCCGCCGACCAGGTAACCGACGCCCGAGAAGAGCGCGGTCATCGCGGCCAGCAGGATGAAGGTTTTCAGCGTGCCCATAGGGCTTCCAACTCCACTTATATTTTTTATACGCTTATGCGTGCAGCGTGTGTTCGTTCCGGAATTCCACAACTATATGGCGACCGTTAACGAAAAGAGGAGTCCCGATGGCCAGCGATGACAAAGCCGTAATCCCTGCGCTGACGGACGAGGAAGCCGCGCGCCGCGAGGCGCTGCCGGAAGCCGCCCGCCGCGCGCTGGAAGAGGCCGATGCCCGCAAGGCGAAGGCAGCCGCCGATGCCGCGGCCCTGCCGGAAGACGAGCATGGCGGCCCGCGCAATGTGGAGCCGACACGGTTCGGCGACTGGGAACGCAAGGGCATCGCCTACGACTTCTGAGTCTCAGAGGCCAAGCACCTTCCGTGCAATGATGGTCCGCTGGATCTCGTTGGTGCCGCCATAGATGGACTGGGCCCGGCCGGCGAAATAGGTCGCCATGTCGCGGCCGGGCGAGCCGCCGGGATCGTTCTGGCTGGCCCAGAAACTGAAATGCGGCTGGGCGTACGCACCTGCAGCATCGACCATCAGCTCGGTGATCTGCTGGTGCGTCACCGTGGCGAGGATTTTCACCGTAGACGCCGCATCGCCTAGGGAGCCGCCCCGGGCCGCCGCGGACAGGACGCGGAACACTGTCATCTCGAGGCCATCGACCGCCATCTCCGCTTCGGTAAGGCGGCGGGCGAACCCGGCATCGTCGATCAGGCGGTGACCGGTACCGTCCTGCGTGGCGTTCGCGACGTCGCGGACATGGCGCAGCATGGCGCGCTTGCCGCCGATCCGGGCATATGAGGTCCGCTCGAAGCCGAGCAGGTATTGCGAATAGGTCCAGCCCATGCCGGCCTCGCCGATGCGGTTCTCTTCCGGCACTTTCACGTCCTCGAAGAAGACCTCGTTCAGGACATGGTTGCCGTCGATGGTGATGATCGGTTTGACCGTCACACCGGGCGCGTCGAGCGGGCAGCAGATGAAGCTGATGCCCTGTTGTTTCTTCTCTTCCTGCGAGGTGCGGGCGAGGAGGAAGATCCAGTCCGCATGCTGGGCGGCGGAGGTCCAGATCTTGTGGCCGTTGAGCGTGTAGGTGCCGTCTTCGAGTTTCGCACTGAACTGGAGGGAGGCGAGGTCGGAGCCTGCACCGGGTTCGGAATAGCCCTGTGCCCAGCCGACCGAGCCGTCGCGGATACCGGGCAGCCAGCGCGCCTTCTGGGCGTCCGATCCGAACGTGTAGATAACCGGGCCGACATAGATGACGCCCATGGGCGTGACCGTCGGCACGCCGGCGCGTTCAAGTTCCTCGTCGAAAACGTATTGTTCCTCGATCCCCCAGCCGGGGCCGCCATATTCCTCCGGCCAGGCGGTGGCGAGCCAGCCTTTGGCGCCGAGCGCCATCTCGGACTTGCGAACCTCCGCTGTCGTCAGCGGCAGGCCAGCCTTGTATTTCTGGATAATGTCCTTCGGGAAATCCGTTTCGAACCATGCGCGCACTTTCGTGCGGAAGGCTTCGATCTCGGGACTGAAAGCGAGGTCCATCCTTGGCTCCTGGGCTTGCCCCCAAAAGCGTAGGGCAGGGCCTGCATGATGCAAGCCCTGCCCCGACGTCGGCTTAACAGAAAGCCGGGCTGGCCTCAGGCGGCCTTGACTTCCTCGATCCACTGGTCGACGCGGCGCTCGAGCAGGTCGAGCGGCATGGCGCCGCCGCCGAGCACGGTGTCGTGGAAAGCGCGGATGTCGAACTTGTCGCCCAGCTCTTCCTCGGCGTGCTTGCGCAGGTCCTGGATCTTCATCATGCCGACCTTGTAGGCGGTCGCCTGGCCCGGCAGCACGATATAGCGCTGCACTTCGGACCGGGCCTGCGCCTCGGTGATGGCGGAGTTATCCAGGAAGTACTGGACGGCCTGTTCCTCGGTCCAGCCTTTCGAGTGGAGGCCGGTGTCGAGGACGAGACGCACGGCGCGCCAAAGTTCCGAGCCGAGGCGGCCGAAGTCGGAATACGGGTCCTCATAGGTGCCCGGGAATTCCTTGGCGAGCCATTCGGAATAGAGGCCCCAACCTTCGGCATAGGCGGTGAAATTGATCTGCGTGCGGAACTGCGGCACGCCGGTCAGTTCCTGCGCGATCGAGATCTGCATGTGGTGGCCCGGGATGCCCTCGTGATAGGCGATCACTTCCAGCTCGCCCTTCGGCATCGCCTTCATGTCGGAGAGGTGGGCATAATAGGTGCCGGGGCGCGAGCCGTCCGGCGTGCCGGGAAGTAGTGCTGGGCAGCGCCCGGCTGTTCGCGGAAGGCCTCGACGCGCTTCACGACGAGATCGGCCTTGGGCAGGATGCCGAAGAATTCCGGCAGCTTGGCCTTGATGTTCTCGATCTTGGCGGTGGCGTCGTCGATATAGGCCTGGCGGCCCTCATCCGTATCCGGATAGTAGAAGCGCGGGTCGTCCTTGGAATCGCGCTGGAACTTGAAGAATTCCTGCAACGTGCCCTCGAAGCCGACCTTGTCCTTGATGGCTTCCATTTCCTTGTGGATACGGGCCACTTCGGCAAGGCCGATCTCGTGGATCTCATCGGCCGTCATCGAGGTCGTCGTGTTGTTGGCGAGGCGCTCGTTGTAATAGGCCGCGCCGTCCGGCTGGAGGAAGGCGCCGACGGCCTGCGTCGAGTCCGGCGAGTTCGCCATGTCTTCGGTGGCAAAGGCGATGATGTTCTCGAATGCGGTCTTGAACTCGTTCGTCATCGCGGACGTGGCGTCGGCGAGGATCGCGTCGGAGTCTTCCTGGCTGAGCTTGCCGTCTGCGACGAGCGTTGCGAGTTCGGATTTCACGTCGGCCATCAGGGCGCTGTCCTCGCCGTCCGTGAACGGTGCACCGGTGAGGACTTTCTTCGACTGGTCGATCACGCCTTCATAGGCGAAGACCGGCGCGTGGGTGCCGTGCTCGGCATTCTCGCGGGCGACATCGGTCGCCTCGTTGAGCGCGCGGGCCGACTCGCGGATCCGCGAGACATAGGCACGCATGTCGTCGGCGTTCTCGACATTGTGGAAGCTGATCAGGAATTGCGGGATGAAGCCCTGCGGGCCGTTCATCTGGTCGTAGATGAAGCCGTTATAGCGGAACTTCGCCGCCTCGGCGGCCTGGGTGTACTGGTACTCGAAGAGGTCCCACGACAGTTTGTCGGCGTCCGACAGGTCGTCATAGTTGAACTTCGCCTTCATTTCCTCGACGGCGGCCTTCTGGCGGGCGAGGTTCTCGTCGGCGCAGGTGCGGGTGAAGCAGTCGATCTTGTCGTTGAGATCCTTGCGGCCGAGGAAGGTCATGAGGATCGGGCTGTACTGCAGCGCTTCCTCGTATTTCACGTCGAACCACTCGTTCAGCTCCTTGCTGATCTCGGCCTTCTGCTCGGCCGACAGTTCGGTGGCGGCGGGCGGGGTGGCGGGCTTGCCACAGGCGGTGACGGCAAAGGCCAGCGCAAGCGCTGAAACGGCGGTTCTGATCATGGAAGTCTCCGGACAGGGAATTCTGGACAAGAGGGCTTGTCGATAAACGATAAGAGGACGTATCCCCGTTCCGCGGCGCTGTGTCAATTGGCAAGCGCCGCATGCGAGGCTAGGGGAGGAATATGAGCGAAAAAACTTCCCCCCGTACGCTTCGGATCGGCACGCGCGGTTCGCCTCTGGCCCTGATTCAGGCAAATCAGATCGCGGCCGGGATCGAGGCGGCCTCCGCCGGCGCCATGAAGGGCGAGATCGTCACCTTCACGACCTCGGGCGACCAGCTGACGACCGAGCGCCTGATCAATGCCGGCGGCAAGGGCCTGTTCACGCGCGAACTGGACGCCGCCCTCAGTCGCGGCGATGTCGACCTGACGGTGCACAGCCTGAAGGACGTGCCGTCCGTGCTGGAGCCGGGCCAGGTGTTTGCCGCCTTCCCGGAACGCGAAGACCCGCGCGAAGGCTTCCTCTCGCCGAACGCGACACGCCTGCAGGACCTGCCACAGGGCGCGCGGGTCGGCACGGCCTCGCTGCGCCGGGAAGCGCAGACACGGGCGCTGCGCCCGGACTTGGAGATTGTCACCTTCCGCGGCAATGTCGCAACGCGCCGGCGCAAGCTGGAGGAAGGCCTCGCGGATGCAACCTATCTCGCCATGGCAGGCCTGACGCGGCTTGGCCAGGAGACGGTGGCCCATCCGATCCCGCTGACCGACATGCTGCCAGCTGCCGCACAGGGCATTATCGGCGTCGTCGTGCGCGACGATATCGATCCGGAGGCGGCCAATATGATGCGGGCGCTGAACCACACGCCGACGCGGGAGGCCGCGATCATTGAACGGGCCTTCCTGCTGGCGCTCGACGGCTCGTGCCGGACGCCGATTGCGGCGCATGCTTTCGACGAAGGCGACGACTGGCGCCTCGTCGGCGAGGTCTATGCCATGGACGGCACTGCAAAGTGGAGCGCCGAAGGCATCTGCCGGAAAGGCGCGACCGACATCCAGCTCGAGGCGCTCGGCAAGGAAATCGCCCGCATCGTGCGGCGCAGCGCCGGCGGCCACCTGCCGGCCTTCCGGGACGAATGGTGAGCCTGCCGGTCATCGTGACGCGCGCCGAACCGGGCGCCACGGAGACCATGGAGCGGCTGAAGGCGATGGGTTTTGCCGCGATCGCTTCGCCCATGCTGGCGCTGGCCCCGCTGGACGCGGCCGTGCCGGACCTTTCCAGCGTGGCGCATCTCGTCTTTACCAGTGCGAACGGCGTGCGCTTTTTTGCCGGGGCTTCACCGCTGCGGACGGCCGTCGCTTGGTGCGTCGGCCCGTCGACGGCGGCGGCGGCGCGCGAGGCAGGCTTTGCGGATGTGCGGGAAGGGAAGGGCGATGCGGCCGACCTAGCCGCGGACATGACGGCGGCGCTGCCTTCTGGCACGGAGGGCATCCTGCATGTCGCGAACGAAGCGGCGGCCGGGGAACTGGTCGCGCGGCTGAAGGCCGCCGGGTACGGTGCGGACTTCCTTGCGCTCTACGAGACGCGGCCCGCCGACGACCTGTCGCCGGAGGCCGAGGCGGCGCTGGCCGCAGGGCCGGCCTGCGTGCTGATCCATTCGGCCAAGGCGGCCGCCGCCTTTGCCTGGGCGGCCGGGGCGCTGGACCGGGCCATCGTGATCGCCATATCCGACGCGGCGGCGCGTCCGCTGGCCGGGCGGGAGATCGCGGCCCTCCATGTGGCGGCGGCGCCAAACGAGGACGCACTGCTGGATGCCCTCGCCGGAGCGGCCGGCAGCCTTTAAGCCGCTGGAATCCTGTGCGAGTGTGTGCGGCGACAACCGGATTCGACATGACTGACCAGACAGATCCAGACATTGCGGGCGAGGCGGCTGAGCCGATCGACGCGCATTTCGAGCCGGCGGCGGAGCCGAAACGGGGCGTGATGACGGGCGCCGGCCCGGGTTGGCTGGGCGCCGGCCTGATGAGCGTGATGGCGGCCGGGATCGGCGGGATCATTGGCATCGGTGCGCATATCCTGATGCCGAGCGGCCTCGGCAATGCGGACAAGGAAGTGGCGGCCCTCAACGAGCGGCTCGGCGCGCTGGAACAGGCGGGCCCCGACGAGCGTGCGGCGCTGCGCGCCGGGATAGATGCACTGGCCAACCGGATCGACAGCCTGCCGGCGTCCGGCGGCAAGGCGGACCTTTCCGGCATCGAGAGCCGCCTGAGAGCGCTCGAATCGGTCGAGGCGGGCGACACGGTCGCGCCGGAGGAACTGGCGCGGGCGCTGGCCGCGCTGTCGGACCGAATCGCCGCCCTCGAAGCGCGCCCGGACGTGCCGGATACGAGTGGCCGGGTGGCCGCGCTGGAGCGGGATTTCGCGACCTTGCGGGACTCGACCCTGGAGCAGACGCGACAGGGCCGCTCGCTTGCCGACATGCTGGCGAAGGTGCAAACTGAGCAAAGCGATGCGCGTGCGGCAGCCGCTTCGGCAAGTTCCGTGGCCGGGGCGGCGCTCGCCCTCTCCGCCATCGAGGCGGCAGCCCGGCAGGGGCGTCCGTTCGAGGCGGACTATCGTGCCCTGCGGGCGGCGCTGCCGACCGTCGATGCGGTGCGCGCGCTCGGGCCGCTGGCCGTTTCCGGCGCGCCGACGCTGGGCGACCTGAAAGACGATTTCCGCACCGCCAGCGAGACGGCCCGCAAGGCCGCGCCGGCGGAGACGTCCGGCCAGTGGGGCTGGGTCAACAAGTTCTTCGGCGGCGCGGTCACCGTGCGCAAGGCCGATGGCACGGACGAGGACCCCTTCGCGCTGATCTCGCGGGCGGGCGAGGCGCTGGAAGAGGGTGACCTTGAAGGCGCGGTCGCCTATACAGCCCGGCTCGATGGGGCGCCGGCCGCGGCAATGTCCGGATGGACCGAAGCCGCAAAGCGCCGCATCAGTCTTGAAACTTCGCTGGAGGCCGTGCGCCTCGCGCTGGCCGATGGGGGCGCCGTTACACCATGAACCGGATCATCGTGTTCCTCGTGCTCTTGCTGCTGCTGATCGCAGCGCTCGCCTTCGGCTGGTGGGCCTATACGCTGCCCGGAAAGGTGACGATCCCGGTCGGCGCCGAAGAGATCTCGATCAAGTCGGGCGCTGCCGTGGCGCTGGTGCTCGCCCTGTCCGGACTGATGGCCGTGGCCTGGTGGATCGTGTCGGGCATTTTCGTGCTGCCGGGCCGGATCAGCCGGTCGCGCAAGCGCTCGAAGTCGCGCAAGGCGAATGCCGCGCTGACCGAGGGCCTGCTGGCGGCCGAGGCCGGCGATGCCGAAGCAGCGCTGAAGCTCGCCCGCAAGGCGGCCAAGCATGCCGAGGACGAGCGGCTGAAACTGTTACTGGAAGCACGCGCCGCCGAAGCGAACGATGACTGGGCCGGGGCCGAGCGCGCCTGGAGCCAGCTGACGCGCCTGCCGGGCGGACAGCTCGCGGGCCTGCGCGGCTCGGCCATGGCGGCCGCCGAACGCGGCGACCAGCTGACCGCCGAGAACCGCGCCCGCGAGGCGCTGGGGCTCAAGTCCTCCGCCGACTGGCCGTTCAATTCCCTGTTCGACCTGCAGGTCTCGAAAGGGGAGTGGGAGAAGGCGCTGGAAACGCTGGCCACCGGCGAACGCCGCGGTCTGATCAAGGGCGACAGCCTGCGCCGCCGCCGCGCCGTACTGCACACAGCCTTTGCCGTCAGCCTGCCCTATGAGCGCAAGGTGGACGCGCAGAAGGCGCTGGCCGAGGCGATCCGGTCTGCGCCGGGCTTCCCGCCGGCCGCGTTCCACGGCGGCAAAGCCCTGATGGTGGACGGCAAGGCCAAGGCCGCGCAGGGCGTGCTGGAGCTCGGCTGGAAGGCCCGCCCCCATCCGGCGCTCGCCCAGCTGTCGCGCCGCCTCGTGCCGCAGGATGCGCCCGCGCACATCGAGCAGCGCCTGCAGGCCCTGATCGCGGCCAACCCCACGCACCGGGAAAGCAAGATCCTCGCAGCCGAGATCGCCATGGACAAGGCCGACTGGGTCGGCGCCATCCGCTCGCTTGCCCTGCTGGTCGAGGAGAACCCGACCGCGCGGCTCTGCCTGCTGATGGAACGGGCCCTCAAGGGCTATGGCGACCAGTCCGAGGCCGCCCGCTGGGGCCGGATGGCCGTCTCCGCCTCACGCGAGCCGGACTGGTCGGACATCGACCCGAAGGGCAATGCCTTCGATTTCGACAAGCACGGCTGGTCGCGCCTCGTCTACGCCTTCGGCGATGTCGGCGACCTGGTGCACCCGCGCTACGAATCCTATGGCCGCGAACTGGAAGCCGGGCGCGTGCCCGCGCTGCCGGGCCCGGACATGGAAGAGCCGGCGCCGAAACCGCGCACGCCGGACCGCCCGCTCACCCCGCCGCTGGATTACGCCCCGGACGAGGACTAGGTGTGGACTCTCAACAGGTTGTCGCCGGCGAGACCGAGTCGACTGATGGGTGTTTGGTTTTTAATACCGCCATGGGGTCGATGGAAGTTGTATCGATGCGTCCAGTCATGGAGGCATGCGGCTCTCTGGTCTGATGTATCGTAGGATTTTGCGTAGGCCCATTCCCTGAGGGCGGTCTGGATAAAGCGTTCGGCCTTTCCATTTGTCCTGGGCGTGTAGGGTTTGGTGCGGACGTGTCTGAGGCCGAGCTCACGACAGGCATGTCTGAAGGCGTCAGAGCGATAGCAGGCGCCATTGTCTGTCATCACGCGGCGGACGATGATGCCGAGGCGATTGTAGTAAGCCACACAGGCCTTCAGGTGATCGACAGCACTGGGGGCCTTTTCGTCAGGATGGATCTGGTTGAAGGCGACGCGGGAGGCATCGTCCACGGCGACATGGACGTACTCCCAGCCGACACCGCGATGGAGAGACTTGCTCTTCCGGCTTCCGGTGATGCGATGCCCGGGGCGCCCGAAGCGCCCGAGCTTTTGATGTCGATGTGGATCATGTCACCGGGATTTGGGTGCTCGTAGCGGCGGGACGGTTCAGGCGGATCGAGATCCCTGGCCCGGCTGAGCCTTGCGGCGCGCAGGACGCGGCTGACGGTGGCCGGCGAGACCTTGCATCGGTGGGCGATCTCGTGTCCCGGCAGGCGTTGGCAGCGCAGCTTGATGATCCTCTCCACGGTCGCACTGGGCGTCGGGTGATAAAGCCGGTGCGGACGCGAGGAACGCTCCCTGAGGCCGTCGGGCCCCTCCGCAAGGAAGCGGTCTACCCACTTGCTGACAGTCTTGCAGCACACGCCGAAGGCTTTGGCGACGGCGCTCCTGCTTGAGCCTTCCTCAATCACACGCCGGACCATTTCGGCTCGACTGTGCGGCGTTGTGCGGGCATTCTCATGGATGTCCATTCGGTGTCCTTTCCTGGAGTTGAAGTCTCGCAACCTCAATCTCCTCGGTCAGGCCCGAATGGACAACCTATTGAAAGATCACAACTAGGTCGCCCCTGCAGCCCGGTGCCTCCGGGGTGGGAAAATCGTCTTGCGGAACGGGGCGTCTGCCGGTATGAGGCGGGCCTCCGAATGGTCTAGGCCGCTATAGCTCAGCTGGTAGAGCATCGCATTCGTAATGCGAGGGTCAGGTGTTCAAGTCACCTTAGCGGCACCATTCGCTTCCTCCTTTTCCAGCCGTCCTGATTGTTTCGCCTGCATTGCGGCGGGGTCCGGCTTGCTACGGGGTTCCGGCTTGCTGCGGAATCGGAAGCGGGGTTAGGGTTCCGGTGTTCAGGCCGAGGGACGCTTCCGGAAAAGGACCCCCATGATGAAACCAAAATCTCCCTCACGCACCGGTGCGCTGAAGGCGCTTTGCGCCGGTGCCGTGCTGACGCTTCTCCCGTTTGCGGCGGCTGCCGAGGAAGGCTCCATTCCGGCAGCGGTAACCGATCTGGTCGACTCCCATTTCACGCAATTCCAGGAGGAGCGGCATGTGCCGGGCATGGTCTGGGGCATCGTGAAGGATGGGGAACTCGTCTACCTGAAGACGTCCGGCCTCGCGAACCGGGAGACGGGAAAGCCGGTCGATGCCGACTCGCTGTTCCGCATCGCCTCGATGAGTAAGGCGTTCACGGCGCTCGCCATTCTCAAGCTGCGGGATGAGGGGCGGCTCTATCTCGACGCGCCGGCGGAATATTATGTGCCCGAACTCAGGGACTGGACCTATCCGACCACGGACTCGCCGCGCATCCGCGTGCGAGACCTGCTGAGCCATGTTGCGGGCTTCGTGACCGACGATCCCTGGGGTGACCGCCAGCAGGACATGACCGAAGAGGCCTTTACGGAAATCCTGAAACAGGGCGTGCCGTTCAGTGGCGCGCCGCAGACCAAATTCGAGTATTCGAATTTCGGCTATGCGCTGCTCGGTCGGATCGTCACCAATGTCTCCGGCATGCCGTTCGACGATTATATCGTGAGCGAGATCATGCAGCCGCTTGGCATGGACTCGACCGGCTATGACGTCTTCGCGGCCGATCAGGACCGCCGGGCCCTCGGCTACCGCTGGGAGGAAGAGGCCTTTTCGCCGGAGCCGACGCTCGGCCGCGGCGTGTTCGGTGCGATGGGCGGTGTACAGACGAGTGCGAACGACTACGCGAAATGGGTCGCCTTCCTCCTCGATGCCTGGCCGGCGCGCGATGGCGACGAGACCGGTCCGGTGAAGCGGGCAACGGTGCGGGAACTGTCGCAGGGGCTCGGCTTCCAGCAGAGCTTTGAACGCCCAGGCCTTCCGGGCATGGAGCCGTGCGATCTCGACGTCGTCTATGCGAAGGGCTTCTCGGCCATTGCCGATTGCGAGTTGGGCTTCACCATGACGCATTCGGGCGGCTATCCGGGCTATGGCTCGAACGTTCTGCTCCTGCCCGATCACGGGATCGGCATCTTCGGCTTCGCCAACCGGACGTATGCTGCGCCGTCGGGCGCGGTGCGGGAGGCCGCGCTGGAGCTGAAGCAGGCCGGCCTGCTGCCGGGCCGGACCAGCGAGGCGACCGCAACGCTGAGCGAGTTCTATGCGATTGCCGGGACGGTCTATGAGCAGGGACTGCTTGCGCCCGCCGATGGCCGGCTTGCCATGAATTTCCTGCTCGACCGGTCCGTGCCGGTGCGCGAACGGGAACTGGCGTCGCTGAAGGATCAGGCGGGTGCCTGCGGGACGGAAGCGCCGATCACGCCGACCGGCGCACTGAGCGGCACATTCTCGTGGACCTGCGAGAAGGGCACGATCCAGGGCCGCGTCCTGCTCGCCCCGACGACTCCGCCCACGATCCAGGCGCTGGACATGCGGCTCGCTCCGGCACCCTGACAGGCTTGAACGCTATTCCAGCACATAATCTGCCTCGGCCTCGTAGCGGCTGGGGCCAGCTTTGCGGGCGTGGCTGGAATAGAGGTGGAAGCGGTCGGCGGTGAAGTCGGCGCCCCGGAACGTGTGGTGCTTTTCCATCCAGCGGCGGGCATCTTCCAGCGACGTGCCGTTCAGGTAGGCGAGGGTGACGTGCGGGGTGAAGGGGCGCCGGTCCGGCTCGAGGCCAAGGCGGCGGGCGGCGCGCTCGCACTGGGACGAGAGGCTGCGGAGTTCGTCGCTCTCGCGCACCCGCGCCCAGACGGCCGTCGGCTCGCGCCGGCCGAACCAGCCGGTGCCTTCGAGGACCACGTCGAACGGTGCGCATCGGATCTCACCGAGGAGGTCGTCGAGGTCGCGTGCCTGGCTGTGCGACAGCTCGCCGAAGAAGCGCAGCGTGATGTGAAAATTCTCCTCCGGCCGCCAGCTGGCGCCAGGCAGGTCGTCCTGGAGGGCGTTGAGCCGGTCCCAGAGGTCCTCCGGAACGGGCAGGGCGGCGAACAGTCTGTACATGAGCGGTATCTGGCCCTGCGGGCAGAAAAAGAAAACCCGGCCTGCCGGGCCGGGTGTTCCGTTGTTCCGAATGCCGGCTGGATCAGCTGGCGAGCTCTCCGAGTTTCCCGAAATGCTCAGCGAGCAGATAGTAGAAGGTCACGCGCGACTTCTGGCCGCCTTCGGCGCTCAGCTTGTCGCAGACCACCTTGATGGCAGCGTCCAACTCGCCCTGGTTCTGCGCAAGGCCCAGTTTGCCGCGGCACCACTTTTCGCGAACGCGGTCCAGTTCGCCGGAGTCGGTGCAGGCGACCACGGAGCTGTCCCGGTTGCGAAGGGCGATGCCGAGATGTCCCACGATCTTCTCGGCGGCGGCCTGGTTATAGCCGCCGTTCGCGTATTTCTTGATATTCTCGGCGTAAGCCGATGCGTCTGCCATGATTATATCCCCTAGTGTACTTGGCGCCCCCACTGCTGGAACTGCGCCAGATTCCACAGATTAACTATGGGTAAATACGAGTCAATCCACTTCTCGGTTCCTGCCCCTATCGCAAAAGGTGTAGCGCTCACATACTCCGAATAGTGCGGATGCTTCATGTATTCATTCGATAGCTTTTGCCTATCCTCGAAGTATTCGTTTCCTATGCTTCAAGTGAAAATCCGCCTCACGTCGCGTGAGCGGCTGGAACATGTTGCGGTATTGTCCGGTTTTGCTTGCGGAAAAGGGCAGACCCACCCATATTCGCAGCACGACCCGGTGCAACAACACCGCCGGGTGTAATGAAAGGGCTTGAAACCAATGAATGATCTCAATCGTGCTTATTCGCCGAACAGCGGCGCAGGCTCGATGGACATGTCGGTCAATGTCGGACTGCGGTCCTTCATGCTGGGCGTCTACAACAAGATGGCGCTGGGTCTCCTGCTGACGGCAGGCCTTGCCTATGCCGTCGGCGCGCTGGTGCCTGAAAGCGTCACGCTGACCCTCCTGACCGGCCCGCTGGGCCTGATCATCATGTTCGCACCGCTTGCGATCCTGCTGCTCTCCAGCTTTGCCATGCGCAATCCCTCGCCGCTTGGCGCGAACCTCGTTTACTGGTCGGTGGTCTCGCTCATCGGCATCTCGATGGGCGCCATCGTCTATGTCTATGCCCGCCAGCCGGACGGCATGTTCATCGTGTCCAAGGCCTTCCTGACGACCGCTATCGCCTTCGGCGCGCTGTCGCTCTACGGCTACACGACCAAGCGCGACCTGTCGGGCTTCGGTACGTTCCTGATCATGGGCGTGGTCGGCATCATCATCGCCTCGCTGCTGAACATGTTCCTGTTCAAGTCGAGCATGTTCGACATGGTGATCTCGGTGGTCGGCCTGCTCCTGTTCGCCGGCCTGACCGCCTGGGATACGCAGCGCCTGAAGAACATGTACTTCGCCATCGAGGGCAATGGCCGCGCGATCGCCGTCGCCACGACCTATGGCGCGCTCAGCCTGTACCTGGACTTCATCAACATGTTCCAGTTCCTGCTGTCGATCATGTCGCCGCGCAACTAGCGGCTCTGGCACCAAATTCCGGAAAGCCCCGCCTGAAGAGGCGGGGCTTTTTGTTTGCGCGATTGCGAAGGGGCCGGGCCTCGGCTAACGCTGCCGCCCTGCACACCGGAGGAGGCGCCACATGGCCAGCATCGGCCCGACCCTAGAAACGGAACGCCTGATCCTCCGGCCTCCGCGCGCCGAGGATTTCGAGCCCATGTGCGCCATGATGGCGGACGAGGAAACCGCCCGCTTCATCGGCGGCGTGATGGCCCCTTCGCAGGTCTGGCGGTCGCTCTGCACTCTGGCCGGGGCCTGGACGATCAGCGGCTATTCCATGTTCTCGGTCATCGAGAAGTCGACCGGGGCCTGGATCGGGCGTCTGGGGCCCTGGCAGCCGGAAGGCTGGCCGGGGACCGAGATCGCCTATGGCCTCACAAAGTCGGCCCACGGCAAGGGCTATGCGCTGGAAGGCGTCTCGGCGGCCATCGACTACGCGGTCGACATTCTCGGCTGGGACGAGGTGATCCACTGTATTGACCCGCTGAACGCGGCCTCGCTGAAGGTCGCCGGGCGGCTTGGGGCAAGGAAACTGCGCCAGGCGCAGGCTCCGGCGCCGTTCTCCGACATCACATGGGACGTGTACGGTCAGTCGGCGGACGAGTGGCGCGCCCGCAGGGGCTGACGGCGCCCGTCCTCATCACGCCTGCGTGACCTCACGGTTTCGTGCCTCGCCGGTTCGGATCCGGGGCTTTAAGCCTTGGGCCAACCGAGGAGGAATTTCCATGATCCGCACCCTGTCCCTGGCATCCCTGATCGCGCTTCTGCCTGCTGCTGCCGGTGCGCAGGGCGCCGACGAGGCAACGCTCGCCGCAAAATCCGCCGAAGCCGAACGCGCCGCCGCCGAGTCGATGCGTGTCGGCCCGGTTGTCGGGGCGCCGGCACCGGAGGTCACCCTGACCGGACCTGAAGGGACGGTGGGCTTCGCCGACCTTGCCGGAGAGAAGGGGACGGTCGTGGCCTTCTTCCGCTCGGCCGATTGGTGCCCCTATTGCCAGAAACAACTCGTGGAATTGGAGGAGGCCGCCGCGCCGCTCGCAGGGCAGGGATGGACGCTGGCCGGCGTCTCCTATGACAGCCCGGAAACGCTCGCGAAATTCAAGGAGGCCAAGGGGCTTTCCTACGGTCTTTATGCCGATACGGGATCGGCCGCGATCGATGCCTTCCAGCTGCGCAATCACGAGATGCCGGCCGGCTCGCGCTATGACGGCATTCCGCACCCGGCCATCGTCTTCATCGGGGCCGACGGTGTCGTGAAGGCGGTGATGCGGGAAGAGGGCTACAAGAACCGTCCGTCGGTCGCCTCGATCCTCGACATGGCTGCGGCGCTCTGAGTCATATCGGCGCCTTTCATGACGGTCCGGTTTGGCCTAGCGTCCGCGCAAGCCAACCGGAGACCCCCGCTCATGAGACTTGCTGCCTTCGCCGCCCTGGCCACGCTCGCTGCGTGCCAGACTGTGCCCGCTCTCGCCGACGCGCCCTCCGATCACGAGGCCGCCGTCCTCGCGACGGCGGCAGCGCTGGCGGAGGCCGGCAAGAGCGATGCGGTGGGCCTCAAGTTCGTGGAGGACCTGACGACCGAGATCGGCCCGCGCCTCGGCGGCTCGCCGGATGAGGCCCGCGCCCGCGACTGGGCGGTCGCACGCCTTGAAGCCATGGGCTTCACCAATGTCCGCGTCGACGATTTCACGGTGCCGTACTGGAAGCGCACGCACGAGACGCTGCGTGTGGTCGGAGCGAACGCGCAGCCGCTGGTGATCACCGCACTGGGCGGCAGCCGCGCGACGCCGGCAGGCGGGCTCGAGGCCGGCGTTGTCCGCTTCCACACGATGGCAGACCTTGAAGCGGCGCCGGATGCGGATGTCGCGGGCAAGATCGTTTTCATCGACGAGGAAATGTTCAAGACGCAGGACGGCTCCGGCTACGGCCTCGCGGTGGCGAAACGCGCGAACTGTCCGAAAGTCGCGGCGGGGAAGGGGGCTGTGGCCTGCCTCATCCGCTCGGTCGGCACCGATCATGACCGGCGCCCGCATACGGGCGGCATCGACCGCAGGGGCGCCGACGGGTTCGCCCGTCCGACCGGCGCGCTGCCCGCGGCCGCCCTGTCCGCACCGGACGCCGACCAGCTGACGCGGCTTCTCGCGCGCGGCCCGGTCACGGTGAATCTCGACATCGGCATCGAGACGGCGGAAGCGGCGCCTTCGGGCAATGTGATCGCGGAAATCGAAGGCGGCGCCCGCAAGGACGAGATCGTGCTGCTCGGCTGCCATCTCGATTCCTGGGACATGGCGACGGGCGCCATCGATGACGGGGCCGGTTGCGGCATCGCGGTCGGCGCGGCCAAGCTGATCGACGAGTTGCCGGGCAAGCCGGATCGCACCATCCGTGTCGTCCTGTTCGGTTCGGAAGAGATCGGCCTCTTCGGCGGCGACGCCTATGGCCGTCAGCATGCAGACGAATTCGACAAGCACGTCCTGGCCGCGGAAAGCGATTTCGGCGCGGGCCGTATCTGGCGGTTCCAGACACGGTTCGGTGAAGGCGCGCTGGCATATGCGGCGGCGATGCACTCGGTCCTGACACCGCTCGGCGTGACAGCCGGCGACAATGAAGCCCATGGCTCGTCGGACCTCGGTCCGCTGATGCGGGGCGGTGTGCCGGTGGTGACGCCGGCGCAGGACGGGACCGACTATTTCGATCTGCACCACACGCCGGATGACACGTTCGACAAGATCGACCCGGAACAGTTCCGCCAGAATGTCAGCGTCTATGCGGCCTTCGCCTATATCGCAGCCGAATCCGGTTGGGACTTCCGGGCTGAAGCCGCCCCGTCGGAATAAGTCCGGATGGCGCCGCGTGACCGGATCGCCCCGGCGCTGGATGCGGTGCTGGAGGGACTGAAGCTCGCCCGGCGGGAGCTTGCGGGCAGTGAAAGCGATCCGCCGCGCCGCCGCTGGGTGGCCGTGGGACTGGTCTCGGCGCTTCAGGCCGGGCTGGTGGCGGCCCTGTCGGGCTATGAAAGTGCCGGCGAAGGGGACATTGCGGACCCGTCCCAGCCGGACCGGGTGGC
>JAWKUV010000034.1:0-21007 GCA_041398365.1 Hyphomonas sp. | reverse complement strand
GTATCGCCTTCCAGGGCCTTTGCCAGTTCCAGCAGGCGCCGGCGGGGACGCTCGTCGAGCCGGTAGTAGGCGCGGACCAGTTCCAGCGTTTCCTTCTGGCTGAGGATGTCGCTTTCCAGGCGTTCGGCGTCATTGGCCGCATCCGGGGCGCCGGCGGCGGGCATGCCGTCGAAGAAGTACTGGACGGAGACGTTCATGGCCTTGGCCAGTTCGTACAGGCGCGAGGCTGTTATACGGTTCGCGCCGCACTCGTATTTCTGGATCTGCTGGAAACGTACGCCCACCTGGGTCGCGAGGTCCTGCTGGGTCATGCCCAGAAGGCGGCGGCGGCGGCGCAGGCGTTTGCCAACGTGCAGGTCTGTTTCGTCAGCCATGTCATTTACTCCGGGCATGTCAGCTTGGGACAAGCGGGTCCCAATTCAGGATTATCGACCAAGCCATACGCAAACGGCGTGCCGGGAGGCAAAGGTGCCTAAAACCCGGGCACTTTCATGAAATTTCATCCCTGCGGCAGCCTGTCTCTTGCTCGATTGTGCATCGCAGCATAAATCTGGACCTGCACTCCGGTGCAGACGCCTCTGGCGTTTCCTCCCTTTGACTTCACGGCCGCGCTTAACAGCGCGGCCCTTTTTTTATCGAAACATCAAATTACTGTTTTTATTCAGGATTTTTTGGATTTCTCCCGAAAATCTAACCGCGGCTTCCGGTCTTGCTGCGCTGCGGCAGGAAAAGCCGTCCAGATTTCGTGTGAGCGTTAACCAAGTTCCGCGCCTGGCCTTCGGAAAACCGGGTCGGGGCGCAGGGCAGCCATGCTTCGGCGCATGGGTTTATTTCGCGGAATTGGGCCGGGGCGAAAAATTACACCCGTGGCAGGATTTCGGCTGTTTCGACCAGGGCGGCGATGACGCCTTCGACCGCGCCGCGGACGGTGTCGAATGTGGACAGGCGGGCGACGTCCTGCTCGTCCATGTAGAGGCCGCGATTGATCTCGATCTGCAGGGCGTGGATGGCCCGCTTCGGCCGGCCGTAGCGGCGGGTCGTGTAGCCGCCGGCATAGGGCGCGTTGCGGGCGACGGTGAAACCGCGGTCGCGGAAGGCGCGCTCTGCCCTTGACGTGAGGCGCGGGTCGCAGGACGAGCCGAACCGGTCGCCGAGCACGATGTCGGCGAGGCCGCGGCGCCCCGGCTGGATCGAGGGCATGGAATGGCAGTCGATCAGCACGGCCCGCCCATGGGTCTCGCGCAGGGCGGCCAGTTCGTCGCCGATCCGGGCATGATAGGCGTCATGGATCTGGGTGAGGCGGGCCTCGCCCTCCTCGCGAGTGAGGCGGCGGCGGTAGATTTCCTCGCCGCGGGCAGCCACGCGGGGCAGGCAGCCGAGACCGGCCTCGACACGGGCCGTGGGGATTCCGCAGGTGCGCGGCGGGCCGCCCTCGAACATGGAGGCGTCCAACTCGCGCGGGTCACGGTTGAGATCGGCGACCGAACGGCCGTAACGGGCGGAGATGAGCGTGGCGCCGGCGGCCGGGGCGCCGGCGAAGAGTTCCTCGACAAAGGCATCCTCGGTGCGCCGCAGGTCCATCAGCGGCACGCAGAGCGCGTCCAGCATGCTGGCCGGGTACAGCGAGCCGGAATGCGGGGAGGCGAACAGGAAGGGCATCTCCGCCGCGACCGGGCGGGTCAGCGTGTAGGGCGTTTCGTAGGTCTCGCCGCCGGGGGCGGGCGATGTCTGGGGCAGGGTGGCGAGGGGCGGGATCGGACGCATCGGGCCTATCGTTTGCCAGTTCGTGGCAAGGTCAAGCCCCGGATGGGGCAGAGGCCTGCATTGTGAGCGCTTCGCGGGGCAAAAAAGGCAGGCCGGCGTCCCTCATATTCACCCCTGATTTACCCGAAACACTGTTTATGCTTAGGCTTCAAGGACGGACGAAGGGGGCCCCAGGTGACCAAGATCCTGCTGGCTGAAGACGATGATTCCATGCGCGCCTTCCTGGCCGCGGCGCTGCGCCGTGCCGGGCATGAAGTGCAGGACTATACCGATGGCGAAACGGCGCTGGCCGGCCTGGAGCGCGAAGTCTTCGACCTTCTCCTGACCGACATCGTGATGCCCGGCCTCGACGGGATCGAGCTGGCCCGCCGCGGGGCGGAACTGGATCCGGCCATGAAGATAGTCTTCATCACCGGTTTTGCGGCCGTGGCGCTGTCGTCCGGCTCGCCGACGCCGGCCGGGGCGAAGGTCCTGTCCAAGCCCTTCCACCTGCGGGAAATCGTCGAGGAAGTCAGCAAGGTCATGGCCGCCTGAGAAGCGCACGGCGGCGGTGCAGAATCTGCCGCTGAAGACGCTTGACGCAGGCGCGCCGATTGTCCATTACCCACCCTTCCTGACGGGGCAAAAAGCCCCGCATGGGCGGTTAGCTCAGTGGTAGAGCACTACGTTGACATCGTAGGGGTCACAAGTTCGAACCTTGTACCGCCCACCATTCCTTTCAAAGACTTAGCCCCATCTGCCCCCTGAGCGTCATCGCCGTCCTGGCAACGTTCTGGCAATGTTAGCGGCCGGATGTCGGTCGGTACGATAATTTCGGCCAGCAGCTTTTCGAGCGCGATCGACGATGCTGAGAGATAAGACGGGTCAAATGGCGCATAGATTTCGGTGATCGAGAAGCCGTGTTGCTTGTGTCCGAGTTGTGCCGAGACCTCCCAGGCAGGCACGCCAGAGGCTCTCAGATAACGCGCCACCGTGTGACGAAGGGAATAGGGCTGGACAGCGCCATCGAGACCTGCGGCCGCCCGCACGCGCCGCCAGGCGGCTTTGACTTCCTTCGCCCGCTTCTTCTTGTACATGATGAGCCACGGCCCTTCGCGCATCTCCTTGCAAAGGGCAGGGGGAGCGCTTTCCAGGCGGGTGAAACGGACAGACCGTGTACAGGCAGGACCGGAATTTTAACGGACTGCTCGTGCGCGATGCATGAAATTTACCGCAAAGTTCACCTCACGCGTGCATTAGCTGGCAATCGTTTTCTTAGCGGGTCAGGGAATGGTACGCAGCGCGACATCCCGGCAGACGTCTCTGCCAGTGTTCCGGTTCGCACCTTTGCGGACGATCAGCGGGCTGGTTTCGCTTGCGCTGATCGCCGTGATCGCCGCTGCCCCTGTGCCCGACGCTCTGCAGCTGCAGCTGTGCATTGCCACCATCGCCACATATTTCCTGATGGGCTGGTTGCGGCCCACGGGCGGACCGTTCCGCATATTCGTGGCGCTGCTGATCATCTTTACAAGCACGCGCTACATGATCTGGCGGGTGACGGAGACACTCCCGACGGACTCGGTATTGTCCGCCGCCGGAGGCATTTTTCTGCTGGGTGCGGAAAGTTACGGCTATGTGCTGCTGCTGCTGTCCACCTTCCTGTCCGTCGATGTCTACAAGCGCGCGCCTTGTCCCGCGCCCGTTTCGGCGGCGCGTTCGCCGACGGTGGATATCCTCGTTCCGACTTATAATGAGCCGGATGACCTGCTGGAGGTTACGCTCGCGGCCGCAATGAACATCAGCTACCCGGCAGGCCGGGTGAAGGTCTATCTGCTGGATGATGGCGGCACGCAGGCCAAGCGGAACCAGGCCGACCCGGCGAAGGCGGCAGAGGCGCAGGCGCGGCATGAGCGTCTGCAGATCATGTGTGAGCGTCTGGGCGCACATTATCTGACCCGCGAGAAGAATGAGCACGCCAAGGCGGGCAATATCAACGCCGCACTGGAAAAGACCGATGGTGATCTGATTCTCATTCTCGATGCCGATCACGTGCCTTCGGCGGACATCCTTGTGCGGACCGTCGGGTATTTCGTCGATGATCCGAAGGTGTTCCGAAGGTGCAGACGCCGCACTTCTTCCTGAACCCGGATCCGCTGGAGCGCAATCTCGGGACCTTCCGGGATATGCCGAGCGAGAACGAGATGTTCTATTCGGTGATCCAGCGCGGGCTGGACGGAATGAATGCGTCCTTCTTCTGCGGATCTGCCGCTGTTCTGCGGCGCGAGCACATCATGGAGATCGGCGGCCTGCAGGGCGATACGATCACGGAGGATGCCGAGACGGCCCTGGAACTGCACTCGCGCGGATATCGGAGTGTGTATGTCGACCGGCCAATGGTGGCCGGGCTGTCGCCGGAAACCTTCTCCGGCTTCATAACGCAGCGAATGCGCTGGACGCAGGGAATGATCCAGATCTTCCTGCTGAAAAACCCCCTCCTCAAGAGGGGGCTCACGCTTTCTCAGCGCATCGGCTACCTCAATTCCTGCTTCTACTGGTTCTTTCCGCTGGCCCGGCTGACCTTCATTCTGGCGCCGCTCCTCTACCTGCTGCTGGATATCCGGGTCTATGTCGGCGACTTCTCCGACTTCCTGATGTACGGCCTGCCGCACATCGTGGGTGCACTGATGCTGTCGTCGATTCTCTACGGACGCACCCGCTGGGCATTTGCCTCCGAGCTGTATGAAGTGGTGCAGTCGATTCACTGTTCGGGCGCCATCCTCCAGGTACTGCGCAATCCGCGCGCGCCAAGCTTTGCCGTGACGCCGAAGGGCGAGAATCTGAGCAAGAGCTTCATCTCGCCCCTCGCGCGGCCGTTCTATGTTCTTATCGCACTGGTCTGCGTGGGAGAAATCGCCGGCTTCTTCCGGCTGTTCACCGATCCGGTCGGGGCGGGGGTGATCTCCGTTCTTCTGTTCTGGAACACGTTCCACCTGTTGCTGCTGGTGTCGGCGCTTGGCGTTCTGTACGAGCGCTCGCAGCAGCGGGCTTTCCCGCGCTTCGATGTGGATCGTGATGTGCGGCTGATGCTGGGGGACCAGCCGATTACAGCGCATATGTCGGATGTTTCGATTACGGGGATAGGCTGCCAGGTTGCCCGGGGTGCCCCGCGCTTCTCGATCGGAGACGTCGTCACGGTCGATGCGCGTGAACTCGGCTCAAGTGATGTTGTTCTCCTTAGCCTGAAGGTTCTTTCGGTGACCGATACGCCCGGCGGGCAGAAGCTGGGTTTGAGTTTCATCATCGAGACCAGGGAGCAATGGGCGGTCGTTGTTGCCCTGATGTATGCGCGTAGCGAGAACTGGAAGCAGTTCCGCGATGCGCGCGCCAACTCCGATCATATGATCACCAAGCTTGCCCGGCTGGTCCGCTCAAGTCTCGCTCAGGCCGCCAGCCATATCCGCGCCGCTACACGGGAAGCACGTTCATGAAGTCCATCGTTCGCCTGATTATTCTTGTCTCCGCATTTACGCTCGCGCTGGGGCTCGCGCCTGCGACGGCGCAACAGACGGCGGGCGAGGACGCCTCGCCGGATATCTACGCCCGCTACCGGGAGAACCCGGATGTTTCACTGGAGCGCAGTGAGGCCGGCCTGTGGATCGCGCGCCTGCCTCTGGCGGCCCTGCGCAGCCAGCAGGGGGCGATCCATCTGGATGGTGCCCATGCCAGCGACGAGATCTCCTTCGCAATCGCTCCGCAGGCGGATGTCAAGGAGGCCCGGATCGTGCTGCGGCATGTCAGCGGACGCGCGCAGGAGGAGTATAAGCCGCAACTGCGGCTTGCGATGAACGGGGCCTTTATCGCTCAGCTCGATGGGGTGACCGAGCGGGCTGCGGCGATCAATGAAGTCGTGCTGGAACCTTCGACCTTGTTGACAGGCTACAACACGCTGCGGATCGATGCGGTGCAGCGCTATACGCTGGATTGTCAGGACAGCGGTGCCGCCGAACTCTGGACGGAGATCGATACCGCACGGTCCTATATCGAGATCGTGTATGCCCGTCGCCCGCTGGCGGCGACATTGGCCGATCTCGGCGCGCTTCTGTCTGCCGGCGTCGGCGGAGTTGACAGGCTGGGGATCATGACCGGCCGGGGAAGCGACGAAACCCTGCGCTGGGGCGCGCTTGCCTCGCAGGCCGTTGGGAATCGTCTCGGCTATCGTCTGCCGGAGATTACCCAGATCACGTCTTTTTCGCCGGATGCGGAAGCGGCCGGCCGGGACCTTGTTGCGATTGGTACGCCGGACGAACTGGCCTCCATTGCCCCTCCTGGCCTTGCCGCGCTGAAGGAGGGGGACTCCTGGCTGTCAATCGGTCCGTCACCGTCTGATCCGACGCACTTCCTGATAATTGCGGCCGGCCGGACTCCGGACGCGATTGAGGGGGCTCTGCGCGTTCTGGCGTCAGAGGGCTTTCCGCTTGCGGTGACCTCTACTGCGGTGATCGCCGGGAATGAAATACCGGCTGCCATTGTCAGTTCAAAACGCCAGCCGCTGCGTGTGGATGCAAAATATATCTTCCATGACCTCGGGTTTGACGAGGTGCTGGTCCTTGGGCGCGAGACGGAAGGGGCGGGGCTCTCTTTTGTCTTGCCGCCGGATGTGCAGTTTCACAAACGCGACAATGTCGTGCTGATGCTCGACTTTGCCTATGGTGCCGGGCTCGATGGGCATTCGGTTGTGAACGTCCTCGTCAATGGGGCATTCGAACGGGCCGTGCGGCTGACCAATCCGGATGGCGAGGTTGTGCCCGGATACCAGATCGACCTTCCGGCAAGTTCGTTCAGGCCGGGCTGGAACAATATCGACTTCCAGATACAGCTTTCGTCGCCCGTGCAGGGCGCCTGTACTGCGCGGAACGCACGCAATCTGGCCTTCACGCTGAAGAACACCTCGACGCTGTCTCTGCCGTCTGCAGACCATTTCGTGGAATTGCCCAATCTCAATATTCTTCAGGAGACCGGTTATCCCTTTTCGGGTCTGGAGGATGCACCAATGGCGTTCCGCGCGGCAGATGCCTCGCCTGAAGCGATAGGGGGCGTGTGGATGCTGGCCGCACGGCTGGGGCAGATCAACGGTGCGGTCTTTACCGAAGCGAGCTTCGCCGTCGGGTCCGATCTTCCCGATGCGAACACGATCCTTGTCGGTGTCCGGCCGGAGCTGGAGCACCTCCTGTCCGCCGGGAGCGCAGACCTGCCGGAGACAGAGGCGTTCAGCCGCCGGATGAAGCTGGCCGACCTCGGAGACAATGGTCTGGTACTTGAACGGGAATCGCCGGAGCATAAGGAGCGCCTTGTTCTGGTCGCGACAGCAGAGACCGGTCCGCAGCTGGCAGAGTCAATCCGTTCGCTGGTGAAGCCGGATCACTGGAACCAGCTGAAAGGAGGCGCCGCAATCTGGCGCCGGAATGCGGCCACCATGGTGACCGAGGCGCCCGAAGCAACCTTCACAATCGGCGACAAGTGGTCGGGTGAGCGCGCTGTCAGCGGCGGCAAATCGTCGTCCTGGGGCTGGATTGTATCGATTGCGACCATTCTGTTCGCCATGGCTGCGGGACTTGCCATGATAGCGCGGTACATGCGCACACGGATCGACGGAAAGTGAGGACAGCCACGCCTCTCCTGCGCGCAGCTGTTGCCAGCGCCGCCCTCATGCTCCTTCCGGGCGTGATTGCCGGTGCTGCGCCGGATACGGGTGGGGAAGTCGTCAAATCCATTGGTATTCCCGGTGCAGACAAGGGGGCAGGTACAGATGTGGCTGCCAGTGCCGGGGCGGAACCCATAGAAGCCAGGACGCCACCGGCTGTGCCGCCTGAGGCGGACGTTCAGGCGGTCTGGGCACTCGGCGCTTCCGGAAAATGGACGGCAGCGGAGGCTCGGTTGCAAGCCTTGCGCGAGCGCTTTCAGGGCTGGGACGTGCCGGGCGATCTCACAACCTATGTTGCTGCGGGACGGCGGGACGAAAAGGTTCGCACGGCCCTTGCGAAGGAGGACTGGCCGGGCGTGCTGGCCCTGTTGCCGCCGGCGGGGGCAGACGCGTGCGAGCCGGCGTTTCAACTCTGGGCACGCGCGGACGCGCTGGACGGCACCGGAGACGAGGCCGGTCTCAGGGCATTCTATGTGCGGGTCTTGTCGAACTGCCGCGATGCGGGGACGACAGCAGCGCTGGTCCAGCGCGCCATCAGCCGTCTCGATACGGACGGACTGGCGGAAGTCGCGGCGATACCGGCACTTTCGAACAATCATGATCCGCGCGTGGCGGGCGCCTATTCAGAACTTCTTCGCGAAGCGGCCTGGCAGCGCTTTACCTTGGCCGAAGCAGCCGGAGATATGAGCACGGCCGGTGCGATCGCAGATGAATCGCAAGATCCGCGTCTCCTGTCGCAGGCGGGATGGATGTTCCTTTCAAAGGATGCTGACCGGTCCGCAGCCTATTTCAGCGCGGCGCTGGCTGCCGGGGCAGGTGAAGAGGCGCACAAGGGGCTCATCAGGGCGGCGCTTGCAAATGGCGACTTTCCGGCGGCGCGCTCCGCAATTGCCGCAGCACCGATGATGCCGGATCGTGCCAATCTGTCTGCGCTCGCTGATCTGGGGGAGGCACAGCTTGCACGTGAAAGCGGAGACTGGCAGCGGGCGGTTGAGCTTGCCAGCCGGGCCGCCGGGCTTGACCCGGACCTGGAACCGGAGGCGCGGACTGTCGCAGGCGGAGCCTTGCTGGATGCTGCGACGCTGGCTTACGACCGAAATGAATTTTCCGATGCACGCGCGCTTGCTCTGAGAGCGGCGGCATATCCTTCGGTCCGGCGCGCGGCAGAGATGCGCGCGGCCTGGGCTGCGCTGCAGGCGGGGGATGCGGAGGGGGCATCTGCCGGCTTCAGAGCGCTGTATCTCGCAATGCCGGATGACGAATCTGCAGAAGGATTTGCCCTCGCTTCACAAAAGGCCGGGACGCTCGGCTCTGCAGCGGCGATCGCAAGGGCTGCCGGAGGACCGCTGGGGGGCAAGGTTCAGGCGCAATATGCGGCGGTCGCATTCTATGACGGGGACTATCTGACCGCCCGTGCGCGGGCGCCCGACGCCTATGAGGCGCTTGAGGGCATCGACCACACGGTCTACCGCCAGACGATTTCCATGCGACAGCAGGACGGTGCACGCGGACAGAACCGTCTCACCGGATATGCCGCGACGACTTCCGCTGAAATTGTGCGCGGCGTCGACCGGTATGAGGTCGGGCTCACGCTTTACAGGCTGGATACGGGTGAAGCTGGCGGCGCGGGCCAGGAAACCTATGCCGCGCCGTATATGTCCTTCAGCCGGGAAGGGACGACCAGCCTGGCGGCCCGGATCGGCTTGCTGCCCGTAGGCGGCGGTGCGCCGGCCACCCTGACCGGCGAGATTGCAGCCGCACGCGATTTCGGCAAGCATCATGGCGAGGCCCACGCCTTTGTTCGTCCAAAGACGGATAGTCTGCTTGCTTTGGCCGGAGCGGCGAATGCCTCCGGCACGGAAACCGGACGGGTGCGGGAGGCGGGCCTCCTTGTGCGCGGCCGGGCAGACATTGGTGGCGGGCGCGCCATTCAGGTGGAAATGGGTCTCTCGCGCCTTGAGGGCCGTGAGGTGGTCCGGAACGACATGATTTCAGGGGGCATTTCGGCGAACCAGTCCATTAAGAAAGACGGGTCGACTATCTGGTTACGGGTCCATTCTACCAGTTCCAGTCCTATGACAGGAATACGAACTTCTTTACGACCGGGCATGGCGGCTATTTCAGCCCGCAGGAATTCCACCGCGCAGGCTGGTCGATCAATGCCCGGACGAAGCCGCTGAATGACTGGCTCGTGAAGGCGGATGCTGCTGTTGCCTACGAGACCGTTCGGGAAGATGCGGCATCTGAATACCCGCTCAATGCGGATCAGGGTATGCGGATCGGGGGAGGGGACAGTTCAGGTGTGGCGGGGGCAATCGACATCGCCCTGGCGCGCCGCATCGGCCCCGAAGTGATCATCTCCGCGAACCTGTCCGCGACGGCCTCAAAGGCCTTTGAAGACCTGCGTGCAGGTATCGGAATTGCCTGGGTGCCGGGCGGCCGCGCGGGACTGGTTCCCACCGATCTTACGACAGATCCATTCTCACCAGCGTCCTGGATTCGCCCATGACCGATACCGCAAATTCACGTCAGGCTATGCCGAAGAAACACAATGATCCTGTCCTGAGACGCGCCCTGCAGGCGATGACGCTGTGCGGCGTTCTGCTGGGCCTGGTGCTGTATACTTGGTTCGCCGTCCAGAACGAGGCGGCCGACAGGCGGCGCGGCCTTGCGGACGCTGCGGAGTCGGGACAGATCGCTGCTGAGGCCGAACTGGCGCGCATTGAGATTGCGGCCGACAGGGTTGCGCCGCTCATTGCCGCGGCGCTGTCAGAAGATGTACCGTCGGCGCGTGCACGTGACATCAAAACGCAGGTAACGAACCTTCTGTCCAACACGCCGGTGATCGCGGTTGCCGCCCTTGATCCGAGGGGGCATGTTGCCTCCGTCTTCGGGCAGATGCCATCGGACGTGGTCGGACAGCTTGCCCCGATTTCCTCCAGCCGCCGGGCAGGCGCTGAACTGGTCAATCTGAATCTGGTGCCAATGTCTGATCATCGCGCAGCCTACTACAGAGATGTCGGCCTGGCAGACGGCCAGCACCAGACTCTTGTATTTGTCCTGCACACTGGCGCTTTCCGGGCCGCGCTGGATCCCGGTGCCGGTATCGGGAAGGAGTGGCGCGTCGCCTTGCTCAACCTCGACGGAGATGTTGTGCGATCGGGTGCCGGCACCGCGCGCACGTTTACCCCAGAAGATACGTCGCTCGTGACGGCGGCATCGGGCTGGCGGCCTCTGCACGCGGATGAGGTGCGTGCATCGTACAAGAGCGCTTACCGGAGCCGGAGCACGCTGATCGAGACGCGCAATGTGGATGGCGGGCAAATGCTGCTTGTCTATCTGGCTGAGGCGCCGTCTGTGCTGTCGGTGCTCGGCGCACGCAGGTATGAGTTTCTGGCCCTGTTTGGCGCTTCGGCACTGGCCCTCATCCTCGGCCTGTCTCTGATCCAGAATGAATGGCAGCGGGAGGACCGGGAAAGCGAGGATGCTTTCCTCGTGCTGGCGCATGCGCGGGCAAGCTGCGACATGCTGTCTGCAGGCGTGATCGACTGGTCTGTCGCGGATGGGCGCGTGATCTATTCGAAAGGGTGGGCCGAAATGTTCGCAGGCGGCGTGAAGCCTGCCTCCGAAGACATCTATGAATGGATTGCTAGGATCCATCCCGATGATCAGGAGGCCGCCCGCGAGATCTACCAGGCGATGCTGGATGACGATAAAGTGGACATCGAACACAGTATCCGGGTCCGTTTGCCCTCCGGGCTGTGGGGGCCCGTTCTGGAGCGGGGGCGCGCTATCGGGGGTGAGGGCGGGCGTCCGGCCCGGATCGTACTGGTGCAATTGCCTCAGGCTGCCGATGGCAGCCAGCTACAGCACATGCTTGATTGCCACTTCCTGTCGCAGGGCAGAACGACAAAGGTTTCCTGAGAGAAGGCGCGTCAGGACGGGGATGCCTTGGGCGCGGCCTGCACCGCAGCCGAGGCATCACCGTGCAGCAGCATTTGCCCCGGTTCCGGCCGCGGAGCCTCTGAATGCCGTGCTGTAGGGGGGCGATACTCGCGTTCGTTTCGGCAGGCTCAGGACTGTTCTGGTGTCATTTCTTATAATGTCGTGTCCTGCGGGCGTGTCCGGTAGGGCTGCGCGTCCACCGGAACTCCAACCCGGGCTCTGCGTTCGGCCTTCTGGTGTGATTCGGCTTGCGGCGGACGTGGGCGGGATTTGTGCCCGGGAAAAGGCTCCGGACGGCCTGCTGAACGCAAATCCCTGACTCAAAGCCGGGCAAAGACGTGATTTTCGCGAAGAATTCACGTGCCTGCTGCGGTTGGGGCGGGCTGGCCGGGAGCCTAGGCGTGAAGACACTCTACATCGAACAGGGAAGCCCTTGGGAGATCGGCTACTGCGAAAGCTTCAACAGCAAGCTGCGCGACGAGGTGCTGGCGAGGGAAACCTTCTTCGATCTCAGGGAGGCCCAGATCCTGATCGAAGCCTGGCGACACCACTACAACACCGCCCGGCCGCACTCTTCGCTCGGCAATAAGCCACCCGCCCTAAAAGCCGCCTTGCCCGCAGCGTTCATGCCCCCTTACTATGGGAAGGTGGCAGCATGAACGCTGCTACCTTGAAACCGCCGGGCTAATAAATCTGGTGGATCACCCCTGTGGGGCAGGCCAGTATCGCATCGAGTTTTACGGTATCCCTCTAGCTCGACCAAATAGTAGAGCGTTGTTTAATTGTGTTTCGGCGCCTCAAGATTCATCGTGAGCTGCGAAAGCAACATCATATCCAAAATCTCTGATCGGTACGACATTCTTGTAACGCTCAGGACCGGCAACGTTCTGGCAACGTTGAGCGTTACTTTCTGGGTTTGTTCCGCCCTTTCTGGCCACGTTGGGCTCCCTTCGGATCCATAATTTTCAATGGCTTAGCATTATATCGGGGCCTTGACATCGTAGGGGTCACAAGTTCGAACCTTGTACCGCCCACCATTTCCATCCGACGCATCCGCAACGGTTTTTCCCGCCCGACCCGGCGCGTATGACGGTCGCAAGGTCCGTTCACACAGGCCGCTACCGGCCTGTGCTTGGGGAACGTGACCTCTGCCGGGGCCGGCGCTCAGTTCGTGGATACGATGACGATGTAGCCGTCCTGGGTCGCACCGATCAGCCGGCTGTCGTCTCCCGAGACCGCCAGCTGCCGGCGGAGCAGGCTGTTGTAGGAGCCGGAGATGTCATACGTGCCCCTCAGGTTGCCTTCCTGATCGTAGGCCCAAGCATCGATGTCGGCATAATAGCCGTCGATGCCGCCATAGACGATCCCGTTGGGACCCATCTCCACGGCGTTGGGATAAGGCTCGGCATCAAGGACCTGGACCTGTTCCAGCGTCGTGGTGTCGAACACGAGGAACTGATAGGGCGAGCCGGAGGCGGCATAGACCCGGGTCCCGTCGTCGGAAATCGCGCTGTCCGCTCCGTTTGAGCCCACCCCGTGTGCGACATTGCCATGATAGGCCAGGGTCAGGACCCCGCCATCCAGATAAGAATAGGACAGACCGTAGCAGTAGAGCGAGTAGGGGCTCACCCCGCTGTTGATCAGGCACATCGTCTCGCCATTCTTGCTGACGGATATCCCGTTCTGGCTGTCGTACAGCCAGACGTCGAGCGAGGAGACGACCTCATCGCCCGTTTCGGCATCGTAAACCTTTCCGCCTCCCGTGAAGAGGAAGGCCTTCCCGTTCACTCTGCGAACGGTCATGGTCTCCAGAGAGACAGAGCCGAACGGCGCCTGAACGGTGCCGCTCTTGAGATCGACAGGCACGATCCGGCTATTCGTCTTGTCGGCGACGTACAGGGTCTCCCCGTCCGGGCTCACCGTCATGGCGCCGTTCGAGGCTGTGACACTCTCGATCAGACCAACCGGTTCGCCGGTGAAGACGTTCAGGATTTCCACATCGGTTGCCCCATCACGGCTTGCATACAGGTATGGCTTGACGGGGTCTGTAGCGATGTATGCTGCCGGAACAGCCACCTCAACCTGAGCTTCCGGATCCGCGGACCCGACCCACAGGGACACGTTGATATGCTCCGTGTTTTCGACCGATTCGTCTTGCGTCTCGACGCGCACCTGCGCGGTATAGAGCTGTCCCGGAGTCAGTCCTGCGGGGTTCGCCTGAAGCGTCAGCACGCCGTCGGTTTTCCCCGATGGTGTCACCGACAGCCACGCGGCGTCGCTGGTGGCCGTCCAGTCGAGCGGCTTACCCAGATTGTCTGTGACGTCGATTTCCCGTTTCAGCACGTAACGTCCCGGGAATGAGGAGAAACTGACGCCGGTTTCCTCAACGCGGATCATGCGAGGGTGGACGCGTGTATTTATCCGAAGTGTCGCTGACTGATCGAATTCGGTGTCGGACACCGTAACATATGCTGTATGCGTGCCGACCGGGAGCCCGGAAGGATCAGCGTTGATCGTGATCGTGTCCGGCGTAAGACCGGAAGAGGGTGTAACGCTGGCCCATGCCTGGTCGGAAGACGCTTTCCATGAGATATTCTGGCCAGACAGCTTGATGCTGCTGGTCTGCGGGTTTGTCTCTCCGTACACGACATCGAACGGAATCGGACCATAGGAGGAGAGCTGGAGGGCGTCGCCCACCTTGAAGTCGACATTCACAGTGACCTGCTTCGGCGTTTCAAGATCACGAACCGTAAAGGATCCGTGGTTGTCACCGATGGATGCGGAATTCGACAGCGGGTAGACCGAGATCTGTGAGTCGGCGACTCCCGACCCCGCATCGAAGCGAAGCCAGGGCACACTGGAACTGACAGTCCACGGGATACCGCCGCCCTGCACCTGAATGCTGGTCCCGGGAATGCTCCGTCCCCTGATACCTGAGAAGGAAAGGCTCTCCGCCGAGACAGACAGAACCGGGCGCTCGGGAAGGGAGGTCGTCCGCATTCCGGGTGTGGCGGCGGTAGTGGCAAGGAAGTCAGCTTCGAGCCGGTTGGATGCCTCGGCGCCGGCTTCGTCTTCACGCGTGCTTCCGGTGGCCGTATTGTAGGCGGCGCCGAAGATGTCTTCCAGACTGACCGTATTCGGATTGTCTGCGCCTTCATTTGCGATCAGCCTGCCGCCGTTCCCGGTGAAATCCGCGAGCAGTGCGGCGAGGCGCTGATCCAGGGTCCCGGTGCCTTCCAGCAGGGCTTCCAGAATGCCGGCATTGATATAGGCGGCGCGCAGCGCTTCGGCCGAGAGGGGCTCGCCGGTGCCTGCATCGGTGATGTCGATGCTTCGCAGGCTCCACAGGTCGACCCCTTCGAGGCCGAACAGGCCGGCGACCTGGTCGTTTGCGGCGATCAGGTCTGTGCGGTCAATCTCGGTGTCGCCGGCATTGAACTCGGCAAGGGCCGAGGCGAGCGTCGTGATCGCGTTCACGTGGACCGTGATGTTGCCGCCATCAGCCGGCGTCTCGACGAGCGCGGCGAGGACGAAGTCCTTGCTGATTTCGATCTGGCCGCCGAAGGGCGTACCGTAGCAACCGGACGGCGCATCGCAGATCATCCGGACACCGTCGCCGCCGGTGACGATGACTTTCACCACGCCGCCATCGAAGCCCGCACTGCCATCGATCTCGAGATCGAAGCTGCCATCCACAAGGCTGGTTGTCCCGGTGGCGATCACGAGTGTTGGATCATTTGCATCAACGACGGTGACATGGCCGCCAAGGATGACGCCCTTGGTGGCGCTGCCATCCACTTCAAAGATGATCCCCGCCGGTGGTGGGGGCGGAGGAGGGGGCGGAGGCGGAGGTGGTGGTGGAGGGGGAGGCGGGAGGGGAGTCGAAACCGGCGCGCCGTCCCCGCCGCCGCCACCGCCACATGCTGTCGCGAGACCCGCACAGAGGACCATCGCGAATACGCTGGCAGTTTGGCGGAACGATTTTCCGGAGTTTTGACCTGGTCGCATTCAGTCCTTCCTTCCTTCGGTTTGCCGGCACCGCCAGCTTTCGCGAGGAACAAGGGCAATCAGGAAGGTGAGCCAGCTTCATCGGCCGCTGGCTGCATGTCTTCGATCAGGAAAATCCGGACCCCCGCCCTCACCCCTTTTTGCACTCACAAACACCCTTCGCGCCGCCTTTGCAGCAGAGCGGCCTCGAGGGTTCTATGCTGAGACGCTCCGTAAATCGAAGAGACGCATTTCCCACTCTGGCTGAAATATTCGAGACAGCAATGACCAATACTTGTCAATCTAAGAATGGCGATGTTTCTCCCATCGGGGGATTTCGCTTCAGCGCTCACTGCGGATTGCGAGAAATTTTCTTCTCGTCGAGCTTTCGGGCGTTCAGTGCGTGACGTTCCGGAGCCGGGGGGAGATGGCAGGGATTGACGCTTCCATCATGAGTGGAGGTGTCTCGAGCGGTAGTATTGCTGCCGGACCTCGGGGGAGGCCCGGCATTGTTGAGGGCGGGCGTGTGACGGCCTAGGGGCCGGGCGGTGCCGGGGTGTCTGCGGGCACGGCGTCCTGGGTGCCGTCGGCTGCGATGTCCATGTCGATGGTGCCATCGGCTTTCAGCTGTTCCAGGTATTTCATGATCGCATCGGCCAGCAGGCGGTGACCTTTCCCGTTCGGGTGTGAGTCCCAGCGCGAGATGCGGAAGCTGTCACGGTCGGCCTGTTCCTCGAAGATGCTGGAGAGGTTCAGGGTGTGGAACCCGGCAGCTTTTGCGGCAGCTTCCAGTTTCACGATGTGGTCGCCGCCCTCGCGGCTGTCGTCGGAGACGGCCGGGACATAGATCCAGAGGCCCGGCACACCGTCCTGCCGCAGTTTCTCGGCGAGCAGCTCGTACACCTTGCTGGCATATTCGATCTTGTAGGGCTCAAGGCGGCGGATGATCTCCGTTTCCGTCATCGAGGCGTTGATGCCGGCCTTCGCATTGATCTCGTCAAGGAAGGGGTAGGGCATCGGTGTGCCGCGGCGCACCATGCGGGCATGATGGTCGAAGTTCGTATCGCGCACGCCGGCCACGAAGATCACCAGGTCCGGATGGAAGCGCTCGACACTCTGCTCGTACTGCATTAGGCGCTGGGCCGCGACCTCGCCGTCGGAGGCAAAGTTCATCACCTCGAAGCGCTCGCCCGTATCCTTTGCGTCCTTATACAGATCGTTCCGGATCAGCGTAGTGAAGCGTTCATCGCGGGTGACACCCCAGCCGCGCGTGCGCGAGGCGCCGAGGACCGCGATGCGATAGGTGTTTGCGGGCTTCGCCAGCGTATAGGGCTCGTCGTCCATGCCCCATTCATTGATCTTCGTGGTGATGTCGGCCGCCGTGTAATCGGCACCGGGGACGAATTCCCGCTCCATATAGGAGTCGATGAAATGGACGCCGGGATAATCCTTGGCCAGGCCCCGGTCCTTGCCGGGATTGGTCATGAAGAATTCCCAGAGCTCTCCATTGAAGCGTTGGCTCGAGATCAGGCCTTCGTAATAGCCGCGCTCGAGCATGGCCTGGTCGGCCTCGTTGAGGTGGCGGGCGCCGATATCGCTGGCGAGCTTGGTGAGGTGGGCCGGCCGGTTCACCTGCGGCGCCTGGAGGGCGATGAGGCCGACGGCGATCGCACCGCAAAGGGCAACGGCGCCGTAAAAATCCTTCTTCTTCTTGGCCAGCGTCCGCTTGGCGCGCGGTGCTGGTTTGAAGAGACCGAAATCGATGCCCATGGTGATGGCCGCCAGCAAAAGGACGCCCGCCATGAAGAGGAGGGTTACAGCCCACTGGCCGGCGGTGGCTTCGCCGGCATCGTCGAAGGCGGGGGCAAGGCCGCTTTGCGCGACCATGTCGACCCAGCCGGCGGCCGTCGGGCTGGTCCAGAACGACCAGAGCAGACAGATGAAGATGAAGGTGGAAACGGTCCGGATGACCAGCGCCGCTTTCGGCGGCACGAAGGCGTGGGACGAGACCTTGCCGGTCTTCGGCCGGGCTTCGAGCCAGGTCTGCCCGATAAGCAGGGCACCGAGGATGACCCAGAACAGGACGTCCGGCGCGGAGAAGAGGACCGTGCCCGTCAGCCAGAACCATTGATAGGCGTGCAGGGCCCAGGTGGCGAAGAAGACGGTGGCAATGGCCAGCATCACGCCGGTCATGTGCGGCACGCCCCATTTCTTGAAGACCATGTAGGATGGGTTGAAGACCATCTTCTGCATGTAGTCTTTCCAGTAGATGTTGATGCGCCGCCAGAAGTCGATGAAGCTGTTCGAGAAATAGAAGCGCGAGTGTGTTTCCGGCAGGTTGTAGCCGAACAGAACGATCAGGCCGACGATCAGGTGGAACAAGCCCGACACGCGCAGGTAAAGCCCGAAATTCGAGACGATGTACTGCAGGAAATCCAGCGGCGTGCTGACATCGGTCATCAGCATCACGAAGTCGAGGTGGATCAGCCGGTAGAGCAGCAGGTGCACGAAGCCGCGCAGGATATAGGTCGCGCCATGGCGATAGATCCGCGTCGGTTCGTCATTGTAATAGCTTCGTCCGAAAGCGGAGAAATCCACTGCCGGGAAGAAAGGAAAGACGAAGTTCGGGAAGAGGAAGAAATAGGCGAGACGGCCGGACCAGTCCTTCGGGCCTTTTCCGTTCGAGATATCGTAGAGATAGATCGACAGGCGGAACATGAACATGGCGGCTAGGATCGGCAGGACCGCCGCGATCCAGCCCGTATAGTGCCACCCGAGCCGGAATGCCGCGAGCAGGGCAGTGCAGGCAAACAGGATGCCGAGGCGGATCCAGATCGATACAGGAAGGTGGCAGACGCCGATCAGCACCAGGCTCGCGCCGACAAGGCCTGCGGCCGCGGGAATGCTCGCCACACCGAAAATGCCGATGATGGCGAGGAGGCCGAGACCGAGAAAGAAAGGCCGGCGCATCGGCGCGGGAAGGTAGTGGTTCACAATGAAACCGCACAGTGTGAGCGGCGCAATGAACTTGTAGAAGGCCGTGCTCTCGATCTCGTAGATCCGCATGGCCCAGGTCGTGATGCCCACAAGGGCGACAACGGACCAGAAGCGTACGGTCTCCGCCAGGCTGCGCTGGCCGATGATGATTTCCCACAGAATGCCGAGCCCCATCAGGGCGCCACAGCCGGCAACTTCCAGCTTGGCCTGCCGGGAGAAGGATTCAGCGCCCGAGAAGTAATTGTCGCCGAAGGCGGCGAAGGTGGCGATCGCACCAAGAATGACGAGTGCGCGCGGGCCCCAGCGGTTCAGGAACGAGAATTGCCCGCCTGTTGCCGGCTCCGGACCGGCTTCTGCGACGCTGCCCATGACTCTACTCTCCCCCGGAAATCCCGTGCGTTTGTTAATTCCGACAACCGCTCAACCGCTGGGACAGGCCGGGCGGCGCGTAGGGCGCTTACCCTTTTTTGGCGATGACCATGTCCGCAATCAGATCGAGCGTGTCGAGATGATCCACGTCGACTTCGTGGGCCTCGACCGTGATCCCGTAGGTTTCATCGAGGAAAGCAACGAGCTTTAGGCTACCGAGAGAGTCCAGAATCCCGTCGGTCACCAGGAGCGTGTCATCGGTCAGGTTCTCGGGATCTTCCCCTGGCAGGAACTGGGTGACGATGAAGTCACGAACGGTGTCTTTGATCTGCTGCTTGTCCATGTATTCCTCCCGATGGTCTGTGCGCCTCATCCAATAGCGCATATTGGGACACGAGGCGCTCCGCTCTCAAAAACGGGGCCAAAAGCCCCCGCTCTCAAAATCGGGGCCAGTAGAGACATTTGTCGAGGTCCGGCAAGTAGAAAACCGGGCATGGGACTTGCATTTTTGCGTCGTGAGGTTCTTGGGTCGAAGGGCACTGCGACCCGCGGGAGGAAGTAAGAGATGCGTCTGGAAGATCTGCTCGTTCGGTCAGCCCAACGGGCGCCCGAAGCAATTGCGGCCCTGTCTTCAAGCGGTGACTCCATCGTCTATCGCGACCTGGATGCCCACGCCGATGCGGTGAAGGCCGTGCTGGCGGGCGCGGGCGTGAAGGCGGGCGACCGGGTCGGCCTGTGTGTGCCAAAGACGATCAACGCGCTCGGATCCGTGTTCGGTATCCTGAAGGCCGGGGCGGCCTATGTGCCGGTGGATTACAGCGCGCCGGCAGCCCGGAACGGCTTCATCTTTTCCGATTGCGCGGCCGCTGCGGTCATCGTCGAGCGCGCGCTGGCCGCGGACCTTGTGGCCGAACTGGCCGGTGGCCCCTGGCACATGCACGATTATCCGGTTGCCGCCGGCGAAGCGGCCGACTTCGTGGTTCTGGTGCCTGAGGCGCGCATCGAGAGCAGCATGACGGCGCCCGAAGGCCTCGCCTATATCCTTTATACGTCCGGTTCGACCGGCAAGCCGAAAGGCGTGATGCATTCCCACGCAACGGCGCTGGCCTTCGTCGACTGGGTTTCCGGCGAGTTCCTGCCTACCGAGGCCGACCGCTTCAGCTCCCACGCCCCGTTCCATTTCGACCTGTCGATCCTCGACATCTATGTGCCGATGAAACATGGCGGCTCGGTCGTGCTGATCTCTTCCGAAGCCGGCAAACAGCCCGGCACGCTGGCGGAACTGATCGAGACGAACCGGATCACGATCTGGTACTCGACCCCATCCATCCTCCGCCTCCTGATGGAATTCGGAAAGGTCGAGGAACGCGACTGCTCCTCCCTGCGGATCGTGAACTTCGCGGGTGAAGTGTTCCCGGTGAAGCATCTTCGCACGCTGATGAGCATCTGGCCGGACCCGGTCTATTACAATCTCTACGGTCCGACCGAGACCAACGTGTGCACCTATTACAAGGCGCCGAACCCTATGCCGGACGATCCGGACTATGCGCTGCCGATCGGCAAGGCCTGTTCGGGCGACGACCTGCTTGTGGTCGATCTCGACAACAAGCCCGTGCCGGCCGGAGAGGAGGGCGAACTGCTCGCCGCCGGCGGCTCCATCATGCTCGGCTACTGGAACCTGCCGGATCGCAATGCGAAGGCCTTCACGCAGATCGACGGCGCCAGTTGGTACCATACCGGCGATGTCGTGGTGGAGATGCCGGGCGGCGATCTCAAGTTTGTCGGCCGCCGGGACCGGATGGTGAAACGCCGCGGCTACCGTGTCGAACTCGGCGAGATCGAGGCGGCGCTGCACAAGCATCCCTCCATCCCTGAAGCTGCAGTGGTTGCGGTTGATCTGGGCGAAGCAGGGCTGGAGATCCGCGCCTATTATGCCTGGGCCGACGAGGCGCCGCCCTCGCTGCTGAAGCTCAAGAAATTCTGCGCGCAGAACCTGCCGAACTACATGGCGCCGGACAAGCTGGTGCACGTTCCGGCGCTGCCGAAGACCTCAACCGACAAGATCGACTACCAGCGTCTGAAGGACATGCCCTGATGGATTTCAACCTCAGCCCCGAGCAGCGCGCCCTGCGCAACGAGATCGTGAAGTTCGCCCGCAAGGAGCTGAACAAGGATGTCGAGGCGCGCGACGCAGCGAAGGAATTCCCGCGCGAGCTGTGGCTCAAATGCGGTGAGATGGGCCTGCAGGGCCTGACCGTGCCGGAG
>JAWKUV010000033.1:0-21508 GCA_041398365.1 Hyphomonas sp. | reverse complement strand
GATTGCGGACAGCGGCGAGGAATTTGAGACCTTTCTCGTCGAACACTTCACGCCCATCGATCGCGGTGACGAGGTCGCCGCGGCGCAGGCCCGCGCGGTCGGCCGGGCCGCCATCATAGACTTCCGTCACCATGACGCCGACAGGGCGGCTAAGCCCCTGCGCCTTGGCCATGTCGAAGCTGACCGTTTGCGCCGCAAGGCCAAGCCAGGGGCGCACAAAGGTGCCGTCATTCATGGCCGCATCGACGACGCGCTTGACCATCTCTGCCGGGATGGCGAAGCCGATGCCGTTCGAGCCGCCGCCGCGCGAGAAGATCGCGGTGTTCACGCCGACCAGCTCGCCCTTCATATTGATCAGGGCGCCGCCCGAATTGCCGGGGTTCACGGCAGCATCCGTCTGGATGAAGAAGGAGTAGTCGGAAATGCCGACGTCCGTTCGGGCGGTGGCGGAGATGATGCCGCTGGTCACGGTCTGTCCGACGCCGAACGGGTTGCCGATGGCGAGCACAAGGTCGCCGACTTGGCTGGCGCGGGTGTCGGCAAACGGCAGCACCGGCAGCGGGTCGCCCTCGGTGTCGATCTTGAGGACGGCAAGGTCCGTTCGTTCGTCCGCAAGGACGAGTTCGGCCGGGTATTCGCGGCGGTCATGCAGGACGACGCGGAAAGAGTCCGCGCCCTCGACTACATGGTTGTTGGTGATGATGACACCATCCGGACGCACGATGACGCCTGAACCGAGCGAGTTCTGCACACGGCTCTGCGGCATGGCGCGGCCATACAGGAACATCTCCATCGGCGACGGGCCGGTCTGCACGGTCTTCTGGGAATAGACGTTCACCACGGCAGGCGAGGCCTGTTTCACAAGCGGTGCATAGGTCAGATCGATCTGAGCTTGCGACTCGGGAAGTCGCTGGGCACTCGCCGCCAGCGGGCTGATCGCCAGGATCAGCAGTGCCACCACAAGAAGCCCCGCCACAGCCAGGAACTTCGATACATGCTTGGTCATGCGAAGAGCGTGCGTCATGTCTATGGCTCTATTGCGGCGCCAATGGCGTGGCAATTCGGCGATACATGACATTTCAGTCACGATTTTCAGGGCGTCCCGCTTTCGCCGCCTCGTTCAGCCAGCGTGCGCAGGTTTTCCTCATGCTGTTCCCTGCTGATCCTGTAGAAGGTGACGCAGAGGAGCATGAGCATCCAGGCCACAAAGAGGCTCGCCGCATAACCCCAGCCAAGCCCGTGCAGGGAGGCGTCCGTCACCTTGTCCGGTGGGGTGCCGGGCACAAATTCGGCGACCGCCAGAATAAGGGTGGCGAAGAATACGCCGACAGCCTGCGACAGCTTCCGGATGAAGCTGATCCCGGCAAAGAAAATACCTTCCGAGCGTCGGCCAGTCTGGATTTCGCTGTCCTCGACGATATCCGCCACCATGGAGCCGAGCAGCATCTGCGCGGCGATGATGAGCGCAATATCGACGACCGAAACGACGACAATGATGTTGAACAGAAGGTCCGTTCCGTTGGGCGGCATGAGGCCGAGGAGCCGGAGGAAGACAGGCGCCGGGGCAATGGTGAAGGCGAGAAAGCCGATGATCAGCGCCGCGCGCTTATTGCCGAGCGCCCGGCCGGCGACGGGTGCAATGCCGAGGGCGAGGAAGGCCGACAGGAAGACGGTGATGGTCAGGATGCCGGTCTGGTCGGTCCGGAAGCCCCAGAAGTAGCCGTTGATATACTGGTTGAGCGATGCCGAGATGCCGGACGCGATGAGGCCGAACAGCGTGGCGAGGAAAAGCGCCCGGAAGGACGGGTTGGAGATCGTCTCGAAGATCTCCCGAAAGACCGTGCCGAGCGTGATCTTGCGGGCCGCGGGCGGCGCCCGGAGGTGCGGGATGTGGCTGTGGGTGCCGGCTGTGCAGAGGAAGGCCGTGAGGAAGATCGCGCAAGCCGCCGCCGCGCCATAAGTGTGCCAGCCCGGCAGGCTGAAATAGCCGGACGGATTTTCCGGTGACGGCTTCAGCAGGAAGAAGAGCAGGAAGACCTGGATCGCGAGGCCCGCCACCCAGCCAAAGAAATAGCGGTATGACATCAGCTCCGTGCGGGTGTGATAGTCGCCCGTCAGTTCGGCGGCGAGCGCCGTGGACGGAATTTCGTAGAAGGTGAAGGACAGGCGCACGGCAACCGTGAAGGCGAGCAGCCATGGGAACAGCTCAGCACCCTGCAGGCTGCCCGGAGGGTTCCAGACGCAGAAATAGGTCAGCGCGATGGGGATCAGCGCCGCATACATGAAAGGATGGCGGCGCCCCAGACGGGAGCGCAGATTATCCGACCAGTAACCGACGACGGGGTCGGACACCGCATCGACAACGAGCGCGATCATCAGCGCAGTGAACACCAGCGGCGCCGGAGCCCCGAGGATCTGGCTGTAGAAGAACAGCAGGAAGTACTCCATGCCGTTGTTCTTCACGCCGTCGGCGGCACCGCCGATGCCGAAGGCGATCCGCGTCCCCAAAGACGGCCTGCCCTGCAATCCTTCAGCCATTCCGGCCACCTCCCTCATGACGGCCCGGACGGATCAATGAACGCCCAGGCCGAACCGGCAGCGGGACATGACAAACGACCCATGGCGTTCCTTCAGTTTGCTCCGCGCTTCCTGCAGACAAGCGCGCAGATTCCATTGCCTCGATCATACGAAAAGAATGTCATTGCAGAAGCCCAAAAGTAGGGATTTCTGCATTCCCAGACGCCCTGATCGGAACGGTGAACCGGTGCTGTCCGGCTTCATCAAAAACGTCCTGTTTGAAATATTCGCATTTTTTTGATAGCTTAAACTGCGACGCTTCGAGTCGGGCGTCCGGTTTTGGGCATTCTTCGGCGGAGCAGGTGAGATGCAGAAACACGCGGCCATCATGGCGGCCATTTGCCTTGTCGCGGCGTGCGGCAGCCGGACCGGCCGGGCGGACGTGACGCCGGAAGATTTTCATTTCATCCCCGGAACGTTCAATCCACAGATCGGACCTGACGGCAATACGGAAATCTTCACCGCGCCGGATGGCCTCGTCGTCGTCGATACCGGCCGTCACCCGGCCCATTCGCAGAAGATCCTCGACTATGCGGGCAGAAAAGGCCTGCCCGTGAAGATCATCATCAACACGCACTGGCACCTCGACCATTCGACCGGCAACCAGGACATCAAGGCGGCCTTTCCGGACGCGAGGCTCTACACGACGCGCGCTGTCGAGGGCGCACTTGACGGATTCCTGGCGCGCGGCCTTGCGGCCACGGAAGAGCGGCTCACGGACCCGGACCTTCCGGAAGATGCCCGCACACGGCTGACGCGGGGCTATAATACGATCAAGGACCGCGTGATGCTGCTGCCCGACGTGCCGGTCGAGGCGGCAATGTCCGTTCCTGTCCTTGGCCGCGACATCGAACTCAATGTCACCGATCACGCAGTCACCGAGTCCGACGTCTGGATCTGGGATCCGGCGACGAAAACGGTGATCGCGGGCGACCTTGTCACGCTGCCGGTGCCGCTGTTCGACACGGGGTGTGCGGATGGATGGCTCGCCGCTTTCGACGTCATCGACACAAAACCCTATGAGCGCGTCGTGCCGGGTCACGGCTTCATTTTGTCCGCGGATGAGTTCCACATCTACCGGGACGCATTCCGCAATCTCGTTTCCTGCGCGGTAGACCGGACCGGCGCGGTATGCGCCGAAGGCTGGATGACGGACGCGGCGCCCCTGCTCGACAAGGTCCCGGATGCTGACTATGCCGACAAGGACTATGCGCGCGCCGCGGCGACGTATTATGTCGACGAGATCATCCGACCGAACGACAAGCGCCGGGAATTCTGCAAGCCGTAAGCGCCGAGTCAGAGGCCGAGCACCATCTTGGCCATGATGTTCCGCTGGATTTCATTGGAACCCGCATAAATGGAGGTCTTGCGGTAGTTGAAGTAACTCGTCGCAGACGTCACCGCGTATGAAGGGAACGGGAGGTCGGCGTTCGCGCCCTGCCGCGCCACGGCCCAATTGTCGCGCACGAAGGGCGCGCCATAGCCGCCCGCCGCCTCGACCACGAGTTCGGTGATCGCCTGCTGCGTCTCGGAGCCCTGGCATTTCAGCATGGAGCTTTCCGGGCCGACGGCCTGTCCGGCGGAAAGCGCAGAAAAGATGCGCTGCTCGGTGGCGTCGAGGCCGGCAATCTTGATTTCCAGCTGCGCCATCTTTCGGGCGAAATCCGGGTCCCGGCTGAGCGGGGCGCCATCCTTCTCGACCGCGCCGGCAATCTTGCGCGCCTTGCTGAGCATGTTCCTCAGGCCAGGCGCATAGGCATTGCCGCGCTCGAACTGGAGAAGGTATTTGGCGTAGGTCCAGCCCTTGTTCTCCTCGCCCACGAGGGCTTCGGCGATCGGCACACGTACATTCTCGAAAAAGACCTGGTTGATTTCCTGCTGGCCTTCAGCCGGGCCGTCCAGAGTCGGCAGCGGCGAGATCTTGATGCCCGGCAGAGTCATCGGGAAAACGATGAAACTGATGCCCTCCTGCGACTTGCCTTCCCGCGAGGTGCGCACGAGGCAGAAGATCATGTCGGCCCATTGGGCGTGCGTGGTCCAGATCTTGGAGCCGTTGAGGACATAGTCGTCACCGTCCCGAACTGCGCTCATCTGCAGCGAAGCAAGGTCGGAGCCGGAGCCCGGCTCGGAATAGCCCTGACACCACCAGACATCCGACCGCAGGATCGGCGGCAGGTATTTCTTCTTCTGCTCATCCGAACCGAACGCCATCAGGACCGGCGCGACCATGGCCACGCCCATGGGGCTGACCGGCGGCGTGCCGGCAGCGGAAAGCTCCATGTTGAGGATGTAGCGTTCGGACGCGGAAAGGCCTGGGCCGCCATATTCGACTGGCCAGTTCGGCGCGACCCAGCCCTTCTCGTAGAGCTTCTTCTGCCAGGCAACCTGACCTTCCTTGTCGAGATAGCCGTTCTTGGAGGCGGCACTCTTTGCGCGGAGGTCCGGCGTGTAGGCTTCGGCAATCCAGTCGCGGACCTCTTTCTGGAAAGCCCGGTCCTCGGCGGTAAAGGAGAGGTCCATGACCGGCCCTATTCCACGATGTCGAAATACTGGATGTCTGGCGCCCCGGCGAGGCAGGCCCCGAGTGCCGGCCCGTACAGCTTACTCGGTCTGACCGTGGGACTTCAGGGCGTCTTCGGACGCGTATTGCTCCATGAAGATATAGACGTTGGCTCTTTTTGACTTGTAGAGCTGATGGGTCAGGCAGCCGGGCTCGTTGGCCTTGTAACTCAGCCATGAGATCCTTGCCGGTCTTTTTTCGAAATCGGCCTCCTTGCCGGGTTGATGGTAAGTTTCGCAACGACGCCGATCATATCCTGCTTCTCCTGGTTCTGTGGTTGGAGTTACAATATGAGCTTCACTGGAGCGGCAAGGCTGACGTCGCGGAGGGAGGGACTGCGGCCGGGCTTTTCGCCGTTCCAAGGCGCCATCTTGGACTGAACTGTTCCCGTATCTGGCGGTGCCAGACGGAGAGCCGCCGATTGTACAAGAAAACATCTTGGATGACCGACAACGCCCCTGTCAGCCTGCTGCCCACATGGTGCTTGCCGTGATCCCGGCGCTGAACGAGGAACGGCACATCGAGGCCTGTATCAGGTCGTTGATGCAGGGCGAGCCGGACTTGCGGCGCGTCCTGCTGGTCGTCGCCGATGGCGGCAGCAGCGACGGCACGGTCGGCGTCGTCAAGCGGCTGATGGAAGAGTTCCCGAACCTGCGCCTGATCAACAACACGAAGCGTCTCCAGGCCGCAGCCATGAACCTTGCGGTCAGGACCTTCGCAGGGCCAAGCACCCGCTACGTCGTCCGTTGCGACGCCCATTCCATTTACCCTGACAACTTCATCCTCAGCGTCGCCCGCTCGCTGGAGCATACACATGCCGCCTCAGTCGTCGTGCCGATGGATGCGACCGGCGAGACCTGTTTCGAAAAGGCCAATGCCTGGATCGTCGATACGCCTCTCGGTTCCGGCGGCTCGGCGCATCGCGGCGGACGCAAGTCGCGCTATGTCGACCATGGCCATCATGCTGGTTTCGATCTCGCAATCTGGCGCAAAATCGGCGGCTATGACGAAACCTTCTCGCATAATGAGGATGCGGAGTATGACGAGCGCGTCGCCCTGGAGGGCGGACGCATCTTCCTCGATGCCGACATCCGCATCGTCTATGTGCCGCGCGGGACCGTGAAGACGCTGGCGAAGCAGTACTACAGCTACGGCAAGGGCCGGGCCCGGAATGTGCGGAAGCACAAGAAGGTTATGAAGCTGCGCCAGATCGCACCTGTGCTGGCGCTGCTGGGAAACGTCGCCGGCCTGCTAGCAGCGCCGGTCTTCCCGCCCGCCCTCCTGGTGCCACTCGGCTATCTTGGCATTCTGGGGCTTGCCTCCGTCGCGGTGGCGCTTTGGAAGCGCTCCGCCTGCGGGCTGCTTGCCGGTCTTGCCTCCGGCACCATGCACATGAGCTGGGCAGCCGGCTTCCTCAAAGAAACCTTCCTTCCCCCAAAGACCGTATGAGCCCGTTGTAAGCATTGGTTTTTGGTTCGAAACGGATATATTTAAAGGTTAACGGGCAAAGCTACATGTCGAAATCGACGCAAGAAAGCCGGCAATCATTTCTGGAGCGGATCGGAAATCTGACCCGCTCAGCCACTTCTTTGCGCGCTCGTATCCGCCGCGGCATTGGCCGCGCCCAGGAGCCAGCGGCGGCGGAAACCGCCCCCCAGGAACCAGTCAAGCTGACCCGGATCGCCAACGCACCGGAAGGCCAGTGTCTCTACGCGATCGGCGACATTCACGGCCGGCGCGACCTGCTGGAACAGCTGATCGTGAAGATCGAGGAAGACGCCAGTGCTCTGCCCGCAACGGCCACGTCGAAAACCCTCGTGTTTCTTGGCGATTATATCGATCGCGGCCTGCAATCGCGCGATGTGATCGACTTCCTGCTGAGCGACCGCCTGAAGGGCTTCGAGCGCGTCTTCCTGATGGGCAATCATGAAGAGGCACTGCTGCGGTTCCTCAATGACGTGAACTTCGGCAAGCAATGGGTCCGGTATGGTGGCGCCGAGACGCTCTATTCCTACGGCCTTGCCCCGCCCAAGACGGCCCGCGCCCTGGAATCCCACGAAGCCATGGAAGCGGCCCAGCAAGCCTGGGACAAGGTCTGGGCCGGTTTCCGCAACAAGCTGCCGACCGCCCACCTCGATTTCTACCAGAGCCTGCAGCACTATTATGTCGCCGGCGACTACTTGTTCGTGCACGCTGGCCTGCGGCCGGACGTGCCGCTGGAGAAGCAAACCGTTCGCGACATGCTTTGGATTCGCGACGAATTCCTGGAGGCGCCCCAGCCGTTCGAGCAGGTCGTGGTCCACGGCCACACGCCCGGCGAGGCGATCTATCATGACGATCGCCGGATCGGGCTCGACACCGGGGCATTCATCAGTGGCAAATTGTCTGCCGCACGCCTTTTCGGCAATGATGTAAGCTTCCTGACCACATAAACGTCTGGAATAGCTCTTGCTTGCAGGCGATACAGACACTTTCGAAGGGGAGAGACAACGACATGCCATTCCTGCGTAATCTCGTGCAGAGCCTTGCCGGCCTGAGCCTGCTTTTTGCGGCGGCGTGCAGCACCCCGGTGGTCGCTCAGGGCCAGTTGCCGGAGACGGTGCTGCAACAGTCGGCGGCGCCTGCCTATACGTTGGGCAATGGCGACAAATTGCGCATCACGGTGTTCGGGCAGGACGACCTGTCAGGCCAGTTCGAGGTCGACGGAACGGGCGCTATTTCGATGCCGCTGATCGGCCAGGTGAAGGCGCAGGGCCTCACCACGCCGCAGTTGGAAGACCGCATCCGGACCATGCTGGATGGCAACTATATTCTCAATCCGCGGGTCAGCGTGGAAGTCACCAACTACCGCCCCTTCTACATCCTCGGGGAGATCAATCGGCCGGGCGAATACGCTTATACTTCAGGGCTTACCGTGCTCAACGCGGTGGCGGGCGCCGGCGGTTTCACCTACCGCGCCAAGAAGAAAATCGTGTACATCAAGAGCGTTGGCTCCGCCGACGAACAGGCCTTCGAACTGACCCCGCTGACCGTCGTGAAACCGGGCGATACAATCCGTATCGACGAACGAACGTTCTGATCTGATCGCCTGATTCTCTTGAGCCGGCGCGCCTTCGGGCCGCCGGCTTTTTCATGTGCCAGACCGGGACCGGGACCGCCGGAATCTGCGGGAATTGACAGCATTCCTTAATCCACGAATCTCAATCTGATATCCAAAAATTAATGTTTTGCCGCCTTGCCGTGAATATTTGCAAAATACTTCCCCCCACACGCGAATTTTGAGCCGAAAGTCCAAATATTTGGGCAAATCGCGGTATACAGATTGCAAACGCAGGCAAATGAAATAAAGATTTCCTCGTTCACAAAGTTAACGCGAGTTGGCTAGGGCGCCGGAAATCCCGGGAAGATTTTCTGCGCCTTGTGGTAGAGTTTCAGGGGACTAGAATGGGATTGAGACTGACCGACCAATCGAGACACGCCGAGACGTCATCCTACACCTCGACACGGCAAGAAGGCCCAGGCGAGGAACTTACAGCAAAGCGGATCTTGGACATCGCGATTGCCGGCATTGCCCTTATCGGGGTGGCGCCGCTGCTGATCGTTGTTGCGATTGCCATCCGCCTCCAGGATGGCGGCCAGGCTCTGTTCTGGCAGCGGCGCTACGGCCTGAACGGCCGCACGTTCAACTGCTTCAAACTGCGTTCGATGGTGCTCGACGCCGACACCCGCCTCCGGCACATCCTTGAAACGGATCCGGACGCCCGCGCCGAGTGGGAAGCCGAGCAGAAGCTGACCAACGACCCGCGCATCACCCCGATTGGCTACTTCATCCGCAAATCGTCGATCGACGAGTTGCCACAGCTGATCAACGTGCTGCGCGGTGAGATGTCCATCGTCGGCCCGCGCCCGATCGTCGAGAGCGAGATTGCACGGTACGGCGAGTTCTACCGCGACTATTGCTCAGTCCGGCCCGGCATCACCGGCCTGTGGCAAGTCGAAGGCCGCAACAACACGTCTTATCCGGAGCGCGTCCAGCTCGACGCGAAGTATGCCCGCTCGCGCAGCTTCTGGGGCGATGTGGGGATCATGTTCCGCACCATCCCGGCCGTCCTGACCTCGCGCGGCGCCCGCTAGCGCGACAGCGACTTCCTGACACAACAGCGCCCCGGACCGGAAAGTCCGGGGCGTTTGCGTTTCAGCACCTGTCTGTCAGCGGAATTTTGAAAACGCGACGCCGCACAACCGGCCGAAATGGCCAGGCGCATTGGCCGGCGTCGCCATGGCGGCCGTCAGGGCTTCGCCGAGCTTCTTGCGCTTCAGCGCGTCAACGAGCGTCTCAAATTCGACTGCGCGTGCCCAGGATTTGAGGCGCCTGTCGGAGGCGGCAAGGATGGCAGGCGTCAGCGTTCCGGCATGGTCGAGGCGGAACTTGCGTTCCGCCGCCAGGATGGCCCTGCCCTTCTCCGGGCTGATCCGATGCGACAGCGAGCCCTCGCGGATGGCATAGCGATAACCGGCAAACGGGATCAGGAACATGCGGGCGCCGCGGACCAGCATCTCTGCCACAAAATAGTGGTCCTCCGAATTGCGCAGGCTGACATCGTAACGCAGGCCATTAGCTTCGATGAACGACCGCCGGAACAGCGGCTTCAGGTAGCCGAGAGGTGCCCCGAACCTTTCGTCCGAGGCCGGATCGATATAAGTGAGCAAATCGATTTCCACAGGCTCCACAGCCATGCCCTTGCGAAGCAGCAACGTCTCTTCACGCTCCGGCGCATCGAAATGAAAACGCACAACATGGTCGACGACAATGTCCGCGCTTTGTGCCTCGGCCGCCGCGACCATGCGCGAGAGGCGGTCTGGGGTCATGGCATCGTCGGCATCGAACACAGCCACATAGCGGCCGCGTGCCAGATCCAGCGCGCGGTTGCGCGCCGCCGACGGGCCCCCATTGATGTCGAGGCGCTCAAACCGGACCCGCGGGTCGCCCTCTGCTGCCCCGCGCACGGCTGTCTCGCTCGAGATCTTCGAGCCGTCATCGACCACGATCACTTCAAGCGACACACTCGTTTGGGCGAGGCACACCCGAACGGCGTCGCTAATAAACGCCGCCGCCTCGTAGGCCGGGATGATCACGCTGACATCGATGGGGTCGTTCATGCCTTTGTCCGCTCGCCGCAATAGCTTCCCTGTCTATGACAGGGAGCCCGTCAATTGGAAGCCCTGCATTTTTGCCGTCGGGCCTGCAATGAGCGTACCAGCGCGCCCCCGCTCCCGGCCAGGGAACGGAACCGATGCGGCCGCTGGGATTTTCGGGATGTTCCGGAAAAGCAAATGCCGCCGCGCCGACCTGACCTAAAGCAGAGTCAGCCGGACGGGATTTAAGTTTGTATACAGATGGTGAACTACCGAGTTCAGCCGAGAACGGCGATTACACCGCTGATAATCCCTGCCCAGAGCAATGCGCTCAGGCCGATGATGATGACAAGCCGCACCCAGACGGGCCACTTCTCGTCATTACTGCGCCCAATGCGCGCGTCCTGTTCCCACGCACGCGATGACACAGCCGCATTTGCAACGTCTACCACGGGTCTGCTCCCAGGTACGGATGGACTGATGTTGCGCATGGCAGCATATCAATCCTGTAACCATTAAAGGCGTGTTAAGGACACCAGCGACGAACTCTACGTACGCTACGAAAAATGGTTCCGGACTCTGGCAACAATGTGTCAGTTCAGGGAAGGTGTTTAGGCATACAGAATTGTCATTTCCGGACCATCTGTGGCCTGAAAACGACACACACCAAAAGCAGCATTGACAGCCTTTAGCGGGAAGCGCGGCGCGCTGGTTTTCCGGGCGCTGACGTAATCACTACAGGAATCTTGCCCACGAGTTGCTTGCGGCTCCCGCCGAGTGTCGCAACTGCCCCAAGGTAAAGCACATTGACCGGTGTCGAAAAAGCGGCCCACGCCCACGACTCGGTAAATGTGGAAATGAAGACGAGAATCGTCGCGATGACGATAAAGGACGCTTCCATGTAACGCGACTGAAGCCAGGTCTTGAGGATGCGGAATCCGCACCACGACCAGATGAGGACGTACAGCCAGAAGCCTATCCAGCCGAGATGGACCCGCACTTCCATATAGGCATTGTGGAATGAAAGCTTCGTTCCGTATGGCTTGAAGTCGTAATGGTTGATCGACTGGGCCGCGCCGTTCTCCGGGTTCCAGAATCCGGCAAGACCGGTGCCAAAGATCGGATGCTGGTCCTGCACCACGCGCCCTGCCATCCAGATTGTCGTGCGTCCTGTCAGGTTTCGTTCCCGTCCCACCAGGCCCAGGAACTGGTCCTCGAAATTGTTTGTCGGCATGCTGAGGATCACCATGATCACGAGAAGGACCAGAATGACCGCACCGACCAACACGCTGCCGCGAACATAGCGGACGTCTGCCATTTCGACCCAGAACAACTTGGCCATAAGCAGGGCGAACGGCCCGACGACCGTGAAGACCAGCGACGTCGCCGAATGAGCGCTGAGGACGATGTACGCCCCCAGCGGAATAAAGGGTATCGCGGCTACCCTGAGCAGAAGCGGCTCGCGCTTGTTCAGCACAGTCGCCGTGGACAGGAGCAGCATGAAGGTGACCTGAAGGGCCAAGAAGTTCTTGGACCCGATGATCCCGCCATATTCGAAATGCCCGAAAGGCAGGATATAGAGCGTCGCCATCCAGCCGGCGAACATCAGACAGCGGAAGATATACCGCATGCCGAGACGGCAGCCGATGATCACCGCAATGACAGCCGTGAGCGTGAGGAGAATACCGTCGCGCATCGCGCCGGAAGGATGCGGCGACCACATAAAAGAGAAGATGCCGAAGATCGGCAGCAACAGGAGTGGCCAGGCCTGGAACACAACGGGAAGGATCTTTTCCTTTTCCAGGAGAAGAATGCCCATCATCGCCATGACAAGCAGGTACAGGAACGCCGACCCGCCCGGGACCGGCAGATAGGTGAGGAAGAACCAGAGCGTGACCATCGCCTGTTCCCAGATCGGCGGCGTGCGCTCGTCTGAATACACATTCGCCCAAGTCAGGCTGCGATCGTCGTCCATCTCGATCCGGGTCGTCACGTTCATACCGCCACCTTCCCGGCCAAAAGGCCCTCAAGGACGTCGGACAGGAATCCGTGCGGCTGGACAAAGTCCGTTGCCGGACAGCTTGAGAGCCGCGCGGCATACTCGCTGATGCGTGTACCGTCAGCGAGCAACGCACTTACAAGCGCTGCCAGCGTTTCCTCCAGGGGTTCGGACAGGATGAAGCCAGCGCTGCGCGCCGCGATCCAGGCGGCCGTCTCCGTCCCGGCAGGCGCGATCGCAGGCGTGGCATAATAGCCGCCTTCATAGATCCGGTTCGGCAACAGCCAGACGGAATTGTAGCCGGCTTCCATGAAATCGCCGGCCCAGACCACGTCCAGTCCCGAATATATCCCCGCAAGGTCTTCCGGTGACTTGTAGCGGCCATGGAAGGTCATATTGGCACGGGCATCGATTTCCGGCTCGAAGACCGGGATCTCCTTGCGGGCGGGAATGCCGTGCAGATGGATTTCCAGCCGGTCGGGGAAGGTGTCGGCCAGCCTGCACAGAAGATCCAATGACCGCTGACATCGGAGGATACCGACCCAGCCGAGCCGCAGTTTTCCGTCCGGCATGACAGGCCGCACCACCGGCCTTGGCCCATAGTCCGCGCCGGCCGCGAGCCGGTTCTCGACCAGAACAGCCCGATAGCGGCCCGGATAATGGCATTCGAAATGATTGCGCAGGAAGGCCGGCGAACTGACGACCAGTCCCGTCGTCCGCGCAAGAAGCCTCCCCTCAAGCCAGCGCATCAACCGGCCGATCGCATCGGACCGGGTCAGGAGGCGGTGAACATCGAGGGATTCATAGACCACGGGCGTGGCAAGCCGGGCATAGCGTTTCGCCAGGAAGGCACAGGCCAGCATGTCCAGATTGCGCGCATAAATGACATCGGCCGCCGCCAGATCCTCGCGGCGAGCCGCTGCGACGCGGGCACCGGACAGGATGCGCCGCACGCGCTGAAGGAAGGCCCCATCCCGGGTGTCGCCGAGGTCGATATTATTCCAGGGGGTCTCTTCGGCTGCGCCGCGGCGCATCATGAAGCCCTGAACTTCGATGCCATCATCCTGGAAGGCCTGTACCCGGCGCCGCACGCTGGCGTCACCTGCATCATGCCCGAAAAAGGCGAGCCGGCGCGATCTGGAAGGCCGCCCGGCCTCGCCCCTATGCTCCGCGATCCGCGCATTTCCCGACATGAGACGGCTAGCCCTTAGTCGTCGAACGAGTCGACCGGTTCAGGGAAAGCCTCTGCACGCTCCGGCGGGTTCTGAACAGCGACGGGACGCTTGTTCTTCGCCTTCGGGCGGCTGGCCGACGACAGGTTGATGCCAAACAGGGACCGTTTGGTCTCCATCTGGTAGTATTTCCGATAGGCCTTGTACGACGCGCCCGGATCGCGGTGATGCCGGCGGCGGGTCAGGTCGACCATATTGAGCGTGACGCCAAGCAGGTCCGCCTTGAACGAACGAAGGAGATTCAGCGACTGCTTGACGGCAACAGTCGTCGAATGGCGCCAACGCACAACGAGGATGGTCTTGTCGACCTTGCCTGCCACGACACGCGCTTCCGCCATCAGCAGCAGCGGGCCGGTATCGATCAGGATCAGGTCATACATGGAGCGCAGTCGGGCCAGCAGGTCGTCGAAGGCGCGCGTACCGAACACGTCATGCGGTGTGTGACCCGACATCGACAGCGGCAGGATGTCGAGCATCGTCTTGCTGTCTTTTTGGATCGCATCGGACAGTTGTCCGGCACCGAACAGGTGTTCGATGAAGCCGATCTCCGGCGTCAGGCCCGCGATGCCGGTCAGCTGGCGGCGGCGGAAGTCGCCATCGATGACCAACACGCGTGAGCCCGACATGGCCGACATCCGGCCAAGGCTGAGCGTCAGGCTGGTCTTGCCTTCGTCCGGCAGCGAAGAGGTCAGCGCGACCGTCTTGGTCTCGCTGTCGAGATCCGAGAATGCGATTGCAGCGCGCAAGTAGCGCACACTCTCGGCAAAGGCCGACAAGGGATTTTCGACGAGGAATTCGGCCGGGCTGGTCTGGCCCATGCCGAACAGGTTGGCACCGCGGATGAGGGGACCGAGCCGATCGCCGGCACGCCGAGCTTGCGCTCGATCTCGTCGGTGGTGCTGAGCTTGGCGTCGAAGATTTCGGCGAGCAGCGCCAGACCACCGCCGAGCATGCCGCCAAGCAGGGCGCCGATGATCAGGTTGAGTGCCTTTTTGGGTGCCGCAGGGCCGCCGGGAACCGACGCCTTAGACAGGATGACGGCATCGGCCTGGACAAGGTCGTCCTGCTCGCGCGTTTCTTTCGAACGGGCGATGAATTCCTCATAGAGCGTCCGGCTGGTCTGGGCGTCGCGTTCAAGTTCGCGAAGGCGGACGCTCGCAATCGAGTTGCCACGCAACTGCGCGTTTGCCTGGTTGATGCGTGCCTGGATCGTGTTGACCTGGTCCTGCTTGACCTTCACCTCGTTTTCGAGGTTCGCAGAGATGCGCCGGATTTCGGCTTCCATCTGACGCTCGACATCGCTGACCTCGTTGCGGGCGCCGATCAGTTCCGGGTGCTGAGGCCCGAGGCGGGTCTCGAGTTCGGCGACACGTCCGCGCAGCGTGGAGAGCTGCGACTTGAGGCTGGTGATCAGCGGCGAGTCCAGAACTTCGCCGATGCCTTCCGGGCCGGCGCCGGAGTCGATCTGGCGGCGCGCGCTCTCATAACGCGCACGGGCACGGTTCAGTTCGACTTCGAACTGGGTCTTCTGGGAGGTCAGGTAGGCGATGTTCTGTTCGGTGAGCGTGTTGCCCATGGCCGTGTCGAGATTGTTCTCGGCGCGGAACAGCTCCACCCGCTTTTCCTTCTCGGCAACTTCGTCGCGCAGGGCGGCGACGCGCTCGCTGAGCCATTCGGTTGCCCGGCGGGTTGCGTCGAGCTTGGTTTCGAGCTGCTGGACCCGGTACTGGTCGGCCACAGAGTTCGCGAGCCGCGCCGCGGTTTCCGGCGACGTCGACGTTACGGTGATCGTCAGGAGGTAGGTCGTGCCGACACGGCCGACAGACACCTTGCCCATGAGCGTGCCGACAACCGCTTCCATAATGGCGGCCTGGCGTTCCTCAGCCGTCATGCCGGCATAGGGATCGGCGCGCTCGACATTCATGCCGAGGCTCTTCTTGATCGGCTTGATCAGGCCATCCAGCAGACCGGGCTTCGGCTTGCGCAGCGTCCAGTTGAATTCAGCATCCTCGATCAGGCGCTGCTTCTCAGCCACCTTGGTCAGCAGCGACTTGGACGAGATCACCAGAACTTCGGTGTCGATCTCCGCCGTGTTCGCGGCCACGCCGTTCAGAACGCTGCCGAGGTCGATCACGTTTTCCTTGTCGACCGCGAGCTTGATCGTCGCCGACGATTTGTAGATCGGCGTCGACGTAAAGGTGATGTAGGCGATCAGCAGGAAGGTCGTCAGGAAGCTGCCGACGATCAGCCAGAAGCGGCGGTAGATGGTACCAACCAGCGCCTTCAAACTGAAGATCGACTCTCCCGCAGATTCAGGCGGAGGCGCGATGTATTGCGATGGCAGCTCGAGGCTGAAGCTCTTGGACAAGGTATTCTACCGTTGGGGTAAGAGAAAACAAAAACAGGCGGGGCTGCACCCCCTGGATCAGGGATGCAGACTGAGTTGTACACCAAAGAGATCGACACCATAAGATGGGTCGAAGGTAAGGGCCGATCCGGAAGCGTCGCGGTCCATACGACGGGCAAAGCCCTCCAGGTGGATTCGCTTGTTCATCTTGTAGATCACCGACGCGCCGAACTCGTTGACATCGTCGGTGCGGCTCAGCTCCTGGAAGTCATAGTTCGAATTGCGGTACGTGCCGGAGAGGATGATGTTGCGCTTAAGTTCGTGATCGACGCGGACGCCGAAATCGGTCACCAGCACGCTCGGCGAGGCGAAGAGGCCGACATCCTGAACGTGGCGGCCAGCCGTGAAGGTGGCAGTGGTCAGGCGGGTCGGGAACCAGAGCACACGGCCATCGAGCGAAAGGCCATCGACGTCCTTGAAGAAGGGATCATCCTTGTCTTCGCTCATGTAGCCGACAGCCACATCGCCGCGCACGAGGGCCGTAAGTTCGAAATCGAAACCGCCGGCGACTGTGTAGCCGGTCGAGTCGCGCGAGCGCAGGGCGCCGCCGATCAGCTGCGTGGAGTCATAGGACTCTTCGTGCATCGTGCCTTGCGCGAAGACGGCGACGTTCGGCGTAACGGCGTAGGAAAGACGCGAGCGGCCCGTCGTGGAGTCGTGGTCGCGGAAATCCTGGTCGACCACGATATTGGTGCCGATCTGGCGCCCGTCCTTGAAATCGGACTTCGTAATGCCGACGGCGTTGGTCCAGCGGAAACGGTCGTTGAGGTAGTTTGCCTGCAGCTCGAAACCGCTGCGCGTGTACTCGATCGGCTTCTGCAGGCCGTTTGCGTTCGAGGGGTCCGTGCGGGGTTCGGTCCGGTTTTCCGTGAAAACGGAAGCGCCGAGCTTGAGGTCACGGGTCACGTCCAGGCGGCCGCGCAGGGCTGCACGCAGTTCGCTGTTGGATTCGTCGGAGAAGTCCGAGAACTCATTCCGGAATGCGGACAGGTCCGCGCCGATTTCGTGCACCGACCAGTCCGTCCGTGCCGCAATGGTTGCGCCGATGCGGGTAATCACATCGGACTCTTCGCTGAGGGCAGACGCATAGACGTTCGAGTTGGAGGTCACGCCAACAATGCCCGTCGCGTCGACCAGGAAGGCCCCGAGCCGGATCGGCTCCGGATCGAATTCGGGCTGACGGCGTTCCATCACCGCCTCGTACTTGTCGCGGCTGTAGTAGTTGCCCTGCCCCTGAGCATACGCGTCCCAGGAGATCATGGCGCCGGCCGCAACCGAGAGGAGGCAGAAGCGTTTGAAATTGGTCATTGGTCGTGTCCCTTCGAAGCCCCAGAATTCCTTGTCTGGTGCTGTTTACCTCAACGGGTTTGCAAGTCTCATACCATGGCACCGTGAGATTGTCGGGCCCAGTTAACCATCACGGCCCCCACGTTCAAAGCGTTCTGGCAAAATATTCTGGCCTGTTGCCCGCAAGCGGACTTTCGCATGGCTTGAACAGGCGCAGGAAAGTTCGCCGAAAATGTGGTGGGCGGTCCGAACCCGTAAATTTTGTGCCCCGAGATGTTTACGAACGCCTGCGTTAACTATCTTTTTCGCCTATCGCGCGAGGATTCAGGCTTCCACTCGGCTTGCGGGTGTACGGACGAGTTTAACCTTCCGCCTTGCGGGACGCGAGGCCAAGCCGGGACAGGACGGCCCCGAGAAGCTGGCGGGTCACGTGCAGGCTGGCCGGAAGGGAGACAGAATAGGCCTCGGCGAGCCTCGGCAGGCTCTTCGACCGTACCGCCTCGATCGAGGCCCAGGCGGCCCATTCGCGCTCGCAATAGGCGGCATGATCTTCCAGCGCGGTGCGGGCAGCGGCCGACAGGTCTATCCGGCGAAGCATGCCGCGGCTGATCCGGGCGAGCCTCTTGTGGTCTTCCCTGCCCTGGCTGCGCGAGGCAGACCCTTCCCGGCAAACGAAGTAATAGCCCTCCGGATCGGTCAGGACGGCCTTGCCTCCATCGAGCAGCAGGCGGGCATACAACTCGAAATCCTCACCGAAGCGCAGTTCAGCGACATAATGTGCCGGCCCGCCCGCAAGGCTGCCCCGGCGGATCAGCGGCTTCAGGAAGCCCAGCTCCGAACGGTCGAGCTCTACATGGGTCGAGCGTTCGAGGAAAAGTTCGGCCGTCAGGGCGATGTCGCCCCGCGGCTTACCCGGCCAGAGTTCACGCACAGCCACGGTCGGCGCATGATTGTAAGTGATCAGGAGATTGTCCGCGACGAGGTCCAGCCCATCTTTCGTGGCCCGGTCCAGCAACCGTGCGATCCGACTGGGGGCCATGACATCATCGCTGTCGAACGGTGTGAACCAGCCGGCATCTGTCGCAATCAGGGCTGCATTGCGGGCGCCTGACGGGCCCTGATTGTACGGCAGGCGATGGACCGTGACCTTCTCGAGCCGCCGCGCATAGTCATCCGCGATGGCGGCGCCGGCGTCGGTCGAGCAGTCGTCCACGACAATCACTTCATGGCGAAAGCCGTCCGGCATCTCCTGGTGGATCGCGCATTCGATCGCCCGGCCAATATTCGCCGCGTCATTGTAGAGCGGGATGACGATCGCGACTTTCGTCTCGTCATAGGCAGGAGGTTGTGGCGCGGCGGTCATGAGTTGCGGGGATCCTGCTGCTGTTACGGGTCGCGCTATCCAGCCCTTTCATTGCAAGAAGCGGGCTAATCCGCCAGCCTTGCGTCAAGCTAAACAGGGGGCCGGCGCGGCGGATATCCTGCAGGATCAGGGGGCCCAGCAAAGCTACTGTGCCGGAGTGGATCAGTGCGCTGCCTTGGCGCGGACATCGCCTGCCTGATAGAGGCGGATGAACAAAGGACTGGCGCATGCAGGCAATGCTGGAAACCGGTGCGGTCGTTATCGGCGCAGGCGCTGTCGGCCTCGCTTGCGCCGCCGCGTTGGCTCGTGCGGGCCATGAAACCCTGGTCCTGGAGTCTTCTTTCCGTATCGGATCGGGCACGTCCTCACGCAACAGCGAAGTCATCCATGCGGGCATTTACTATCCGACGGGATCGTTGCGTCATGTCCTGTGCGTGGCGGGACGCCGGCAGATGTATCAATGGGTCACGGCGCGTGGCGTGCCACACAGGAAGACCGGCAAGCTCATCGTGGCGACGTCGGACGCCGAAATCGAGACGCTGAAAGCCCTGTTCGCTCGCGGCCAGCAAAACGACGTGGAGGGGCTGAACCTGCTCACCGGCGCCGAGGCGACTGCGATTGAGCCGCACCTGGCCTGCGCCGGAGCAATACTGTCTGAAGAAGCCGGGATCCTCGACAGCCACGCCTATATGCTTTCTTTACAAGGCGATCTTGAGGATCATGGCGGCGCCGTCGTGCTGGGCGCGCCGGTTGAACAGATAACGATCCAGCCCGACGGGCGGTATCGCCTGCGCGTCGGTGGCGCGGAACCCGTAGAGATCGTTACGCGTGTGCTGGTAAACAGCGCCGGACTGCACGCTGTCGGGCTGGCCCGCCGGATGGACGGTTACGATGCGGCGAACCTGCCCTTCCTCACTCTTGCCAAGGGCAGCTATTTTGCCTGTCAGACGCGGCCGGTCTTCAACCGACTCATCTACCCGGTGCCGGCCGATGGCGGCCTTGGTGTGCATGTGACGCTGGATTTGCAGGGCCGGATGCGCTTCGGGCCGGATGTCGAATGGTTGGAGCATGATGATCCGGATGCGGTCGATTATGCGGTCGATCCGGGTCTGGCCGGCGACTTTCGGGATGCCGCCCGGCGCTACTGGCCGGAGCTTCCGGAGGACGCGTTGGTGGCAGATTTTGCCGGTTGCCGGCCGAAACTGTCAGGCCCCGGAGAGCCAGCCGCGGATTTCCGGATCGACGGGCCTGAACTGCACGGGCACGACGGCCTCATCCACCTGTTCGGGATTGAATCGCCGGGGCTGACAAGTTCGCTCGCAATTGCGGAGGAGGTTATGCGCCGCCTGTAGGGCGCGGCTTGATTAACCGGCGCGGCCGTACTCTTCATATTGCCTGCCGAAGGCAAAGGTGACCATGCCGGCGCCACGGCAGACTGTATAGCAGCGCGCCAGCACCTGGCGGGGATTGCCAAGTGTCGCGATGGCCACCACAGCTACGGCAGCGGAGCCGATGGCGACCCGGACAAGGCCATGAACCAGCCCCCGCAGACGCGCGGCCGCCGGTGACATGTCGCGCCCGGCGATGAGGGCGTCCGTCATGCCCGTCCGGTACCAGCGGCGCATAAGCCAGTTCGGCGTCGCACGGCTTTCCGGGATGTGTTCGAAGACCTTCGCCTTGCTGGCCCGCGTAAGTCGGTAGCCTGCGTCGAGCAGGCGCGTGAAGAACAGCGTATCCTCACCGCCGGTCAGCGACATGCGCGTTTCGAAGCAGAGGCCCGTCTCGCGCACGACGCCAAGATCGATGAGGCAATTGCAGGTGGCGCCGGGCTTCGCCTGGTCTTCATCTGCAGAAATGTGCGTGCCATGCACCGCCCAGTCGCGCATCCAGCCGGGTGCGGAGTCCGGATAGACCGGATCGACCGGACCGAAGACGGCGGCCGCATGGGTCGCCTCGTAGCGGGCGATGAGCGCGGCCAGCCAGTCCGGGTCCGCGAACTCATCGTCATCTATGAAGGCAAGGAGATCCTGACCCGCCGCGAGGTCCAGCGCGCGGTTGCGGACATGCGTCACACCGGGCTCTTTTTCGGTCTGGTACTGGAGCGGTGCGACAAAACGGGACTGCCATTTCTCGACGACGGGCCGTGCACCCTCGTCGCCGTCATTGTCGATGATGACAAAAATAACGTCCGTATCGGCCGGAATGTTCAGCGCGTTCAGGCTTTCCAGGAGGCCGTCCAGCAAGTCGTTGCGCTTATAGGTCGGCGCGGCGACCATGACCCTGCGGCGGGACAGGACTGCCTGCGTCTTCATTCCGGTCTCCTGCCCTGCAAGCATCGCGCTGCCCCGGCCCCTGCTATCGTCGTCGCCGTGCGGGCAAGCAAGAACCCTGCCGTAGCCTACGGCCCGCGGCGCCTCGGACCAAGGCCTGTAACGCCGGGATGGTTAATCGCCGGCCACCGGGCCAATAAAAAGCCCCGGAACCGATGGTCCGGGGCTTTCAGATTATTTCCGGATTTGCCTATTCGGCGGCGACCGGAAGATCGGCGGAAAGGTCCGTATACCGCTTCAGATGGTGGTCCACATTGCCGAATTCGGAATCGATCATGGTCAGGCGCTTGAAGTAATGGCCGACGGCGAGTTCGTCGGTCATGCCCATTCCGCCATGGATCTGGATCGCCTGCTGGCCGACGAAGCGGCCGCCCTGGCCGATACGGACCTTGGCAGCCGAAGCCGCCTTCTTGCGCGTTACCTCATCATCGCCAAGTTTCAACGTGGCCATATAGGTCATCGAGACCGACTGCTCGTATTCCATATACATGTCGACCATGCGGTGCTGCAGCACCTGGAACTTGCCGATCGGCACACCGAACTGCTTGCGCTGGCGGGAATACTCCACCGTCATCTCATGGGCGACCTTCATCGCGCCGAACGCTTCGGCGCAGGTG
>JAWKUV010000032.1:0-22122 GCA_041398365.1 Hyphomonas sp. | reverse complement strand
AACGGAGGCCTCCTGATGGGTGTGATGCTGAACCAGCGTCCGGACCTCTGGAACGCTGTCGTGGTGCAGGTGCCGCTGCTGGACATGCTGCGTTACCACCTCCTGCTGGCGGGCGCCTCGTGGGTGGACGAGTATGGCTCGCCGGACGTGCCGGAGGAGCGCGCCTTCCTCGAGACGATCTCGCCTTACCAGAACTTCGATGCGGCAAAGCCCTATCCGGAGCCTTTCTTCGTGACCTCGACCAAGGATGACCGGGTGCATCCCGGCCATGCGCGCAAGATGGCGAAGAAGTTCGAGGCGGCGGGCCTGCCCTTCCTCTATTACGAGAATATCGACGGCGGCCATGCCGCGGCAGCGAACCAGACCGAGCGCGCCAAGCGCACGGCGCTGGAATTCACCTATCTGAGCCGCCAGCTGATGGGCCCGGCCAGCGCGAAGTAAATACCAAAACAGAACTGATAAATCCTGAATTCCTTTTTGGAATTCGGGATTTTCTTTTGTTAATGCTTGTCAAGGTGAGGGCGGATACCCCCATATAGAGGGTATGAAACTCGACGATCCCGGCTTTGAGAACGAGCTGGTCAGCTTCAAATTGCTGACGGAAGCTGACCGGGACGTGCTTGCCAATACGAGTGCGGTCGAGGCGATGTGGCAGTGGATGCCGGTCATCGCAACAGGCACCAATTTCCATTCCTATTTCGACCACGCGCTGGAGATGAAGAAATCCGGCGACTACATCCCGTTCACCATCTGGCGGAAGTCCGACGGCGCCTTCGCGGGCGTGTTTGCCTTTGCCGAAATCTCCCGCACGCACCGACGCCTGCGCATGGCGTCGCTCTGGGTTGACCCGGAGATGCGGGGCACCGTTATCGTACCGGCGATCCAGCTTGCCACGATCGAGCGCGCGGTCGGCTCGCGCATCCGGCGCATCGAATTCCTGACACCGGAAGCCAATGAGCGCTCCGTCCGGTCGATCGAACGCTTCGGGGCAAAACGCGAAGGAACGCTGCGCAGCTATATCCGGATGGCCAACGGCACATGGGCCGACATGGTGCTCCTGTCGCTCGTCGGCGACGAGGCTGTGGCCGCGATTGCCCTCCTGAAGGACCGGGTGCGGGAGCTGCAACAGGCTTAAATGCTTGACGGGCCGGGTTTTCCCGTGCTTTAGGCGCGCCAAATCTGCGCAATCCAAGAAGCGCGCCTTGACCGATCCCGTGAGGACAGCGAGGCCCCCCGCCCGGCGAAGTATCGCTCAGCGGGGCTCTTCGGCTTTGCGCATAGACCATGGAGCGCCCATGTCAGGCCTATCTGACAGACGGCAAAGGAGTGACACGGATGTTTGACGCCCTCAGCGAACGGCTTGGCGGCATATTCGACAGCCTGACGGGGCGCGGCGCGCTGTCCGACAAGGACGTGTCCGAAGCCCTGCGCGAAATCCGCGTGGCGCTGCTGGAAGCCGACGTGGCGCTGCCGGTGGTCAAGGAGTTCATCGACAAGGTGAAGACCCGCGCCGTCGGCGAAGAGGTCATCCGCTCCGTGAAGCCGGGCCAGCAGGTCATCAAGATCGTCTATGACGGCCTGGTCGACATGCTGGGCGGCGAGGATGCCGACACGACGCTCCGCGTCGACAATCCGCCGTCCGTCGTGATGATGGCGGGCCTGCAGGGCTCCGGCAAGACGACGACGACCGGCAAGCTGGCCAAGCGCCTCGCCGACAAGGGCCGCAAGAAGGTTCTGCTCGCCTCGCTCGACGTGCGCCGCCCGGCGGCTATGGAACAGCTGGCGATCCTTGCCGACCAGTGCGGTCCGAATGTCAGCTCCCTGCCGATCATCCAGGGCCAGCTGCCGGCGGACATCGCCCGCCGCGCCCTCAATGCCGCGAAGATCGGCGGCTATGACGTCCTCTTTCTCGACACCGCGGGCCGGACCAGCATCGACGAGCAGATGATGATCGAGGCGGCCGAGATCGCCCAGATCGCCCAGCCGTCCGAAACGCTGCTCGTGGCCGATGCGCTGACCGGTCAGGACGCGGTCGAGACAGCCCGCCGGTTCCATGAACGCCTGCCGCTGACCGGCCTTGTCCTGACACGGATGGACGGCGATGGCCGCGGCGGTGCGGCCCTGTCGATGCGGGCCGTCACCGGCCTGCCGATCAAGTTCCTCGGTACCGGCGAGAAGCTCGACGGGCTCGACGCTTTCGACGCCAAGCGCGTCGCCGGCCGCATCCTCGGGCAGGGGGACATCGTCTCGCTGGTCGAGAAGGCCGCCGAGCAGATGGACATGGAAAAAGCCGAGCGGATGGCCGCGAAGCTGAAGAAGGGCGAGTTCGACCTTGAAGACCTCGCCGACCAGCTGCGCCAGATGCAACGCATGGGCGGCCTCGGCGGCCTGATGGGCATGATGCCCGGCGCACGCCAGGCCAAGCAGGCCATGGCCGCCGCCAATCTCGACGACAATATCCTGAAACGTCAGGAGGCGATCATCTCCTCCATGACCAGGGCCGAGCGCGCGAAGCCGGCGCTTCTCAACGCCTCGCGTCGCAAGCGTATTGCCGCTGGCTCCGGAACCTCCGTGCAGGAAGTGAACAAGGTGCTGAAGATGCACCAGCAGATGGCCGGCATGATGAAGAAGATGCGCACCAAGGGCGGCATGAAAAACCTGCTCGGCGCCGCGCAGGCGGCCGGTATTTCACCTGCGGACCTTGCGAAGATGGGCGGCGCAGCAGGCGGCGGCCTGCCAGGCCTTGGCGGCCCATCGCTTCCGCCCGGCATGGGCGACCTACTGGGAGGGAAGAAGAAATGACAACGATCGACGACACGCTGGCCCTGTTCCAGCTGAACCAGTTCCGCGCCAGCATCGACAATCTCGATGCGATCCTCATTCACACGCTCGCAGAGCGCTTCAAGCTGACCCAGGAAGTCGGCAAGCTGAAAGCGCTTCACAATCTTCCGCCCGCGGACAAGGTCCGCGAGGCGCAACAGATCGAACGGCTCCGCGCCATGGCGCAGGAATCCGGCCTCGACCCGGCTTTTGCCGAGAAATTCCTCAATTTCATCGTGGCGGAAGTGATCCGCCATCATGAGCAGATCCGCGGCCAGGAGGCCGACTGACCTACACTTACCTGAATCCCGAGACGCCAGAACCACAGGAGATCAACCATGGCCCTCAAGATCCGACTCGCCCGCGGCGGGTCCAAGAAACGCCCCTTCTACTCGATCGTCGTTGCCGATGCCCGCGCCCCGCGTGACGGACGTTTCATCGACAAGATCGGCACCTACGACCCGCGCCAGCCGAAAGAATCCGGCAATCGCGTGAAAGTGGACGCCGTCAAAGCTGCCGACTGGCTCCGCAAGGGCGCCCAGCCGACCGACCGCGTCGCCCGTTTCCTGTCGCTGCAGGAAGTCGACGGCAAGCCGGTGATGAAATGGGAACACGGCAACAACCCGAAAAAAGGCGAGCCGGGCAAGAAAGCCCAGGAGCGCGCCAAGGAACGTGCCGAGAAAGCTGCTGCCGCTCCGGCCGAGGAAGCTGCGTCCGAATAAGGACCGGCACCTCCCGTGCGAACCGGACAGGCCGGCATCCTTCGGGGTGCCGGCTTTTTCGTGCGCCCCACCGGGGCGGGGGAGGTGAACGGCAAACAACAGGGAACCTTGGCCCGGTTCAGTTCGCTCTGCCTACAAGCGCACTCTGCGAAAGGAACCCGTTATGACCCAGGTGAACCCGATTTCCGCCATTGCCCTCGCCGCCGGGCTTGTTGCACTCGCCCTGCCGGCCAGTGCGGAGCATGGCCGTGATCGCGACCGCGACCGCGACTGGCGCGGCGGCCGGGCAAGCGCTGTCCTTTATACTGATGCCGGCTTTTCCGGTGAGGGCGTCCGTATTGACGGGGCCGAGCCGGATCTCGCGCGTTTCGGATTCAACGACCGGGCCTCGTCCATTGCGATCCGCTCGGGCGTCTGGGAAGTTTGCGTGGACGGCAATTTCCGCGGCCGTTGCGAGATCATCGACACGAGCGTGTCGCGTCTCGGCGAGTATCGGCTGAACGACAATGTCTCGTCCATCCGTCCGGTGAACTATGGCGGTGGCGGCCGTCCCGGCGGCTGGGGTGCGGGCCTCGTCCTCTTTCCGGATGCGAACCAGCGCGGCGACGGGCTCGAACTGAGCCAGGACGTGCCTGATCTCGGCGCCTATCGCTTCAACGACCGGGCCAGCTCCTTCCTGGTGTCACGCGGTACCTGGCTCGTCTGCGAGGACGCGAACTATCGCGGCCGCTGCGAGGTTCTGACGGCCGGCGCGGGCAATCTCAAACCGATCCGGATGAACGACAATATCACGTCGATCCGCCGGTATGACGGCCGCGGCCGATAAGGCGGCAACCGCACGTCGCGCTTGCCCTGCGCCATTGCCCCGCTAGACAAGCGGCATGAGCGCAGGTGCTGACAAGAAGATGATCGTGGTGGGCGTCCTCAAGGGCGCCCATGGCGTACGCGGCGAAGTGCGGGTGAAGAGTTTCACCGCCGATCCCGAAGCCGTGTTCGACTATGGCCCGCTTGTGGACGCGGCGGGGAAGCTGGTGCTGACGCCGAAATCTGCCCGACCGGGCAAGGACCATTTCATCGTCCGCCCGAAAGAGCAGAAACAGAAGGAAGACTGGGACGCCCTGCGCGGTACGCTCCTGCATGTGCCGCGGGCGAGCCTGCCGGAGGCGGATGAGGACGAATTCTATATCGAGGACCTGGTCGGGCTGGATGTCTTTGCCGGCGGCAACGAGCGCGCGGGCCGGGTGCGTGCGGTGCAGGATTTCGGGGCAGGGGACCTTCTGGAGATCGACCTCGCCGGCGGCGGCAGCGTGCTCGTGCCCTTCACGCTGGCCGATGTGCCGGTCGTGGACCTCGCCGCGCGGCGCCTCGTCGTTGCGACGCTGGACGACTGGATGGATGCCGGCGAAGGCGCACCGCCCCCCGAAGCATGACGGGATGTTGCGGCGTGTAACAGAATGTTGCGCCCCGTTCAGATTGCATTTGCCATAGTCATGGCCAGACTGACTGAAAGCATGGCCGATGAAGACAAGACTCCTCCGCCTGATCGCCGCGTTCGCTGCGCCCATCACCCTTGCGGGCACGGCGCTGGCCGACAATGAGCAGTACAGCTACGCGCCCGGCCAGGACGATGGCCCGCCGCTGCTGATCCTCTACAGCGGCGAGAATTTTTCCGGCGAAGCGCGGGAAATCTACGACCCGGTCTATGCCTTGCCGGACATGGCCTTCAACGACCGGGCCCGTTCGGTGGCGGTCCTGTCGGGCCAGTGGGAAGTCTGCGAGCACAGCGACTTCACGGGCCGCTGCGTGTTCCTGCGCTATGACGTGCCGGACCTTGCCTGGTTCGGCCTCTCGCGTGAGGTCTCGTCGGTGCGTCCTGTATATGAATATACAGAAGCCGAGCACGGCCTGATGTTCGAGCGCGACGATTACGGCTACATCCGTTACGTCGACAACGAGAGCTACGGCTACGACACATACAGCTATGGCTATGGCGTCTCGACCGCGATCCAGGTCACGCATTACGGCTATTCGCCGGACTATCGCCGCTACGGCTATTACGATCCGCGCCTCGGCTATGATCCCTATGGGTTCGGCTGGAACAGCTATGGCTATTACGATGGCGGCTATTACCGCCCGGATCCGCCGCCGCTGCGGGGCCATTACGGCGCCCGCGATGCGGCCGTGACCCTCTATGTCGACGCCAACGAGCGCGGCCCGTCCTTCGGGATCAACCGGGAAATCCGCGATCTCAGCCAGTACCGGTTCAACGACAATGTCTCGTCGATCCAGATCCGTTCCGGCAAATGGGAAGTGTGCGAGCATGCCAATTTCACAGGCCGCTGCCAGATCGTCGACGCCTCGGTCGACAAGCTGAACGGCCTGCGACTGAACGACAATATTTCCTCGATCCGCCCCGTGGGCGGGACCGGCCGTGACAGCTGGGACCGGCATGAGCGGGGTGGCCGCGATGGTGGTTGGGACGGCCGGCGAGATGCCCCGCGGGACGGCCGTCCTGGCGATGGCCGCAGCCGTGACGGACGCCCGCCCGCGCTTGCCGGTGCGCAACCTGTAGCACCTGCTGCAGTGGAGGCTCCCGCGCCGCAAGTGACGACCCCTCCGGGCATGCGCCGCACCGGCGAGCGCAGCATGGATCGCCGCCGCGTGCCGGAACTGGCCGGTGGTGAGCCGGGAACACCTGCGCTGGCCGGCCGGCCTGACCGCGGTGGCCGCGACGGCTCGGGCCGCACCCGCCCGGCGACGCCTGTCGTTACATCGGAACCCGCTGCTGCCCCGCGCGGCGCCCCGCGGACCCTGACGCCGCAGGCGAGCCGGGTCGGTACGCCGCCCGAGCGCGACACCCGTCCGCCCGGCATGCGCCGCATCGAGCCGGACCGGCGGGACGTCGGACAGCCGGCTGCGGCTCCGTCGCGTCGTGTAATGCCCGCAACACCGCCAGCCCGTGTGGAGCGGCCGGTTGCGCCTGAACCGAGGACCTTCACGCCTCCGTCAACACCGGCGCCACGGGCTGTGACGCCGCCTGCGCCGGCTCGCAGTTTCACGCCGCCGCCCGCCCCGGCGCCGCGGGTCCAGGCCCCGCCGCCGCAACCCAAGGCGCAGCCGCAACGCGACACGCGTCCGCCCGCCCTGCGCAGCCGTGACCGGCCGACCCGGGACCAGGACTAGGGGGCTCAAAACGGCCTTCAGACATGCCCGGCCGGGGCTCGGATGAAGGGGGTCATTCCCCGAACAGATTCGCCTGAAGGGGGAATTTAGGCGCTTTAGGCCGGCGGGTCGTTCCACTCGGCGGCAATGCCGTAGCCGCCGCGGCGGACCAGCCAGAACATGCCTATGAGGTCGAAGATCCCGGCGCCGAGCCGGCCGAGGAAACCGTATTTCGACTGGCCGGCCAGCCGCCGGCGGTCGTTCACCAGTTCCTCGCGCACATCCCAGCCGGCGCGCTTCACGAGCGCCGGCAGGAAACGGTGCATGCTGGCAAAATAGGGCAGATCACGGAATGCCGCCGTGCGGATCAGTTTCCAGCCGCAGCCGGTATCGGTCGCATCGTCCTGAAGCACGAAGCGGCGCACGCCATTGGCGACGCGGGACTGGACCCATTTGAAACCGGAATCGTTGCGGCTGTTGCGCTTGCCGGCGATGATGCCGAGCCGCGGCGGAGCACCGGGCGCGATGATCGCCTTCCAGAGGCGGGCCGTGTCGCCCGGATCGTTCTGTCCATCTCCATCCAGAAGCTGGACCCATTCACCGCGCACAGCCTTGAGCCCGGTGAAGAGGGCGGCGGATTTTCCCCGGCGCTGAATATGGCTGAATACGAAAACCGTATCCGGGTGCCTTGCCTTCGCCTCGGCGAGTTCCGTGCCGGTCGCGTCGGACGACTGGTCGTTGACGCAGATGATCTCGAACGGGATGCCGGCCAGTTGTTCGTGCACTTCGTCGATCACGGGATGAACGTTCCCGGCTTCGTTGAAGAAAGGAATGATCACGGAAAGGGCGGGGCTCGCAGGCATGCAGACTCACGTATAGAAGACGGCGTCATCGGGCAAACTGAATTGCGAGCGTGTTGCAAATGGACATTTATCATATCTGGTTCGACCTGAAGCCCGGCACCGACGAACGTGCCTTCGCCAGGGCGCTGCCGGCTTTCCTCGGGAAGATGCAGGGCGAGGGGCGGATCGAGTCCTGGCGGATGATGCGCTGCAAGCTGGGCCTGCGCCCCGACACGATCCGGGAGTTCCACATCATGATCGAGACGCGCGACCTCGCCCAGCTCGACAGCGCCTTCCGCGCTGCTGCGGCACGGGAAGGGGAGATGGATGAACTTCACTTCACCGCCAATGCGATGGTGACGAACGTGAAGTTCGGACTGTTCCGCGATTGGCCGGATCAGGCCGGCGCATAACCGTTCTGTGCGCAGGCGTGGAGTTCGACGGCGACGTCGGCGCCCGCGTCCAGATTCCGGCGGCGGACATCCGAGAGCTCAAAAGGTGCGCTCTCGCCATATTGTTCCTGCCAGATCCGGTCGATTTCCGGCTTGGTGAGGGCAGCGGTCCTGCGGACCTTGATGACGTCGTCGGCATCGGCGCGGCGGCCCGGCAGGTAGATCGTGTCATTGCTGAAGTCGACAGCAAACGCGACGAGGCCCGGGATCAGGAACAGGAGCAGGCCGATCCCGTCGAGGATCACGATGCTGGGGTCGAGCCGTCCGCCGCGGCCCTGACCCTTGCGTTCGGGATAGAGAAGCGTGCCGCAGCCGGTCAGGCTCGCAGCGAGCAGGGTTGCGGAACCTCCCGCAAGGAGGTGACGTCGCGTCTTGTCCATTATGTGGTCCCCGGATTGATGGCGGAGGTCCGCCAATTGCCTGTGATAATCATAAATGCCCGAGCCGCAAAAAGGTTGCATGGCTTTTTTTGCTGCTTGCGCGGAAGACATCATTGGCCCCACTCAGCTCTCCCCGGCCGGCGCGGCAGCGGCCATCCCCGCAATCGCCTCGATGGCCTCCCATTCGGCGGCGATTTCGTCGACATAGGCGACGAAGCTTTTCGCGTAGAAGGCTTTTGACTCCCGCCACCAGTCGCGGATCGGGGCCGAGTCGAGACTGTCGCGGAGGCGGGCTTCGGTGCCGCCCCAGAGTTCTTCCTCGAACACGCCGAACCGTCTGTGCGTGTGCAGAACTTCGTAATGACGGAAACTGGCCGAGAGGAAGTTCGACACGCGCAGCCTTTCGGCCCGGTTCCAGCTCTCAGGCGCCCCCTCGCGCGTGATCAGCTCGGCCAGGTCCGGGTTCTCGATGATGCGGCCGAGATTGGTGGACAGGAGCTGGGCGGAGGTCTGCGCGGCGGCCATACGCGTCAGTTCTGCGTTCTGCTTCAGCTGGATGCCGATGAAGACCAGCGTCAGCACCACGGCGGCGGACGCGAAGATATTGGCCACGGTGGCCACGGTTTCGAGCGTACTCATTCAATCCTCCCCAGGACGGATGGATTGAAGCGCGTATCTGCGGGAAAGGTCAATTCGCCGCGCGGGGCAGGCTCACCAGGCGGGAACCGCCAGCGTGGCTTCGGTGACGGCCCGGTAGCGGAGTGAGGCGCGGATGGCGTTCAGCATCATCAGGCCGGCGCTGAAATAGGCGATGATCCACGCCGCCCCGTAGAGGCCGCCCGGAATTTCCGTCATCGCCTTCATCACGAACAGGGCCATCATGAGGATGGCGCTGGCCCAGGCTTTACCGGACCAGACCCGCCAGGTCAGGATCAGGATCGCGGCGATCTCCAGACCGGTGCCGATCAGCGGCATGGCGTGGGTGCCGGAGAATTGTCCGACGCCGCCCGACACGACGGTCAGAAGACCATCGAGCAGGATCAGGGCTACGAAAATCAGTCCGGCAATTCCGCCGCCGCGTGCGAGGCGCATCACGTCAGCAAGCGTTTCAATTCTTGGAAACAGCTTTTCCAATACTCTACTCCCCGCGGAGATGGCTCCCGAATTCCACTTATGATTTCATACTACCCGATGTCAATCACAGGATTGTGTCAGTCGCAGAACGCGGGAGCGATCGCCCCTCGTGGCATTGGGCCCCGGTCAGATCCAGCCGGCCGTCTGGACGGCTAGCCAGACGCCGATCACGACGAACAGGGCGGCCGCGATGAAACGGACGATGTTCAGCGGCACGCGCTCGATCAGTTCATGGCCAAGGAAGACCGCCGGAACGTTCGCCAGCATCATGCCGAGGGTCGTGCCCGCCGTGACCATGAGGATCTGGTCGAAGCGCGCGCCGAGGGCGATGGTGGCGAGCTGGGTCTTGTCGCCCATCTCGACCAGGAAGAAGGCGATCAGGGTTGCGAAGAAGGCTCCGAAACGGGTCGGCTTGTCGTCGAGATCGTCCAGCTGGTCGGGGATCAGTGTCCAGAGGCCCATGACCACGAAGGACGCGGCGATCAGGTAACGGAACCATTCGCCGTCGAGCAGGTTCGCGACACTCGCGCCGAGCAGCGCGGCGAGGAAGTGGTTCGCCAGCGTCGCCACGAGGATGCCGAGAATGATCGGCACCGGCGTACGGAAACGGGTGGCGAGGAGGATGGCGAGCAGCTGCGTCTTGTCGCCGATTTCGGCCAAGGCGACGACAGCGGTGGATGTAAACAGGGCTTCCATGGAAATATCTCCGTGCCGGGCCTTGTTCGAGTCCAACGACATCGCTCCCCACGCCCGGCAAGGCAGGAGGCGACGTCATTGGTCTCGCCCGGACGGTGATCCCGTCCCTTTCGCGCCACGGCCTCTCGACCGAGTATGTTGACGCGGAAGCCCGCCTCGCGGCGGCTGGCTACTCCCCAGATGACGAGGCGGGATTAGACGGGATTTGTGGTGCGGGCAAGGGGGCATGAGAGGGGCTTGATGACGCCGCCCCCGTGATGCGCTAAAGGCTCGGCCCATGTTCAAGGCGAGTTTCATCACCCTGTTTCCCGAGGCCTTTCCGGGTCCGCTGGGCGTCTCCATCCTGGAGCGCGGGCGGAAGGAAGGGATATGGGACCTGGAAACGGTGGACCTGCGCCCCTTCGGGATCGGCCGGCATCACAATGTCGACGACACGCCGGCGGGCGGCGGGGCTGGCATGGTGCTGCGCCCGGATGTGGCCGCCGCGGCCATCGACAGCCTGCCGCGCGACGGACGCCCCCTTATATATATGTCGCCGCGCGGAAAACCGTTTAACCAGCAGATGGCCCGGGATTACGCGGCCGGGCCGGGCCTGATCCTGTTCTGCGGCCGGTTCGAGGGCCTCGACGAGCGCGTGATCGAGGGCCGGGAGATGATCGAGGTCTCGATGGGCGACTTCGTGCTGGCTGGCGGGGAAGTGGCGGCCATGGCGCTGACCGAGGCGGTGGTGCGCCTGTTGCCCGGCGTTGCAGGCAATGAAGCCTCGCTGGGGGAGGAATCCTTCGAGACAGGCCTGCTGGAACATCCCCAATATACCATGCCCAGGGAATGGGAGGGACGGGGGACGCCGGACATACTGCTCTCGGGCGATCATAAACGCATCGCCGAATGGCGTTTGAACAGCGCAAAGGCGTTGACAAAACAACGTCGCCCCGATTTATACGCCGCTTACTCCGAAACCCCCGTTATCAAAGCGCCGGAGACAGGCGATGAACATTATTGAACAGCTGGACGCAGAAGAAGTTTCCCGCGTCCTCGGCGGCAAAGAAATCCCGGCTTTCTCGCCCGGCGACACGCTGGCCGTGAACGTGAAGATCAAGGAAGGCGACCGTGAGCGCGTGCAACGCTATGAAGGCGTGTGCATCGGCCGCTCCGGCACCGGCATCAACGAGAGCTTCACGGTCCGCAAGATCTCGTTCGGTGAAGGCGTGGAACGCGTGTTCCCGCTGGTCTCGCCGATGATCGAGTCGATCGAAGTGAAGCGCAAAGGCCGCGTCCGCCGCGCCAAGCTTTACTACCTCCGCGACCTGCGCGGCAAAGGCGCCCGTATCGCCGAGCGTACCTCGGGCCACGGCATCGAGAACGTCGAGATCGCCGTCTCGAAAACCGAGCGCCGCCGCCAGAAAGACGCAGAGAAAGTGGCCCGCAAGGAGGCCGCTGCTGCCGAGCGCGAAGCTGCTGCCAAGGCGAAGGCCGAAGCTGAAGCCGCTGCCGCCGCTGCAGAGGCCGCCGCCGCAGAAGGCGCCGCCGAGGAATAGGATCCTCTGCCGCCCGCTGGAAATCAAAGCGCCCCTGCCGAAAGGCGGGGGCGCTTTTCATTCCGGCCCTTCGCTTGCTTTCGCATAGGCGGTGAAGGCGCTGACCAGATGGTCGAAGACAAGGCGCATGCGGCGGTTGCCGCGCAGGTCCTCGTGCATGGTGATCCAGGTCTCGAGCGCAAAGGTCATTTCTTGCGGGAAGAGACGGACAAGGTCCGGACAGGCGCGGGCGAGATTGGTCTGGCAGATGCCGATGCCGAAGCCGGCACGCAGCGCGGTGAATTGGGCGAGGTCGTTGTCGGTGCGCAGGGCGAACATTTCCCGGCGGAGCGTCAGGCCGAGGCCCTGTAGTGCCTGCACGCCAGCGGTTTCGCGGTCGAAGCCGATAATGGCGTGGGTGTTGAGCTCTGCGACCGTTTCGGGCCGTCCTCGCCGGGCGAGATAGGCCCGGTGCGCATACATGCCGAGCTTGATGTCACCGACCTTCTGGGCGACCAGCGCGCTTTGGTTTGGCCGGACCATGCGCACGGCAATGTCGGCATCGCGGCGCAACAGGTCGGCCGTCTGGTTGCTGGCGACGAGTTCGAAGTCGATCTGCGGATAAAGCGCGCCGATTTCCGTGAGGATGGCGGGAAGGACCTCGACGCCGACGATCTGGCTGGCCGTGATCCGGACGGCGCCGGCGAGGTCCCCGTCCGCGCCGGAAGCGGCCCGCAGCATGGCGGCGGCCGAAGATTCCATGGCGAGCGCATGCGGGACCAGCGTGCCGGCAAGGTCGGTCGGGGAGAGGCCGTGCGGGGAGCGGATAAACAGGGCGCCGCCGCCGAGGGCGTCCTCCAGCTGCGTGATGTGGCGGGCCACAGTCGGCTGGGTCAGGCCGCTTGCGCGGGCCGCCGCCGACAGGCTGCCGGTGCGCCAGACGCCGAGAAAGGACCGGCAATGGTCCCATGAGAGGGGCATTTGCTCCATTATTTTCGTATAGCCGATAGAGATATTATCGCAATTTCTTTCATCCGGGGCTGAGCGCACCTTTGCCGTGAAGACACAAAGGAGTTCTCCCATGAAACAGAACGGAACGGCCCTGATCCTCGGCGCGACGGGCGGCGCCGGATATGAAATCGCCATGGCGCTGCGCCGGCATGGCTGGCAGGTGCGGGCGCTGAGCCGCCGTCCGGAAGCAGGCCGCCGCCTGATCCCGGAGGCCGACTGGCTGGAAGGCGATGCGATGAATGCCGCGGACGTCGCCGAAGCGGCGGTGAGCGCAGACCTGATCGTGCATGCGGTGAACCCGCCCGGCTATCGCAACTGGCGCGGACTCGCCCTGCCCATGCTGGAGAATACGATCGCGGCGGCAAAGGCGAGCGGCGCGCGGATCGTGTTTCCCGGCACGGTCTACAATTACGGGCCGGACGCTTTCCCGCTGCTGCGGGAAGACTCGCCGCAACACCCGCGAACCCGAAAGGGGAAGATACGGGTCGAGATGGAAGACCGGCTGCGCCGGGCGTCGGAGGAGGGCGTGCGCGTCCTGATCCTGCGGGCGGGGGACTTTTTCGGCCCGGTCACCGGCAATTCCTGGCTGTCGCAGGGCATGGTGAAGCCGGGCCGGCCGGTACGCGCTGTCACGCATCCGGGCCGCCGGGGCGCCGGTCATGCCTGGGCCTATCTGCCGGATTTCGGCGAGACCATCGCACGGCTCGTGGAAAAGGAAGCGGCGCTCCTGCCCTTTTCAAGCTTTCACTTTGGCGGTCACTGGTTCGCGGACGGGCGGGAATTTGCCGAACGCCTCCGCGTCGTTGCGGGCGCGCCGGACGCACCGATCCGCCGGTTCCCATGGGAAGTGGTTCTGGCCCTGTCGCCCGTCGTGCGCCTGTTCCGGGAGATGGCGGAGATGAAATATCTCTGGGACGTGCCGGTCCGGCTCGACAATTCCAGGCTTGTGGCCCTGCTGGGCGAGGAGCCGCACAGGCCGGTCGATCTTGCGCTGAGGGCGACACTTCAGGGCATGGATTGCCTGGGGTCGCAGCCATCCCCACCTCTGGAGGGTAAAATAATGCTGCGCGCATGAGGCCTTGCGGCTGCCGCGGGCTTTTCACCGCCGCAAGTGCCGCTATTGTGCGCCGCGCTGCAACAAGGATGAGGCCCGATGGCTGGCAAGACGCTCTACGACAAGATCTGGGATGCCCATGTGGTGCACACCGATGAGGCGTCGGGCGAGAGCCTTCTCTATATCGACCTGCACCTGATCCATGAGGTGACGACGCCGCAGGCCTTCGCGGGCCTGAAATCGGCCGGGCGGGGCGTACGCCGGCCCGACCTGACGCTGGCCGTGGCCGACCATAACACGCCGACCGAGAACCAGGCCGCAGGCCTTGCCGGCATCAAGGATCCGGAGGCACGCAACCAGCTGGAAACCCTGTCGCGGAACGTCGCCGAATACGACATCGAATTCTTCCCGATGGGCGACATCCGCAACGGCATCGTCCACGTGATCGGCCCGGAACAGGGCCGTACCCAGCCTGGCATGACCATTGTCTGCGGCGACAGCCATACCTCGACGCACGGCGCCTTCGGGGCGCTGGCGCACGGGATCGGCACGTCCGAGGTGGAACATGTGCTGGCGACCCAGACGCTCCGGGCTCGGAAGATGCAGAACATGGCCATCGAGGTGAGCGGCAAGCTGCGCCCCGGCGTGACGGCGAAGGACCTTGCGCTGCACATCATCGCGCAGATCGGCACCGCGGGCGGCACGGGCTGCGTGATGGAGTACCGGGGCGAGGCGGTGCGCGAGCTTTCCATGGAGGGCCGGATGACGCTGTGCAACCTCTCCATCGAAGGTGGTGCACGGGCAGGCCTCGTCGCGCCGGACGAGAAGACGTTCGAATACATGAAGGGCCGTCCCTCGGCGCCGAAAGGCGGCACGTGGGAAGCGGCCGAGAGCTTCTGGAAGACGCTGTATACGGACGCGGATGCCGTGTTCGATCATGTGATCGAGATCCGCGGCGAGGATGTCGAACCGACCGTCACCTGGGGCACCAGCCCGGAGCAGGGCATCCCGGTCTCGGGCATCATTCCGAAGCCGGAGGATTTCTCCGATCCGGTGAAGGCGGCGGCCTGCGAACGGGCGCTTGCCTATATGGGCCTTGAAGGCGGCAGGCCGATTGCGGGCACGCCGGTGCAGCGCGTGTTCATCGGCTCGTGCACGAACAGCCGGATCGAGGACCTGCGCGCAGCCGCCGAAGTGGCGAAAGGCAACCAGGTTGCCGAGGGCGTGCGTGCCATGGTCGTGCCGGGCTCCGGTCTCGTCCGGGCGCAGGCAGAGCAGGAAGGGCTCGACCAGATCCTGATCGAAGCCGGTTTCGAATGGCGCGAACCGGGCTGTTCCATGTGCCTCGGCATGAACCCGGACATTCTGTCGCCGGGGGAGCGCTGCGCCTCAACCTCGAACCGGAACTTCGAAGGCCGTCAGGGCCGCGGCGGCCGAACCCACCTGATGAGCCCGGCGCTGGCTGCCAAGGCTGCGATCACGGGCGTGATCGGCTAGAGCTTCAGGCCGAAACGCGGGCCGAGCCAGGTCATCGCAAGATACAGGACGATCGTCAGCGCACATCCGGCCGTGAGTGCGAGCCAGAACGGGCAGCCCTGCTTCAGGAGGGCAGGGATGAGCAGGAACATCGGCAGGCTCGGCAGGACGTACCAGAAGGTAGCTGACGAGTGAGCGGCCATGTTCTGGATGTCGGGCTTGTCGCGCCACAGCCAGATCATGCCCAGCACGGAGACAAGCGGAAGCGAGGCGATCAGGGCACCCGTACCCGGAAAGCGCTTCGAGAGTTCCGAAACCACGGCAACGATGATGCCGGAAATCAGGGCCTTGAGCAGAAGATAGAGCATGCAGGAGACATGCCTGCATGCAGCCCGGTCCGCAATCCCCGGCCCGGCCGGCGGATTGGCCTAAACCGAGCTTTCAGTTGCGTCCGCCGCGTCAGGCGCAGATAGTCCGCGCCTGAGAAACAGGAGGACGCAATGGCAGGCAGTGTGAAACTACATGGCAATGTGACGCTGGATGGGCCTCGCGGGCGGACCTATGCGTCGATCCTTGAAACCGTCGGGTCGACACCCCTGGTCGCCGCACCGAAATTCGCCGCCGCCACCGGCATCAAGGCGAACCTCCTCTTCAAGTGCGAATTCTTCAATCCGCTGGCCAGCGTGAAGGACCGGATCGGTCTCAACATGATCCTGGAACTGGAAGCGGCGGGGAAGATCACGCCGGGCAAGTCCGTCCTGGTCGAGCCGACCTCGGGCAATACCGGGATCGGCCTCGCCTTCGTTGCCGCAAACCGTGGCTACCGCCTGATCCTGACCATGCCGGAATCCATGTCGATCGAGCGCCGCAAGATGCTGGCCTTCCTCGGCGCGGAACTGGAACTGACGCCGAAGGAGAAGGGCGTGAACGGGGCCATCGCCAAGGCGCAGGAACTGGTGGCGGAGATCCCCGGTGCCGTGATGCCGAGCCAGTTCGACAACCCGACCAATCCGGCGATCCATGAAAAGACGACGGCCGAGGAAATCTGGACCGACACCGGCGGAGCAGTGGATGCGTTCATCTCGGGTATCGGCACCGGCGGCACGATGACGGGCTGCGCCCATGTCCTGAAGGCAAAAAAACCCGGCGTGAAAGTGATTGCGGTCGAGCCGCAGGACAGCCCGGTTCTCTCCGGCGGCGTGCCGGGCCCGCACATGATCCAGGGCATCGGCGCAGGGTTCATTCCCAAAAATGCCGATACGAGCCTGATCGACGAGATCGTGCAGGTGTCGAATGCCGACGCCATGGCGAACTCGCGCCTGCTGGCGAAGCTGGAAGGTATTCCGGGCGGCATTTCCTCCGGCGCGGCGGCGACGGCGGCCATCAAGGTGGGCAGCCGGGACGACATGGCCGGCAAGACGCTGGTTGCGATCCTGCCGAGCTTTGCCGAGCGCTACGTCTCGACGGCCCTGTTCGAAGGGCTGTAGACAGGAGCGCATGCTCCTTCTCGATGTCCTGCTGAGATATCCGGCGGTCGCGGTCCTTCTGGTCACCGCGGTCCTCTGCCTGCGGGATGCCGGACGACTCGTGCAGGCCTGGCTGGGGGCAGGGCTGACGATCAGCGTGGCCGCGATGCTGGTCGGCACGGCGCCTGAAATCCTGCAGCCACCGCATCCGGTGCTGATCGTTGTCCGGATGATCGACATGCCGAACATGCTGTTTCTCTGGCTGTTCGGCCGGTCCCTGTTCGATGACGAATTCCGGGTGCGGGCGGGCGACTGGCTGGTGGCGGGGCTCTACCTTGCGCTCTGGCTGGTCCTGCGCCTGTCGGACCTTGGCCTGATCGGAATGAAGCCGGACTGGATGCCCTATGCCACGAATGTTTTTTCGGCCGGCCTGGCGCTGCACCTTGTCTGGACGGCGCTGGTCGGGCGGCGGGACGACCTGGTCGAGACGCGCCGGTCGATCCGCCTCTGGTTCGTCATCGCACTCGCCGGCGCCGCGGGGCTGAACATTTTCGGCGAGGCACTGTTCAGTCGGGCGCATGACGGCGCCGTGTCGACCTTCCGTGCGGGGCTGGTCCTGGCAGTCGCGGTCTGGGGTCTGCTCTGGCTGGCGCAGCTCAGGACCGAAGCGCTCCTGTTCCAGCCGGTTCGGGCACCGGACCCGGACCCGCCGCCAGGAATCCCACCGAAGGATGCCCTCCTGCTCGCGCGCCTGACCCGTCTGATGGACGAGGAGCAGGCTTTCACGGAGCAGGGGCTGACGATCGGGGCGCTCGCCGGACGCGCCGGTGTGCCGGAACACCAGTTACGGGCCCTGATCAATGGCGGCCTTGGTCATCGCAACTTCGCGGCTTTCCTGAACAGCTACCGGATCGCGCTGGCCAAGGAGAAGCTATCGGATCCCCAGCTGTCTCGGGTGCCGGTGCTGACCATCGCCATGGATTCCGGCTTTGCCTCGCTCGCCCCGTTCAACCGGGCCTTCCGGGCGCAGGAGGGCGTAACGCCGACGGAATTCCGTGAGGCGGCGCTCTCGAAAACCGGTCAAAACTGAAAAAACCGCCTCGTTTTCGAATTCGATCAGGCTTTTCCAGTCCCGCGGAGACGGCTTCCGCGTCCGTTCGCATCCTGTGGCCAGTTCAGACCACAGGAGATCCATATGGACTGGAGCCACTTCACCCTCGACCACCTCATCCACCGCGCAGCCCATGGCATCGAATTCGAGATGTTCCGATATTTCCTCGGCACCATCTCGACCTTCGTCGTCATCTGGCTCGGTCTGTCGCATGTCCTCCGGTTCCGGAAGATCCGGAGGCCGACGCCGCGCGCCCGGCAGATCCGCAGCGAACTCCTGCATTCGGCGATGACCGTGCTGGTCTTCGTCGGCATGGACATTGTCATCTTCGACGCCGCCGATCTGGGCATCTTCCGGCAGTACAGCGACATCGCCCAATATGGCTGGCCCTGGTTCTTCGCTTCCATCGCCCTGATGATCGTGGCGCACGACACCTATTTCTACTGGGCGCACCGGTTCATGCACCTGCCGCGCTTCTACAAGCTGTTCCACATGCGCCATCACCGGTCGCACAATCCGACGCCGTTCACGGCCTATTCCTTCGCGCCGCTGGAAGCTGTGGTCGAGTACGCCTTCGTGCCGGTCGGCCTGATGATCATCCCGATCCACGAAACGGGCTTCTATATCGTGATGATGATCATGATCTTCAAAAACGCCTTCGCCCATTGCGGCTACGAGCTGATGCCGAAATCCTGGGCCCGGCTGCCGGTGCTCGGCTGGCTGACCTCTGTCACCCATCACGATATGCACCATGAACGCGCGAGCGGGAATTATGGCTTCTACTTTACCTGGTGGGACCGCTGGATGGGTACCGAGCACAGGAGCTATCTCGAACGCTTCGAAACGGCAGGCGACTGGGCCCGCCGCACTCAAGCAGACGTGAAGCCCGAAACGGCGCTTGTTCCGGCCGAATAGATCTCTCCCCCTCTTGTCTCCGGCGGGGTTTTGTAGAACCCATCTGCCTCCATTTTCCCACCGGAGACATCTTTTCATGGCCCGATTCACCCTGCACGGCATTTTCGCTTCCGGTCCGACCTACAAGGTCGGCCTGATGCTGAACCTCACCGGCACGCCGTTCGACTATGAACATGTCGATCTCCGCTCCGGCGCCCACAAGGCCGATGCCTTCCTTGCCAAGAACCGCTACGGCCAGGTGCCGGTGCTGGAGGACAAGGAAAAGGGCGAATGCCTCTGCCAGTCTTCCGTGATCCTCGACTATCTCGCCGACGAGACCGGCAAGTTCGGCGGCAAGGACCGGTCCTCGCGCCTTCGCGCCCGCGAATGGCAGCTCTGGGCTGCCGGTGCGCTGACCACCGGCATCTACCGGTCGCGCGCGCTGAAGCTCGGCTTCTTCACGTTCCCGGAACAGGTGGCCGAAGCGAATTTCCAGATGGGCACCAATGCGCTCAAGGAACTGAACACGCTGCTCGACGGCAAGGATTGGCTGGTCGGCGCGGGCCCGACGATTGCCGATATCGATATCTACGGCATCGCAGCCTATGCGCCGCAGGGCGGGATCGACACGGCGCCCTTCGGCCACATGCGCAAATGGATGGCGAGGGTCGAGGCCCTGCCGGGCTTCAAGGACGTCAATTCGTGCCTGCCGATGCAGAGCGTGAAAGCCTGAGGCGTGGTCGCCGTCCACACCCTCGTCCTGTTCGTCCTCGGTCTCGTCATGCTCGCCATGGCGGTCGGGCTCGACGCGATGATCGGTCTGGACGTCTCCGGCTGGGTGCAGCTGCTGGTCGCCGGGTTCGGCGCCTATCTCGTGGCGATGTCCTGGTTCTCGTTGCGCTTCGACCGGCGCCGGGCGCATGCGATCGAGACTGGCACGCCGCAGGCTGTGGGGTTCGAGATCCTGCGTACCAGCGACGGGGAGTCGGCGGCCTATCTGGCGGAAGTGAGCCTCGGGGAGGAGACTTGGGTCGTGCCGCTGCGGATCTCCCGGCGGGTCCGGAAGCTGCGCAAGCAGGGCGAACTTGAAGGCGAGGCCTGGCTGGACGAAGAAGGACGCCTCGTCGCGCTGGCGCATGAAGGCGAACAGCTGCGCGTGATGCCGTTCCCGCGCCGCAAGCGGTTCGGAAAGGACAGGAAGAAGAAGTCATGAGCCCCATTATCACCGGCCTCGATCATTTCGTGCTCGTGGTGCCCGAGATCCATTCCGGCGCGGCGGTCTATGAGACCCTGCTTGGCCGGCCGGCGGACTGGCGCGTGGGCGGGGAGGGCGGGTCTGCGACGGCGATCTTCCGCGTGGAGAATACGAGTCTCGAACTGATGGCACCCGAGGGCGAGGGGCCGGTGGCCGACCGGCTGCGCGAGATCATCGAGACCGAAGGTCCGGGCCTCAAGACGCTGGCCTTCGGGACGGCCGATATCGAGACGGCCCACCACAAGCTGACTCGCCGGGGCCTCAAGCCTTCGGACATCGTTCCGGGCGAGAGCCGGAACGAAATCGACGGAAAAATGCGTTCCTGGAAACGTTTTCGCTGTTCGGACGCGGAAACGAGCGGCGTGAAGACATTCCTGATCGAGCCGGATGCGCTTTTGCCGGTTCAGGCGGTGGATCGATCGGGTGTCGTCTCGCTCGACCATATCGTCATCGACACGCCAAACCCCGACCGGGCGCTCGGACTTTATGGTGCCCGCCTCGGGCTCGATCTTGCGCTCGACCGCAATGCGCCGGAATGTAAGACGCGATTCCTCTTCTTCCGCACGGGCGGGCTGACCTTCGAGGTGATCCACCGGCTGGGCGAGACGCACGATCCGGCGGGGCCGGACCGGATCTGGGGCCTGACCTGGACTGTGGAAGACCTCGCCGCAGCGCATGCACGGCTTTCAGCGTCCGGCTTCAATGTTTCGGAAATGCGCAAGGGCCGGAAGCCGGGCACGAGCGTATTCACCGTGCGCGACGGGACGATGGGCGTTCCGACGCTTTTCATCGCTCACGCAGGCAAGTAAGAAGCGGACCATGACGCCATTCACGCACATTACCGGAACCGCTGCGGCCCTGCTGGAAAAGGGCAAGCCGATGTCGAACATCGACACGGACATGATCATTCCGAAGCAGTTCCTGAAAACGACCGAGCGCACCGGCCTCTCCAAGGGCCTGTTCTACGAGCTGAAAACGCTGGCAGACGGCTCGCCGAACCCGGATTTCGTGCTCAACAAGCCGGCATTCGCGAAGGCGGGCATCCTGATTGCCGGCGAGAATTTCGGCTGCGGCTCCTCGCGCGAGCATGCCCCCTGGGCGCTTGCCGACCAGGGCATCTCGGTCATCATAGCGCCGAGCTTTGCCGATATTTTCCACAATAACTGCTACAAGAACGGCATCCTGCCCGTGCGCCTTCCGGTGAACGTGTGCGAGGCGCTGGCGAAGCAGGCCGGCGGGTCGAACCATGTCTTTTCGGTCGATCTCGAGACGCAGACCGTCACGGCGCCGGACGGCGAGACCTACCCGTTCGACATCGACCCCGGCCGCAAGTCGAACCTGATGCAGGGCCTCGACGAGATCGGTGCGTCGCTGCAGGCATCAGGCGAGATCGATCATTTTGAGACGAAGCGCCGCCTTACGACTCCGTGGCTGGAACGGGTTGCGTAACCAGGGATTGCGTTGACTTTGCGATCTTAGGGCGCATGGTCTCCTTTTGGAGGAACGCAATATGCAACGCGCTGTTTCTGCCTTCGGTCTGATCCTGCTTTGTAGTGCCTGTGCCACCGCCGGTCCCGTTCAGACGGCGGCAATTGACCCGAACGATGCCACGATCACCATGCAGGGCCAGATCTCGCCGGATGGAACGGCGATCGTCTGTCGGAAGATCAAGGAGACGGGCACGCGTTTTCCGAAAAACGTCTGCAAATCTCAGAAGGTCTGGGATGCGTGGGACGCCTATACGGCCACGAATACCCGCGACTCGATGGACGGCATCCAGCGTAACCGTTGCGGTGGTTCTCCCGGCGGCTGTTGATCGTGTGTTGCTTGTAGGGCGCATGCGAGTCGGGTAGGTCAAAGCCGGAGGCGCCGTCGTGAACAGTTACAGGGTTGGGCCGTTCCTTCAGCGGAGAGGCTTGCTGGATTCATGATTGTTATCGAAGGAACTGTTCGCGTCGCGCCGGAGCGGATCGAGGCAGCCCGTCCAGTCATGGAAAAGATGATCCGCGCAAGCCGGGCCGAGGCCGGTTGCCTTGACTATGCCTACAGCCTGGATCTGCTGGAGCCGGGTCTCGTTCGCATCACCGAGCGCTGGGAAAGCCGGGAAGCCCTGGCTGCCCATTTTCGGAC
>JAWKUV010000031.1:0-24401 GCA_041398365.1 Hyphomonas sp. | reverse complement strand
CAGAACGCTTCTGACAGCACTTCCCAGCGCGATACCAGCGAATGGATCCGCGATGTCGAGACCTATGACGCGGACACACCCACCGGCCAGATCGAGCTTCCCTCTGGCTATGACCGGGCCTTCCAGCTCAACGACGACACGTTCGTGGTCACGAACGACGCCTTCTACGAGCCGCTCCGAGACTCCGGGATCGATGGGCGAGAGCTAAAGGCCTCGCGATAAGACCTGTGCCGGCAAGAGAACACCGGCGCAGCAAGGAGCGCCCGGTCTCCCGAGGACCGGGCGCCTGGCGTTTCCATGCCCCGGAGTGACAGGTGACAATTATTTGAGAATAGCTCTCATTCTCTCTTGAGATTCATTCTCATTATCAGTAAGGCCTTCCCATTGGCCGCGCGGGGCGGCCCTCAGGGAGACAAGAATGAGAACAGCTATTCGCAAGCCGCGAAGCCTCCGCACGCAGGCCGGTCTGGCCGCCGTCCTGGCCGTTGCAGCGGCAGCCCCGGCCTTTGCCGACGATGCCGAGGAACCGGAACTGCGGGCCGAGACGGTCACTGTGACCGACGTGCCGGCTGACGCAAACCCCTATGGCGACCCGGACGCGCCCTACCGCGCCATCCGATCCGCCAGCGGCCTGTTCACCGAGGACCTGCTGGACACGCCGAAGTCCATCACCGTGATCACCGACGAGACGCTGCACGACCTGGGCGCGAAGTCCTTCCGCGACCTGTTCCGCGCGCAGCCGGGCATCACGCTGGGCACGGGCGAAGGCGGCAACGCGTTCGGCGACCGTATCTTCATCCGCGGTTTTGATGCCCGTAACGACGTCTATGTTGATGGCGTACGTGATCCTGGTGTCGGCTCGCGTGAGACATTTGCGGTCCAGCAGATCGAAGTGCTGAAGGGGCCATCCTCCGCGTTCGGCGGCCGCGGCACGACCGGCGGCGCCGTCAGCCTCGTCTCCAAGAAACCGGGCGAAGGCAACTGGGGCGATGTCGAATTCACGCTCGGCTCCGACGCGACCCGCCGCGCCACGATCGACGTGAACCATGAAGTGACCGACACGTTCCGCGTCCGCTTCAACGGCATGATGCACGATTCCGAAGTCGCCGGCCGCGATGAGGTTTTCAACGACCGCTGGGGCGTGGCCGCTGCGGCCGAGTGGACGCCGACCGGCGCCCTGACCTTCGGCTTCGACTATTACCACCTCTCGACCGATTACCTGCCTGACTGGGGTCACCCCTATGACGTCGCGAACAATCGCCCGTTTGCGGTCGACCGGGACAATTTCTACGGCGTCCTGTCGCGCGACTTCGGCGAGACCTTCGCCGACGTCTATACCGCGAACGCCAAATGGGTGATCTCGCCCGCGGTCGAGTTCGACACGGTCCTGCGCTATGGCCAGAGCAAGAACGCCTACACCGCCTCCGCCCCGGAGCGGCCGGACGCTGTGGCCAGGACGGTCAGCGCCAATGCCAAGCGCCGCGACGCTGTCACCGACTACTGGACCAACCAGTCGCGTTTCACCTTCCGCTTCGACACGGGCACGATCGGCCACACGCTGGTGACCGGCATCGAGCTGTCGCGTGAGGAAACGCTGAACCGCCAGCGCACCTTCACCGAATGCGCGACGCTGCCCTGTACCGGCGCGACCTCCAATCCGCTGCTCGATCTCGACAATCCGGACAACTCGATTCCGTGGGGCAATGACACGGCTGTTACCGGCCGCCCGACGATCAAGACCGAGACGGCCGCGCTCTACGCTCTCGACACGCTGACCTTCTCGCCGAAATGGGAAGCCTTCATCGGCATCCGCGCCGACAGCTACAGCGCCGAGACGACGGGCCTGACCCCGGCACGGGATCTGACCCGACTTCTTCAACTGGCATGCCGGCCTCGTCTACAAACCGGTCGAGAACGCCTCGCTTTATGCGAGCTATTCCTCGGCATCCAATCCGCCCTGCGAACAGCTCGACGCCTTCGCGCTCGACTATGGCGGCTGCGACACGCGGATCACGACCATGGATCCAGTCGATAACACGTCCTTCGAGGCAGGCGCGAAATACAATCTCGGCGGTCACCTCGACCTGACTGCCGCCCTGTTCCAGATCAAGCGTGAGGGCGTGCCGGTCTCGATCGGTTCGGGTAGCACCGCGACGATCGGCGAGCAGGAGCAGGAAGTCCAGGGCGTCGAGTTCGGCGTCGCCGGCAACCTGACCGACAAGTGGAGCCTGTTCGGCGGGATCACCTTATTCGAGACGGAAATCACCGCCAGCGACAACCCGGCCCAGGTGGGTGAGATGTTCCCGAACGTCTCGGAACAGAGTTTCACGCTCACGTCCCGCTACCAGATCACCGACCGCCTGCACTTCGGCGGCACGGCGGGATACAATAGCGAGAAGTTCGGCGGCACGGTTACCGCTGGTTCGACCTTCGTGCCCGACTACTGGCGCTTCGACTTCTTCGGCGGCTACAAGCTAGCCGACAATATGGAGATCAGCTTCAACGTGCTGAACGCCACCGACGAGCTCTACTACGATGCGATCTACCGGTCCGGCACGCCGTTCTCCTATGTCGCGCCTGGCCGTTCGGCACTCGTGACACTGGACATCGACTTCTGATCGTCCGAAAGAGGGGCGGCTCCAGCCGGGGCCGCCCTTCAAACACCAGGAAACACCCATGCTGATCTGCATCCCGCAAGTCCTGAACAAGGAACAGGTCAAGGATATCCGCGCCCTGATCGATGCAGCCGAATGGGTAGACGGACGGGTGACGGCGGGCGTGCAATCGGCCGAGGCCAAGCACAATACACAGGTGCCGGAAGACCATCCGGCCGCCCGCAAGGCGCAGGCCCTGATCTCGGTCGCCGTGGGCAACAATCCGCTGTTCCTGTCAGCCGCCCTGCCGCAGAAAGTCTTCCCGCCGCTGTTCAACCGCTATGTCGTGGGCGACAGTTTCGGGGCGCATGTCGACAATGCAATCCGCTCCGTGAAAAACTCTCCGGAACGTATCCGCACGGACCTTTCCTGCACCCTCTTCCTGACCGAGCCCGAAGATTATGACGGCGGCGAACTGGTGATCGAGACCCTGTTCGGCGCGCAGGAAGTGAAGCTCGAAGCCGGCGACCTTGTCCTCTACCCCGCCTCCAGCCTGCATTCGGTGAGCGAGATCACGCGGGGCGCGCGCGTCTCGTCCTTCTTCTGGCTGCAGAGCATGGTGCGTGACGATGGCGAGCGCACGCTCCTGTTCGATCTCGACCAGTCGATCCAGCGCCTCGTCGCCGAACGCGGCCACAAGGATGCCGAAGTGATCCGCCTGACCGGCATCTATCACAACCTCATCCGCCGCTGGGCCGAAGCCTGAACTGCCGATAGACGCCATTGGGCACGGGTCGATCCTGCACGCTTGGCGCGGATTGTTCCTCTTTTGGAATTCCCCGGCATCCAGGGTCACCGGTTCGGCCACCTGGTCGAACACAAGGACCAGCCGCACGAAGAAATCGCCGATACATTCATGACGAGCTTCGTCGAAGACGGCGCGATTGACCTGCATGTCAACGATCAAAGGCGATGGGAGGAACCCGATACGGAACGCTAACAATCCGTCAGCCAGCGACCCAGGCTAGGGCTTCGTCCATCTGGTTCAGGCGGAAAAGGCCAAAATCAACGCCGACCGTCTCGGCCACCCTCTTCGCCAGGTGTTTCAGGCCTTCGAAATCGGAGACGACCGCAAAGCGGCGGATATGCGGACCGTACTCGTTGGCCATCATCGCATCCAGAAGCGCCGCGCGGCGGCTATAGTGGCTGAACCCCGGCCCCAGACGCATCAGTATGCGAAGTTCGCCGTGGGTTTTCAGAATTCCTTCTGCGGCCAGGTAGATCACATTGCGGTAGTCCGCTTCCGAAATCACGCCTGTGGCGTCGAAAGCAATAATTCCGGGAGTCGCACATTCGATCGGTTCAAGCACAGCGCAAAAATGCCAGCTGATCCTCCGTCAGACAACGGTTCCCTTACGGAAGCCGCCTAGTTCGGGTGCTTGTCGTCGGGGTCGCCGGACCAGAAGCGCTTGATGCGGCCAAGGAAGCCCTCGCTTTCGGGATGGCAGTCGGCATGGCTGCAGTCGCAGAACTCTCGAAGGATGTCCTTCTGACGCTGGGTCAGGTTGCGCGGGGTTTCGACGAACATCTCGACGAACAGGTCGCCGGTCTGGCCCGACTGGCGCACCGAAGGCATGCCCTTGCCGCGCAGACGCAGCTTGCGGCCGGTCTGGGCGCCTTCCGGCACCACGACGCGGGCGCGGCCGCCATCAATGGTCGGGATGTCGATTTCGCCGCCGAGCGCCGCCGTCACCATCGGCACCGGCGCGCGGCAATAGAGGTTCGGTCCGTCGCGCTCGAAAATGTCGTGTTCGACCACATCGACGAAGATGTAGAGGTCGCCGCGGCCGCCGCCATTCGTGCCCGGCTCACCTTCACCGGCCAGGCGGATGCGCATGCCGCTCTCGACGCCGGCGGGGATCTTCACGTTCAGCTTGCGCTCTTCGCGCACCTGGCCCGCGCCGCCGCAATCCTTGCACGGCTTCTTGATCGTCTTGCCCTTGCCGCCACAGCGCGGGCAGGTCCGCTCCATGGTGAAGAAGCCTTGCTGGGCGCGCACGCGGCCGGCACCCGCACAGGTCTCGCAGGTTTCGGGCACCGTGCCTTCCGCTGCGCCCGACCCGTCACAGGTCTTGCACGTCACGGCCTGGGGCACGTGGATGGTTTCGTCCTTGCCGGAAAAGGCCTCGGCCAAGGTGATCTCGAGATCGTAGCGCAGGTCTGCGCCGCGCTGGGGACCGTTGCGGCGGCGCTGGTTGAACCCGCCATTGGCGCCGAAGACCTGGCTGAACAGGTCCTGGAAAATGTCTTCGGGATTGATACCGGCGCCGAAAGGATTGCCGCCGCCACCGCCCATTCCGTTCTCGAAGGCGCCATGGCCGAACTGGTTGTAGGCTGCGCGCTTCTGCGGGTCAGAGAGGACGGCATAGGCCTCGCCGACTTCCTTGAATTTGTCTTCCGCTTCCTTGTCGCCCGGATTCTGGTCCGGATGGAACTTCATGGCCAGCTTGCGGTAAGCGGATTTGAGCGCCTTCTCGTCCGCATCGCGCGGAACGCCCAGAACCTCGTAATAGTCGCGCTTGCTCATGGATGAATGGCTCGCCGTTGCTCTCAGTCCTGCCCTGCGGCGTCATGTGGGGCGGGAATTACGCACGCGCAAGGGAGGGATGCAGACGGATCGCCCCCCGATCCGCTCCTGGATCGTAAAGAAATCAGCTCGGTCCAGTCATGAACTGGGTCGGGCCCTTCTCGATCACTTCCGGTCCGGTGGGCTTGATCTGCATGACCGCGAGGCCCCGCTCGCTGGTGCCGTCGAGGCGGAAGCGGAACAGGCCGTTCACTCCGAAGAAACCATCGGGATCGGTCACGCCGTTGTATTTGAGGTTGTTCTCGGACGCGAGACGCACCGTGAGCGCGGCGGCGTCATAGGCGACGGCAGCAAGATCGGTCGGCTTCTTGCCGTAGATGCGGCGATAGGTTTCGCGAAACTGGGTGAGGTTTTCCGGGTCCGGGCCCGGATAGACGCCGCCAGCCAGGGTCGGCTCGCGCCAGATCGTGTTGTCGTCCCAGAGGCTCGTGCCCATCAGCATGACATGGGTGAGGTCCACACCATTATAGGGCAGCAGCGGGGCAATGGAGAGCAGCGTCACGCCGCGTTCCGGGATCATGACGGCGACCTTAGCGCGCGGATTGGAGGCGATCTCGGATTTCAGGATGGACGAGACCGACCGGGCTTCAGCCGAAGCGCCCGCCCCCGGCTCGTAGAAGGCCGAGGTCAGCACCACACCGCCCTTGTTATAGGCCTCGGTGCGCAGGGCGGTTTCGATCTGGTGGCCATATTCGGACTGCGGCCCAAGGAAGACGAAGCTGTGGACACCCTTGGAGGCTGCGTAGTTGACCATGCGGCGCACTTCTTCCTCCGGAGAGATAGAGGCGAGATAGGAGCCGCCGCCCGCGGCCGTCCGGTCGTTCGAGAAGGCGATGATGGGGATCTTCTTGTCCTGCGCCCGTTCGCGGATCGCTTTCACGTTTGCCCCGAACAGCGGGCCGAGGATGACGTTCGCCTTTTCCTTCACGGCTTCATCGAGCCGGGCTTCGGCGACCGACTGCTTGCCGGCCGTATCCTTCGGGATGATCAGGAAATCGTCGCCGGCATATTCGAACAGGGCCAGCTCAATGCCGGCCAGCATGCTTTCGGCTTCGGCGCGGACCTGCGCATTCGGGTGCGAGAACGGCAGCAGCACGGCGGCGCGCTTGATCTTCCGATCTTCCATGAAGGCCGGCGTCAGGCCGCCGTCCCCGCGCACTTCGGCTAGGTTATCGGGCTCGCCGAGCCGGGCGGTGTCGATCTCCTCGCCGGGCGCATGCATGCCAGGTGTGACGGGTTCCGCGCGCGGGCTGCCGGTGCCGATCTGGACCGGCGGACGGGCGGGCGCGCTCGCGCAGGCAGTGGCAAACAGGAACGCCGTCAGAAGAAGGCTTGGCGCTTTGATCGTCCTGAGCAATGGTTGCAACAATGTCATCTCCCGAAACATCCGACGCGCAGGCGATTCCCGGCCAGGGCGACTCTAGGGGGGCCGGGCCGGGCGGGCAACCGCCGCAGGCACTGGCACCCGGCCTCTATGTCGTCTCGACGCCGATCGGCAACCTGCGGGACATCACGCTCCGGGCGCTGGACGTGCTGGCCGTGGCCGACGAAGTGCTGGCCGAGGACACGCGCGTGGCGGGGAAACTTCTGTCCGCCTATGGCGTTAAGGCCCGGCTCAGCCCCTATCATGACCACAATGGGGCGGAACGGAGACCGGAACTCCTGCGCAAGCTGGCCGAGGGTGCACGCATCGCGCTGGTCTCGGATGCGGGCACGCCGCTCATCTCCGATCCGGGCTGGAAACTGGCGCACGAGGCACTGGAGGCAGGGCACCGCGTGTTCCCGGTGCCGGGTGCTTCGGCCATGCTGGCCGGTCTCGTTGCCAGCGGCCTGCCAAGCGACCGGTTCATGTTCGCGGGATTTCTGCCACCTAAACAAAGTGCCCGCCGGCAAAGCCTCGAAAGCCTGAAAACCGTTCCGGCGACGCTGATCTTCTACGAAAGCGGACCGCGCCTTTCCGAGACCGTCGCCGACATGGCCGCCGTGCTGGGCCCTGCCCGGTCTGCGGCCGTCGCGCGGGAGCTGACTAAGTTTTTCGAGGAAACGCGCCGCGGAACTCTGGGCGATCTGGCCAGGCACTATGACGAAGCCGGCGGCCCCAAGGGAGAGATCGTCGTGCTGGTCGGCCCGCCTCTCAATGAGGAAGTCACGCCCGAACGGCTCGACGCCGCCCTTCGCGACGCGCTCGCGTCGCTCCCGACCAAGGCGGCAGCGAATGCGGTGGCCGAGGCCCTTGGTCTGCCGAAGCGCGACGTCTACCAGCGCGCCCTGCAGCTGAAGGATGATGCCTGAGGCAAAACGTCAGGCAGCGGAGCAACGCGGCCGCAAGGCGCACGGCTCGCCGACACGTTCCTGCAAATGAGAAGCTATCGCATCCTCGACCAGCGCATGCGTACGCCGCTCGTCGAAGTGGACCTCATCGCCCGGCGGGGAGACCTCGCCGCGTTCGTGGAAGTAGAACATCGCGCGAGGCTGTACGCAGCCGCCGGATCGGTCACCCTCGGCGCCTGGCAAAGAATTTCACGGGCGACCGACTTGTGGATGGCCATCACCGGTCGCGCGCCGGGTGCGGCTGGCATTACGACATCGTCGTCCTCGTCCCGCGCCACCTGCCGCGGCTAATACAGGATGCGCGGCGGCCGGACCTCGCCTGGCGGAACACCGGCCCGTTCTGTTTGCGCCCTCAGGATTGTCCGTCCTGCGACATTCCGCACCGGCGCCCTGTCTCGACGTTAACCGACAGTCAAATCAAGTCGGTTAGAGCAGGCGGCATATAACGACAAAATATTGATCAGGTAAGACAGATGGAAGCCGTGACCGCCAACCAGACCGAGAAACAATCCCGCGCACCTGCGCCGACCCCGGTTGGGCCACACCTGAAGCATGTATTCCAGAACGCGGCAAAGGCTTTCGATCTGATCCATAAATACCGGACCCCGCCCGACCCGAAAACCTATGCCATATGGTATGCCTATGCCGACGGAAGCAACGATGCCCTGCGGGCGCGGGTCGACGAACTGATCACGATAAATGCCAGCCTGACTCCTTTCGATATTGATTCAATTTTCCGCGAATTCCTGACCGAGGACACCGGGGACACCGCCCGTCAGACGATCGGCCTCGCTATCGAGAAGGAAATCGAAAGCGTCCTCGACATCATCCAACAAGGCATGAACAGCAGCGACAGCTTCGGTGCGTCCCTCGACGAAGCGAGCAAGCGCCTGCCCCATGCACTTAGCGGAGACGACCTCGCAGCCCTCGTATCAACCCTCGTCGAGGACAATCGGCGGATGGCCGAAACGACGCAGGAACTGAACCAGGGCCTGAAGGATTCCCGCAACCAGATCGCAACGCTGCACAAGGAACTGGAAGAAGTCCAGAACCAGTGCATGCGCGACCCGCTGACCGCCATCTCAAACCGCCGCGCCTTCGATGAACGGCTGGAGCGCGAAATTGCCATCGCCGCCGAGACTGGCCAGAAGCTCTGTCTTGCGATGGCTGACATCGACCATTTCAAGCAAGTCAACGACAAGTTCGGTCACCAGACGGGCGATGCGGTTCTGCAGATGTTTGCCACGACCATCGCCCAGAACATCAAGGGCCAGGACATGGTCGCCCGTTATGGCGGCGAGGAATTCGCCATCATCCTTCCGCACACAGACCTGTTCTCGGCCTACAACCTCCTGGTCAAGATCAAGCACAATTTCAAGAATGGCGAAGTGGAAGACACCAAGGGCCAGAAGGTCTCGCAGGTGACGGCCTCTTTCGGCATCGTGCGCTACGAGCCCGGCATGACAGCCCGCAACCTGATCGAGCAGGCCGACAGCTTCCTCTATGAGGCCAAGCGCGCGGGCCGCGACCGGGTGAAAGCGAAGGGTTTCTGACCCTTTCCCTGAACCCTCTCCCCACGGCATCCACGTAGTTTCCCGGATTGCCCGGCAGGCGCCGGCGCGCGGTAATGGCGGGTCTGCTTTGCAGAGGGAGCGCGCGCCATGGATGGCAGCTTTCAGTTCGCACAGAATGAGGCCCGCCTTGCGGAAGGCCAGGCCGATGCCGCGTTCCGGGCCGAAGTCGACGCTTTCCTCGACGTAGAACTCACGGACGACCTGCGCGCCGCCGGCCGGGCGACAACCGGGCTGAAATCCGCCGCATGGGCTTGCAAGGCATGGCGGGAAAAACTCAATGCGCGGGGCTGGTACGCGGCCACTTGGCCCGTCGCCTTTGGCGGCGCGGGCTGGAGCACCCAGCAGCGGCTTTATTTCGAAAATGCCTCGGCGGCACGCGATGCGCCGATCCTGATGAATTCCGGTGTCCGGACGATTGGCCCACTGATCATGGAAGCCGGCACTCCGGCGCAGAAAGCACGCTACCTGCCCGCGATCCTTCACGGCGATCATGAATGGTGCCAGGGATTTTCGGAACCGCAGGCGGGATCGGACCTGTCTGCCCTGTCGTTGAAGGCGGTGCGTGACGGCGACGACTTCATCCTGACCGGCAGCAAGATCTGGACGAGCTTTGCCCAGTGCGCGACGCACATGTTCCTGCTCGCCCGCTGCGAGCCGGACAGTCATGGCGGCGAAGGCCTCGTGTTCCTGCTTGTGGAGATGAACCGGCCCGGCATCGACGTACGCCCGATCCGCTTCATCGACGGCGACTGCGAGACCAACGAAGTGTTCTTCAACGGCGTTCGCACCCCGGTGGCCGACCGGATCGGCGAGATCGGCAAGGGCTGGAAAACGGCCAAGCAGCTGATGGCAATTGCGCGGAGCAACAATACGACGACGGGCCTGCTGCGCCGTGCCCTGCGGGCAGCGAAACGCGGACTGTCCGAAAGCGGAGCAGCCGAACCTTCGCTGGTCATGCGGCTGGCGGAGATGGAGATGCGGCTCGACACGTTCGAGGCGCTGGAGGCGCGTATCGCCGAGGGCATGACGCCCCTCGCCGCGGCACCGGCCTCATCGGCCATGAAACTGCTCGCCACGGAACTGCACCAGGCGATCACGGAAGTTGGACTGGCGGCAGCGCCGGACAGCGGCTTTGCACAGGCGAAATACTTCGCGACGCGGGCGGCGACAATCTATTCCGGCACCAGCGAGGTGCATAGGAACATCCTCGCCCATGCCATCGGCTGTCCCTAGCCGAAGGCCCGGCCCGTCGCCCCGGTGATCACGAATTCCGCACCGGAGAGGAAGACCTTGCGGGTGCCGGCGGTCCGGACGAGATTTGCGACATCGTCCGGCAGGGTATCCATGTCGACATAGGGCTGTGCATCTGCTTGCAGCGCGCCGGACAGGAGATTGATCAAGGCCATCAGGACGCGCAGGCCGTAGCCGGCCTTAATGTCCAGCACGAGTTCCATCCGCTCGGCGCAGGCCATGCCGCCCTTCAGGATCTTCTGCTTGGCCGAGATCATGCTGTCGAGCTGGACGCTCCGCTCGATCGTGTGAGCGAGCTGTGCTCGGAGAATCAGCATGGTCGGATTGACCAGCGCGCTGTCGATAAAGGCCTCGCAGAAGGCCCGCCCGGACATGCCATCGGTAAGGGACTCGCGAAGCCGGGTGAAGAATCTCTGGAAGGCGCGCTCATACAGCGCGAGCAGCAATTCTTCCTTGTTCGCGAAATAAAGGAAGATCGTGCTCTTCGAAACACCGACCTTTTCAGCGACGGCCGAAATGGCGAATCGGTCATTCGCCGCGCCGCGTACGAGCCGCTCGGCGGCATCGAGAATCTCTTCCCGGCGGGCGCTCTTTTCATGCTCCGTCCGGGCACGCTGGAAATCTTCACGTATACTCATAATGTCAGGTCCAGAATGGATCGCCCCGGCGGTCTTGGCGAAGATCAGGCCCTGATCCCCTTCATCAGGAGTTCGGCCCCGCTGAGGAACGATGTGCGGGCATCGGATGCGCGCATCGCTTCCACCATAGCCGGCTTCAGGCCTTCTGTACGAATATAGCGCAGGACACTGACCTGAGCTGCTCCGCACATCAGATTCATGAATGCCTTGATCAGGACGCGGCCCTGCCCGGGCTCGAGGCCCAGCACTTCTTCCGCCTCTGCGACGGCGGTCGTGCGCGTGCGATAGATCGCCTCGAATGTCGGGCTCACAAAGGACTGGGACAGGCTGCCCGAGATTGTATTGGAGATCATGGCGCGCATGGTCACCAGAGACGGACATTCCGCCGAACTATCGATGAACGCCTCGCAGAACTCCATATCCGTCATGCCGCGACGAAGCCGGCTGCGCAATCGCTGGAAGAATGCCTCGCCGACCCGCGTGTACATCGCTGCGAGGAGTTCTTCCTTGTTCCGGAAATAAAGGAAAATGGTGCTCTTCGAAACGCCGATCCGGTTGGCGACGTCGGAAATGGAGAACCTGTCATCAGGGGAGTCGCTCAGGACTTTTTCGGCAGCATCCAGGATTTCCGCCCTGCGTGCGATTCTTTCCGGTTCGGACCGGGCGCGGAGGAAATCTTCCCGAATGACCATACCCTCCTTTAAGTTGTAACCCAATAGTTGAAAAGACAACAAATGACCAGTGGTCTATTATTTTTGCAACCTCCTCTTCGCAAGCAGTGATTGCAGAAATTTGTCAGCCCTGCACATGCGCGAACACCGGAATGGATCGGCCGAACGGTGCCTTGCCTTCGGGATCGTATCCGCTGCCCGGCGCCGGGATACGCTGCAGGGGTTCCAGGCAGCCCTGGCTATCGAGCAGATTCGCCACCGCGCTGCGGGCGTTGTCGCCCAGCGCAGCATAACGCTGCTGCAGTCTTTCGAGGCACCAGACGCGGTATTGCGAGGTCTGCAGGTCGCGATAGGCAGCGCCCTGGATAGTCATGTCATGGCGCTTCTGCCCGCCCCCCCAGGCCTCCGCCTCGGCGCAGAGCGCTTCGAGATGGGTTTCCCCGATCTCTTTCAGAAGCGGGAGGAGATCGTCGGGGACGCCGCTCACAAAACCACTCGTTGTGCGAGACGCCCGTGCATTCCAGAGACGATAGACCCATTCCATCACGGCCGGCGCCGTCTCGCGCATGATGATCCCGGGCGCCGGGTCCATCGCGAAATGGCGGAAGAGCGGGCCGAACAGGCCGATATCGGCCAACGTCGGCCGGTCGCCGAAAAGAAAAGGCCGCGATTCGAAGACCGGTGTCAGGATTTCCAGCAGGCGGAAATAAGATCGCTCCACATGGCTCCGGTTGGCCTCCGTCACGCCATCCCGGAGAACGAAATTGTAGCGTTGGCGCTTTTCCGTCCGGCTCCGGACAAGCCAGCGCGGCAGGGGCAATTCCCTCGCCATGTCGTCCGAGATCTGGCGGGCGAGCAGCTTGGCACTGAGCGGATAGCTCCAGCGGAAGTGCATAGCCGGGCGCCAGAGCCATTCGTCCGCATAATCCTCGATCAGGCGGCAGACATAAGCCTGAACCGGGTCGTCCGGCAGGATCGGCGGATCGGGGTACTGCGTCTCGAACCAGTCGATCATCGGGCTGGTATCGGTCATCCAGCGGCCGTCATCCAGTTCGACCGCAGGCATCTGCATCGCTCCGGTCGCCCGCGGGATCTTCACCTTGAAGTCGGCGATCGTCATGGGACAGAACTGGTATGGAATCTCCTTGTAACGCAGGTACCCTTCCAGCTTGCCCGAAAAATACGAGACCTTGAGCCCGTAGACCTTCATCATTCCGATCGCCCTCCCCGGCGCCGTCTTCCGCCTGTCTCCCGCAAGCGAGAAAAACCCCTCCCGAATTTGTCCGGAAGGGGCTTCGTCATGTCAATGCTGGAACGACCGGGTTCAGGCCTCGGCCTTTTCCTTCACTTTCGCCTTCTGGCCGGAATACTCGAACTCCTCCGCATCGAGATCGGTGTTCGGAAGCTCGTCCTTCTCGCGCCAGTAGTCCTGTGTGTGCTGCCAGATGTAGTTGGAGCCGCGCTTCGGCAACATGTGCATGGAACGCATCAGGTAACCCGGGTTGAAGTTCTCCGGATCGATCCAGGGCAGGATTTCCATGCCCTCATCTTCCTTGCGCAGCTTCACGCGAACCTGAGTCACGCCCTTTTCGTCCATATGCTTCAGCAGGCGGCAGATATAGTCGCCCATGATGTCGACGCGCAGGGTCCAGGAGGCACGGAAGTAGCCGAACACCCAGGCCATGTTCGGCACGCCGGTAAACATCATGCCGCGATAGGTGACCGTCTTCGAGAAATCGACCGGCTTGTCATCCACCGTGAACGGAATATCGCCGAGAACCGACAGGTTGAAGCCCGTCGCCGTGATGATCACGTCGGCTTCCAGTTCCTCCCCGCTCTTGGTGAGAATGCCTTTCTCGGTGAACCGGTCGATCTCGTCCGTCACGACGCTTGCCTTGCCCGAAGCGATACCCTGGAACAGGTCGCCGTCCGGCACGAAGGCGATCCGCTGGCGCCACGGCCGGTAGCGCGGGGTGAAGTGCTTGTCGACCGGATAGTCTGGCCCGAGGAAGGCCTTCACGCCTTCCAGCAGCTCCTGCGTCACGGTCTCTTCTTCAGCGAGGCAGCGCTCGGTGAATTCGTGCTGGTCAAACAGGACCTTCTGGCGTGCGAGGCGGTGGATTGTCTCTTCGTCAATACCGATGCGGCGGAGTTCCGTGACCAGTTCGTTTTCATTCCGCCCCGGGATGAAATAGGTCGGCGAGCGTTGCAGCACAGTGACGTGCTCAGCATCTCCGGCAATTGCGGGCACGACCGTGGCAGTCGTGGCACCGGAGCCGATGCAGATGACTTTCTTGCCCTTGAGGTCCAGGTCGTCCGGCCAGACCTGCGGATGGATGATCCGGCCCTTGAACTTGTCCATGTCCTTCCAGTCGGGCGTGTAGGGCTGCTCGTAATTATAGTAGCCCTGGCACATCCAGAGGAAGTTGCAGGTGAAGGTGAGGTCTTCCCCCGTCTCCAGCTTGCGCACCGTCAGCGTCCAGAGGCTGTCCTTCGAGGACCACTCGGCCGAGAGGATCTTGTGGCCATAGCGGATGTGCTGTCCGAGATCGTTCTCCTCGATCACTTCTTCCATGTAGTCGAGGATTTCCTGGGCGGTCGCGATCGGCACGCCCGTCCACGGCTTGAAGCGGTAACCGAACGTGTAGAGATCCGAGTCGGAGCGGATACCTGGATACTTGTGCCAGCGCCACGTGCCGCCGAAGCTGTCCAGCTTCTCCAGCACGGCATAGCTCTTGCCGGGGCATTGCGTTTTCATGTGATAGGCCGCGCCGACGCCGGAAATGCCGGCCCCTGCAATCAGCACATCGAAGTGTTGGATCTTGGCCGATGCTGGCCGCGTTTTCGTTTCCGTCCCTGACATGGCTCTCCGTCCACCTGAGTGGCGCCACCGGACCGCCCGAGGGCGCATTTTTCACCCTTCATTGAAACCAGAAAAATTTGCACTGCACTACGGGGGAACCCGTATGACGTCGGGTCATTCCGGCAAAATTTCGCCCCGGAGACGGCCTCAGCCCTGTTACGGAGGGAAAAATCCCCCCTCCTCGCCGGAATGCCTGTCCCGGCCTGTCAGATGTGCCTTCACCCTGCCGTAATCCTTCTCCATTTACCCTCCGGAAATGATGACTCAAACGGCAGGCTGACATGGCGCAGAAGGGTGAGAAGACCCCGGCCCAGCACGTGATCAAGGTTCCTGGCGGCGGCTTCGCCTCGCGCCATCCCCGTGCCGTGCGTTATGGTCTGATAACGCTCCTCGTTGTCGTGCTGGTTGTTGGCGGCTGGGGCTTCTGGAAGTGGCGGTCCCTCTATTCCGGCATGCCAAGGCTGCCCGAGGCCGCTGACCTCTGGAGCGTGAAGCGCGAACCGGCGATTGAGTTCGTCGACCGCAAGGGCGTCACGCTCGACGTGCGCGGTCCGCGCTACGGACGGGCGACGCGGCTCGACCAGCTGCCCGAACATGTGCCGCAGGCCTTCATCGCCGCCGAAGACAAGCGCTTCTACGAGCATGACGGGGCCGACGATGCCGCCATCGCGCGCGCCGCCTGGTCGAACCTCCGCGCGGGCGAGACGGTCTCCGGCGCCTCCACCATCACGCAGCAGCTGATCAAGAACCTCGTGCTCGACAGCCGCCAGACGGTGAAGCGCAAGGCGCAGGAAGTGAAGCTCGCCCGGGAGCTCGAAAAGGAGATGAGCAAGGACGAGATCCTCGCGCTCTATCTCAACCGGGTCTATTTCGGCGCGGGCCTCTACGGCATCGACGCAGCTGCCCGCTATTACTTCGGCAAGGAGCCCGGCAAGCTGACCGTCGCGGAGGCCGCCCTGCTTGCTTCGCTGCCCAAGGCGCCGTCCAAGCTGAACCTGCGCGAGAACCTCGCCGGGGCGAAAGAGCGCCAGTCCTATGTTCTGGGAGAGATGGCGGACCTTGGCTTCATCAAGCCTGCAGAAGCCGACAAGGCGCGCAACGAAGATATAAAGATCATCGATCCGCCCGCGTATGATCCGCAGCTCGGATACGCCCTCGACGCAGCGGCCGAGCGCGTGAAGTCCATGCTGCCCCGCATTCCGGGCGACCTCGTGGTCACCGTCTCGCTCGACATGGACCTGCAGACCAAGATCGAGAAGCAGCTCGCCGCCCGCATGGAAACCGACGGCACGAAGGACGGCGCGAGCCAGGTGTCCGCCCTGCTGATCGAGAAGACCGGCCGCGTCGCCGCGCTGGTCGGCGGCACGGATTACACGAAATCGGAATTCAACCGCGTGACCCAGGCCGTGCGCCAGCCGGGATCGAGCTTCAAGCCCTTCGTCTATGCCACGGCGCTGGAAGACGGCTATTCCCCCTATGACGTTTTCGAGGACGCCCCGATCACCGTCGACAAGTGGACGCCGGAAAACTACACCGGCAATTTCCTCGGCCTGATGACCATGAGCGAGGCGCTGACGCGCTCGATCAACACGGTGGCCGTGGAACTCGTCCAGAAGACCAGCCCGCAGCGCGTGATCGACACGGCCCGCCGTTTCGGCATCACGTCGAAGATGGAACCCTACCCCTCCATCGCGCTCGGCAGCCAGGAAGTCTCGCTCTGGGAACTGACGCGCGCCTTCGGCACGTTCCAGTCCGGCGGCCTGCGGCTGGACCCCTGGCTGATCGAGAAGATCGAGGATTCCCGCGGTACCGTGCTCTACGAGCGCCCGGAATACGAGCGCGACCGTGTGTACTCGGAAGAACTCTCGCGCGACATGAACGGCATGCTCTATCGCGTGGTGAATTCCGACATCGGGACCGGCGGGCGCGCCCGGATCGCGAACTGGGCCGTCGCCGGCAAGACCGGCACCAGCCAGGACTGGCGCGATGCCTGGTTCGTCGGCTTCTCGTCCGCCTATGTCGGCGGCGTCTGGGTCGGCAATGACGACGACACGCCGATGAAGAAGGTGACGGGTGGCGGCCTGCCGGCAGACCTCTGGTCTGACATGATGGAAATCGCCCATAACGGCAAGAAACCCGAAGCCCTGATCGGCGCCGACAGCGGCGTCGTGGTGAGCGAGGCGGCCGAGGCGCGCATCGCCTTCTATCGCGGCCTCTCGCAGGCCTTTAGCGTCGCCGCCGGCCAGCCGATCGGCAGCCGCAGCGGCTATCGCGTCGAACGCTGACCGCAACGCAGTGATTGCGTACCGCCTGCCGCGCGCGTAGACAGCGCGCATGTTTGATCCCGTTGTTTTCGAAACGCTTTCCCTCGCCCTGGACGAAGCTGGTCTGGTTCCGGCCGCGGGCAACATTCTCGTGTTGCGTGCCGAGCCCACCCCCTTCCTGATGCAGCTGCCGAAAGACCGGCTGACCTGCCAGAACAGCTTCAAGCCGGATGCCGATGCCCTCAAGGCGGCGGGCTTCTCCGTGTTGCCGCCGGAGACAGAGCGATTCCCTTCCGCCGCGCTGACCATCGTGCTGCCGCCGCGCCAGCGGGATGAGCTGCGCGCCCTGTTCGCCCGGGCCCTGCGCGATGCGCCGTCCGGCGGCGTAGTGATCGCCTGCCTGCCCAACACACTCGGGGCGAAGACCGGCGAGAAGATCCTTTCGGAGCTTTCCGGCGAGACGCAGAGCCTTTCCAAGAACAAGTGCCGCGCCTTCTGGGCCGTGAAAGCAGACGGGTGGAACGCTCCGCTGGCAGAGGAATGGATCGCGCTCGACGCCCCGCAGGAAGTCGATGACGGCGCGCTGTGGAGCCGGCCGGGCCTGTTCAGCTGGGACCGTGTGGACGCCGGCAGCGAATTGCTGGCTGACAGCGTACCGGAATGGATCCGCGGACGGGGCGCGGACTTCGGCGCAGGCCAGGGCTATCTCAGCCGCGAAGTGCTGGCGAACTGCCAGCATGTCGAGTCGATGGACCTCTTCGAGGCCGAACATCGCGCCCTCGCCTGCCAGAGGCTGAACCTTGAAGGCTTCGACAACTGGTCGCAGCACTGGGCGGACGTGACGAAGAACGCACCGCAGGCGGAATATGATTTCATCGTCATGAACCCGCCCTTCCACACCGGCCGGGCAGACTCCGCCTCGCTCGGGCAGGCGTTCATCCGCGCGGCCTCCGATGCGCTGAAGACGGGCGGCACGCTCTGGCTGGTCGCCAACCGGCACCTGCCCTACGAGGCCGCGCTCAGCGAGTGCTTCAAGAGTCACGAGATGCTGGAAGACGAAGGCGGCTACAAGATCATCCGCGCCGAGAAGCCGAAGCGCAAGCGATGAAGCCCACGCCATGAAAGAAGCGCGCCATCTCGCGAAATACCTTGCCCATCTCGGCTATGGCAGCCGCAAGGAGATGGAAGCCGCGATCCGCGCCGGGCGCGTGACCGGTGAGGGCGACGCGCTCCGCTTCGACGGCGAGCCGCTGGACCCGCCGCCCGGCATGGTCATCCTGATGAACAAGCCGGCTGGCTTCACCTGTTCCCGCTCCGATCAGGGCCGGCTCGTCTACGAACTCCTGCCGCCGCGGTTCCTGAAGCGCGACCCGCCGCTCTCCTCCATCGGCCGCCTCGACGCGGAGACGACCGGGCTTCTTCTGTTTACGGATGACGGCAAGCTGTTGCACCGGCTGATCTCGCCGAAATCGGACATGCCGAAAACCTATGAAGCCACCCTCGCCCGGCCGCTGGAAGGCCATGAGGCAGACCTCTTCGCCAGCGGCACGCTGATGCTGCGCGGCGAGGAGAAGCCGCTCCTGCCGGCGCAGCTGGACGTGACAGGCAAGCGTACTGCACGCCTGACGATCACCGAAGGCCGCTACCACCAGGTCCGCCGCATGTTCGCCGCCGCCGGCAACCATGTCGAAACCCTCCACCGCGCCACATTCGGCCCCCTCACCCTCGGCAGCCTGCCGGAGGGCGAATGGCGCCTGCTGTCGGAAGACGAGATCGCAACACTCGCCCCCTAGCGCCCCGCCCCTGCGCAGGCTACATCGCGCGCATGGCAGCGCCGCCCCTGATCACACTCACCGATGTCCGCCTCGCCTTTGGCGGAAAGCCCCTGTTCACCGGGGTGACCTTCTCCCTGTCCAAGGGAGAACGTGTGGCGCTGGTCGGCCGGAACGGCGCCGGCAAGTCGACCCTGATGAAGATCATCTCCGAGGTGACCGAGGCCGACAGCGGCGAGGTCTGGCGCCAGCCGGGCATCACCTATGCAGCGGTCGCGCAGGAACCGGATCTCGCCGGCTTCGCCACCGTGCTCGACTATGCGAGCGAAGGCCTCGACGGTGTCTATATGGCGGAAGCCGAACTCATGGAATTCGGCGTCGATGGCGGGGCTGACCCGGCAACGCTCTCCGGCGGACAGCTGCGTCGCGCCGCCCTGGCCAAGGCTTTCGCACAGGACCCGGACGTCCTGCTGCTGGACGAGCCGACGAACCATCTCGACGTGCCGATGATCGAACAGCTGGAAGCGCGGCTGAAAGCCTTCAACGGCGTCGTGCTGGTGGTCAGCCACGACCGGCGCTTCCTGGAGAACATCTCCACCAACACGCTCTGGCTGCGCCAGGGCAAGGTGCTGAAAAGCCCCGAAGGCTACGTGAAGTTCGACGAATGGGCCGAGCAGATCGAGGAAGAAGACGAACGCCAGATGCGCCGCATGACGACGCAGCTGAAGGACGAGCAGCACTGGCTCGCCCGCGGCGTCACCGGCCGGCGCAAGCGCAACCAGGGCCGCCTCGCCCGGCTGAAGGATATGCGCGTGCAGCATGCCCAGATGCGCGCCGCCCTCGCCGACCGCAAGAGCACCGCCGACCTCAGCGTCGATGCCGGCGACGCAATGAGCAAGAAGGTGATCGAAGCCTTCCACATCAACAAGGTCTATGATGGCCCGGACGGGCCGGTGACGCTGGTGAAGGACCTGTCGCTGCGCATCCTGCGCGGGGACCGGATTGGCATTATCGGGCCGAACGGCGCCGGCAAGACGACGCTTGTAAAGCTCCTCCTTGGACGGATCGAACCGGACTCGGGCAGCGTGAAGCACTCGAAGACGCTGCAGGTGACCTATCTCGACCAGACGCGCGAAACGCTGGACCCGAAGGACACGATCTGGGAGGCGCTGGCCCCCAATGGCGGCGACTCGATCATGGTGCAGGGTCGCCAGCGCCATGTCGCGGCCTATGCGAAGGACTTCCTGTTCGCACCGGACCAGCTGCGCCAGCCCGTCGGCGCGCTGTCAGGCGGCGAACGCAACCGGCTCGCGCTCGCCATTGGCCTCGCGCAGACGTCCAACCTGCTCGTCATGGACGAACCGACCAACGATCTCGACATGCAGACGCTGGAACTGCTGGAAGACATGTTGCTCGGCTATGAAGGCACGCTAATCCTCGTCAGCCACGACCGGGCCTTCCTCGATTCCACGGTGACAAGCTGCCTCTGCCCCATCGGGGATGGCGAGTGGATCGTGACCGCAGGCGGCTGGAGCGATGCGCAGGAGCAGCTGAAAGGCGTGCGCCGGAAGTCCAGCGATGCCCAGAAGGTGGAAAAGGCGGCCGATAAACCCGCCGCCGCGCGCCCGAAGCAACAGACCAAGCTCTCCTTCAAGGACGAACACCGTCAGAAGGAACTCGACACCCTGATCCCGAAACTCCAGGCCGAGATCGCGAAACTGGAACAGGACATGTCGGATCCAAACCTCTATGCCCGCGATGCGGAAGCCTTCAACAAGAAGTCGCTCCGCGTCGGCAAGGCGCGCGAGGAACTGGACAGCGCCGAGATGGAATGGCTGGAAATCGAGGAAAAGCGCGACGCGCTTGCCGGTTGACTGGGCGGTTGATTGGCCGCCCGAGGCGAACACTTCATTAACGAGAACTTACTAGTCTCCCCCTGTCCAGACGGAGACACGCCATGCGCCTTGTGCCCCTTCTCGCGCTCGCCCTGATCGCCCTGCCGGCTGCTGCCGACAGCCCCGGCGCCAAGCCCTCGAAAAAGCCCGAGACCACTTATGTCAAAGGTCAGGAGGTGGAAACCTACCGCTTCGGCGCGACCTATTCCATCCTTCCGGGCGACACGGCCTCTGCCTGCCAGCAGGCCTGCTCCGATGACGGAGTATGCGTGGCCTGGTCCTACGTCTCGACCTTCGAGGGCGCCGATGCGCGCTGCGAATTGAAACGCGGCGGCGGCAAGGCCCAGCCCAACCCGATCGCCACATCCGGCATCTCGCCGCGCATCGCCGAAGCGTTCATCCCCGAGCCGAAACCGGAACTCGAAGGCGGGCCCGACGCCGAGTAGGTCTATAGCGACCTTTCTTTCGTCGCGGTGAAGCGAATCTCCGGGTTCTTTTCCTGGGCATAGCCGACATCCCAGGCATTCTTCGCGAGATAGACCGGCGCGTCGTCGAGGTCCGTTCCGCTCGCGGATTTGTTCTTGTCGAGGAAGGCTTCCAGCACTTTCGGATCGTCGCACGAGAGCCAGCGCGCCACGTTATACGGCGCCGGCTCGAACACGACTTCCAGATTGTATTCAGCCGCCACGCGTTCGATCATCACTTCGAACTGCAGCTGGCCGACCGCGCCGACGATCATGTCGGAGCCGATGGTCGGCTTGAACAGCTGCGTGACGCCCTCTTCCGCGAGGCTTTCCAGCGCCTTGCGCAGATGCTTCGCTTTCATCGGGTCTTTCACGCGCGCACGGCGCAGCAGTTCCGGCGCGAAGTTCGGGATGCCCGCGAACTGGATATCTCCGTTCTCAGACAGGGAATCGCCGACGCGTAGCTGGCCATGGTTCGGCACGCCGATCACATCGCCAGCATAGGCCGTCTCGGCGATCTCGCGATCCTGCGCCAGGAACATCATCGGGTTGTGGATGTTCAGCTGCTTGCCGCTGGCTGTCTTCAGACGCATCCCACGTTTGAACTCGCCCGAACAAAGGCGAAGGAAGGCCACGCGGTCGCGGTGGTTCGGGTCCATGTTCGCCTGGATCTTGAAGACGAAACCCGACACCGCATTGTCGGAGGCGTGCACGGTGATCGTCTCGCCTTTCTTTTCGGCCTTCTGGTCACGCGGCGGCGGCGCAAAATCGTGCAGGGTACGGAGCAGCTCGGCGACGCCGAAATGGCGCAGCGCCGATCCGAACACGACCGGCGTCATGTGGCCGCCCAGGAAGGCTTCCGGATCGAACTCTGGCAGCAGGCCAGTGGCCATGTCGCGCCCCTCGGCGAATTCAGCGAACACGCTCTCGTCGAGGCTGGCCTTGAGCGTCGCATCGTCCGCCGCGATGCGCGGGGCATCACCGATCTTCACCGGTTCACCGGGGCGGCGCACGAACTGGATGAACTGGTTGCGGGTCAGGTCCACCATGCCCGCAAAGCGCTGGCCGCTGGCAGCGGGCCAGTAGAGCGGCGCGGTGTCGAGCTGGAGGCGATCCTGCACCTCGTCCAGCAGCGCGATCGGCTCCAGCGCTTCACGGTCCATCTTGTTGATGAAGGTCACGATCGGGATGTCACGCAGGCGACAAACTTCAAACAGTTTCAGCGTCTGCGGCTCGATACCTTTTGCAGCGTCCAGCACCATGACGGCGCAGTCGGCGGCGGTCAGCGTCCGGTAGGTGTCTTCCGAGAAGTCTTCGTGGCCCGGTGTGTCGAGCAGGTTGAAGACGAGATTGTCGAACTCGAACGTCATGACCGAGGCCGAGACCGAGATGCCGCGGTCCCGCTCGATCTTCATCCAGTCGGAGGTCGTGCGCCGGGCTTCACCGCGCGCGGCAACCTCACCGGCCGCACGGATGGCCCCGCCGGCCAGCAGCAGGTTTTCCGTCAGCGTCGTCTTGCCGGCGTCGGGGTGCGAAATGATGGCGAAGGTCCGCCGGCGGGCGGCTTCTGCAGCATGGGACATCTTGAATTGGCTCGTTTTCTCTCGGCCGAGCCCCTAGCCGATTTGGCCTCCGGATAGAAGGCCCGGTGTCATGTGAGGCAGGTCAGGCCGCCAGCGGCCAGATTTCCTTCAGGTCCGGCGCCTGGCCGTCATGCACATGGCGTTCGCGCAAGCTGGCGAGGATCGTCTCCGGCAGGATGGTCAGGCGTGCTTCGCCCACCTTGTTGCCGTTCACCGGGAACAGGGCGGCGTTGGCGCCGGTCTTGGCGATGATCAGGGAGGCAAGGTCTTCGACCAGGCTCGGCTCCAGTGCGATGCCTTCCTCGACATGCGCCGAGACGACCCGCGCCACGAATTCCAGCGCCTCGCGCGCGCGCATGCTACCCGGGTCCCCGCAGCCAAGCACTTTCCAGCGCTTCGACAGGTGGATTTCCGGTATCGCCACATCGACGATCTGGTCGTTCAGAAGAAACAGCATCGCCCCGCTCTGCCCCTCGTTCGTGATTCGAAATTCAAGCTGCCTCGGCGGGGTTAGCGCACGGTTAACACCGGCTTGTCCCCCGCTAAGGAATTTGCCCGAAGCCGCTACAGGTTTCAGGAGCCCTCCTCGACCGGCTCGGTGAGGAAATGACGGCCCTCCTTGTCCTCGATCTCGACGACCCAGAGATCGCTGTCCCGCTTGCGGGCGCGGGTGACGTATTCGTCGACCTGCTTCTCGTCCGGACCGACACCCTGCGCGGCGAGATTCAGGAAGATCCGCTCGCCGTCCATGTCGATCGACGGGACATAGGCGGCCGCCGTTCCATCGAGGCGTGCGACCTTCAGGAGCACGTCGCCGCGCTGGTCGTCGCCATGCTGGACGATGAAGCCCGCGGCGCCGGCGACTTCCGCACGGCGGATCAGCGCCTCGATCCAGAGCCGTGTCGGCAGGCGGTCCATCATGGGTGGTCTCCTTCTGTCGCCACAGACTTATTTCTGGCCGTTTCCGGCATGGCGCTTGCAGATTGCAGGGTGGTGTTAACGCACTGTCAACCATGGACGGAAGGGGCCAGCGCATGAAAAGCGGCGACCTGATCCTGATGGCCCCGGCAATCGCCTTCGCAGGCGGACTGACAGGCCTCATCCAGCATGCCGCCCGCCCCGGCGACATCGCCTATCTTCTCACATCCATAGTCCTGCTCGGCACCGGCGTCGCGACGCTGTGCGGCCTATTCCTGCTGATCCGGCAGAACCTTCCGAAAGACCGGGATTACTGAAGCGAGACGGCGCTACTGCGCGGCGTCTTCCATCGGGGCGATATCGTCATCGCTGGCACGCGGCAGGGTCACCGTCACACGCGTTCCCTTGCCCACTTTCGACTGGATGACGACCTGGCCGCCATGCAGTTCAGCGAAGCGCTTGACCACGGCGAGGCCGAGGCCGGTGCCTTTCACGCCGCGGGCATTCCCACCCTGCGCAAACGGCTCCATCGCGTTGCGCACGTCTTCCTCGCTCATGCCGGCGCCCCGGTCGGTGACCGACAGGACAGCCGCATTCGCGGACATCTGCGCATCCAGCAGCACAGTGCTGCCGCGCTCGGAATACTTGATCGCGTTGGAAACGAGGTTCTGCCAGATCTGGCGCACGGCGCGAGCGTCGGCCTGGGCCCAGACCTCGCCGCCGGACTTGAGGCGCAGCTTCACGCCTGCCCGCTCGGCCTGGTTGTCGAGCTGGCGGATGACGGACTGGGCCGACGCCGCAAGGTCCACCGGCTCCGGCTCGAGCCGCTGGCGGTCGGCGTCGGCGCGGGCGAGGTCCAGCATGTCCTCGACCATCAGGAGCAGTTCCTGACCGCTGTCATGGATGATCGCCGGATAGTCCTGATAGGCCTCCGGC
>JAWKUV010000030.1:0-35453 GCA_041398365.1 Hyphomonas sp. | reverse complement strand
GCGGAGACCCGTCAGGAATGTGCGGCCCGCCACGACCATGACCAGGCCGATAATGCCGAAGAAAACCAGCTGGCCTTTCCATCCAGCGACGCTGTCTGGCGCGAGCCAGGCGAAGGCCGCTGCAGCCCAGGCCGCAATGGCGATCATCAGGAAGTCGAACGTGCCGGTCATCATCTCGATGCCGAGCAGGACAAGTCCCAGCGCCAGCCAGTGCCAGACGGTGAGGTGGGTGAATAATTCTTCCAACATGTGATGTCTCCCGGATCAGGATAAGTCTGCCGGCACCCCGGAGACCGGGATGCCGGGAGGGATCAGTCGCGCGTCGGCGGCACGGCGCCGCGATGCTGCTGGGCTTCCTTCGCCGCGCCGGTCAGTCCTTTGATGCCTTCAATGGCGCCGAGGATGCTCGAGAACTCAGCCGGGATAATGACCGTCCGCTGTTGCGGCGAGGTGGCGAGTTTCTCGAACGCGGCAACATAGGCCTGGCCGAGGAAGTAATTGATCGCGTTGACGTCCCCGCGGGCAATGGCGTCCGACACCATGGCGGTTGCCTTGGCTTCGGCTTCGGCTTCACGTTCGCGGGCCTCGGCATCGCGGAAAGCGGCCTCGCGGCGGCCTTCGGCTTCGAGGATCTGGGCCTGCTTCTGGCCTTCTGCCTTCAGGATGGCAGACTGTTTGTCGCCTTCTGCCGTGAGGATTTCAGCACGCTTCAGACGCTCGGCCTTCATCTGCCGGGCCATGGCCTCGGTGATGTCCGCCGGCGGGCTGAGATCGGCGATCTCGATCCGGGTGACTTTCACACCCCAGGGATTGGTCGCCGCGTCGATGACATGCAGCAGTCGGGCGTTGATATCATCGCGGTTCGACAGGACCTCATCGAGATCCATCGAGCCGACCACCGTCCGGATATTGGTCAGCGAGAGGTTCTGGATCGCGTTGTGGAGGTTGTTGACCTCATAGGCGGCGGCCACGGCATCGACCACCTGGATGAACACGATGGCGTCGCATGACACCATGGCGTTGTCCTTGGTGATGACGTCCTGACGCGGCACATCCAGCACGGTCTCCATCATGTTCATCTTGCGACCGACCTTCTGGTAGATCGGCATGATGAAATGCAGGCCCGGTGTCAGTGTCTTGGTGTACCGGCCGAAATTCTCAACCGTCCAGTTATAGCCCTGCGGCACCTGCTTGACCGTCGAGATGATCAGCACGATGGCGGCAAAGGCGACGAGCACCGGCACTGTCAGTAAGGCGTCCATGGGTCCCTCTCCTTGTTCAGACACTTACAAAGGTGGGGAAAGATTACCGTTTTTCAATAAGAAATCGACGCAAAATCGGCGTGCCCGTCCCCAGGCACGCCGATCATGGACTGATTTCCTTAAGAGGCGTTAGCCCTTAAGTTTCAAAGTTGTCCGAGCATGTAGTCAGCGCTGGAAACCTTGAACTCCCCGCCCTGCTCCACGTTGAGCTCGGCAACCTTGCGATCCTTCACAATCATCGAGTAGCGCTGCGAGCGCTTGCCCATGCCGAAGCCCGAGCCGTCCAGCTCAAGACCGAGGGCCTTTGCGAAGGTGCCGTTGCCGTCGGCCAGCATGCGAACCTTGCCTTCAGCGCCGGAGCTCTTGCCCCAGGCGCCCATCACGAACACGTCGTTCACGGAAGTGCAGACCACTTCATCCACGCCCTTCGACTTGAAATCGTCGAGGTGGTCGACGAAGCCCGGAAGGTGGCGGGCCGAACAGGTCGGCGTGTAGGCACCCGGAACGGCGAAGAGCGCGATGGTCTTGCCATCAAAAATCTCGGCCGTGCTGCGCGGCTGAGGTCCGTCCGCGGTCATTTCCATGAAAGTTGCGTCCGGAAGCGTATCGCCCACCTTGATGCTCATCTGCTTTTCTCCCTGCAGGTTTGGCTAAGGAGATAGGCCGCCCGGCGCGGTGAGGCAAGGAATACCGCCTTGCCAAATCCGCCGCGATGCCCCAGCCTGAGCTCAGAAGGGAGTCTGCGCCCCATGGACACAGACCTGACAGGAAAGCTCCTGATCGCCCTGCCGGGGATCGGCGACCCCCGTTTCATGAGATCGGTCATCCTCGTGTGCGCGCACTCTCCGGAATTTGCGATGGGCATCGTGCTGAACAAGCCGATGGAGCACCTGCGCCTGCCGCAACTGTTCGAGCAGCTCGACGTACAGATCGACGGAGACGTACCCGACACGTTCGTACTCGACGGCGGGCCGGTCAGCACGGACCGGGGGTTCGTGCTGCACACGGACGATGTCTATAGCGAAGGCGCCAGCCTGCCGATCGAGGGCGACATCTGTATGACGGCGACGCGGGACATCCTGCACGCCATGGGATCGACCCATCCGCCGCGGCGCAGCGTGCTCGCGCTCGGCTATTCGGGCTGGGGGGCCGGCCAACTGGAAGCGGAACTGGCCGAGAATGCCTGGCTGGTCAGCGACCTCGATCCGGAACTCATCTTCTCGGGCGCGCACGAAAAGAAATGGCGCCATGCCCTCGGCCGCCTGGGCATCGACACGGGCCGCCTGCAGGTCGACCCCGGCAACGCCTGATCAGTAGCGCATGAAGCGGATCGCGGAGTCGACATCCATCGGCCGCGCGAACGCAAAGCCCTGGACATGATCGAAACCGAGCACGCGCAGGCGGGCGGCATCTTCCTTGTTCTCCACACCCTCGGCTGTGCTGGTCATACCCAGCCGGTTTGCGAGAAGCGTGATCGTGGAGAGGATCGTGTCGGTCCGCTGCTGGCCGAGGCGGCGCGTCAGGCCGTGGTCGATCTTCAGGCTGTCGGCCGGAAGGTCTGCCAGCCAGGCGAAGGAGGAATGCCCTGTCCCGAAATCGTCGAGCACGAGCCCTGCCCCAACTGCCTTCAGCGCCATTGCCGCCGAGAGCGCATATTCGGCATCGCGCAGCGCCGCCTGCTCAGTCAGCTCGATCTTCAACGACCGTTCGGGCAGGTTGTAGCCGTTCATCAGCGCCTCCACGAGCGCCGGAAGCGTGCCACGGGCGAGATCCCGCGCGGTGAGGTTCACATGCATGAACAGGTCGTCGCGGCCGGAGACATCGCGCAAACGCGCCAGCGCCTCGGCCGAGCGGATCAGCATGTTGGAAGCGAGCGCCTCGTCCTCGTAGCGGCTCGGCGGTGAGGTCGGGTCACCATCGTCCCAGCGCGCCAATGCCTCGAACCCGGCAACCTGACCGTTGCGCAGCGACACAATCGGCTGGAAGACCGGCATCAGGTCCGGTCCGGGATTAAGATCGTTGGGGTCGATTTCCTGAAGGTCGTCACCCGTCAGCAGCATGCCGCGAGCCTCGCTTTCACCCACGAAGGCACCCACCAGGTGGACATTGCGGCCGCTCGACAGGCGCAGCTTGCAACGCACCGGCCCGTCGCCCGGACCGAATGCCCGGTCCAGCCGGCCGCGGCTCAACCCTTCCAGCATCTGTTCCAGGGCGTCGATGGACCAGTCGCCGGACAGCTCCGACAGATCGCTTCCGCGCGGCACATCGATCAGGAGGCGCTTCGCCGGAGCATTCCAGTGCCAGTTGCCCTGTGGGCTAATCTCGGAGGGTCGCGCCATGGGGGTGAAACTAGCGCTGCATGTCCTGCCTGACGAGGGCGAAAAGTATGTGATCCTCCCGCTGGCCTGCAATCTCGAGATAGGCTCGGGCATAGCCCTCTTTCTCGAAGCCGACGGAAGTAAGCACTTTCTGGGAGCGCAGGTTGCCCGGAAGGGTGCCCGCCTCAATGCGCCAGAGGCCCAGCACGACAAATGCCCAGCGGCAGAGGGCCTCGACGGCCTCGCGCATATAGCCGTTGCCCTCGAACTCCGCCCCGACCCAGTAGCCGAGATTGGCCGCATTCGCGGGCCAGCCGCGGACATTGGTGAAGGAGACCCCGCCGACCAGTCGGTCGTCGCTGATCCGGCGGATGAGGAACACATAGGCCCGGCCCTTGCGCCAGCCCTCCTGCCAGGCCTTCAGGCGCCTGCCCCAGTCCGCTTTCGAATGAACATCGTCCGGCCAGACCGGTTCCCACGGTTCAAGATGCGCCCGGCTGCGGTTGCGCAGGTCGGCCCATTCGGCATAGTCCGCCTTCCGGGGCGGCAAGAGCACGAGGCGTTCCGTCGTGACAAGAGTCTCACGCGCGGAGGGCGGCACCTTACCGGCTCCGGGCTGCGTGCAGTTCGATCCGCTCGCGAACGGCCGCGAGCGACGGCGCCATCCGCTCGAATACTTCCTTGCGCTCGTAGAGAGCCTCGGCGCGCGCCGGCATGACCGGTTTGCGGCCGGTCGCTTCTTCCACCGTTTCCGGGAATTTCGCCGCTGCGGCTGTCGCGAGCACGACTGTCTTCACGTCGGCTTCTTTCAACCGACGCGCCTGGAACGTACCAACTGCCGTATGCGGACAAATCAGCCAGCCGGTCTCACCCTCGAAGCGGCGCATCTCTCCCAGCGTCTCGTCGTTGCTGACAGAGTCGGCCGAGAGGCCCGAGCACTTGAGGCGAGAGACTGCGACTTCCGGCAGCGGCGCTTCGCCGGCTTGTTTGTAGAGGTCATAGGTCTTGCGGACGGCTTCGGCATCGCGACCGGTCATCTCGAACAGGAGGCGCTCGAAATTCGACGGCACCGAAATGTCCATGGCCGGGCTGGGCGTCGCCACGGCGGATGCGCGTGACATGACGCCGGTGTTGAACAGACGCGACAGCGCGTCGTTGGCATTGACAGCGCATACAGCCTCGAACCCGCCGCTAAGCAGGCCGCAGCGAGCAGCCACATAGCCGGCGAGCGCATCGCCCATATTGCCGCTCGGCACGACAAAGCGCAGCGAACCGCCGAGCGCTGCCTGCACCGTGGCGTAGTAGACCGACTGCGCCGCGACGCGGGCCCAGTTGATCGAGTTCACGCCCGACAGGTTCACGCGCGCGACGAAGTCGCGGTCGCCGAACATGTCCTTCACGATGGCCTGGCAGTCGTCGAAGTCGCCATCGAGCGCGAGGTTGATCACGTTGGGCGCATCGGTGGTGGTCATGAACATCCGCTGCACGGGCGAGATGCGCTCGTGCGGGTGGAGAATGACGAGGTCTGCGTGCTTGGCGCCGGCAAACGCTGCAGCCGCCGCACCACCCGTGTCGCCGGACGTTGCGCAGACGATCATCATGCGCTGGCCGGACCGCTCCAGCAGGTAATCGTAGATCTGCGCGATGATCTGCATCGCGACATCCTTGAAGGCCAGCGTCGGGCCGTGATGCAGTTCCATCAGCCAGCTGTTCGGTCCCCACTGGGTCAGCGGGGCGACACACTGGTGCGAGAAACTGGAATAAGCGCGCTGGCAAAGGACCTTCAGGTCTTCCAGCGGGATCGCTTCGCCTGCAAAGGCGGAGAGGATACGCGCAGCCACTTCGTGATAGGGCTCGCCCTTCGCCGGCGGAGCAATCTGCGGGAAGGTTTCCGGCACATAGAGCCCGCCATCCGGCGCAAGACCAGCAAGGCAGGCGCCGGCAAAATCAGTGGACGGAGCCTGGCCCCGGGTCGAAACATACTTCACGACTTGCCCTCTTTCCGGAATCTAAGCCGGCCCTTCTGGTGGTGAAAGGCGAGATATACGCCGATCAGGGCAAAGGCCAGCCCCCACCACGTGATCGCATAGCCAAAATGCCTTTGCGGCGGCAGCTCGTCATCGAGACGCAGGCGCGCATAGGGATTGTCTCCGACACGCGCGCCATTGGCGGACACGATGGAAATGACCTGCGGCTCGAACATGTCCGGCGCCACTCTATCCGCCAGATCGGCCGGCAGAAGCGCCGCGAACACCGCCGGATCCAGCACATAATAGATCCGGTTGGCCACATCGTCCGGCGCGGTGAAGGTGTTGCGGGAGAACGCCGGCTTGTAGATGCCGAGCACCGACAGGCGCCCGCTGGCACAGCCTTCGCCGATGCAGGTCTGCGGCGGCTCGATCTGTTCCAGCAACTCAACGGGTGTGTAGACGACCTTGTCGCCGGTATCGACCGCCACGACGCGCATCCAGCCTGCCTGACCGTCGGCATAGAAATAGGAGATGACTTCGCTGTCCGGCACGACCTGCCCGTCGAGCACCACCCATTCGGGAACCTGCTTGTCGATGTCGAGCTTCTGGATGAAGCGGCCGTACTGCCAGTTGCCCAGCCAGACCAGGATGCCGAGGCTGATCAGCGCCAGCACCGTCATCACGGGATATGGACGGAAGTACATTGCGACAGGTCCCTTCAGGCTATGGGGCGGTTTCCATGCCCCGAAATGAAGAGCCCGCCGGGCGAGAGTTCGCCGGCGGGCTCCAGGAAGTCAGCGTCGTCGCGCTTCTGTCTAGTGCTCGCCACCGCCGAGGGCCAGGTATGGCGTCACGTAGACGAAGGCGAAGAGGAACAGCCAAACCACGTCCACGAAGTGCCAGTACCAGGCAGCGAATTCGAAGCCGAGGTGCTTCTTCGCGGTCATGCCGCCCATCAGCAGACGGATCAGGCAGACGATCAGGAAGATCGTGCCGATGACGACGTGTGCGCCGTGGAAGCCGGTCGCCATGAAGAAGGCCGAACCGTAGAGCGTGCCGTCGAAAGAGAACTGGGCGTGCTGGTATTCGAACACCTGCAGCGCGGTGAAGGCCATGCCGAGCACGATGGTCAGGAACAGGCCGAGCTTGGCGCCCGAACGGTCGTCATGCTGGAGAGCATGGTGCGCCCAGGTGACCGTGGTGCCCGAGAGCAGCAGGATCAGCGTGTTGATCAGCGGCAGGTGGAACGGGTCAAAGGTCTCGACGCCCACCGGCGGCCAGTTCTTGAACTTGGCCAGCGCGTCCGCAAAGAGCGGGTTCGCAGCGTCCCAGTTCTCGCCGACGCGGGCGGTGTGGAAGATGGCGAACTCGAAGAAGCTCCAGAACCAGCCCACGAAGAACATGACTTCGGATGCGATGAACAGGATCATGCCGTAGCGCAGGCCGATCGACACAACCGGCGTATGGTCGCCATGCGTGCCTTCCTTGATGACTTCACGCCACCAGCCGAACATCACCCAGATGACCATGGCGAAGCCGATCGCCAGGATCCAGGGGAAGCCTTTTTCAAGGCCGAACAGGCCTTTCATGAAGGTGACGGCGCCAATCGCCAGAACAAGTACCGACATCGAGCCGAGCAGCGGCCACGGTGACGGGTTTACGAGATGATAGTCGTGTTTGACTTCGCCGTGAGCCATGTCTGGCGGACCCCTTAGTTCAGATACGTAGAATCTCTGAGCTGTTTAGACCGCTCCGGTCCGGATGTGCAACAGTTTCAGCCGCCTGTGGCTGAATTCGCCGCACCCGATGCCGCCTGCGTTTTCGGGCCCGCATAGTGCGAGCTTTCATAGAAAGTGTAGCTCAAAGTGATGGTTTCCAGCTGGTCGGCCACGTGATCGTCCACCATGTCGGGCGAAATGAAGTAAACCACGGGCAGTTTCTTGGTTTCGTGGGCAGCGATCACCCGCTCGTCGAAGCAGAAACATTCCAGCTTGTTGAAGTATTTGCCGGCGAAGTGCGGCGTGACGTTATACGCCGCGATCACGCGGATTTCCTGGTCCGTCGGGTTCGAAACCTCGAAGAAAGCGAGCCCGTGCTGGCCGATCTTGACTTCTTCGGTGGTCTGGAGCGGGCGGAAGATCAGCGGCGTATCGGCCACGTTCGCGTCGAATCGCACCGTGATGACCTGATCCACGATTTCCTTCGGAGCCGAAGTAGCGATCCGGGTCGTACCGCCGTAGCCGGTCACGCGGCAGAACGTTCCGTAGAGCGAATCCGCCGAAAAACCGAGCCCGAGCATGCCAAGCAGGACGGCGACCGAGGCGCCAGCGACCACGCCATTGGAGAGTTTCATTGTTCGGGCTCCTCCGTTTCCGCTTCCTGAGGCTCGGGAACCGACGGTTCTGCGCTGAGATTCGGCGGCGGGGCGGCCTGTTCCGGCGTCATGCCCGGCGGAAGCTCAGGCGCCTCACGCGACGACCCGCTGTTCTGGTAGTAGAAGCCGCCTTTCGACATGTCGGAATTGCCGAGGCGCACGAAGGTCGTGATCGCCACCAGGAGGACAAATCCGAGCAAGGCGAAGCCCAGCCAGAGGTTCCGCCGCTTCTGGGCTTCACGGCCGGCCGCATCCAGCTGCGCCGGGGCCGGGAAACGCTCTTCACCGGGCTTCAGGTCATCGCTCATCAATTGGCTCCCAGCGGGAAGTACAGGCCGGTGGCGTGCTCGACGATCACGGCAGCGAACACCAGGAAGAGGTAGAGGATCGAGAAGAGGAACATGTTCCGGGCAAGCTTGCGGTCAGCGCCCGACGCGTCGGCATCCCCGGCATGGGACCGCCAGACGCGCACGGCAAAGGACAGGAAAGCAAGGCCCAGAACGCCTGTGACGACGCCATAGATCCAGCCCCCGAGACCGGTGATCAGCGGCGTCATCGACACGGCGATCAGCACGATTGTATAGAGCAGCATCTGCAGGCGCGTCGCCTTGGCGCCATGCGTCACCGGCAGCATCGGCACGCCGGCTTTCTCGTATTCGGAATGGGCTAGCAGGCTGAGCGCCCAGAAGTGCGGCGGCGTCCAGAAGAAGATGATCGCGAACAGGATCCACGCATCCAGCGGCGTGTTGCCGGTCACCGCGGCCCAGCCGATCACCGGCGGGAAGGCCCCGGCCCCACCGCCGATCACAATGTTCTGCGGCGTCGAGCGCTTCAGCCACATCGTGTAAACGACGCCGTAATAGAAGATCGACAGCGCGAGCAGGCCCGCGGCCAGCCAGTTCGAGGCGAGCCACATCAGCAGGACCGAAACGCCGCTCATGATGAGGCCCATGGTGATGGCCTCTTCGCGCGGCACGGCGCCCGACGGGATCGGACGGGTCGAGGTGCGGGTCATCACCTGGTCGATATCGGAATCGTACCACATGTTGATCGCGCCGGCCGCACCGGAGCCGAGCGCCACCGCGAGGACGGCAATGCCGGCCATCAGCGGGTTCATCACCTGCCCTGTTACGCCGCTGGCCGCGATCAGGCCGGCCACGGCGGTGAACACGACCAGCATCATGATGCGCGGCTTCAGCAGCTGCACATAATCGCCGGCGGTGCCGTAACGTTTCTGCGGGGTGGCGGGAGCATCTGTCATTGGGTCAATCTGATATGAGGCGAAGGGGCAGCGCTGTCAGCGCGACAATTGGGCCTTGGGGCCCATGCGAGCTGTCATTCCTTATCAAAATTACGGTTCAGGCGCCATTCGAGGGCGAGATAGAGACCTTCGGAGATCATGAAGGCGACCGGCACGAGGATCAGGCTGATCAGGTCGGTCGCCATGCCGGAAATGCGCTCCATAATGTCGAAGGCACCGGAGATCAGCACGCCGATCAGGCCGTAGTGGAGCACGGCCAGCACCCGCGTCGGGCGCCGGTGCATAATGCCATTCGGCTTGCGCCAAAGCAGCCACATCAGGAAGCAGGCAACCACCATGGCCGCCACCGAGACCGAAATCGCAATATTCGGATCTATCCGGCGCACCTGGTCGAACCAGCGGTCGACCTCCGGATTGCGCGGCAGAAAGACCACGATGAAGGCATAGACGCCGATCACGATGGGCAGGCGGAGGTTCAAGGGGCAGTCCTTTCCGGTGAGCGCGGGCCTGCGCCGGTGAGCCTTCTCCAAAGGGCTTCGCCGACGCAAATAACGAAGAGGCCCGAAGACAGCAACGAAAGAAGGTAGCCGGTGCTGGCAAGGCGGTGCAGCTGGGTGAACATCTGCGGGGTGTCCAGATAGGTTTCAGGGATACCAACCGCGTTCAGATAGACTTGCGGAGCGTACAGGAATGCAAAGCCGAGCATCATCGACAACCATTGCACGCCCGCCAAACCTCGCCTGTACGGCACAGTCATGACTGCCCGGAAGAACCTGAACCCCAGAAGATAAACGATCAGCGACACCCAGAGCGGAAGTGTCAGTCGCATTGGCAGGACGATGTAATAGGTATCGGCAAATCCATGATAGACATCCGCGTTTCGCGCCGCCAATGCCAGTATCGCAAATAGGACCAGCGCCAGAGCCAGAGTGCCTGCGTAAAGCCCCGACACCGGGTCCGGAAACATGCGGCGCCACAGCGAACCCTTCACTGCTTGATCGGAAGGCATTCCGGTTCTCCACACATTGCCTGTCCCCTGGTCCATTCAATGAAACATCCCGCCATCGGTGAAATGGCGGGATGCAACAGTGTCATTCACCGTGGTGACGGGGAGGCTTAGTGGCCGCCCTTCGTCGTCACGTGGGGCAGTTCGTTGAACTGGTGGAACGGCGGCGGCGAAGGCAGCGTCCATTCCAGCGTCGTGGCGCCTTCGCCCCACGGATTGGCAACACCCTTGCGGCGGCGGATCATCGCTTCGGCGAGACCGACGAAGAAGACCAGCGTGGCGACCATGGTGATGGCGTAGCCGATCGACGACCAGTAGTGCCAGGTGGCGAAGCCGTCAGCATAGTCGATGTAGCGGCGCGGCATGCCCTGCAGGCCGAGGAAGTGCTGCGGGAAGAACAGAACGTTCGAACCGATGAACATCAGCCAGAAGTGCAGGCCACCGAGGAAGCCGTTGTACTTGATGCCGAACATCTTCTCGAACCAGTAGTACCAGCCGGCGAAGAGACCGAACACGGCACCCAGCGACAGCACGTAGTGGAAGTGCGCCACCACATAGTAGGTGTCGTGCAGGGTGTGGTCGATACCGGCGTTGGCCAGCACGACGCCGGTCACGCCACCGACGGTGAACAGGAAGATGAAGCCGATCGCCCAGAGCATGGGGACCTTGAACTCGATGGAACCGCCCCACATCGTGGCGATCCACGAGAAGATCTTGATGCCGGTCGGAACCGCGATGACCATCGTGGCAGCCACGAAGTAGGCCTTCAGGTCGACGTCCATGCCGACCGTGTACATATGGTGCGCCCACACGACAAAGCCGATGACGCCAATCGACACCATGGCGTAGGCCATGCCGAGGTAGCCGAAGATCGGCTTTTTCGAGAAGGTCGAGACAATGTGGCTGATGATGCCGAAGGCCGGCAGGATCATGATGTACACTTCGGGGTGACCGAAGAACCAGAACAGGTGCTGGAACATGATCGGGTCGCCGCCGCCGGCCGGATTGAAGAACTGCGAACCGAAGTTACGGTCGGTCAGAAGCATGGTCAGCGCCGCGGCCAAAACCGGCAGCGACAGCAGCAGCAGGACAGCGGTCACGAGAACGCCCCAGGCGAACAGCGGCATCTTGTGCATGGTCATGCCAGGCGCGCGCATGTTCAGGATGGTGACGATGAAGTTGATGGCGCCGAGGATGGACGCGATACCGGCCGTGTGCAGCGACAGGATCAGGAGGTCCATGGCCGGACCGGGGTGACCCGTCGTCGACGACAGGGGCGGATAGAGAACCCAGCCACCGGCAAAACCGTTACCTGCCGAACCGCCGGGGATCGACATGGAGATACAGGCCAGCACGAATGCGGCGACGGTCAGCCAGAACGAGATGTTGTTCATCCGCGGGAAGGCCATGTCCGGTGCGCCGATCATCAGCGGCACGAACCAGTTGCCGAAGCCGCCGATCAGCGCGGGCATGACCATGAAGAAGATCATGACCAGGCCGTGATAGGTGATGACCATGTTGTAGAAGTGCTTCGCGTGCTGGACGGCCGCGTCACCTTCAAGGCCGAAGAACTGCGTCTGGATCCAGAGCATCGGGCCGATGCCCGGCTGCGCCAGTTCCCAGCGGATCAGGCCGGACAGCGTGTAGCCGACAATGCCCGCGATCATCGCGAACACGAGGTACAGCGTGCCGATATCCTTGTGGTTCGTCGAAAACAGCCAGCGGGTGAAGAACCCCGGCTTGTGATCGTGTGCGTCGTGGGCGTGGTCGAGGGCGACTTCATCCATGGGCATGGGACGTACTCTTCTCTCTCGGGATTACTTGGAGATCGCGGCGAACTTGGTCGCCGGCTCGATGGAGGCGATGTTCTGCACCGAAGCGGTCGCAGCATCGTAGTCGCCGGTCAGCATAAGCTGCGCCCAGCGGTCGAATTGTTCCTGCGGCACGACGCGGACTTCGATCGGCATGTAGGCGTGGTTCACGCCGCACAGTTCCGAGCACTGACCGTAGTACACGCCCGGCTGCTCGACCAGGAACCAGCCTTCGTTCAGGCGGCCCGGGACGGCGTCGGTCTTGATGCCAAAAGCCGGCACGGCGAAGGAGTGGATCACGTCAGCAGCCGCCGTGTAGTAGCGGATGTAGCGGCCAGCCGGAACGACCATCGGGTAGTCGACAGACAGGTTGCGCGGGCCGGCATCGGTCGGGTCGGACTCGAGGCCGACGTGACGCGGGTTGGAAACGAATTCCAGAACGTTGCCGCCCTCGTCCGTGATGTCCGGATAGGTGTAGGTCCAGTTCCACTGGTTGCCCTGCGCCTTGACGTTCACGAAGCCCTTGGCGGCGGCATCCGGGTTGTACTCTTTCACGAAGCGCTCGTACTCAGCCGACTTGCCGTCAGCGAGTAGCGTCTTGGCCTTGTCCTGGACCATCTGGAGGTTCGGCGGAACGTCCTGGTAGTAGAGGTTCGGGAACGACTGGCTGGCGATGGCGACCAGGATCAGCGCCGGAACCACGGTCCAGATCACCTCGATCAGCGTGTTATGGCTGAACTTGCGGGGGGTCGGGTTGGCGCGCTTGTTGTGGAATACGATCACCCACAGAAGCAGGATGAGCACGAAAATCGTGATCGGAATGATGATCCACAGAAGGAACGTGTGGAAAATATGGATACGCTCGGCAATGCGGGTCGCGGCCGGCTGCATACCGAGCGCACCGTCCGTCGGCTCGAATGCGAAGGCCGGAGCGGCGAACAATGCAGCGCTCAGAGCGGCAAGAATGTGTCGCACGAAGGAATCCTCGTCTCGTTGGAATCTCTGCTCCTGTATCTACAATACGTATTACCCGCAACCTACCACTTTCCGCGCTCAATATTGTCGCAGCCTGTCGTCGCGCCATCGCATTGGTGCTAAACTATCCCCAAGTGATCCTGTCACCCCGGAGGCCCAACATGACCCGCTTTGCCCTGCTCGCCGCCAGTCTGGTCGCCCTGGCCGTGCCTGCTGCATCTGCACAGGTTTCGGTTATCGGTGGCGGAGTCGCCCGTGATTGTTACGAAGCCGCCCTGTTTGCGAAGGTCTCGCCGCAGGAAGGCGAGAAGATCTGCACCAAAGCCATCGAATCGGAAGTGATGAAGCTCCAGAACCGGGCTGCCACCTACACGAATCGCGGCGTGCTGCGGATGCGGGCCGGAAAATACGATGCCGCCCTGGCCGACTATGCCGTGGCCAAGAACCTGACGCCAGAAATGGGCGCCGTCTGGCTGAATGAAGGCGCGGCCCATATTTTCCGCAAGGATTACACAACCGCTCTCGTCTCGCTCGACAAGGCCATCGAACTGGAAACCCAGGACCTCTACGCCGCCTACTACAACAGGGCGATCGCCAAGGAGAACACGGGCGACGTGCCGGGCGCCTATTTCGATTTCCAGAAATCGCTGGAACTGAAGCCGGATTTCGAGCGCGCCGAATGGCAGCTTTCCCGTTTCACGGTCAGCAACTGACACCTCGGCACCGGGGCGGAAACTGCACGCCCGCCCCTTGCCGCCTCCCGCCGGGGCGCGCATCTAGGTCTGATGACAGATAACGCGCTTCCTTTCGACCTTCGCCAGGCCTCCCAAATCCTTGCCGACGCCGTTCGCGGCGGCGATGACGGCGACCTCTATGTCGAACGTTCCCGCTCCGAGAGCTTCGTCTTCGACGATGGACGGCTGAAATCGGCGGCATTTGACACCGATCAGGGCTTTGGCCTGCGGGTCGTGGCCGGCGAGGCGCAGGGATCCGGCTACGCCTCGGAACTCTCCCTGGATGCCATCAAGCGCGCCGCAAACACGGCCGCCGAGGCCAAGCGCGGCTATTCCGGCAAGCTTGCCGCGGGCCCGGTGCCCACCAATCGCCGCCTCTACCAGCCGATCGACCCGACCGCCGCCCCCGATTTCTCCGTAAAAACCGGGCTCCTCGCCGAGATCGACGCCTGGACACGCGCACAGGACCCGCGGGTCGTGCAGGTATCGGTCTCGCTCTCCGGCAGCCATACCGAAGTCGACATCCTTCGCCCGGACGGCGCCGTCTTCTCGGATGTGCGCCCGCTGGTGCGCCTGAATGTTTCGGTGACGCTGGAAGAGAATGGCCGCCGCGAATCGGCTGGCACAGGCGCTGGCGGCCGCGCCGCTTATGAGGACTGGATCCGCCCGGAACGTTGGCAGGACATGGTCCGCCGCGCCATCCGCAAGGCCTCAGTCAACCTCCAGTCCATCCCCGCCCCAGCGGGCGAGATGGAAGTCGTGCTCGGCCCCGGCTGGCCGGCCGTGCTGCTGCACGAAGCCGTCGGCCATGGCCTAGAAGGCGACTTCAACCGCAAGGGCACCAGCGTCTACGCCGGCCGGATCGGCGAACAAGTCGCCGCCAAGGGCGTGACCGTTATCGACGACGGCTCCATCGAGGCACGCCGCGGCTCGCTTTCCTTCGACGACGAGGGCACCCCGACCCAGCGCACCGTGCTCATCGAGGACGGCATCCTCAAAGGCTACATGCAGGACCGGCTCAACGCCCGCTTGATGGGCGTCGCCCCGACCGGGAACGGCCGGCGCGAGAGCTACGAGTCCCAGACCATGCCGCGCATGACCAACACGATCATGCTGGGCGGCGACAAGGACCCTCAGGAAATCGTCTCTTCGATCAAGCGCGGCCTCTGGGCGGTCGACTTCGGCGGCGGCCAGGTGGACATCACGTCCGGCAACTTCGTCTTCCAGTGCACCGAGGCGTATCTGGTCGAGAACGGCAAGGTCGTCGCCCCGGTAAAGAACGCCACCCTGATCGGCCATGGCCCGACGGTGCTGCAGGACGTCTCCATGATCGGCAACGATTTCGCGATGGACGACGGGGTCGGCATGTGCGGCAAGGCCGGCCAGTCGGTTCCGGTGGGCGTTGGCCAGCCGACTTTGAAGATCGGCGCCCTGACCGTAGGCGGCGCAGGATAAAATTGCTGTCATGTCCGGGGGTTGGCTCTTGCGAGAGCGTGTCCCTTTTGTCACTTTCGGGCGATAACCGGGCGGCGGCGATTCCTGAATCACCCGCAAGATCCGGATCGTGGAGAACGGTGACATCATGCGTAGACTGACGGGCGCACTCCTCGGCGCCACTTTCCTTGTAGCCCCCGCCCTTGCCGAACCCGGCAGCCTTCCGGCCGAATCCGCCTGGAAAATGGTCCAGCGCGGCGACCTCGTCGTGCTCGACGTGCGCACGCCCTCGGAATGGGCCATGACCGGCCTCCCCCGTGACAGCCACGGCACGAACCTTCAGGACCGGGACTTTATCGAACAGGCCCGCGGTGCGGTACTGGGTGACCTCGACCAGCCCGTCGCGGTGATCTGCCGCTCCGGCGCCCGCTCGCACGAGGCGGCGGCCCGCCTCGAAAAGGCAGGCTTTACCCATGTCTACGACATTTCCGAAGGCATGAGCGGCAACGAGAGCAGCGGCGAAGGCTGGCTGAAGCGCGGCCTGCCGACCGATCCGTTCATCCCGCCGGACCGCTGATCCGGGCTACAGCAAGCTGCCGGCAAACAGGCGCACAAATGAAAAGGGCGGCTCCGAGGAGCCGCCCATTCTGTATCCGGTTCCGGCCTAGTCGGCCTTCTCGACGCGCGGACCGCCGGCTTCGACTGCCATGGCGTGGTCGAGATTGCCCGCCTTGCCGTGGCCGAGCTTCTTCAGCCAGAAGCTGGTGACCGCAAACACCACGCCAAGGCCGACGCCCCACCAGCCAATGGTCGAGAAGACGTTGCGATAGGTCTCCAGCGCCTTGGCCGGATCGAGCACCTGCCCCGCAACGGTTTCAGTGGCCGTCAGCTGGGCGATAATGCCACCGACATACTGGGCCGCCGCGCTGGCCAGGAACCAGCCCGCCATCATGAAGGAGACGACCTTCATGGGCGAAAGCTTGGTGATCGCCGACAGGCCGACCGGCGACAGGAACAGTTCGCCCGTCGTGTGGAACATGTAGGCGAGCGCCAGGAAGATCAGCGGCACCTTGTAGTCATTGTCGGCAAACATCACGCCCCAGGCGAGGATGAGGAAGCCGAGCCCGACCTGACCGAGCGCGAGACCGAATTTCAGCACCGTGTTCGGGTCCTTGTTCATGCTGCCTAGCCACGACCAGAGGCCGGCGAAGACAGGCGCGAACAGAAGAATGAAGCCCGCGTTGAAGCTTTGCGTCTGCGCGGCCGTGACGGTGAAGAACCCGTCGTTCGGCAGGTCCGTGTTGCGTTCGGCGAACTGGTTCATCGAGGAACCGGCCTGTTCGAACAGGGTGAAGAAGATGATTGCCCCGACGATCAGGACCATGGCGAGGAGAAGTTCCTCGATCTGCTTGCGATTGCACTGGGTCGCCATGAACCAGATCATGTAGCCACCGAACAGGATGAAGCCGATGGCCAGCATCGCGCCGGTCAGTTCCTGGCGCTGCACGATGAACCAGACGACGGCAACGCCGACCAGGGCGCAAAGATAGATGAAGTTCTCGAGATTGAGCGGTCCGAACACGGACTTCTTCAGCTTCTCGGGCTCCGGCGGCAGACCGACATGGTCCGGCAGCTGCTTCTCGCCCGGAATGAAGAACAGGAGGCGGCGTTGCGTGAACACCAGCCAGCCAACCAGCATGCCGACGCCGGCCAGACCGAAGCCCGCCCACCAGCCGAGCGTCTGACCGGCGATGCCGCACAGAACAGAGGCCCAGAAGGCGCCGAGGTTGATGCCGTAATAGTAAAGCGTGAAGCCCGGATCGCGCTTCGGATCGCCTTCGGTATAGAGCTCACCCACGATGGAGGAGATGTTCGCCTTCAGGAAGCCGACGCCCATAATGATGAAGGCGAGTGCGAGGTAGAAGATGTTCACGAACAGCTGCGAGCGGTTCACCACTTCGAGCGAATAATCTGTCTTGGCGATAACGGCCGGCAGCGGCGCCGTTTCCGGCAGGTTGGTGAAAATCAGGTCGCCGTCCTTGTTGGCGGTCAGCGTACACTGACCATCGGCCATTTCCGACGCGGGCGGATTGAAGGCACAGACCGTGCCGCCGACATCGATGGAAACGCGACGGGCCGCCTGCGTGCCGGTAGCATCGAACAGGTAGGTCTCGCCCGCGACGGTCATCTGCTGCTGGGCCGGCTTGCCTTCCACGCCCATCAGGAAGTGACCCGCCACCAGAAGCAATGCGCCGAATGCGATCGCCTTGCGGGTACCGAGGAACTGGTCGGCCATCATGCCGCCGATCAGCGGCAGCAGGTAAACCAGCGAAGTATAGGTGCCGTACTGGCCGGCGCTGAAACTGTCATCGAACAGGAAGTGCTGGGTCAGGTAGAAGATCAGCAGGCCCCGCATCCCGTAATAGGAGAACCGCTCCCACATCTCTGCAAAGAACAGGATGTGAAGACCTTTGGGGTGGTGCCGCATCTGCGTGAACACCGGAATACAGGTGATCGCGGTAATCACGATCCCCAGGACGATGACAATGTTCAGAAAACCCATGAGGCCCTCCCCGGCCGGATAATATCAGGCAGCCCCCCTTAGGGAGCCTGTAAACGATGAGTTTGACCATGCACGGTCCAGCCGCTCAAGGCAGTTTCTGCTTTTTACCGGCCGATGCGAGGGCAGGATGTGCCTTAATAGGCCTCTTCCGCGAAAACGTGGCGCACATCCCGGTTCCAGACGCCGTAATAGCGCTCCAGAAGGCGTTCGGCGGGCGTTTTCCCCGATCGGGCGATCGCATCGAGCGTTGCCAGATAACCGGTCTCGTTTTCGCCGGAAGCAGACAGGTTGTTGCGGTTGTTGAGGCCGATCCGGGCAAGGTCCAGCATTTCGACGGCGAGGTCCTGCATCGTTGCCCCGCCGGGGATCGGCGTCTTCAGTCCCAGTGTCCGCACTGACTGGCGCATGGCTTCGCGTTCTGCCGCCGTCCAGTGCTTCACCCGGTCCCAGGCCGCATCGAGGCAGACCGGGCAATAGAGCAGGCCCGTCCAGAAAGCCGAGAAGGCGCAGAGATGCGACCAGGGGCCGGCATCGGAGCCGCGCATTTCCAGGAAGCGCTTCAGGCGCACTTCCGGGAAGATGGTGGAGAGGTGGTCCGCGAAATCGTCGATGGCGGGGCGCTCGCCCGGCAGGATGGACAGCTTGCCGTCCATGAAATCGCGGAAGCTGAGCCCGCTCGCGTCGAGGTATTTGCCACCCCGGCGGACAAAATACATCGGCACATCAAGGGCATAGTCGACATACTGCTCGAACCCGAAGCCCTCGTCGAAAACGAAGGGCAGCATGCCCGTGCGGTCCGGGTCGGTATCGGTCCAAATCTGCGAGCGGTACGACAGGAAGCCGTTCGGGCGGCCGTCCAGGAAGGGCGAGTTGGCGAACAGTGCCGTGCCCAGCGGCTGCAGCGCCAGCGACACGCGGAACTTCTTCACCATGTCGGCTTCGGAGCCGAAATCGAGGTTCGTCTGCACGGTGCAGGTGCGGAACATCATCTGGCGGCCAAGGCGTCCGACCTTGTCCATGTATTCCATCATAATCCTGTAACGGCCCTTGGGCATGACAGGCGTCTCGGCGAGGCTCCACAAGGGGCTGGCGCCAAGCCCTAGGAAGGCGACCCCCAGTGGATCCGCGATCTGGCGCACCTCTTCGAGGTGGCGGCCGACTTCCGTGCAGGTCTCGTGAATGGTCTTCAGCGGCGCCCCGGACAGTTCAAACTGCCCGCCCGGCTCCAGCGACACGCTGGCGCCGTCGCGTTTCAGGCCGATCAGGTGCCCGCCTTCGATGATCGGCTCCCAGCCAAACCGGTCGCGCAGGCCTTCCAGCATGGCCAGAACCGAGGCCCTGCCCTCATAGGGCAGCGGCCGGAGGCCATCGCGGATGAAGCCGAACTTCTCGTGCTCCGTGCCGATGCGCCAGTCGGCGGCCGGTTTGCTGCCTGCCTCGAGATATTCGACAAGCTCGTGTTTTCCGGCGATCCGCGGGGCGGCTTCGTCGATGTCCGACGTTGGCGTACTCATCCAGTGCCCTCCCTGGAGCCATCATGAGCGATGCAGATAAGGATGTTTCTCTTCCCCGCCAACCGCGTTATTCTCACGAATTCGTTTAGTGAATGAGCCTGCCCATGTCCAAGATGACCACCGATGAGCGCGACGACCTGAAAATGTGGGCCCGCCTGCACGTCCGCGGCGGCTATGAGCCGCTGGAGGAGATCGAGGAAATCCTTCTGGATTACGCGCAGGACTTCCGCAGCCCGCTGAGCGACCGCGACCGCCAGATCGAGGTGCGCAGCGCGCTGGTGCATGCCGTGTCCGTTCTCGTGCAGGAACAGGATGCCTGGCCGGTCCTGACCGATTTCGATAAGCTGCAGCTGGCGTTCGACCTGCTGGAGGACGAGGACATCGTCGCCCGCCAGAACTTCACCTGCTGCGGCACCTGCGGTGCGGCCGAGATCGGCGCGGAGATGGACGATTTCGAGGACATGGCCGGCCGGGAGGCCCGGGGCTATGTCTTTTTCCACCAGCAGGACACCGAAAGCGCAGTCGAAAGCGGCAGCCTCTACATCAGCTACGGCGCGGCAGATGCCACCGCCGCGGCAGAGGATTCCATCGCCATCGGCCGCCGCCTGTTCGACGTGCTGCAGTCGGTTGGCCTGAAGCCGGTCTGGGACGGTAAGATCAACCACCGGGTCGGCCTTGCCATCGACTGGAAGCGCCGCTGGGAAGGCTCCACCCCCAAGCCGATCAAGCGCTGGTTCTACTAACCCGGGCAGCCTGCAGGAACCTTCCGCCGTGACCGGACGTTGATCCGGCAAGCAGAAGGAAAGCCGTCATGCTTCGCTGGGCCATCATTTTCCTCATTGTCGCGCTGGTCGCGGCTGTTCTGGGCTTCGGCGGCATTGCCGGCGCCGCCACCGACATTGCCCGTATCCTTGCCCTGATCTTCATCGTCCTGTTCCTGATCAGCCTCGTGGTCGGCCGGACCAGACGCCTATAGGTCAGCGCCAGTCGCCCCTGAGCGCCTGCCAGACGGAGAGTGCGGCCACCGCCGCTGTCTCCGCGCGCAGAATGCGGGGCCCGAGGCTGACGGCGCGCGTATGGCCGCGCCCACGCAGCCAGGTCCGCTCCTCCGGCGTGAAGCCGCCTTCCGGGCCGATCAAGATCGCTACCTTCTGATCGCCCAGCCCGGCCAGCACATCGGCAACCGGCCCCGCGCGGCCCGTATCGCCGCCCCAGGGGGCGCCTTCCTCGTCTCCCCGCTCGTCGCAAAAGATCACCAGCGTGCCCGCTTCAAGCGCATCCAGCGCCCCCGCCAGCGTCTGAAGGTCTTCGACTTCAGGCAGGTCCAGGCGTTCGGTCTGCTCTGCGGCCTCAAGTGCGATCTTCTGGAACCGGTCGAGCCGCACGGTGCGGGTCTGCGTCCGCTCGGTCAGCACCGGGCAGATGCGCGCCGCGCCGAGCTCTGTGGCTTTCTCGACGATGAAGTCCGTCTCCGCCTTCTTCACCGGCGCGAACAGCAGCACAGGGGCGCTCGCTGGCGTTTCCGGCTGGAGCCGCACCTGTTCCACCGGCACCAGGCTCGCCCGTTTGCCCTGCACCGCGGAAATCTCGCCTGCCCATTCCCCATCCCGCCCGTTGAACACGCGGACCGGCGCGCCCACCTGAAGGCGCAGAACGCGCAGCAGATAATTCGACTGCTCATCGTCCATGGCGATGGCAGTACCGGCAGAGAGATCGGACGTGACGAAGAGTCGGGGTGTTGCGCTCATGTGTGCGGTATAGGCTGCCCGCGCACCGAGGTTAAGTCAGGAGCATGGCCATGACAGACAGACAGGTGCAATCGATCAACCCGGCGACCGGGGAAGTGATCGAAAGCTTCACCCAGCTCAGTGCACCGGGGATCGATGCGTCCCTGAACAAGGCCACCGCGGCCTTTCACGCCTGGCGCAATGTACCCCTGAACGAACGCTCGGCGCTTCTAAACCGCGCCGCCGACGTGCTTGAAGCCCGGGCGGTCGAATATGCCCGCGACATCACCCTTGAAATGGGCAAGCCGCTCTCGCAGGCCGTGGCCGAAGTGCAGAAATGCGCCAGCGTTTGCCGGCATTATGCCGACCATGGCCCGGCCTATATGCAGGACGAAACCTATCAGACCGAGGCACGACGCGCCTTCGTGCGCCACCTGCCGCTGGGCCCTATCCTTGCCGTCATGCCGTGGAACTTTCCCTTCTGGCAGGTCTTCCGTTTTGCCGCGCCGGCCCTGATGGCGGGCAATGTCGGCCTGCTGAAGCACGCCTCGAACGTCTGGCGCTCGGCTCTCAATATCGAGGATGTGTTCCGCCGCGCGGGCTTTCCGGAAGCCGTATTCCAGACGCTGCTGATCGGCGCCTCCGCCGTGGAGGGCGTCATCCGTGACCCACGCGTGAAGGCCGTCACGCTGACCGGCTCCGGCCCCGCCGGCCGCAGCGTCGCCGCCACAGCGGGCGAAAGCCTGAAGCCCAGTCTGCTCGAACTCGGCGGCTCCGACGCCTTCATCGTCATGCCCTCCGCCGATCTCGACAAGGCCGTAGCCACCGCCGTCACGACCCGCATCCGGAATAACGGCCAGTCCTGCATCGCCGGAAAACGCTTCTTTGTTCACGAAGCGATCTACGGCGATTTCCGCGACCGTTTCGTCGCGGCCTTCGACGCCCTGAAGGTCGGCGATCCGATGCATGCCGACACCGATGTCGGGCCGCTCGCCACCGTGAAGATCCGTGACGAACTGGCCGAGCAGGTCGAGCGCTCGCTCGCCGGCGGCGCTGTCCACCTGACGCATACACGCACCCTGCCCGGCAAGGGCGCCTGGTTCGCCCCGGCGATCCTCGCAGACGGGCATGCCGGCACACCCTCGACCGACGAGGAAATGTTTGGGCCGGTTGCCAACCTCTGGAAGGTGACAAGCCTCGACGACGCAATCGCCCGCGCCAACCGCAGCGTGTTCGGCCTCGGATCAGCCCTCTTCTCGCAGGACGAGGCGGAGATAGACCGGGCCGTGCGCGAACTGGAAGCCGGCAATACGTTCGTGAACTCCATGGTTGCCTCGGATCCGCGCCTGCCCTTCGGCGGCATCAAGGAGTCCGGCTACGGCCGCGAACTCGCCGCTGACGGCCTCCGCGCCTTCGTGAACCGGAAAACGGTCTCAATCGCCTGAGCGGTGCAATACCCTGTCCGTTAAGGGAATCCGCGCTATAAGCCGCAGCGATGACCGAGACCCACCTCACCCCTGCAGACAGCGCCCTGCCGGGCTGGCTTTCGAGCCTGCCGCCCTGGGTGCGCCCCTATGCCATGCTGGCACGGTGGGACCGTCCGGTGGGCATCTGGCTGCTCTACCTGCCCTGCCTCGTGGGCCTCGCCTTCGCACGCATCCGGACGGGGCTCTATATCGACGACGTCCTATGGGCGGTCCTGTTCCTGATCGGCGCGGTTGCCATGCGCGGGGCGGGCTGCACCTGGAACGACATCACCGACCGGGATTTCGATGCGCAGGTCGAACGCACGGCCCTGCGCCCGCTGCCGGCCGGACTCGTTACCCTTCGGGAAGCGCACATCTTCCTCGGCGTCCAGCTTGCTGTGGGCTTCCTCGTATGGCTCTGCCTGCCCGGCGACGCCAAGCTCGTGGCGCTGCTCTCCATTCCGCTGGTCGTTGCCTACCCCTTCATGAAGCGCTTCACCTGGTGGCCGCAGGCCTGGCTGGGGGCGACCTTCAACTGGGGTGTCCTTGTCGGCGTTGCGACCGCCGGAACGGTCGGTTTCCCGGCCGTGATTCTCTATCTCGGCCTCGGCTGCTGGACGGTGGCCTATGACACGATTTACGCCCTGCAGGACCGTGAGGACGATGCACTGGTCGGCGTGAAATCCACCGCCCGCCTGTTCGGCCGTCATGCCATTCTCTACAGCTTCTGCTTCTTCGTCGGCGCCGCAGCCCTGATCGCCATGGCCTCCGCCATGCAAGGCGCCGGGCGGATGGGCGCAATCACCTCGCTCGCCTTCCTCGCCCACGCGACAGCACAGGTCTCGCGCCTGAAAGCCCATGGCGAAGGCGCAGCGCTGGCCGTGTTCAAGTCGAACGTCTGGACCGGCGCCATGGTCGCCATCGGCCTGACGCTGGCCGCGATGATCCCCGAACCGGCCCCGCGCTCGCTCTTCTCCGAGCCCGAAATCGTGCCCGCCGGAAAACCGGACAAGGTCTCCCTGCCCTTCGGGCTCGAACTCCAGACCCGGCATGCGAGAAGCCGCGCCGACAACCTCTGGCTGGCCGGTGACATCCGCCGCACGCTGGAACGTGACGGCTTCGTCTTCACCGATTCTGCAGAGCCGGACGGCTCGCTCTAGGAAGGCTTGCACCAGTCCGGCGGAGTTTTCCCCTGCGGATCGGCAGGGTGCGGCAACAACATAAACTCGGCAAACGGCGTCACGCGCGGGTAGTCGCCTATGCCCGCAAAAGCGGCCTGCACATCGCCAATGGCGCTTGCCGGCAGCTCCAGCACGTGTTCGCCACGGCGCGATTTTGCCTGCTGCCCGAAAGCCTGCCCCGGCTTTGCTTTCATCTCGACATGCCCGCCGAGCAGCCAGTCGACCTGATGGGTCTTAGCGAACTGCGTCACCCGATCGATCGAGGCCGCGTATTCATCTGTCTTGCCGCATTCGAAGAACAGCCGGCCGGGATAGATGGCATCGCCGCTGAACAGGATATGCGTGACAGCGTCATAGACCATGACATGGGAGGGATGGTGCCCAGGCGTCGGCAGGATCTCGACCATCCGCCCGCCAAGGTCGAGCGCGCCTGTGCTTTCCGTCCAATCGGTGATCCCGAAGAAGGCGGCGACCTCCTCTGCCGAGTGTCCGACAATCACCGTATCCGGCCGGTCGATGAACTCAGCATCGCCGCCGACATGGTCGCCATGACCGTGGGTGTGCATGACGACAAGTGGCAGCGACGCCCGCCCGGTATCTGCCAGGTGTTGGGCGATCAGCCGGTCGACTTCCCCACGCAGGTCCACACCTTCGACGCCCGTATCGATCAGCAAGGCCCTGTCGTCGCCAAACAGCAGGTAGAGGAACGGGGCTTCAAAACTCGTCCACAGGGACTGGCGCAGGACGTATGTGTCCGGATCGATTACCTGAACCTGGAAGGGCGGCTCATGCGGATCGACGCCGCTGTTCCAAGGTTGCGCGAACAGGTTAGACGGCACCGCCTGGACCGGCGGCCCTGATGTTCCGCAGGCCGAGATATTTCCAAGCAACAGCGCGGAACCGAGGGCGGCGGCAAGTCTGATCATGTCACAGGTCTTTCATGCGGTTGAGCAGGGATTTGTTCTGAAGCGCCTCTGCTACCTGCCGGGTCACCTCCGGCAAGTCGCATCCGATCTCGGCAAAGAGTGCCTCGAACGCCCGCCCCGCTTTTTCGAGCCGTCCGGACAGGATCGCGAACTGGTCCCTGCCCTTCGGCGTCAGGCGCAGCAGCTTGCGGCGGCCGTCTTCCGGATCGTCGACGCGTTCGATGATGCCAAGCTGGATCAGCAGGTCCACGCGCTGCGTCGCGACCTGGTGCGGCTGCCCGAGCGCGCGCGCTATGTCGGCGGTCGAAGCCGGTTCGTTCTCCCCCAGGAACAGGACCGCCGAAACGGCGCGCGACGGGAAAGTGATCCCGGCCGCTTCCAGCATGTCCGTTCCCTGTCCCACGATCTGCTCGGCCAGCTGCTCAAGCTGTTTCGCGATGAACGCGGTGCCCAGCCGGTGTGTGTCTGTGAAACTCGAATTGCTCATCCGTACCGCCAATATACAATCTATTGTACAATTGATTGTATATTGGCATTCTGTCAACCCGCGATGCCGCGCCAACGGCTCCCCGGTTGCGTATGACCGCTGCGGGGCATACGCTCCGGCCCATGACAGTCACAATTGAAATGGTATCCGATCTCGTCTGCCCCTGGTGCTGGCTCGGCAAGCGCCGGATCGAATCGGCTATCGCCCTCGTGCCCGACATCGAGGTCGAGCTTGTCTTCCGCCCCTACGAACTGGACCCGACCATTCCGACGGGCGGCGTCGACTACAAGGATTACATGCGCAAGGCCTTCGGCTCGCCGGAAGCGAAGGAACGCTCTAGCGCCATGCGTCAGGCCCTGATCGACTATGGCACGGCCGAAGGCATCCCCTACCGGTTCGATGCGATCACGCGCCGTCCGAACAGTTTCGACGCGCACCGGCTGGTCCGCTGGGCACAAGGCCAGCAGAAAGGCGCGGAGACCAAGGAAGCCCTGTTCAAGGCCTTTTTCCACGACGGGCGCGACATCGGCGATCACGGGATCCTGGTCGACATCGCCCGGCAGGTCGGCCTCGACTCGAGCATCGTGGCGGATCTCCTGCCGACCGATGCGGATGTCGAGAATACCCGCATGGAAGAGGCCTATTTCCGTGAACTCGGCATCACCGGCGTGCCGACCTACATCGCCAACCGCCAGTTCGCTGCGCAAGGCGCCGAAACGCCAGAGAAGCTCGCCCGCTTCATCCGCCACGCGGCCGAAAATCCGCCCGCCGCCGCATGAGTGAGCTCGTCCGTACCGAAATCGATGGTCGCATCGCCATCGTGCGGTTCGACACCGGGGCCCGCGCCAATGCCCTCAGCCAGCAGGCGATGCAGGAACTGACCGAAGCTGCCCTGCAGTTCCACGATGCGCCGGACATCTCCGCCGTGATCCTGACCGGACGCGACGACCAGTTTTCCATGGGCGCTGACCTGAAAGACCCTGCCGGCACCGCCGCCGCGAAATCTACACTCCGGGAACGGAGGATTCTCCTGCGCCGCGGCCCGCGCATGTGTGAGGCATGGGAGAATATCGATGCGCTGACCATCTGCGCCATCGAAGGCTGGTGCGTCGGCGGCGGGGTGGCTGTTGCCACGTCCTGCGATCTGCGCGTCGCTGCGGAGAACTCCACCTTCTACGTGCCAGAAGTCGAGCGCGGCATGAACATGAGCTGGGGCTCCATTCCGCGCTTCGTCGCCCTTGTCGGACCGGCCCGCGCTAAGCGGATCGCCGGCCTCTGCGAGAAGGTCGATGCCGAGACAGCGCTCAACTGGGGTCTGGCCGACCATGTCGTCCCGGCCGGCACCAGCCTGCACAAGGCCCGCGAGATTGCCGAGGCCGCCTCGCGCCTGCCGCCTACGGCGCTCAAGATGGTGAAGCAGGACGTGAACGTCGCCGCCCACGCCCTCGCCAAGGCCACCGCGCACCGCGACCTCGAAGCCTTCGCCCTGCTGCAACGGTCGGACGATTTCCGCGAAGGCATCAAGGCCTTCCTCGAAGGCCGCGATCCGGAATTCACCGGCGACTGAGTCCACAAACAAAAACGCCGCCGTTTCCGGCGGCGTCTTCGAATTGGGGTCTGGCGCGTCCTAGTGGACCAGCGCAGCCTTCAGGCTTTCGAGATAGTCGAAATGGGCCTGCAGGACAGCACGGTTGGAATCGTCCTTGTCCATCGACTGGATCTTCAGGAGCGTTGCATCCATTTCGGCCTGCACGTCTTCGACCTTCACACCGTCCAGCATGCGGGCTTCCTCGGCGAGAATGGTGAGGCCTGCAGACGTCACGTCCGCAAAGCCGCCGCGCACGAAGATGCGCATCTTCACCGTGTCGCCTTCCAGCACGCGCACGACGCCGTTCTTCAGCGTCGTCATGAACGGCGCATGGTTCACCAGCACACCGAATTCGCCATCCGTACCCGGAGCGATCACGTGATCGACCTCACCGGAGAACAGCTCCTTCGCGGGCGAAACGAGCGAGAAGTGGAGTTTGTCGGCCATCTATCCCGTCCGCTTACGCGTCAGCCATCATCTTGGCGGCCTTGGCTTTGGCCTCGTCGATGTTGCCGACCATGTAGAAGGCTTGTTCCGGCAGGTGGTCGAACTCGCCAGCGATCAGGCCCTTGAAGCCCTTGATCGTGTCTTCGAGTTTCACCTGCACGCCCGGCGAACCGGTGAACACTTCGGCCACGTCGAACGGCTGCGACAGGAAGCGTTCCACCTTACGGGCGCGGGCCACGACCAGTTTGTCTTCTTCCGACAGTTCGTCCATGCCGAGGATGGCGATGATGTCCTGCAGTTCCTTGTAGCGCTGCAGGATTTCCTGCACGCCGCGCGACACGCTGTAGTGCTCTTCGCCGACGATCATCGGGTCAAGGATACGGCTCGTGGAGTCGAGCGGGTCCACAGCGGGGTAGATGCCCTTTTCAGCGATCGAGCGGTTAAGAACCGTCGTCGCGTCAAGGTGGGCGAACGAGGTTGCAGGCGCCGGGTCGGTAAGGTCGTCAGCCGGAACGTAGACGGCCTGAACCGAGGTGATCGAGCCCTTGTTGGTCGAGGTGATGCGCTCCTGCAGCTGGCCCATGTCGGTGGCCAGCGTCGGCTGGTAGCCCACGGCCGAAGGAATACGGCCGAGCAGAGCGGACACTTCGGCGCCGGCCTGGGTGAAGCGGAAGATGTTGTCGACGAAGAACAGCACGTCCTTGCCTTCTTCATCGCGGAAGTATTCTGCCTGGCAGAGACCGGTCAGAGCGATACGAGCACGGGCGCCCGGCGGTTCGTTCATCTGGCCGTAGACCAGGGCGATCCGGCTTTCGCCTTCCAGGTTGATAACCTTGGATTCGATCATCTCGTGATAGAGGTCGTTGCCTTCACGGGTCCGCTCGCCGACGCCGGCGAACACCGAGTAGCCGCCGAACAGTTTCGCGATGTTGTTGATCAGTTCCATGATCAGAACCGTCTTGCCCACGCCGGCGCCGCCGAACAGGCCGATCTTGCCGCCTTTCACGTACGGGCAGAGCAGGTCGATCACCTTGATGCCCGTGACGAGCACTTCGGATTCGGTCGACTGATCGGTGAATTCCGGAGCAGCAGCGTGGATCGGGCGGAGCAGATCGGTGCCGATCGGGCCGCGCTCGTCGATCGGCTCGCCGATGACGTTCATGATGCGGCCGAGCGTCTTCGGACCAACCGGCACGTTGATCGGCTTGCCGAGGTCGGTGACCGGGTTCCCGCGGACGAGACCTTCGGTGGAGTCCATGGCGATCGTGCGGACCGTGTTCTCACCAAGGTGCTGGGCAACTTCGAGCACGAGGCGCGAACCGTTGTTCACGGTTTCGAGCGCGTTGAGGATAGCCGGCAGTTCGCCATCGAACTCGACGTCAACGACGGCGCCGATGACCTGGGATACGCGGCCTTTTGCGTTTGCGGGATTGCTCATGCGGGTCGTCTCCTTTGGAGCGGTATTCAGGGTCTTGGGTCTAGAGCGCTTCCGCGCCCGAAATGATTTCGATCAGTTCTTTGGTGATCTGGGCCTGGCGTGCGCGGTTGTACTGCAGCGACAGGCGGTCGATCATGTCTCCGGCGTTGCGGGTCGCGTTGTCCATCGCGGTCATCCGGCTTGCCTGCTCGCCGGCTGCGCTTTCCAGCATGGCCGACAGGATCTGGGTATTGATGTAGCGCGGCAGCAGCGTCTCGAGGATCGCCGTTTCCGAAGGCTCGTAACGATAGATCGCGCCGGCAAGATCAACCGTCTCGGCATCGGCGGGCGCCGCGGCCGGGATCAGCTGCTGGGCCGTCGGCACCTGGCTGAGCACGTTCTTGAACTGCGAGTAGACGAGCGTCGCGACATCGAACTCGCCGGCCTCGAAGCGCGTGGTGAGGCTCTGCCCGAGCGCGAGGGCGCCCTCGGTGTAGTCGCCACCCTTGACGTTCGACAGGTCGACGTGCGCCACGAACATGCTGCCGAATTCGCGCGACAGCTGCTCACGGCCCTTCTTCCCGACCGTAAGGACCTTCACGGTCTTGCCCTCGGCCAGCAGGTCACGAATGGTCTGCCGGGCAAGTTTCACGGTGTAGGTGTTGAAGCCGCCGGCCAGGCCGCGCTCCGCCGTCATGACGACGACGAGGTGGGTCTGGTCGCTGCCCGTACCGGCCAGCAGTTTCGGGCCACCGGCACCGGCAGAAGCCGACAGGTTCGCCAGCACCGCTGCCATGCGGGTGGCATACGGCCGGGCTGCCGTTGCGGCGTCCTGCGCGCGCTTCAGCTTCGCCGCGGCCACCATCTGCATGGCCTTGGTGATCTTCCGCGTGGATTTCACGCTGGTGATCCGGTTCTTGAGATCCTTCAAGCTGGGCATGTCGTGCCTTCCAGTTCGTGCTCAGTCTTGTCCGATCAGGCGAATTTCGACGTGAAGTCGTCCAGCGCCTTCTTGATGCCGGTTTCGATCTCTTCCGTGAGTTCTTTCTTCTCGCGGATCTTGGTGAGCAGGTCCTTGTTGGCGCCGCGGAGGTGAGCCAGCAGCTCTTTCTCGTAGCGGGTCACGTCTTTCAGCTCGACCTTGTCGAGGTAGCCGCGGGTACCGGCGTAGATCACGCAGACCTGCTCTTCCATCAGCAGCGGCGAGTATTGCGGCTGTTTCAGGAGTTCCGTCAGGCGGGCGCCGCGATTCAGCAGGCGCTGCGTGGCGGCGTCGAGGTCGAACCAAACTTCGCGAAGGCAGCCATCTCGCGGTACTGAGCGAGTTCGCCTTTCATCGAGCCGGCAACCTTCTTCATCGCTTTCGTCTGGGCGGCAGAGCCCACGCGCGAAACCGAGAGACCAACGTTCACGGCCGGGCGGATACCCTGGTAGAACAGGTCGGTTTCAAGGAAGATCTGGCCGTCGGTAATCGAGATCACGTTGGTCGGGATGTAGGCCGACACGTCGTTGGCCTGGGTTTCGATGATCGGCAGGGCCGTCAGCGAGCCAGCGCCGTTGTCGTCGTTCAGCTTCGCAGCGCGCTCGAGGAGGCGCGAGTGGAGGTAGAACACGTCGCCCGGATAGGCTTCGCGGCCCGGCGGGCGGCGCAGCAGCAGCGACATCTGACGGTAAGCGACGGCCTGTTTGGAAAGGTCATCGTAGATGATCAGGGCGTGCATGCCGTTGTCGCGGAACCATTCGCCCATCGCGCAGCCGGTGAACGGTGCGAGGTACTGGAGCGGTGCCGGTTCCGAAGCGGTTGCCGAGACGACGATCGTGTAGTCGAGGGCGCCGCGCTCTTCGAGCGTCTTGACGACCTGTGCCACGGTCGAGCGCTTCTGGCCGATAGCGACGTAGACGCAGAACAGCTTGTCCTTGTCGGACTTCGCGGCGTCGTTGGTCGGCTTCTGGTTCAGGATCGTGTCGATGCAGATGGCGGTCTTGCCGGTCTGACGGTCGCCGATGACCAGCTCGCGCTGGCCGCGGCCGACCGGGATCATGCCGTCGATGGCTTTCAGGCCCGTCATCATCGGCTCGTGGACCGATTTACGCGGGATGATGCCCGGGGCTTTCACGTCCACGCGGGCGCGGTCTGCGATGTCTTTCAGCGGGCCTTTGCCGTCGATCGGCTCGCCCAGCGGGTTGACGACGCGGCCCAGCAGGCCCTTGCCGACCGGCGCGGACACGATCTCGCCGGAGCGCTTGACGGTGTCGCCTTCCTTGATCGAGCTGTCCGAGCCGAAGATCACGACGCCGACGTTGTCGTTCTCGAGGTTCAGGGCCATGCCCTTGATGCCGCCGTCGAACTCGACGAGTTCGCCGGCCTGCACGCTGTCGAGACCGTAGATACGGGCAATACCGTCGCCCACCGACAGCACCTGGCCGACGTCGGAGACTTCGGCTTCAACGCCGAAATTCTCGATCTGCGACTTCAGGATGCCCGAAATTTCTGCTGCTGAGATGTCCATCGAGCGACTCATGCTCCCTTCATGGCGGTGTTCATGCGTTCCAGTTTGGCGGCCAGGCTTGCGTCAACGAGTTGGGACCCGATGCGCAGCTGGATGCCGCCGATGAGCGAGGGATCGACCTCGCTGGTAAGTTCCACCTCGCCGCCAACGGCCTTGGCGAGGATCGATTCGATGCGCTGGCGCTCTGCGCCGGTCATTTCCTTGGCGGTACGCACCAGCGCGCGCTTCACGCCGCGCTGTTTTGCATACAGTTCCTCGAAAGCCACCTGCGCGCCGAGAATGTCGCGGGCGCGGCCGTTCTGGGCCATGGTGCCGAGGAATTTGCCGAACAGGCCGCCGAGACCGGCCTTCGCGGCCAGCTGGCCGAGCGCCTTGATCTTATCCTCACGGGAGAAGGCCGGCGAGTCCAGCAGCAGCCGGAGGTCCGCGGAGCCCTTCACCATATCGGCGAAAGCCTTGAAATCCTTATGGACATTGGCGAGGTCGCCTTTGTCCTGCGCAAGCTCGAACAGCGCATTTGCATAGCGCCGGGCAGCTTCGCTCGCCTGTGTCGTCTTAGATCCAGCCAAGGGTCGTTCGTCCATGTTCAGGTGGGCAAAGAGGCCCGGAAACAGCAAGCAGGGCAGCGTGCAAACTGCCCGCGCCCATGAAACTGTGCGCCGCTTAGCATCAGTCATCTGGCCTGACAACATGGCCATGTCGCCAATGTCTGCGGCGAAATGACAATTATGACAGGGCACCCTGCGGCAGGGCCTGAAAGCGCCTGTGGACAGGGCTTTCCGGCGCCCCGCAGCACCTCCCGCCGCCTCCGGAAAACGCCCCAGCCAGCCCGGGCTGCCCTCACGGCGTCCAGGCCTCTGCTGGCAATGCGATTCGGGACGATTTCCGTTTGACGGGCCCTGTTGAACGCCCGTCTAATCCAGGCAAAACCCAGCCCCAGCACCGAGGCCGCATTGCCTGTCCCGCCCCCGTTGACCCTGTCCCGCCGCGCCCTGCTCGGCCATTCGGCCGGAATCGCCCTGCTTGCCGGCCTCGGCGGTTGCGCCCCGGCCGGAAAAACCAGCTCCCCTGTTGGGCGAGTTGCTGGCGGAATCGCCCCGCTCCCGCTCAAATCCGTCCGGCTGGCCCCATCCCCCTTCCTCGACGCCGTCCGGATCAACCGGGACTATCTCCACGCCCTCGACGCCGACCGCTTCCTCCACAATTTCCGCAAACAGGCCCTGCTTGAGCCGAAGGGCGAGATTTATGGCGGCTGGGAGAGCGACACGATCGCCGGCCATTGCCTCGGCCACTACCTGTCGGCCTGCGCGCTCATGTATGCCCAGACGGGCGACGAGACCTGCCGCGACCGGGCGCACTACATCGTCCACGAACTCCTGATCTGCCAGGCCGTGCGGGGCGACGGCTATGTCGCCGGTTTCACGCGCCGGAAAGACGACGACACGATCGAGCCAGGCTTCGTCGTGTTCGACGAGATCGCGCGCGGCGACATCCGCCCGGCGAAGTTTTACCTGAACGGCTCCTGGGCGCCGCTCTACAACTGGCACAAGCTCCTCGCTGGCCTGCTTGACGCCCACGCGCACTGCGCCTCCGACGACGCAATCCGGGTTGCCGAAGGCATCGCCACCTATCTCGCGGCCCAGACCGACGGTCTAACCGACGATCAGATGCAGGAAGTCATGGTCTGCGAGCATGGCGGCCTCAATGAGTCGCTGGCCGAGCTGTCCGTCCGTACCGGCAATGACCGCTGGCTCGCCCTCGCCGGGCGCTTCTACCACCATGCCGTGCTGGACCCGCTGGCCGCAGGCGAGGACGAACTCGCCTTCCTGCACGCCAACACGCAGATCCCGAAAGTCATCGGCCTCGCTCGCCGCTACCAGATTACGGCCCAGCCGGAAGACCGTACCGCGTCGGACTTCTTCTGGAACACGGTCACCGGCCAGCGCTCCTACGTGATCGGCGGGCATGGCGACCGGGAATATTTTCAGGAACCGGGCGCCATCGCCGCCTACATCACCGAGCAGACCTGCGAGTCATGCAACACGTACAACATGATGAAGCTGACCCGCCTTCTCTATGAGGAGGCGCCGGCCAGGCAGTATTTCGACTATTACGAACGCTGCCACTTCAATCACATCCTCGCCCAGCACCGGCCAGACGACGGCATGTTCGCCTACATGGTGCCGCTGATGGCCGGCGCGCACCGGGACTGGTCCACCCCCTTCGACGATTTCTGGTGCTGCGTCGGCTCCGGCATGGAAAGCCATTCCAAGCATGGCGACTCCATCTGGTGGCAGTCGCCGGGGCGACTGACCGTGAACCTCTATATTCCGTCCACGGCGGAATGGACGGAACAAGGCGCCGCCTTCTCCATGGAAACGAATTACCCGCAGAATGGCGACATCCATCTCACGCTCGGCCGGCTGGACCGGCCCCGCACATTCGCGCTTGCCCTTCGCATTCCGGAATGGGCAGAGGGTGCGTCCCTTAGAGTGAATGGCACGCCCGTCCCGGCCGAGCCGGACGCCAAGGGCTATGCCGTCATCGAACGCAGGTGGGCGCAGGGTGACCTTGTCCACCTGTCCCTGCCCTTCGCCCTCCGCATGGAGGCAACGCCCGACGATCCGGACACGATTGCCCTTCTCTACGGCCCGCTTGTGCTGGCCGCAGATCTCGGACCCGCCGGCGCGCCTTATGACCAGCCGGCCCCGGCCCTCGTCGCCGACGACATCCTCGCCGGCTTTGCTCCCGCCGCCATGCCCGGCTATTTCGACGTGACAGACATAGCCCGCCCCGGCGCCCTGGCATTCGCACCCTTCTACAGTCTCTGGGACCGCCGCACCGCCGTCTATTTCAAGCGCTTCACACCCGCCCAGTGGGACGCGGCACAGGTCGCCTTCGCTGCAGAGAAAGCCCGCCTCGACGCGCTCGACCGGCGCGCGGTGGACTCCTGCCAGCCGGGCGACGACGCCTCCGAACAGGCGCACGCCTTCGCTTCCGGCGAGCGCTCCTATGCCGTCGAGTACCGGATGCGCAAAGGCCGCGACGCGCGTACCGGCGATTTCTTCGAAGTGACGATGCGCACCGCAGAGGGTCCACTCAGCCTGCTTGCCACCTATTGGGGCCGCGAGCGCGAACGGGACTTCCACATCCTTGTCGACGGCACCCGAATCGCATCGCAGACGCTCGACGGCCAGTACGATGCCGCCTTCACCGATATCTCCTACGAGATTCCGGAAGACCTGACCCGAGGGAAAAAATCCGTCCGCATACGGTTCGAACCGGAGCCGGGCCGCACCGCCGGCCCCGTCTTCGGCCTGCGCCTCCTGAAGGCCAGCGCCTAGAGGAAGGAATAGGGGTCGATATCCACCGATAGCCTGACCCCGGACGGAAGTTTGATCTTCGCCAGCCACGCTGTCATGTAGGCGGAAATGTCCACATTGCGCGGCGTCTTCACCAGGAAACGCCGCCTGTGGCGCCCGCGCAGCACAGTGATCGGCGCCGGCGCAGGCCCGAAGAGTTCGATCCCCTCGCCGTTCGGTGCCGCTTCCACCACATGCCGCGCCGCCTCGTCCACCATTTCGGCCGAAGGCGCCGACATGATCACCGCCGCCAGCCGCCCGAACGGCGGCAGGCCGAGTTCCGCGCGCACATCGCGCTCGATCTGCAGGAAGCCGTCCCGGTCGCCGTCTGCCAGCGCCAGCATGGCCGGATTGTCCGGCGCATAGGTCTGCACCAGCGCCCGGCCCGGCCGCTCGGCCCGTCCCGCCCGGCCCGCCACCTGGCTCAGCAACTGGTAGGTCCGCTCGCCCGCGCGCAGGTCGCCGCCCTTCATGCCGCTGTCGGCATCGACAACACCCACCAGCGTGAGGTTCGGGAAGTTGTGTCCCTTGGCGACGATCTGCGTGCCGATCAGCACATCGATCTCGCCCTTCTCCATCCGCTCCACGATGCCGCGCGTCGCCTCGCCGCCCTGCGCCGTGTCGGACGAGAATATCTCCACCCGCGCCGTCGGCATCAGCACGCGCACTTCCTCCGCCACCCGCTCCACGCCCGGCCCGACGCCCATCAGCGAATCCGAGGCCCCGCAGTTCGGACACTTCTGCGGCTTCGGAATGGAGTATCCCGTCACATGGCACACGAGCCGCCCGGAATAGCGGTGCTCTGTCAGCCAGTTCTCCGTGCCCGGCGTTTTCAGCCGCTCGCCGCAGGCCTTGCAGATCACCAGCGGCGCATAACCCCGGCGGTTCAGGAACAGCAGCGTCTGCTCGCCGGCCTCGAAGGTCGCGCGCATCTCGTGCACCAGCCTCGAGGACAGCCACATACCTTTCGCCGGCGGGTCCGCGCGCAGATCCACCAGTTCCACATCCGGCAACCGCGCCGTCCCGGGTCGCGCCGACAGTTTCAGCCGCGTGTAGCGCCCCGTCTCGGCATTTACGATGGTCTCCAGCGCCGGCGTCGCGGAGGCCAGCACCACGACCG
>JAWKUV010000029.1:0-36181 GCA_041398365.1 Hyphomonas sp. | reverse complement strand
CGGGGCGATGAATTTGGCAGCGCCCGCATCCCTGCATCGTATGACGGCAGAAGAGAAAAGCGAGTGGTCGTCCGAGCGATCAAGGGCAAGCCGCGTTGGGCGCTGGATTGAAACCACGCTCTGGTCAGCGGTGATGCTTGTCTTCTCAGCAGCGAGCACAGTAACGAGGCCGGTCCGGCTGTTGGCGGGTAAAACAATTGGAAAGCTCGCCAGAGATACAATAGGCGGAGCTTTTCAGTTGGGTATCCTATACCTCGTACACGACCTTGTTGTTGCCGCAAACACTGCGAAGTTTAGCTCAAGGTTCGCGATGGGTCATAGGAGATTTATCGCGATTATGACGCTGTCTCTTGCCGCAGCTTTCCTCGCGGCTATGGCGTTTCTATTCGTCAACGGATCTTTCTCTCCAACGTCGCCTAGCGAGCCCTAGTAGGCATTGTGGCGTTGCTTATTCCGCGCGATATCCAATTTGGTAGAAGCGAACACGATTGCAGTTTTTCACGAAACAGACTAATTCCTTATGTATAAACGATAATATCAGGACTCCAACCCGTATAGCCCGTCGAAAATATGGTACGGCGTATGGTACTTTTGGGTACCATACTTTGAAAAAATCCAAATTATTTCAAAGGCTATTTAGTTAAGTCGAGTCCTCTTCTGGCACCAAACCCTGCTTCGGCAGGGTTTTTTATTGCCTGCAGATCAGGGAGCCTTGTGGGTCGCGGCGAACCAGTCGGTGAAGGCGCCCTGCTCCTCTTTTGTCATGTGCAGGTAAAGTTTCGAGCGGCGGCGAAGGATGTCTTCGGCGCTGCGGGCGAATTCCCGGTCCACCAGCCATGCAACTTCGCGCTCGGTCAGGCCGCCGCCGAAGTCGCGGCCGAGGTCTGCCAGCGTCTCCACCTTGTCCAGCAGGGACCGCACCCGTGTCCCGTAGGCGCGGGCGAGCCGCGTTAGCAGGTCGACCGGCAGGTGCGGCCAGGCAATCACGAGACCGGAGAGGAACGCGTCGAAATTCGCCGCGGGAATATCCCCGCCCGGCAGGCGCGCGCGTTTCGTCCAGGGGCGCGGCAGGCCTTCGAACAAGGGGGCCAGTTCGGCGACCGCTTCCTCGGCGAGTTCCCGATAGGTCGTGATCTTGCCGCCGAAGACCGACAGGATCGGCGCCCCGCCTTCGGTGTCGTAGTGGAGCACATAATCCCGCGTGACCTTCGAGGCCGAGGCGGCATGATCGTCATAGAGCGGGCGTACGCCGGAATAGGTGGCGACCACATCGGCGGGCGTGACGGGCCGCTGGTAGTACTCGCTGGCCCCGGCGCAGAGATAGTCGATCTCTTCCGGGCTGATCTCGACCCGGTCCTTGTTGGCGGTATACGGAACGTCGGTCGTGCCGATCAGGGTATATTCGCCGCGCTCGTAGGGGATCGCGAACATGATCCGCCCGTCGCCATTCTGGAAGAAATAGGCGTGATCGCCCTCATGCCATTTCGGGATGATGATATGGCTGCCCTTCACAAGGCGCAGGTGGGTCTGGTTTTCGCCGGTGCGGGCGAGGCCAAGGACTTCGTCCACCCAGCCGCCGGCCGCATTCACGACGGCACGGAACCGGCGTGTTTCGGTCCCCGCGGCTGACGCAAATTCGGCTTCCCAGAAATCCGCGCCGCGTGTCAGCTTCGTGCACGCCGTGCGCGTCAGAATCTCCGCCCCGCGCTCCTCCGCATCGATCGCGTTCAGCACGACGAGGCGGGAATCCTCGACCCAGCAGTCGGAATATTCGAAAGCGAGGCGGAACTCTTCCCGCAGCGGATCGAGCTTCGACGTCTTGCCACGGCGCAGCACAGAGGTCGGCGGCAGCATCTTCCGCCCGCCCAGATGGTCGTAGAGGAACAGGCCGAGCCGGATCAGCCAGGCGGGGCGCAGGTCCTTGTCATAGGGCAGGACGAACCGCATCGGCCAGATGATGTGCGGGGCGGCGCGCAGGAGGATTTCCCGCTCGATCAGCGCTTTCCGCACCAGGGCGAAATCGTACATTTCGAGATAGCGGAGGCCCCCATGGATCAGCTTGGTACTGGCCGAGGACGTGTGCTGGGCAAGGTCATCCTTTTCCACGAGCACGACATCGAGGCCGCGCCCGGCGGCATCGCGAGCGATGCCCGTGCCGTTGATACCCCCGCCGATGACGAGCAGGTCGTGCACGGGGCTCAGCCCTTCATGAGGCCGGCGGCCTTCAGGAGCTTCCCGGCGCGCAGAACCCGCTGCAGCTTGTCTTCGAGCGACCGGTCGCCTCGGTTCGAATCGGGATGGAACCGGCGGACATATTCGGCATAGCGGGCACGGATTTCCGCCGGCGTGGCCTCTGCATCCAGGTCAAGCTCCCGCAAGGCGCGCATCTGCAGGCTGGAGCGGCGGTTGGTGGCGGCATTGCCAGTCGCCTCGGCAATATCGTCCATGTCGAAGAAGCGCCGGCCGGCCCATCGGCGCGGGTCGAACTGGTCGGCGCTTTTCTTGCCGCTCATCGGGCCGGTGCCGAATCGCCAGGTGCGCTTGTGGCCGAACTGTTCAGCACGGGCGAAGGCGGCGGCCTCCGCCTCCGACATGCCTTCGAAGAAATTGAAGCTGCGATTGTACTCGGCCGCGTGCTGCATGCAGAAATAATGGCGGCCCTTGCCGCCACGCTTCGGCGCCGGATGGGTCCCTTCCAGGTCGCACGCCTTGTGGTCGCAGACGCGAGTCGCACGGGCACGTGCCCGCGAGACCTCGTCTGCGGGCGGGTTCACCCTTATATCGGTGAACTTGACACGGTAGCTGAACGGTTCGCCTTCGGACATGACCCCACATAATAAGGAGCCCGCGTTAAAGATGCCACAACCGTCTGACAGGCTGTCGCGGATTCGTGACCTTCTGACCGAAGCTTTTGACCCTGTAGTGCTGGAAATCAGCGACGACAGCGCCCGGCATGCCGGCCATGCGGGCGCCGCGCCCGGCGGAGAGACCCATTATACGGTGGAAATCACGTCCGAAGCCTTCGAAGGCCTCTCGCGCGTGCAGATCCAGCGCACCGTCATGATGGTTCTTCAAAAGGAATTCGACACCGGGCTGCATGCCCTGTCGCTCAAGGCAAAAGCGCCACAGGCCTGATTTATTTTCGATTCGGCGGAACTCCCCCCGCGCCGGAGTCGTATTGCCACTACACCGTCGAGGAGAACGGGTGATGGTTGGCAAGGCAATCCTGGCGGCTCTGGCCGCATGCGCCGGCGTGTGCGCGGCGTCCGCAGAGGAGTCAGGTGATGGCCTGGACCTCGGCATGCTGCACTGGATCCGCGATACGGTCTGCACAACCGGCGAACCGGTCCTGTTCATCCCCGTATCCGACGATGTCCCCACCCTCGATCGCACCTATGCGGTCGTTCAGGCCAATCACCTCGACACGGACACCGCGCATGTCGTGACACCGCGCGAACGCGCCTGGCTCTCGACCAATGGCTGCACCACGCCGCAGCCGCGCCGGACAGCAGCGATCGTACGCCGGTCAGGCGGGCTCGATTTCTGAGATATTCAGCCCGGTCACCTGGTTGCGCTGGCGTCGCAGCACATTGAACCTGTATCCATGGAACACGAAGCTCTGCCCGGCTTCCGGGATCGTCTGGGCCTCGTGGATGACAAGGCCAGCGACCGTGACCGCCTCTTCGTCCGGCAGGTTCCAGTTCATGGCCCGGTTCACGTCGCGGATCGGGACCCAGCCATCGACGTTGACCGAACCGTCTTCCTGCGGGCGCACGCCCTGAACGGCAATATCGTGCTCGTCATGGATCGAGCCGACGATCTCTTCCAGAATGTCTTCCAGGGTGATCAGGCCCTGCAGTTCGCCATATTCATCGACCACAAGCGCGAAGTGGTTGCGGGCCTGAAGGAAGGCATCGAGCTGGTCCTGGACAGCGGTTGTCTCCGGCACGAACCAGGGCTTGCGCATGATCGCATCGAGATCGAGCTTCGACAGGTCGCCGCCGAGCGGGATGATCGCGCGCAGCAGGTCCTTGGCGTGCAGGATGCCGATGATCTCCTCCTTTTCGCCACGATAGATCGGGATACGGGTATGCGGGCTGGCCAGAGCCTTCATCACCAGCTGGCGCGGTTCGAGGTCGGCGCTCAGCATCTTGATGTTCTTGCGGTGGATCATGACATCCTCGACCGTCAGTTCCTTGAGGTCGAGCGCGCCGACAAGGCGCTGGCGGTCGGCATCGGCCACACCGCCTTCCGAAGCGTGCAGGTCGATCGCGCCGCGGATTTCCTCGTCCGCCGTCATCGCTTCGGCCGGCGTGCCGAGACCGAGCAGCTTCAGCGTCACCGACACGATCAGCTGGATCAGCTTGACGATCCATGACGCGCCCCAGACCAGGATCGAAATTGGTCGCGCGACGAACATCGCCATCGCGTCCGGACGGCCGATGGCATAGGTCTTCGGCATGACTTCGGAAAAGACGAGGACGAGAACCGTCATCACCGCAGTCGCCAGCGCCAGTGCAAGGCCGCCCTGTCCGAACAACTGGGTGAACAGCGACGTCGCGAGGACCGAGGCAAGGATGTTGACGACATTGTTGCCGAGCAGGATCGAGCCGATCAGGCCTTCGCGGTTGGCGATCAGCCGGTTGACTGCGGCGGCGCGCTTGTCGCCGTCCTTTTCGAGCGCGTGCATGCGTGCCCTTGAGGCTGCGGTCAGCGCCGTTTCGGACCCCGAAAAGAATCCCGACAGCGCCAGCAGCACCATGATGGCAATGATGTAACCGGCGATCATGTCAGCCCGTCCGTTCCCTGTTAGCCCTCAAGCGTTTCGCCGCGCAGGAATGTCTCCACGGAGGCAAGGTCCGCATCCGGATGGATATAGGCCTTGCCAATTCCGTGCGCGAGAATCAGCGGCACCTTGCCGCCACTCGCCTTCTTGTCCTGCAACATCAGTTCGACCAGCCGTGCGGCCTTGTAAGGCCCGCCCTGCCGGCCCGGTATCGCGGCCTCCAGGCCCGCGGCCTCAAGCACGCGGCGGGCGCGGTCGGCATCGACCTGCGGCGTGATCCCCTGCCCCACGCCATAGCGGAACGCGAGCGCCATGCCGATGGCGACGGCTTCACCATGCAGGAGGTCCGGTCCGAACCCGTTCGCAGCTTCCAGCGCATGCCCGAACGTGTGGCCGAGGTTCAGCAGGGCGCGCACGCCTTTTTCCGTCTCATCCTCGGCGACGATGGCCGCCTTGGCCCGGCAGCTGACGGCCACGGCATAGGTGATGGCGTCCGGCTCCAGCGCGATGACGCGCGGACCGTTCTTTTCCAGCCAGTCGAAGAAGGCCGGGTCGTTGATCAGGCCGTATTTGACGATCTCGGCATATCCGGCACGCAGTTCACGGATAGGTAGCGTCGACAGGAGCTCCGTATCCGCGATCACGAGGCGCGGCTGGTAGAAGGCGCCGATCAGGTTCTTGCCGCGCGGGCTGTTCACGGCCGTCTTTCCGCCGACGGAGGAATCGACCTGCGCCAGTAGCGTCGTCGGCACCTGAACAAATCCCATGCCGCGCTTCATCAGGCTGGCCGAGAGGCCGGCAATATCGCCGATCACACCACCGCCGAGCGCCACGAGCAGATCGGACCGTTCTGCCCCGCCCTCCAGCAGCCAGTCGAGAATATGTTCGAGATTGGAAAAGTTCTTGGTCTTCTCGCCAGGCGTCAGCGCCAGCCAGGACGACGAGATGCCGGACGCCTTCAGCGCTGCCTCGACGCGGGCTCGGTGCGCCGTCGCCACATGTTCGTCGGTCAGCACGAAGACGCGCTTCTGCTTCAGCATAGGCAACAGGCGCGGCCCAAGCTCCGCCAGCGCGCCGTGGCCCACGAGGATCTCGTAGGACCGGCTGCCCAAGTCGACAGGCACAGTTTCCAGTGCCGGAACGGTCACGCTCATTTCGGTTCCCATGTCTTCAGGGCCTTCAGGATGGCATTCACGGTATTCGTATGCGGACCGTCCTTGGAGCGCACAACAAGGTCGGCCTGCGAATAGATCGGCTCGCGTTCTGCCAGAAGATTGGTCAGCACTTCCCGCGCATCGCTCCGCTGCAACAGCGGACGCGTGTCGCGCTTCTGGACCCGCTTCCAAAGGGTTTCGAGGTCGGCATTCAGCCAGACGGTCACTGCATGCTCGCGCATCAGGGCGCGCGTCTCGGCATTGAGATAGGCCCCGCCCCCGGTCGCCAGGACGTGCGGCGGCAGGGTCAGCAGGCGTTTCAGCACCTGCTGCTCGCCGCGCCGAAAGTCCGCCTCCCCGTGCAGGGCGAATATGTCCGAGATCGACAAGCCAGCCGCCTTCTCGATCTCCGAATCACTGTCATAAAACGGGCGGCCCAGCTTCTCTGCGAGGCGCCGGCCGACGGTCGACTTGCCTGCTCCCATCAGTCCGACAAGCGCAATTGTCCGCGACTCATAAGGCAGAGCCGCAGATCGTTCCTGCGCTGGACTGTCGCTGTCAGATGGCATTCTGGACTTTCATGGCCGGTTCGGTTCATCTCCTATAGAGACGGTGAGGCCTTCGCAATTGGTGAAGGTGGGCCGCCAACATCAGAATGCAACCCAGAGGTGTGATCCCATGCGCAAATTCCTGATCCTGCTCGGCGTTGTGGCCGTGGTTGCCATCGCCGGGCTCTGGTGGCTGGGCACCAAGGCCGACCAGGGCAAGCCCGGTCCCGGCGAAATCCGTATCGAGGTGGACAATGTGGTCTAGGCTCCGGCCGGGGCGTTATGCGCGGCAGATGCTCGCCGCGACCGCCCTTGTCACACTCCTGTACGGTCCGGCTTCGGCGCAGATCGAGGATACCTGGCTTGAGCAGGTCGATCCCTGGGGCGTGAGCTATGTCGGCGAGGACGAGCCGATCTTCCGCACCCGCATGTGGCGCGGGGCCGACAGCGAAGACCTGCTGACCGTCGTGCAGTCCGCCCGGACGACCGGCCTCACCCCGGCCGAGCACATGCTGATGCGCCGTCTCGCCCTGTCGCCTGCCCGGGCGCCGTCAGGCGAGGAAAGCGGCGCCCTTCTGGCTGCGCGCGCCCGGATCGCCTTCGAACTCGGCGAGGCGACCGCCGCCGCCGGACAATTCTCCCGCCTGACGGAGCCGTCGGACGGCATCGACGCGGCCGCGATGGCCGCCGACCTGAACCTCGCCCTCGGTAATGAAGCGTCGGCCTGCGAGTCGCTCGGCGCGCCCGATCTGGAAGGTGATTACTGGGCCCGCCTGCGCGCCGTTTGTGCCGCGCTTGCCGGCAATACGTCCGGTGCCGAGCTTGCCATGGAAATGGCGCAGGCCCAGGGCGTGAAGGACAACTGGCTCGCCGGCGCGGTCTATGCCGCCTCAGGCGTGACGCCCAATCCGCCCAAGGCGCGGTTCGACACGGGCATTGGCTTTGCCATGTCCACCCGCGCCAATCTGGAAGTGACGCCGGATTCGGTGCCCGAAGACCGGCCGGACCTGGCCGCCGCCATGGCGCGCCGCAAGCTGATTCCGCCTGCCGTTCGCGTGAAGGCGGCCGGCATTGCCGCCCGCGCGTATCTCATCACGCCGGAAGAATATCGCACCGCCTACAACTCCGCCCTGTCGGCCGATGGATTCACGCCCACAAGCGCGCTCGACAAGGCGATCTTCGTTGCCTCCGACGGCCTGACCACGGCGGAAGAAAAGTCGAAAGCCCTCGCCGCAGCGCTGAAAGCCGCCGCCGGCAAGGCCGACCGTTATAGCGCCGTTGCAAGCCTGCTTGTCGCCGACATTGCCCGCCTTCCGCTTGGCCCGGACACGGAAGCCGAAGCCCCCCTGTTCGCGCGCGCCGCGCTCGCGGCCGGCAACACGGCCGAAGTCATCCGCTGGATCACCCCGCCCGAGCCGGAAGTCGTTCCGGTCGAACTGCCGACCGAGCCAACGGAAGAGGCGCCGGCTGAACTTCCCCTCGATGTGGTGGCCGAAGCGCCGGCGGAAGACGTTCCTGAAGAAGCGCCCGTGGAGGAGCCTCCACCACCGGAACCGGTCCTGCCCAGCTTCGACCAGGCCTGGCTTGGCGCACTGGCGATGCTGGCGGAAGATGAGACCGATCCGGAGGCTGTCGCGGCCTCGGCACGGATGCTGATTAAGGTCGCCGAGTCCGATGCCGAGAAGCAGACCGCCGCCCGGGTCTTCGCGCTCTGGGCCGCTGCCGGGGTCGCGCCGCCTTCCGACGCCCGCGCTTATCTTGCAAGCGAAAGCGATGCCTCGCCCAAATCCGCAGACATTGGTCCAGCCCTGGCCGTACTCGGCGCCGCGCGGTCCGGAACGGCGGCCGAGGTCGTCGTCCAGACGCTCGGCCTCACCGATGGCGATCCTTCGAAACTCGATCTCGCCAGCCTCACGATCCTCCTCGGCGCGCTAGAGGCTGTCGGTGCGGAAGATGCCGCCCGGCTGCTGGCGCTGGAATCGACCGGATACTGGAAGGCCCAGAAATAGAGCCCCCTGCATCTTGATCTCTCCGGCAAAAGGCCGATGCTGACCGCATAAAAGGGACGAGACGCCCGAGGGAGGAATCAAGATGAAATACCTGGCACAGGCCAGCATGGCCGCATTGCTTCTGGCAGCGGCCTGCAAGGCACCGCAGGAAACTGTCGCCGCGCCGGACGCCGCACCCGCGACGCCCACGGCCTCGACCCAGATGAGCCCCCGGCCGCCGGAACCGGCAAACCGCGTCGCTCTGTTCGGCGACCTGCACGTCCATACCGGCCAGTCTTTCGACGCCTTCATCTCCAGCGTGCGCGCAACCCCGGAGGACGCCTATCGCTTCGCGCAGGGCGAAAAGCTCCGCATCGAGGCCGGCTATGACATCCAGCTGAGCGCCCCGCTCGACTTCCTCGCGGTCACCGATCACGGCGAATATCTCGGCATCATGCAGTCCATGGCGACACCGGGCTCAGCCCTGTCGCAGACCGCCTTCGCCAAGACCGTGTTCGGCCCGGAGGCGGAAAATCCTGCCCAGTCCTTCCAGAATGTCGGCCTGACCATCGTTTCCGGTGAGGAGATCGAGGAAATCTACGACCGCGATGTGATCGACTCGGCCTGGAAACGCGCCATCGACGCCGCCGAGAAATACTACAAGCCCGGCGAGTTCACGACTTTCGCAGGCTATGAATTCACCGCGATGACGCCGGTGACCGAATCCGAAATTCCGGCAGCGGCGAACCTCCACCGCAACGTGATCTTCCGCGGCGCTGCGCCCGGACGTCTCTTCTCGACGCTCGACTCGACCAATCCGGAAGACCTCTGGGCCTGGATGGACAAGCAGCGCGCCGAGGGCCGGGACGTCATGTCCATCCCGCACAATTCCAACGCCTCGAACGGCGAGATGTTCGCCTCGGAAACCTATGAAGGCGGCGCTCTGACGGCAGACTATGCCCGCACCCGCATGCGCAACGAGCCGGTCATCGAGATTACCCAGATCAAGGGCACGTCCGAGACCCACCCCTCGCTTTCCCCCAATGACGAATGGGCGAATTTCGAACTCTACGACACGTTCATCGGCAGCGCCGCGAAATCGTCGCCGCATGCCGGTGACTATGCCCGCACCGCGCTCGCCCGCGGTCTCGGTCTCGAAGATGCAGAGGGCTTCAACCCCTACAAATTCGGCTTCATCGGCTCCTCCGACACGCATATCGGTGCCGGGCCCTACATCGAGGAAAAATTCTGGGGCAAGTTCCCGGCCGACGGCGCAAGCCCCGAAGCTCGCCACTCCATCCCGCCGGACGGCGCGACCACCTGGGACATCGCCGAGAAGGAAACCGCCGCGGCTGGCGGCGGCGTGATGCGGCCCGACATGCGGCGCCTTCTGGCGGCCAGCCAGTACAGCGCCTCCGGCCTTGCCGGCGTGTGGGCCGACGAGAATACCCGCGAGGGTATCTTCGACGCGATCCGCCGCAAGGAGACGTTCGGAACCTCCGGCCCTCGCATCCGGGTACGGATGTTTGCCGGCTATGATTTCGACAGCGCGGTCCTCGCCGACCCGGATCTTGTTGCGAAAGCCTATGCCATCGGCATGCCGCAGGGCGGCAACATCCAGGGCAATGGGAAGACGCCACAAGTCCTCGCCTGGGCGATGCGCGATCCGAATTCCTATCCGCTCCAGCGTCTGCAGGTGGTGAAAGTCTGGACCGGTGCCGACGGCACCGCACATGAGGCCGTCTATGACGCGGCCTGCTCCGGCGGTGAAGCGCCGGACCCGGAAACCCAACGGTGCTCGGACAATGGCTCCAGCGTCAATATCTCCGATTGCTCGACCAATGACGGCACGGGCGTCGGCGAAATGAAGGCGCTGTGGACCGATCCGGATTTCGATCCGGCCCGCCGCGCCGCCTATTATGTCCGTGTGCTGGAAAACCCGTCCTGCCGCTGGTCAACCTGGGATGCCGCCCGGAACGGGACCCCTCCCAATCCGGACATGCCGGTCCTGATCCAGGAACGCGGCTGGACCAGCCCGGTCTGGTATAATCCCTGAGGCTCCCCCCAAGGCGCAGGACAAGCTGCTTGTCCTGCGCTATCAGGAGCGATCTGCCAGCGTACCAGGTGAAACATGCCCGAGATTTCCATTCCCGGCGATATCGCCCATGTCATCCAGATTGCCATCGCGCCGGTCTTCCTCCTGGCTGGTATCGGCGCGCTGCTGAATGTCATGGCGAACCGGCTCGGCCGGGTAGTCGACCGCTGGCGCGCGCTCGAACACGAACTCGGCAAGTGCGGCGATGAGGAGGCTCGCGTCCGGATCACCGAACTCGGCCTGCTCGACAAGCGGATGGCGCACATCAACCGCGCCATCGCCCTGTCTACGCTTGCCGCCCTGCTCGTCTGCATCGTCATCATGTTCCTGTTCACCGGCCAGCTGCTGCATTTCCCGGTGACCCAGCTCGTCTCCATCCTGTTCATCGCGACCATGGGCGTCCTGATCGCTGGGCTCCTGTATTTCCTGTTCGAGATCCGGATCGCCAGCCGCACGCTCCGCGTCGCGCGCCACGTCCTGAAGCGCGAGACCTGATCCCGCAGGAGATTCACGTCCTTTCAACGGGTGCCGTGGCAGGATGGCCGCATGTCAGATCGCGCCCGTATCGAAGCCTTCCTGGAAATGATGTCGGCCGAACGCGGCGCGGCGGCAAACACGCTCGACGCCTATGGGCGCGACCTGCTCGACGCATCCGAATTCTGCGCCGGAAAGCTCGAGACTGCGACCGCGCGCGATCTTGCCGGCTGGCTTGCCGATCTGTCCGCCCGCGGCATGGCGCCCTCGTCCCAGGCCCGCAAGCTCTCGGCCGTCCGCCGCTTCTTCCGCTTCCTGTTCGAGGAAGGCGACCGCAAGGACGACCCGACCGCCAAGCTTGACGGCCCGAAGCCCGGCCGCGACGTGCCCGATGTACTGTCGCGCGAGGAAATGAAACGCCTGATCGATGCCTGCGGGGAAGACCTCCGCCTCAAGGCACTGGTCGAACTGCTCTATGGCGCAGGCCTTCGCGTGTCCGAACTTGTCTCCCTTCCGCTGGGCGCGCTGCCGCGCCGCAAGGGCGAGCGCTGGGTGACGCGCGACGTGATCGTCCGCGGCAAGGGCGGCAAGGAACGGCTCTGCCCGTTGGGCGGACCTGCACTTCAGGCTCTGTCTGACTGGCTGGCCGTGCGCGAGGAATACCTGCCCAAAGGCAGCCTCGCCCGCACCCGCGCCGAGAAATATGTCTTCCCCTCCCGCGGCAAGGAAGGCCATGTCACGCGCCGCCGCCTCGGCCAGTTGCTGGAAGAGCTCGCGATGATGGCCGGCATCCGGGCAGACCGCGTCCATCCGCACGCCCTGCGCCATGCCTATGCCACCCACCTCCTGATGGGCGGCGCGGACCTGCGCAGCGTCCAGACCCTGCTCGGCCATGCCGACATCGCCACGACCCAGATCTATACCCACGTCCTGACCGACGAACTGGCCGAACTGCTGGAGACCGCCCACCCGCTGGCCCGCAGCTAATCCCGCTTGCGAACGGCCGCCGCCGGGACAATATTGCCGCCGGGCCGGACCAGCCGGCACCTTTTTGCGGAGTGTCCCATGGGCCCTGTCCTGAAAGCGATGATCCCGGCCGCCCTTCTGACCGAGATCGCAGCCATCGTCTTTATGACCGCCACCTGGTCGATCCTGGCCGAGATGCATTTCGGCAAGTCTGTGATCCTGGGCGGCGAAGCCGTGACGGCCATCGGCGTTGCCGCCATCGCGGTCGCCGTCTTCCGCCGGGCGATCCGCTCGGAAAAGCGCATGGCTGCCGGCACGGCGCCCGACGCCTGATCTCGCTGCCCGATCAAAGGCCGGCCGGTTCGCTCCGCGTCTGGACCCAGAAGGCATGGACCACGCCCGGCAGCCAGCCGATCAGCGTGAGCAGCACGTTCAGCAGGAGCTGAACCCCGATCCCTTCCTTGATCGCCACCGGCAATGGCGGCAGCAGGATGGTGAGAAGAATCATCAGAACAGACATGGCGCGGACTCCCAGCGGCTACAACTGCTCACGCAACGTTTTACCGGCGAGGACGTTCCCTGCGGATTTCCATGCCAATCCAGCGGCCAAATGGCCGTTTGACGCGCCGCAGCATTCGCCCTAGGCCATTTTCCTGAAATCAGGGGCCCCGCTCATGTCACAGAAAACACCGCGCAACTTCTTCAAACCGCTTGCGATCGGCGCACCGGAGCCGATGCGGGACCTCCCCGTAAAGCTGGAGCGGATGATCCATTTCGTGCCGCCGCACCTCGACAAGGTGCGCGCGAAAGTGCCGGACATGGCCCCCAGCGTGGATGTGATCCTCGCAAACCTCGAAGACGCGATCCCGGCCGATGCCAAGGATGCGGCCCGCGCCGGCGCCATCGAAATGGCGAACATGTACGACTGGCAGAACAGCGGCACCGGCTTCTGGAGCCGCGTGAACTGCCTGAACTCTCCCTGGTTCCAGGAAGACGTGTCCCAGCTGGTCCTCAATGCCGGCCACCAGCTCGATGTCATCATGCTGCCCAAGGTCGAAGGCCCGTGGGACATCCACTTCGCCGACCAGTATGTCGCCCAGCTTGAGGCCAAGGCCGGCCTGACACGCCCGATCCTCTTCCATGCCATCCTCGAAACCGCCGAAGGCATGGCGCGCGTGGAAGACATCGCCCTCGCCTCCCCCCGGATGCAGGGCATCTCGCTCGGCCCGGCAGACCTTGCCGCGAACCGCAAGATGAAGACGACCCGCGTCGGCGGCGGCCACCCCTTCTACCGTGTCATCGACGATCCGAAGGAAGACGGCAGCCCGCGCGCCTCCGTCCAGCAGGACCCGTGGCACTACACGATCGCCCGCATGGTCGATGCCTGCCGCATGGCCGGCATCAATGCCTTCTACGGCCCGTTTGGCGACATTGCCGACCTGGACGCCTGCGAACAGCAGTTCCGCAATGCCTTCCTGCTCGGCTGCTCCGGCACGTGGAGCCTGCACCCGAACCAGATCGCGATCGCCAAGCGTGTGTTCAGCCCCGATCCGGCCGAAGTGAAATTCGCCCGCAAGATCCTCGCCGCCATGCCGGATGGCACCGGCGTCGCGATGATCGACGGCAAGATGCAGGACGACGCGACCTGGAAGCAGGCCAAGGTGATCTCGGACCTCGCCGACCTCGTCGCCGCGAAAGACCCGGACCTCGCTGCCGCCTACGCGGACTGATCGGGACTTCCCCCGGCACAATCCCATGCTAGGCTGCAGTGAACGCAGCACGGATTGCGGAAGGGGAAGGACATGTTTCGGACGGCAGCCGCACTTGCGCTGGCGATGAGCCTTGCGGCCTGCAACCCTGCCCCGGTGCAGGACGCGCCGGCCGAAAAGGCGCCGATCGAAACGGCTGATGTTGCAGCGCCCGCCGAGGCGCCCGCCCCCGCCATCTCCTGCACCGAGCTCCGCGCCCGGCTCGACGCGACGCCGCTGCCCGCCGACATGGCGGCCCGCGTCGCCGAAAGCGATGTCGCCAAGCTCGGCGGCCCGATGCTGCCCGCCGTCTTCCAGTACGCCCCGCCGATCCTTCCGCAGGACCTCACAGACCTCCACACGAATGCGGTCTGCGACCTAGTCTTCGATGTGGACGAAACCGGCACCGCGCGCACGCCGCAGGCGCGCTGCAGCAATCCGGCCTTCGAATACGATGCCCTCACCCGCCTCGGAGCGATGCGCTTCGAGCCCTACACCCTGAACGGCCGCGCCCTGCCCGTGTCCGGTCTCATCATGCCCATGGAGTACTGCAACAATGCGTGAGCACCTGATCCCGATGAACGGCTATTCGCCCCATCTCCAGCGCTGGCTCGACTGGATGGAAGGCGATCATTCGCCCGAAGGCCTCGCCGGCCAGCTCGCCGACACGGTCGTCTTCCGCAGCCCGGTCGTGCACACGCCGCAGGAGGGCAAGCAGATCACGCTCGCCTATCTCACCGCAGCTGGCCAGACGCTCGGTGGCGACACGTTCCGCTACACCCGCGCCTTCGATTGCGGCGACAAGGCCGTGCTCGAATTCGAATGCGTGATGGACGGGATCCAGGTCAATGGCGTCGACATGATCGAGTGGAACGGGGACGGGAAGATCTCGGACTTCAAAGTCATGGTCCGTCCGCTGAAGGCTATCCAGACCGTCCATGCCGCCATGGGCGCGATGCTCGCCAAGATGAAGGCCGGCGCGTGAACCCACCGACCCTGACAACAGACCGTCTCATCCTCAGACCTTTCGAGGAGGGCGACTTCGTCCATGCCGCGGCCATGTGGGGCGACGAAGACGTCGTCCGCTTCATCGGCGGCGTGACCCGCAGCCCGCAGGACGTCTGGTTCGCCTCCGTCCGTGGACGGGGCATGTGGGATGTGAAAGGCTTCGGCTTCTGGACCGTGCTGGACCGCGAATCCGGCACTTTCCTGGGCGAGGCAGGCTTTGCCGACTTCCACCGCGGCCTCACGCCCGACCTGTCGCAATGGCCGGAATCGGGCTGGGCCTTCGGCCGTGCATCCTGGGGCCGCGGTATCGGCAGCGAAGCCATTCGCGCGATCCATACCTGGCTCGACGCCAACCGGCCGGGCCAGAGCGTGTGCATCATCGACGAGGGCAATGCCGCATCGCGCCGCGTGGCGGAAAAGTCCGGGTACGAATTCTGGCAGGTGGCGGAATTGCGGGGCAAGCCGGTCAACGTGTACCGGCGGGCGGGCTAGCTCGCCTTGCGGATTGTTGTGGCGCGGGAATCCCAACCGCGCAGCAATTCGAGGAAGCCTTCCTGCGGCAGGCCCGGCGAATAGAGGAAGCCCTGCGCCATCGAACAGCCGCGGCGTGACAGGAAGTCCGCCTGCCGCTCGGTCTCGACGCCCTCGGCAACCGTCTTCAGGCCGAGCGTTTCCGCCATCGCGAGGATCATCTCGACAATCGCCGGCGCCTGACGGTCTGCATCGAGGGCCGAGACGAACTGGCGGTCGATCTTGAACACGTCGAACGGCAGCTGGGTCAGCATGGACAGGTTCGAATGGCCGGTGCCGAAATCGTCGAGTGCGAGCTTCACGCCGAGCGCACGCAGCGGGCGCATAACGCGGTCCACCTTGGCCGGGTCCTGCACCGCCATGCTTTCGGTGATTTCCAGTTCCAGCCGCGCGGGCGGCAGGCCGGTGCGCTTCAGCACTTCGAGTACGAGATTGGTGAGGTCCACCGACATGAACTGGCGTGGCGAGACGTTCACCGCGACCGAGACGTCGAAGCCTTCACGCATCCAGACGCCGGCGCATTCGCAGGCCGATTCGAGGATCTGTTCGCCGATCTGGTTGACGAGGCCGGTTTCCTCCGCCAGCGGAATAAAGGCCGCCGGAGAAATGATCTTGCCGTTCGCGCGTTGCCAGCGCGCAAGGGCCTCGGCACCGACGATCTTGCCGGTCTGGAAGTCGACCTTCGGCTGGAACACGGCCTTGAACTCGCGCGCGGCAACGGCTTCGCGAAGTTCGGCTTCCAGCATGTACTTGCCCCGCGCAACGCGGTTGAGCCGCGGCGAGAAATAGCGGAAACCCGATGCCGATTCCTGGCGCACCTGCTGGAGCGCGAGATCGGCATGGCGGAACAGTTTCTGCGGAGAGTCCGCATCTTCCGGCGCCATCACGATACCGCCCGACATGCCGATGCCGACCGCCTGGCCGTTGATCTCGAACGGCTGGGCAAAGGCGACGCGGATTGCGCGGGCGATGTTCGACACGTTCTCGCGCGTCACTGCGTTCGGCAGGAAGATCGCAAACTGGTCGTTGTGGAGCGCGGCGACGACGGCGCCGTTGAGGCTCACCGAAACAGGCGCTTCCAGCCGGTCGAGGCAACCGGTCAGGCGGTCGCCCACAGCGCGCAGCAGTGCATTGGTCGCGAGGCTGCCGAGGCGTTCGGCGGCGCGGGTAAACTGATCGAGGTCAAGCAGGAAGAAGGCGGCCGGCGCCTCGAAGCTTGCGCCCGGCAGGCACTTCTCGATGGCCGCCTCCAGCGCGATCGTGTTCGGCAGGCCTGTGGACTGATCGACATAGGCGATCCGGCGCAGACGCTCGTTCTCGCGACGCAGGTGACTGACCCGGCGGGTCACGGCGACGCGCAGGCGGCGCAGCTCCTTGAACATGACCGATTCCAGGCCGCGCGGGCGCACATTTGCCGAATCGTCAAGATAGGCGAGGAATTGCTGCAGCACGCGCTGGAACAGCTGGGCCAGAAAATAAGCCGCTCCGGCGCCCGTCACCACCGCAAGGAGGAGAAGGCCGGCCATCACTTCCGGCGGCGAGGCGAAATCGTTCCAGGCCCGTCCGCCGATCAGGATCCGGTACATCTGCTCGATGCCGGTCACCGCGAGGAACACGATCACGGCCGCCACGCCAGCACAGCCGGCGGCGAACGCAGGCAGTGTCATCGTGCCGAAGATCCGGCGGATCAGGGACGGCTTACGCAAGGGAACCTCGACTTGGATGCGCCGACAAGGCGCACTACCCCGCGCGCACATTCCTCCAATATGTTTAGAAATCAGTGAACAAGATGCGCTAGCTGTAGCTTCGTCTACACACTATATCGGCAACCATGACCCAGACCCGCACCGCAACGATCAGCCGCAAGACCAAGGAAACGGACATTACTGTCACCGTTGGCCTCGACGGCACCGGCAAGGCCGACATCCAGACCGGAATCGGCTTTTTTGACCATATGCTGGAGAGTTTCTCCAAGCATTCGGCCATCGACCTGACCGTGCGCTGCGCCGGCGACCTGCATATCGACATGCACCACAGCGTCGAGGACACGGGCATCGTCATCGGCCAGGCGATCATGAAGGGACTGGGCGACTTTGCGGGCATCAACCGGTTCGGCCATGCCTATATCCCGATGGACGAGACGCTGAGCCGCGCCAGCGTGGACCTCTGCAAACGGCCGTACCTGGTGTGGAAAGTACAGTTCTCGCGCGACAAGATCGGCGAGATGGACACCGAGCTTTTTAAGGAGTTCTTCCACGCGCTCGCCGGCAATGGAGGTATGTGCCTGCACGTCGAGAACCTTTACGGCGAGAACTGCCACCACATCGCCGAAAGCTGCTTCAAGGCGACGGCCCGCGCCCTGCGCACCGCCGTCACGGTCGATCCCCGCCTCGGCGGCAAACCGGCGAGTACCAAGGGCAGCCTGTAGCGCCTATTCCGCATCCGGAGGGGAGAAGCGCCCGGCCGGAACCTCCGTGAAGTCGTATGACAGGACTCTGTACTCCAGGGTCTCCCCGCCAATAGTCTGCGTCAGTTCCACGGGAACCGAGATGCCATTATAGACATCATAGCGCCGGATCTCGCCTTCGAAGGCAAGATCGCCATCCTGTCCGGTCAGCCGCTGCAGGCGGTGATTCTCCGCATCCAGCCAGAAGTCGATCGGCCCCGCCCCTTCGGGGGTGACTGTCACAACATCGTAGGCAACGCCGCTGGCCGTCTTCCGGCCGAGATATTCGAACGCCGCCGGGAACCGGTCCGGATAGAAATATCCTGACACGGTGATGTAGGAACCGAGCCGGGCGGCCGCGAGCGTCTCCGGCCTGCCGTCCCGGTGCACAATCCCATCCGGGCCGACCTGCCAGGCGACCGTGCCGTCGAACCCGTTCGTCATCGATTCGCCATCGCCCCGCGTCGTCGTGCTCACCGTACGCAGCGCGCGGAAATCGCCCCAGGTCTCATAGGTGCGGGTCTCCCCGCTCAGCGAGACAGTCCCGGTCTCATGAAAACCGGAGAGACTGTCCAGCATGCTTCCGCCGGACGCTGCCTTCATCAGCATCATGAAGCGCAGGCCGGCATCGGCCGCATCATGCTTGGGCGCGCAGCCGCCAAGCAGCAGCGCCAGTCCGACAAGAGCAGGTCTCACCATCGCAGGTCCGGTTTCCGTTCGCCCTGACGTGCAGCGTGACCGCCGGCGCAGCAGATTGCCAGTGTCAAAGGCGTAACGTCGCCTATTTCCGGTAATCAAGCGGCGGAGCTCGATCGCCGAGGAGGGACTTGTACTGATAGTCCGGGCCGCGGGCGGTCTCGAACTCCTCCCAGGCGGCCTTGCGCAGTTTCTCGTTCGTGAACAGTTCGATCGCCGCCAGCGTCAGCGTCTTCACAGCCACCTGCGTGCCCTTGTGTCCGATCGACATGCCGGAGGCCGCCACCGCCTGCCAGGAGTGCGCCGGCGTGCCCGGCACCCAGGTCGCCGTGTTCAGACCGACTGTCGGCACGGCATAGGAGACATCGCCCACATCGGTCGAGCCATAGCCGAGCGAGACCTCAAACGGCTGGATTTCCGATTCCGAACCGAGCTTCAGTTCAGGCCGCGTCAGCGTCGCATAGATCTTCTCGGCGAAGGCCTGCTCTTCCGCGTCATAGGTCACGCCGCCCACTTCGCGGAGTTTCGAATCCATCATCTTCGCCAGCGTCTGGTTCACCAGCAGCGGGTTGTTGCCATGGATGACTTCCCAGTCGACCGTCGTGCCCGTGCCAAGCGCGGCGCCGCGCGCGGCATCCTCCACCCGCGTCCAGATCTCGTCGACACCTTCCGCCGACGGATGGCGCACATAGTAGAAGACTTCCGCAAAGTCCGGCACCACGTTCGGCGCCGAGCCGCCCGAGGTGATCACATAGTGGATGCGCGCATCCTGCGGCACGTGCTCGCGCATCATGTTGACCATCATGTTGAAGCCTTCGACGCCGTCGAGCGCCGAGCGGCCCTTCTCGGGCGCACCCGCCGCGTGGGCGGAGAGACCGTGGAAGCGGAACTTGGCCGACCGGTTGGCCAGCGTCGTCTCGGCGGCGGCCGAGTTCTCGTCGCCCGCATGCCAGTGAAGTGCAATATCGACATCGTCGAACAGGCCAGCACGCACCATGTAGACTTTGCCGCTGCCGCCCTCTTCCGCCGGCGTGCCATAGACCCGGATCGTGCCCGGCGTGCCGGTCTTCTCCAGCCAGTTCCGGATCGCGATGGCGGCCGAGGTCGAGCCCGCGCCGAACAGGTTGTGCCCGCAGGCATGGCCCGCGCCCATGCCGTCCCGCTCCTCACGGTCCGGTCCGGCCGTCTGGTTGATTCCCGGCAGGGCGTCGAACTCAGCGAGGATGGCGATCACCGGCCCGCCCTTGCCCTGCGTATAGGAGGCGACGAAGGCCGTCGGGATGCCGGCCACGCCCGCTTCCACGTCGAAGCCCTCCACTTTCAGCGTCTGCTGCAGCAGGCCTGAGGATTTCTCCTCCTGGTATCCGACTTCCGCCCATTCCCAGATCTGGTCCGACAGGCTGGCCGTTAGCTCCGCCTGCTTGTCGACCTCCTTGATCACCTTCGCATCGCGGCTTTCTGGCCAGGCCGGTGCAGAGATGCAGGCAGCCAGAAGGCAGGTCGAGACAAGCGGTAGGATGGGACGCATAGGCGGAGCACTCCGTAACAGGTGTCGAATCTAGCTGAGACCTTGGAGCACCCGCCCGGCAAGGGCAAGGAAAAGCGGGGTCAATCTGGCCCCTTCCCCTGCCGCCGCTGCAGGGCTAAGAGCGCGGCCATGGCACAGGTCGCGCTGATCGATTACGGCTCCGGCAATCTCCACTCCGCCGCACGCGCGCTGCGGGAGGCTGCCACGCTGTCCGGCACCGGCCACGAGATCACCGTCACCTCTGACCCTGCCGCCATCCTCGCCGCCGAGCGGATCGTCCTGCCCGGCGTCGGCCACTTCGCCGACTGCGCCGCGGGCCTCCGCGCCGTGCCGGGCGTCGAGGACGCCCTAAACGAGGCAGTCGTCCACCGCGGCAAGCCCTTCTTCGGCATCTGCGTCGGCATGCAGTTGATGGCGACCGCGGGCCTTGAGGACGGGCGCACGCCGGGCCTCGGCTGGATCGCCGGCCTCGTCGACCGCATCACGCCGGGCGAGGGCTACCGCATCCCGCACATGGGCTGGAACGGCCTTGTCTTTCCCCGCCCGCACCCGATCTTCGACGGCCTCGGCGACGACCCGCACGTCTACTTCACCCATTCCTACGCGATGGGCCCTGAAAACCCGGCCGACATTGCCGCCACCGCCGACTATGGCCGCCCACTGGTTGCGGCCGTCGCGCGCGGCAACCTGTTCGGGACGCAGTTCCACCCGGAAAAGAGCCAGCGCGTCGGACTCCAGATCCTCTCGAACTTCCTGAAATGGGCCCCATGACCTTCACCCTCTACCCCGCCATCGACCTGAAAGACGGCCAGTGCGTGCGTCTCCTCCGCGGCGAGATGGATGCGGCGACCGTGTTCAATGACAGCCCCGCCGCGCAGGCCGCCGCCTTCCGCGCCGCCGGCTTCACGCATCTCCACGTCGTCGACCTGAACGGCGCCTTCGAGGGCAAGGCCGTGAACCGCGAAGCGGTCGAGGCGATCCTCAAGGCCACCGATGCGCCGGTCCAGCTCGGCGGCGGCATCCGCACGCGCGCCCAGATCGACGCCTGGCTGGAAGCCGGCATCAGCCGCGTCATCCTCGGCACCGTGGCCCTGCGCAATCCGGACCTCGTGAAGGAAGCCGCCCGCGCCCTGCCCGGCCGTGTGGTCGTCGGCATCGACGCCAAGAACGGCTTGGTGGCAGTCGAGGGCTGGGCCGAGACCAGCGACATGAAGGCGACCGAACTCGCGAAAGCCTTCGAAGGCTGCGGCGTCGCCGCAATCGTCGCCACCGACATCGGCCGCGACGGCCTCAAGACCGGCGTCAACATTCCGTTCACGGCAGAACTGGCGAACACCGTCTCCATCCCCGTCATCGCGTCCGGCGGTGTCGCCAGCGTAGAAGACATCCGCGCCCTGATGGCCGCCGACGCCCCGATTTCGGGGTCTATCCTCGGCCGCGCGCTTTACGATGGGGACATCGTGCCGGCTGAGGCGATTGCTGTGGCGAGCAATTGAAATGTGAAGTGACCTTCAGTGATTGGAAGGTGCGCACGAGCGCCATCACGAACAGACAGTAAAGCGGCAGCAGCACCCACAGATCTGGCGATTGAATATTACCTCATACGCCTGCAGAGATGGGCACCAATTAGACGAGCGCACACCTCAAACGGGCGGAACAAGTTGCCCCAGAAGCTGCCGGCGCAGCCGCTGACCTGTCGTCGAGACATTCAGCGGGCGCCGTTCGGACCGAATCCGGAACTCGAGGGCTCCTCCACTCAGGCAAGAAACCCGCGACTGCCCCGGTTGCGCCGACGCTCCTCGGCCTCAGGCGACTTCAGCCCGCGTTTCCTCGCGATAGCGCGCCGCGCGGTCCTTGCCGCCGCGCTTGGCGGCATAGAGCGCATGGTCGGCACGGCTCAGCTGCGATGACAGGGTCTCCCCCGCTCCGGCTACGCACCAACCGAGGCTCAGAGTCACGGCAAGGCGTCCGGCCCTGTGGCGGCGCGAGACTTCCCGCACCAGCGCTTCCACCCTGATACGAGCGGCCGTCTCGCTCGGGAACAGACCCGCCAGTGCAAATTCTTCCCCGCCCAAGCGGGCCAAGATTATCTCGCCGCCAGCCAGGTCTGCTAGCGTGTCCGCCACCGCTTTCAGAACATGATCGCCCATCTCATGGCCGAATGTGTCATTGATGCCCTTGAAATTGTCGATGTCGGCAATCGCACAGACGAAGACATCCGTGCTCGGATGGGCACTGCTCGCGAGCGCGTCGGCCTGAGCGAAGAATGCGCGCCGATTGGGCAGGCCCGTCAATTCGTCATGATTGGCCAGCCGGTCGTTCTCTTTCGCCAGCCGCTCGGCCCGCATCCGAGCGCGCAGGATGAAAAAACTGCACGCAGGCGCAATCAACGCCGGCAGCACGACAGCAGACGTATAGATGTCCGCCAACCGAATCACCGGGTCGATCGTAAGCCAGGTCCAAACCGGCAGGAACGAACACACGACCGAGACGGCCGTGATAGCCGCGCCCGCCAATATGGCGCGCATCGCTTCCTCTGACAGCCGCATCGTCTCTCCAACTCCGGCTGGCTGTATGCCCATTCTTACCTAATACTGGGTCGATCCAATCGATGAAATTTCGTCAATCGCACGAATAGTGCCCGAGTATCCGGGCAACGCAGCGCCCCGGCTGCGCATTTTCCCGGGCAGTTCAGGTTTCGGACATGGGAGTGGAGAAGTGTCACCTTTGCGGAGGGCCATTTCACCGCTAAAGCCATGGCCATGAGCCTCAAGACCCGCATCATCCCCTGCCTCGACGTGAAAGACGGCCGCACCGTGAAGGGCGTCAACTTCGTCGACCTGAAAGACGCGGGCGACCCCGTGGCGCTGGCAAAAGCCTATGACGCCCAGGGCGCCGACGAGCTCTGCTTCCTCGACATCACCGCCAGCCATGAGGGCCGCGGCACGCTGCTCGACATCGTCTCGGCGACGGCCGAGCAATGCTTCATGCCGCTCACCGTCGGCGGCGGCGTGCGCAGCGCCGAAGACCTCGTCGCCCTCCTCCGCGCCGGCGCCGATAAGGTGGCGATCAATTCCGCTGCCGTGGCAGACCCGTCCGTCATCTCCCGCTGCGCCGCCAAGGCCGGCCGCCAGGCCGTCGTCGTCGCCATCGACGCGCGCAAAGTCGACGACCACTGGGAAATCTTCACCCATGGCGGCCGCATAGCGACCGGCATCGACGCCGTCGCCTTCGCCAGGGAGGCCGAGTTCCGCGGCGCCGGCGAGATCCTGCTGACCAGCATGGACAAGGACGGCACCAAGTCCGGCTATGACATCCCGCTCCTGAAGGCGGTCACCTCTGCCGTGAACATTCCGGTTGTGGCCAGCGGCGGCGCGGGCAGCGTGGCCGACATGCCGCCGGCCGTGCTGGAAGGCGGCGCGACGGCTGTGCTCGCCGCCTCGATCTTCCATTTCGGCGAAGCGACCGTGGCAGACGCCCGCCGGGCCCTCGCCGAGGCCGGCGCCCCGGTCCGCCCGCTCTAGGTCCTATTCCGCGAACACCGGTTTGCGCTTCTGCATCTCGGCCATCACCGCTTCCATCTGGTTCGGTGTGCGGATGACTTTCAGCTGCTCGGTGCTTTCCAGCATCAGGAGGTCTGCGTCCGACAGGTCCGCCATCGCATTGCAGAGCTTCTTCGCGCCGCGCATCGCGGCCGGGTGCTTGTTGGCGATCACCTTCGCCAGCGCCAGCGCGTCGGCATGCGGCGTGTCGGAGACGTGCGTGGCAAAGCCCATGGCGTGGGCTTCGCGGCCGTTGAACTCCCGGTTCGTATAGGTCAGCTCCCGGATCACATCGTCCCGTGCATTGCCGCGCCACAGCGGGAAGCCCGCCATGTCCGGCACAAGGCCCCATTTCATTTCCATGATGGCGCAGCGCGTATCCGGGTGGATAAACCGCACATCGGCGCCCGAGAGGATCTGGAACCCGCCGCCGAAGGCAACGCCGTGCGCTGCAGCAATCACGGGCACTTCCAGCTTCCGCCAGCCCCAGGCGACATACTGGGCAAGGTTCGCATCGCCGAACGCCCGTGTGGCAAGGTCGCCCGTTGCCCCACCTTTTTCTGCCCGTCGCCGGACGAATTGCCCGACATGCTGGAGAGGTCGAGACCGGCGCAGAAGGCGCGGCCTTCGCCCGACAGCACGACGCAGCGCAGGCCCTTGGTGCCGTGCAGCTCTTCGATCGTGTCGGCCAGCGCCTTGAACTGGGCGGGGTCCAGCGCGTTCATCTTGTCGGTGCGCACCATGCGGACATCGGCAATGCCGTCTTCAAGATGCGTAATCGTCACCCGGTCGTTCATATCGCGATCCTCCTGTTTTGACCGGAAAGTCCGCTGCTCGCGCGGCTGCGTCAAGCTGGGAGGCTTCCTCCCCTCGCGGAAGGAGGCTAAGAGGCGTTCATGTCCATACTTGGTTCCGCCGACCGGCTCGCCGCCGCCCTCGCCCATCTGGGCCTGACCATCGACCAGCGCGCCGAGGATGGCGATGCGAGCGCGTCGTGGACGGCGAAACTCCTGTCGAAAGGCGTCGGGGCCTGCGCGGACAAGGCCGAAGAGGAAGCCGGCGAGTTTGTCGCCGCCCTGCGCGGCGAGACCGACGACCGCGTCGCCAGCGAAGCCGCCGACATGCTCTACCACGCCCTCGTCGCCCTGCGCGTGCGCGGCATCAGCCTCGACGACGTGGCCGCCGCGCTGGAGAAACGCCAGGGCACCAGCGGCATCGCGGAAAAGGCCGGCCGCAAGGGCTGAGCCTCAGATCGCCCGCTCCAGGTAGATCACTTCCTTTTCGCCCGGCACGAAAGCGCGGGCGCCGACTTCGACAAAGCCGAGCCGTTTGTGAAAACGCAGCGAGCCCGGATTGGGCGGCAGCCGGTTCACTTCGCAGCCAATGCTCGAAAACCGCGGTCCGTACCGGGCGAAGGCCGCCCCATAGAGCGCCTCGCCCAGCCGCTCGCCCCGGCAGGCAGCGTCGATCGCGATCCGGTCCACATAGATGAGATTGCCGCCGCGCGCCTCGAACCAGCGGAGATTGGCGCTCGTATAGGCCGCTGTGCCGGGCAGGACGAGGTTCAGGAAGCCGAGGGGCCGGTCCGTGTCGTCGACCGCAACGAGGCATTCGAACAGCGACAGCCATGTCGCGAGGCTTTCGGGCGTCTCCCGGCTGACCCCCGGCACGCCCTGCTCGTTGATCGCGTGCAGGGCGGTGACGTCTTCCGGCGCATAGGCGCGGATGTGGATCACGAAATCTCTTTGGGCGCCTGCAGGCGGCGTTTGGTCTGGTGGCTCTCGGCCTTGTCGCCGGTCGGCTTCTCGCCGCGCATATAGTGGCGCTGCCAGCGCTCCTTCATGGCGTTCTCCTCGCCGGCATTGAGGCGCTTGTTGAAGTCCGCCCGGCTCTCGGTCCAGGCCGTGTATTCCTTCACCAGCTCCTCGTTCGAGCGCAGGAGCTTGCGCTGCGGCTGGATCTCCTCGAGCTTCTTGTGCTCCATCAGCGTGATGAAGGCGAAGGGCTCGCCCTTCTCGAAGATCACGCTGCCCTTGCGGGTCATCTGCCAGTTCATCGTGAACGGGAAGGGCAGCCAGTCGGTCTCGACCAGGCCCGTCAGCGGATAGATGCCGTCCTTCGGCCAGTTCGGCGGGCCGGTGACCCAGACGCCCCAGCCGGGCGGCGTGCGGAACAGGTGGCCGGTATGGAACGTGACGATGCCGCGCGCGAAATGCGCCCCGGCAAAGCTCTCGATGGCGCGCGGATCGCCGCGGGTGAGCAGGCGAATGTCCTCGTTGCGCGGACCGCCGTTCCACTCGATCTTGATGTCCATCGGGGCCAGCAATTCCCAGCCCGTCGAGTTCGCCATGGTCAGCGGCAGGCAGCGATAGGGGTGGCGGTCGGTGAAGGCATCCATCCAGTCGCGGTTGGAGCGCGCCGGCACCAGATCGGGCGCGACATCGTAAATCTTGTAGCAATCAAGGAACATGGGAGGCTCACCGCTTGACGGACGCGCCAAGTCTTGGCCCAAAGGGGCCCATGACGGCAACCCCTGACGACCTCTTCGCCTATCTCGACGCCCTCGGCATTGCCCACACGACACACTGGCACGAGGCCGTGTTCACCGTGGGTGAAAGTACGGAACTGAAAGCCTCGATGCCGGGCGGGCACACCAAGAACCTGTTCCTGAAAGACAAGGACGGCGCCATCGTCCTGATCGCCGCAGAGGCCCATTCGGAGCTGAAACTGAACCAGCTGCACAGGCTGATCGGCACGAAACGGCTCTCGTTCGGCGCCCCGGACCTGATGGTGGACCTCCTCGGCGTCACGCCGGGCTCGGTCACCGCCTTTGCGCTGATGAATGACAAGGCCGGCCGCGTCCGCTTCCTCGTGGATGCCGCCCTGATGGCGCACGATCCGGTGAATTTCCACCCGCTCACCAATACCGGCACGACCGCCGTCTCGCGGAAAGACTTCGAGAAATTCGTGCGCGCCACGGGTCACGGCTTCGAAGTGATCGACTTCTCGCAGCTGCTGGCGGACGCCGAATAAAAGAGGGCCGCCCCGAAGGACGGCCCTCCCCGATCCTAGAACCCCCTACGCTCTAGTCGAAACTGTAATTGAATCGCACGCCGATGGCCCGCGGGGCACCGACATAGGTGTAATAGGTGCGCTCGTAGACCGGGCCGCCGTCATCGTCGGTCAGCACCTGGTTGAAGAGATTCGTACCGACGACGCCGGTCTCGTAGAACTCGTCGAACAGGTTGTTGACGAACAGCGTCGCCTGCCACGGGCCGGCATCGTAGACCGCCGACACATTGGCCACGCCATAGGCATCGAGCGTCAGCCCGTCACCGAGGCCGCCGGTCCGCGACAGGACATCGCCCTGCCAGGCATAGCCGCCATTGAAGGTGAGTTCCTTCCCGTTCGCCAGCGGCATGACATAGGTCGCGAAGATCGAGAACTGGTCTTCCGGCGAGCCCGGCAGGCGGTCGCCGTCCTGGCCGTCGAGCAGCACGCTGCCGAAGCCCGGCGGCGAGATCGTGCCGACAAGGCCCGGAGCCAGCGCCGTGAGCGAGGCTTCGGAATGGCTGTAGCTGCCGCGGACCGAGAGGGCGTCCGTGACCAGCCAGCTGCCGTTCAGTTCGATACCCTTGGACTCGGCCCCGTCGGCGTTGACCGTGATCGGGATCGACGCGTTGATCGTGGCCGAGGAGAGCTGCGGATCGGTCCACTCGATATAGTAGAGCGCGCCGTTCAGCGTGATCCGGCCGCCGTCCAGCGTCGACTTGAAGCCAAGCTCGTAGTTGGTCGTCTTGTCGGGCAGGTACTGGCTCTCGTCACGCGTCGAAAAGGCGTTCGTGTCGTACTGCTGGCCCGGCAGGAGGGCGCAGGCGCCCTGCTGGTTGTCCAGCGGATCATAGTCCGGACAGACGCCGATCCCGTTCGAGTTACCGATCCGGTAGCCTTCCGACACCGTGAAATAGGTCAGGAGGTCGTCGGTGAACTTGTACGAGGTGTTGAACTTGAACAGCGATCCATTGTCGGACTGGGACGTGCGTTCGGTCCCGTTCGGGCTCCCTGCCGCATAGTCTGCCTTCAAACTATCCGCCATGTCGGAAATGCCGACCGTCTGGAGATAGTCCGGGAAGGAGTCGAACAGCGGGAAGTCGACATCGCTAAAGGATTCAAGGTCGTACTTGTAGTAACGGCCACCGACCGTGACGCTCCACTTGTCGGTGATGTCATAGCCGACTTCGCCGTAGATCGCCGATTCCTTCAGTTTCGAATAGAACTGCGAGTAGTATTCGAGATCGTCGGGGCGGTCGAAACCGACATAGTCCGCATAGCCCGGCGTGTATTCTTCCGAGTACGACGTCACATCCGCATCGTTGTAGAAGGCGCCGACGATCCAGCTGAGCGGACCTTCGGTCTTCGATACGAGGCGGAGTTCCTGGTTGAACGTATTCTGGCGCGTCTTCTCGTGCGTATAGGCCGTGAAGGTCGGGAACGCCTCATAGCTGTATTCGAGAGAGATCAGCAGGTCCGTCTGGTCCCGCTGGCCATTGTCGTCGAAGCGCGAATAGCCGGTGGCCGAGGTGAGTTCGGCAAAGCCGAGGTCCGCCGTGATTTCGGAGGCCAGCAGCTGATTGGTGATCTCGTTCGGCTCTTCGACGCGCTTGGCGAGTTCGTATTTTCCGGTCGGGAGCGACGAACGCCAGCTCGAGCCCTGACGGCCGCCGATCTCGGCCTTCTGGTAGTAATACGTCAGCGTGCCGTCGAGCCAGGAGGTCGGCTCCCAGCGCGCCGCAAGACGGCCGGATGTGGTCTTCTCGCTGTTGGCATCCGCAATCCGGTGGGTATTGGCACTCACGTCCGCCGGATCGGTGAAGTCGGGATCCGGATCGGACACGCCGATCTCGTTGACCACATAGGGATAGTCGATGAAACCGGAATCGTTCTCATAGTCGAGCGAGCCGCGGATCGCGAGGTTCGGCAGGATCGCCTTGTTGAAGGTCAGGCCGCCATTGTAGCTGAGATCGTCCGCTTCCGAATACTGGTAGCCCTCTGCGCGCAGGTCGAGCGTATCCCCGTCGAACTGGGGTTTTTTCGGGATGTAGCGGATCGCGCCGCCCAGCGTGCCGGCACCATAGAGCGTACCCTGCGGTCCGAGCAGGACCTCGACCCGTTCGAGATCGTTCAGCTTCAGGTCCACATAGAGCGGTATTTCGCCGACATAGGTCGCAACGGTGCCGCCACCGTTATTGTTGCCGTCGCCCGAGCCGAGCCCGTCGGCATTCAGGCCGCGCACGATGATCGGGTTGCCCTGCCGGCCGCCACGGTCGACCACGTTGATGCCCGGAACATAGGCAAGCACGTCGGCCAGTTCGTCGAAGCCCTGCTCCTCGATCTGGGAGGCGCCGACGGCGGCAATGTTCAGTGGAACATCCTGAACGCTTTCGGCGCGGCGGGTGGCCGTTACGGTAATGGTCTGGGCGCGAAGCTCGCCGGTATCGGCAGGTTCGGCTTCCTGAGCGGCCGCGGCCAGGGCGACACCACCCAGTAGCGCGGCGAGGCTCACATGTCTCATGAGCGAGGTTTTCATTGTATGTCTCCAGTTTTCCCACCTGATGCAGCCAATAGGGAAGGTGCGGAGAACGGCGGCAAGTAGCTTGACTGCAATGCCGTTATTTTCGACTAAGACGAGGCAAAATGCACCCACCGAAGACCAATTTATGAGCAGATGGTCATTCTTCTGCCGAAAGATATTCAGGGCACCTTGATAGACGAACCCAAACTTATCGCCGAAGCCTCGCAGCTCCTGGCCAGCGGCGACCAGCGCGGCGCCCATGCGCTTTGCCTCACGGTGTTGCAGTCCAATCCGGCCTCGGCCGATGCCTATTACCTGCTGGGAATGCTGACCGCCCTGCACGGCAACCATACGAAGGCGCTGGAACTGTTCGAGCGGGCTCTCGCTGCGAACCCGGCGCATGCCGGCGCGCTGGCCAACAAGGCCCGCTGCCACGTCTCCCGGTTCGAGCGCGTCCAGGCCGTGGAAGCCGCCGAGGCCGCGGTGCTCCTGGATCCGAAGGATGCCCACACGCTCGATACGCTGGGCGTCGTGTTCAGCCGGTCCAGCCTGCACGAGCGGGCCGTCGGCTTCTACCAGCGCGCCATTGCGGCGGATCCGACCAACAGCAACTACTTCTTCAATCTCGGCGCCTCGCTGCAGTTTACCGGCAGGATGGACGAGGCCCGCGCTGCTTACGAAAAGTGCCTGGAACTTGCGCCGCGCGATACCCGCGCGCTTGGCTCGATCACCCAGATCACCAAGCAGACCGAAGAGAAAAACGACCTCGCCCGCCTTGAAGCTACCTTCATGGCCACGGTGTCGAACCCCGATGATGCCCTGCGCGTCGGTCACGCGATTGCCAAGGCCCACGAGGATATGGGACATCCGGAAGAAGCCCTTTTCTGGCTGAAGCGCGTCAAGAAATGGAAATGGAACGCCGTCTCCTACAGCGAGAAGATCGACGCGGACCTGTTCGAGGTCGCGATGAAGACCGCGGACATGCTGAAGGACAGCAAGGGCTACAAGGACGCCGAACCGATCTTCATCGTCGGCATGCCACGAACCGGTACGACGCTGGTCGACCGGATCCTGTCGAACCATAGCCTGGTCAGTTCGGCAGGCGAGCTCGCCGAGATGAGCGTCGCCCTGAAACGCCTGTCCGGGACCCCCTCCAACATGGCGCTGGAAGTGGAGACCATGGAGGCCGCGAGCCGCGTCGACATGGAAACGCTGGGCCGGACCTATATGGATGCGGTGCGCACGACCCTTGGCATGACCGGACGCTTCATCGACAAGCTGCCGATGAACGCTCTCTATTCGGCGGTCATTCTCGCCGCGCTGCCGAATGCCCGTGTTATCTGCCTGCGCCGCCACCCGGCCGATACGGTGCTCAGCAACTACCGCCAGCTTTTCGCTGCGCAGGTGCCCTACTACTATTACGCCTATGACCTCGAGGCCTGCGCAAAATACTATGTCGGCTTCGACCGGATGATCCGGCATTTCAGCAAGACGCTGCCGGCCGACCGGTTCCGGGAAGTCCACTACGAGGACATCGTCGCCGATATCGAGGGTCAGACCCGCTCGCTGCTCGATTTCTGCGGCCTCGAATTCGAACCCGCCTGCGTGGCGTTCCATGAAAACCGGTCACCGGTGGCAACGGCGAGCTCCGCGCAGGTACGTGAACCACTCTACACCCGCTCCATGGGACGGTGGAAGCGCTACGAGGCCGGACTGGGACCGGCGCTGGATGTGCTGGAGGCTGCCGGCTGCATCGACGCGTCGGAACGCGGGCCGAAATAGTTCGCCCGCCCCTCTGGTAATGGCCGCCGGGACGGTTAGTCTCCCGCCCGAAAAGAAATCTGGAGGAACGCCATGCAACATCGCCGCCTGGGTCGAAGCGCAATCTATGTGTCCGATATCTGCATGGGCACCATGACCTTCGGGTCGCAGACCGACGAAGCCGACGCGCTCCGTATCCTGGATGCGAGCCTCGATGCCGGCATCAATTTCTTCGACACGGCCGAGAACTATCCCGTACCGCCGGACACCAAATGGGCCGGGCGTACGGAGGAAATCGTCGGGAAGTGGCTGAAGACCAAGGATCGCGATGCGATCATCCTGGCGACCAAGGTCTGCGGCCCCTCGCATGGCTGGATCAAGGGCAGCCAGCGCGCCGGCATGACCGCGCTCGACCGGCACAATATCACCCGCGCCATCGACGCAAGCCTCAAGCGTCTCGGAACGGATTATGTGGACCTCTACCAGACCCACTGGCCCGATCATGGCCTTGCCTATGACGAGACCATGGAAACGCTGGACGACCTCGTGCGTGCTGGAAAGGTTCGCGTGGCCGGCTGCTCCAATGAAGATGCCTGGGGCCTGATGAAGAGCCTTGAGGCCTCCAGCCGCCTCGGCACCGTCCGCTATGAGACGATCCAGAACAATTTCAGCCTCAATAACCGCCGTTTTGAGGACGCCCTGTCGAAAGTCTGCCGCCAGGAAGGGGTCAGCCTCATTCCCTATTCGCCGATCGGCGGCGGAGTTCTCTCGGGCAAGTACCAGGACGGCGCACGCCCGGACGGCGCACGCTTCTCGCGTTATCTCGAGATCGGCGGGCGTCAGGCGGCCATGGCGCATCGCTTCGTCAACGAAAAGTCCCTCGCATCGACCGCCCGCTTCATGGAGATCGCGAAGCAGGCCGGGATGAGCCCGGTGACGCTCGCAACAGCCTGGTCGAAACAGCACGATTTCGTCGCCTCGACGATTGTGGGCGTCTCCACGTTCGATCAACTGGCCGACATCCTGGCAGCCGCCGACCTCGTCCTGCCGGACGATGTGATGAAGGCCTGCGATGCCGTCACGAAAGACATCCAGTACCCGATGGGCTGATCGGGCAAAATGAAACCCCCGTTCGCTTTTCACGGCGAACGGGGGCTGCCCCATAGTGCCCCACCAAGTGGGATTGTCAGTCGGCTGACGGGCGTCCCGTTGCCAGGACTTCACGCTTACCGGCATGGTTCGGTGCCGAAATCACGCCTTCTTCCTCAAGCCGGTCGATCAGTCCGGCGGCCTTGTTGTAGCCGATCTTCAGGCGGCGCTGGAGGTAGGAGGTCGAGGCGCGCTGGTCGCGCACAACGATGGCGATGGCCTGGGCGAAGAGATCCTCGTCCTCGTCACCGGTCGACGTGCCGAGCATGGCGTCCATCACGGCCGATCCGGTCGAGCCATCTTCCGGTGCTTCCAGGATGTCCATCACATAGTCCGGCTCGCCCTGTTCGCGCAGCCAGTCGGTGACGGCGCCGACTTCCTCGTCGGAGACGAACGGACCGTGCAGGCGCTGCGACTTCTGGCCGGGTGCCTGGTACAGCAGGTCGCCCATGCCGAGCAGTTGTTCCGCCCCCTGTTCGTTCAGGATGGTGCGCGAGTCGATCTTCGTCGTCACCATATAGGAGATGCGGGTCGGGAAGTTCGCCTTGATCGTACCGGTGATGACGTCCACGGACGGACGCTGCGTGGCGGTGATCAGATGGATACCGGCCGCACGTGCCATCTGGGCGAGGCGCTGGACGCAGCCTTCCACTTCCTTGCCGGCCACCAGCATCAGGTCGGCCATCTCGTCGATCACGACCACGATGTTCGGAATATGGTCGATCGGCAGGATTTCCGATTCGTAGACCGGCTTGCCGCGGTCATCGAAGCCGGTCTGTACCTTGCGGGCCAGCTGTTCGCCGGCATTGCGGTATTTCGCGGCCTTCTCGTTGAAGCCAGCGAGGTTCCGGACGCCGGCTTTCGACATCAGTTCATAGCGGCTTTCCATTTCGCGCACGGTCCACTGCAGCGCGTTCACGGCCTTCTTCGGATCGGTCACCACCGGCGCGAGAAGGTGCGGGATGCCCTCATAGACCGAAAGCTCGAGCATCTTCGGGTCGATCATGATGAAGCGGCACTGTTCCGGCGTATGTCGATAGATCAGCGACAGGATCATCGCGTTGACGCCGACCGATTTACCCGAGCCGGTCGTACCGGCGATCAGGAGGTGAGGCATCTTGGCGAGGTCGACTACCGTCGGCACGCCGCCGATATCTTCGCCGAGCGCCATGGGCAGGCTGGCCCGCGTGCCGGAATAGGCATCCGACTGCAGCAGGGTGCGCAGGTAGACCGTGTCCCGGTTCTCGTTCGGCAGTTCGATACCGATTGCGTTCTTGCCCGGCACGACGGCCACACGGGCGGACTTGGCGCTCATCGAGCGGGCGATGTCGTCGGCCAGGGAGATGACGCGCGATGATTTCACACCCGGCGCAGGCTCCATCTCGAACAGGGTGATCACCGGACCGGGGCGCACTTCCTTGACGCGGCCGCGCACGCCGAATTCCTTCAGGACGTCGGAGAGTTTGGCCGCCTTGGCCAGCAGTGCGTCCTCGTCGATGGAGTCGGCCCGCTCCTCCGGAAGCTCCAGGAGGTCGATGGACGGCAGGCGGCCGGCCTTGCGGCGGCGCTCGACTGGCTTGGCGACGCGCGGTGCAGCTTGTTGCGGCTTGGCCTTGGCCGACGGGAGCGTGAAGACCGGCTTGCGGACGGGCTCCTCGTATTCGTCGTCTGCCTCGTCCTCGTAATCTTCCTCGTCGTCGTAGTCGTCTTCATCGTCTTCGGCGTCGAGATAATCCTCGTCCTCGTATTCCTCGTCTTCCTCGACCTGCGGTTCCGGCTTGCGGCGGCCGCGCAGGAAGCTCGGCGCATCGTCATCGGTCAGCACGACGCGGGCGCGTTCCTCCCGCACATCCGCGACCGCTTCCTCCTCTTCGCGGCGCTTCGGCGCGAGCGAGCGGGCCAGCCCCAGAAGGAGCCCGCCGACACCATGGGCCTGACGGGCCGCATGGACGCCGGAGCTGGTGGCGGCCTCTTTCAGGAGGCGCGCATCGCTGCGGCGGAAGCCAAGCGCCGACAGACCGGCCCAGAGCGCAAACATGCCGAGCACGAAGCCGGCCCAGGCCTCCGGCGAGGGCAGCATCAGCGCGCGGAACGGCATGGCGGCGAAGTGGAACAGGCCATCGCCAATGACACCACCAAGCCCGGCGCTGAGCGGCCAGGACTGCGGCACCGGCCAGGCGGCGAAGAAGGCTGCCGAAAGCGGTACGAACAGGAAGCCCTGCACCCAGCGGCGGATCCGCGGCGCACCGATCAGGACCGTGCGCATCGCGCCGCCGATCATCAGCGCGAGGCCTGCGGTCCAGGCCGACCACCCGAGGGTCTGGCGGGCAAGGTCGGCGAATACGGCACCGGAGCGGCCGAACAGGTTCTGGACGGCCGCGTCGGTCGCGGCGTTCCAGGACGGGTCGGTGGCCACATAGGAGCCGACGCTGCCACAGACGAAGACGCCGATCGCGAACGCGGCAGCACCCGTCAGGATGCGCCAGACAGGATCGCTCACGCTGAAACCGCGGACGTCGTCATCGTCATAGGCATAGTCGGTCATGAAGGGGGCCGGCTCCGTTGCTTGTCGGTGGAGACCCCAATCTGACCCATCAACCTTAACTCTGGGCAAATGGCCTGAATACTTTTTCAGATGCGAATTAACGAATTGGCGCCGCCTGTTTACCCATGGATGCAGGCCCGGAGGGCCGGAATTCAGCTCGCCCCGTCATGACGGGGACGAAGGTGCAGAATCCATTCCAGGTCCGTAATACCAGAACTTCCGGGCCTTACAGGGGTTGGTGTTCCACAGTCAGGTACAAGGAGAAGAGGCTCTATATGCAACGTGCACGGAAGATATCCGGGGCGCTCGCGCCGTTAACACCCGTGGCGGCAATTGCACAGGAAACTAATTCTTCCGCCCCTGCCGTTAACGCCCCCGAAGCTGCGATTTTCTCTGCGCATGAACCTTAACCTGGCCGCATTTCAATCGGGGGCCGGCCCGGCCCTTCACCAGGCGCGTAATGCGCCCCTCCCCCCAAAATGCAGAAAGCCCCGGCAGTTGCCTGCCGGGGCTTCCCTGTAGGAGAGGCGGAACCTTAGCGGTTGGTGAAGTCCGGGTAGGCTTCGAGACCAACTTCCGAGATGTCCATGCCGGCCAGCTCTTCTTCTTCGCTGGCGCGCACGCCGATCGTCAGCTTCAGCGCCATCCAGACGATGACTGAGGCGACCGAGACGAAGACGGCGGTCAGGGCAACGCCAACCAGCTGACCGACGAAGTTCGGGTCACCGTCAGCGTTCGGCATGACAGCCATCGTGTGGGTGATCGGAACGGCCATCGTGCCCCAGATACCGCAGACGAGGTGCACCGGGATGGCGCCGACCACGTCGTCGATCTTGAGCTTGTCGAGCAGCGGAACCGTCAGGACAGCGAGAACGCCGCCGACGCCGCCGATCAGGACAGCTGCGCCCATGGACGGGGTCAGCGGTTCAGCGGTGATCGAGACCAGGCCGCCGAGCGCACCGTTGAACACCATCGTGGCGTCGACCTTGCCCTTGTAGAGGACGGCCGTGGTGACCATCGCGAACAGCGTGCCGCCGACGGCGCCCATGTTCGTGTTGGCGAAGATCTGGGCGACCGAGTTGATGTCGGTGACCGTGCCGGCAGCGAGCTGCGAGGCGCCGTTGAAGCCGAACCAGCCGAACCACAGGATGAAGGTACCGAGACCGGCGAGCGGGATGTTGGAACCCGGCATCGGGTTCACCTGCTTGCCGAAATACTTGCCGGTACGCGGTCCGATGATGATGGCGCCCATCAGAGCTGCCCAGCCGCCGACCGAGTGAACCAGCGTCGAGCCGGCGAAGTCGGAGAAGGCCCAGGCGGAGTCGAGGTAGCCGCCGCCCCATTCCCAGGACACGACGACCGGGTAGATGAAGGAGGTCAGGATCGCGGTGAAGATCAGGAAGGGCCAGAGTTTCACGCGCTCGGCCACGGTACCGGAGACGATCGAGGCCGCGGTCGCGACGAACACCATCTGGAAGTACCAGTCGGAAGCCGGAGCGTAACCCGCATCGCTCATCGCTTCGAGATCGCCGCCGCTCCACAGGCCCGGCGTGGTGCCGAGAAGGCCGTTCAGGATCGTTGCGCCCGGATAGGCCATGTTGTAGCCGACAAGCCAGAACATCAGGCCGGCAACGGCGTACAGGA
>JAWKUV010000028.1:0-36494 GCA_041398365.1 Hyphomonas sp. | reverse complement strand
TGAGGGGGCCTTCAAACCAGTCTACGCTTCAACTTGGGCAGGAATAGAGGCGTTCAATTGGTGAAGAATGTCATCAAGTTTGATCCTAAGGATCGCAGGCGAAAGCGCCCACCTCCCACATTGACCAAGGCGCCGCGCAGGCATTCGAGCTCCAAGTGGGTGCTCCAATTGACCTCAACCATTCTAATTTTCCTGGCGATCGGTTTAGGAGCGACTTGGGTAGTTGAAGATACCAGCCAAGACAGCACATCGAACCATCAGATCGTAGGGACCGCATCTGTAATCGATGGCGACACGATCGAAATCCACAGCGACCGAATTCGAATTGATGGATATGACGCCCCCGAAAGTGGAAGCATGTGTGGGACTATCAATGTCTACCAAAAGGCCTCGAACGCGTTAGCTGACTTCGTCGGGCACAGAACCGTAATCTGCGACATCAACGGGAAAGACCGGTACAATCGCTATACCGCTGACTGCAAAGTCGGTGGCAAAAGCATTGCCGAATATATGGTCGAGCAAGGTTGGGCTCGCGATTGGCCCAAATACAGTAACCGCGCGTATGCCGATGAAGAGAGAAGAGCTCGCGCTGCCAAGCGGGGAATATGGGGATCAACCTGCCCATCGAACCTTTGGGGCAATCGCAACTACAACTGAGCAACAATGCTCAGATGATGGAGACTACAATGCGCGACAACATCATCAGCTATCAAGAAATGTGCGCAAACGAACGAATGAGCTTGCAGCGGGGGATGAACTTCCTGGCGAACTCGGACTATTCGATCTTGTTGATGTCCGTTCGGGAAAATGCGCCTTATAACGACCAAGTCCTCGAGGAAGGCACCGTGCTGATCTACGAAGGTCACGATGTGCCGACATCTACAGACACTCCCATCCCACAAATTGTTGATCAGCAGGCAAGATTACCTTCAGGCAGTTTGACGGAGAACGGCAAGTTCTTTGAAGCGGCTGCTGCCGTCAAACAACGAAACCAAAAACCGAGAATAGTCCGCGTCTACGAAAAGCTCCGGAAGGGCATATGGATTGACAACGGGTTCTTTGAGTTGGTCGACGCTTGGTCCGAGCAAGCGAACGAACGAAAGGTGTTCAAGTTCAGACTTCAGACGACTGAATATGAACATGACTTCCGAAGCATTGATCTACGGCATGACGAAGACGAGCTCCGGCCACGCATTATTCCATCGGCCGTAAAAGTCGAGGTTTGGCGTCGCGATGGCGGGAAATGCGTAACGTGCGGCGCAACCAATGAACTACACTTCGATCATATTGTTCCCTACTCGAAAGGTGGCTCATCGCTGGTGGCCAGCAATATTCAGCTTCTTTGTATTCGGCACAATTTGGAAAAATCAGATCGTATCGAGTGACGGCGATGGCATGAACTGCAATTCAGACCACTCGGACAAATCGATCGCGAGCAATATCGCACCGGATCAAGAAACCCTGCCAGCCGGCGCTGGCTTCGCATTCTCCGATAGGGGCTCAGGTCAGCAGCAGCAATCCTTGATAAGGATTTTCGATCAGCAGAAGAGTGCCGAAGCAATAGCTCCAAACCTGCGAGGAGTTTCGCGAGTTCGTTGTGATACCTGCTGGAAAGAAGTCGAAAATTTCATGCTAGTGCCATCAGCAATCGAGCGCGCTGCTGCTCATCGGATCGCAGAGCGAGAGCGGCGATCAAATCGAGATACCGGCACTAGCGCACCAGACATCGAAAATGCCTTGAACGCATTTTGCGATAGGCAGAAGCACTATGTTCAAGCGCAGCTTTTGGCAGAACGCCGAAGGTATGATCGTATAAGATCACCAAACGTACACGAAACTAACGCCAGCGAAAGCAACCCTCGCGGAATTCGGTACCAAGTGGGACCAATCTGAGCAGCGACTAAAAATGGTGCCGGGCAAAGACGCTTTGAGCGCAATAAACCTATATCTGCAATCTAATCACGCGGTGAACGTGACACCTAGAAACATCATAGATGCCATAGAAAGTCGAAGAAGTTGACCAAGAGCTGAGAGCTTTGGTCGAAACTCTAGTGCGTTTCTCAAAGCCCTCACCCTGACAAACGGCGGTACACCATTCAAAGCTTAGCTTTATCCCCCCCCGAAAGGAGGACAGGTGGTCCTGTCCCACAGGACAGACCCCCGCTCATCCGGCGCGCTCACCCGGCGAAAGCCGGAGGTCCGGCACCACCGCCTCAGCTCATCTCCCGGATGCCCGCGATACACTGCGACGGGCACGGGCTGGACGCCGGATCTTTGATCTTTCCCCATTGCGCTCGATGGCCGATTTCGCGCACTCGAAATCAGGTCGGCGATGGCATCAAAGACTTCAGGTTCATGTAGACCTTCCGGTTAGGTTCTCGAGGAAGTGCGAGTGTTTCAGCTTGTCCATGACCGGGCCTTTCACCTCGGTCAGGTGCAGCGTCACCCCGGCGTCCTTCAGGCGCGCATTGATGGCCTCAAGGCTCTCGAGCCCGCTCGCGTCGATATGGTTCACCGCCGGGCACATCAGGATCAGGTGCTGCAGGTCCGGCCGGTTGCCGAGGACGCAATAGACCGTGTCCTCCAGGAAGCGCGCATTGGCGAAGTAGGGCTCTCGTCGATCCGTATCGTGACGATATGCTCGGGCGTCACCACCGCATGCCGGTTCACGTTTCGGAAATGATGCGTGCCCGGCACCTGCCCGACAATCGCGAAATGCGGCTTGGACGTGATGTAGAGATGCAGGCCGATGGAGATGACGATGCCCGTCGTCACGCCGGGTTCGACCCCCGCCAGCAGCGTCACGAGGATTGTGCCGGCCATGGCCGCGAAATCGCGCTTCGAATAATCCCACGTCTGCTTCAGCGCCTTCAGGTCGACAAGGCTCAGCACGGCAACCACCACGGTCGCAGCCAGCACCGCCTGCGGCAGGTTGTAGAGCAGCGGCGTCAGGAACAGTGCGGCCAGCGCAATGCCCACCGCCGTGAAGGCGCCTGCGGCGGGCGTCTCCGCTCCCGCATCGAAGTTGACCGCCGAACGGGCAAAGCCGCCGGTCACCGGATATCCGCCCGAAACGCCGGCCGCGAGGCTCGCCGCGCCGAGCGCGATCAGTTCCTGGTCGGGGTCGATCCGCTGGCGGCGCTTGGCGGCCAGCGTCTGCGCCATGGAGACGGATTCGATGAAGCTGATCATCGCTATCAGGGCGGAGGAACCGAGCAGCGAGCGCCAGAGTCCCGCATCGAACGCCGGCAGCGCAAGGCCCGGCAGGCCTTTCGGGATCTCGCCGACGACGCGCACGCCCTTCGCTTCGAGGCCGAAGGCGACGACCGCGATACCGCCCGCCGCGACGGCGAGGACAGGCCCGCTGCGCGCCAGCATGCTTGCCACATTCGGCTTCAGGCCCACCGCCAGCAGCAGCGGTTTCAGTCCGGTCCGCGCCCAGAACAGGAAGATGACCGACGGCACGCCGATCGCCACGGTCGGCCAGTTCACATGGCCGAGCTGGCCGGCAATACTCGCCAGCGTCTCGATGATATTGTGCCCGCTCGCGCTGACGCCCAGCAGGTACTTGATCTGGCTGACGGCGATCAGGATGCCGGTCGCCGTCACGAAGCCGGACATGACCGGGTGGCTGAGAAAGTTCGCGAGGAAGCCCAGCCGGAAAATGCCCAGCACGACCAGCATGAGGCCCGAGATGACCGCCAGCACGATGGCGGCAGTCAGGTATTCCGGCGTGCCCTGCTCGGCGACCTTCCCGGCGGCGACGGCGGTCATCAGCGAGAGGACGGCCACCGGCCCGACCGCCATGGTCCGGCTAGTGCCGAAAATCGCGTAGACGATCAGCGGCAGGACCGAGGCGTACAGGCCGACCTGCGGCGGCAGGCCCGCGAGCAGCGCATAGGCGAGCGATTGCGGGATCAGCATCACCGTCACAATCACCGCTGCCATCATGTCATTGGCAAAGGTCTCGCCCTTGTAGGCGCGTCCCCATTGCAGGATCGGAAAATAATCGGACAGTCGCATGCCTCGCCCCCCGACCCGTTCTACATCACAGAACGTTGATGGGAAGTTTCAGGTAGCGGGTGCCGTTATCCTCAGGTTCCGGCAGCTGTCCGGCTCGCATGTTGATCTGTATCGACGGCAGGATCAGCCGCGGCATGCCCAGCGTCTTGTCCCGCGCTTCCCGCATCGCCACGAAGGCATCCTCGCTGACGCCCTCATGCACATGGACATTGTGCGCCCGCTCCTCGGCGACCGTCGTCTCCCAGCGATACTCGTCCCGCCCCGGCGCCTTGTAGTCATGGCACATGAACAGTCGCGTCTCGCCCGGCAGGCTCAGCACTTTCCGGATCGACCGGAACAGCGTCCGCGCGTCGCCGCCCGGAAAGTCCGCCCGCGCCGTACCATAGTCCGGCATGAACATCGTGTCGCCGACAAAGGCCGCATCGCCCACGACATAGGTCATGCAGGCCGGCGTGTGCCCGGGCGTGTGCATGGCGCGCGCCTCGATATTCCCGATACGGAACGTGTCTCCATCCACGAACAGCTTGTCGAACTGGCTGCCGTCCCGCTGGAACCTGGTGCCTTCGTTGAATATCTTGCCGAACGTATCCTGCACGGCGCGGATCTCTGCGCCGATGGCGATCTTGCCGCCCAGCTTCTCCTGGATATAGGGCGCTGCGGACAGGTGATCGGCATGGACATGGGTCTCGAGGATCCATTCCAGCGTCATCCCGCTGTCGCGGATAAAGGCAATCATCTCGTCCGCGGACCCCGTATTGGTCCGCCCGGACGCCGGGTCGAAATCGAGCACCGAGTCGACCACGGCGCAGGCTTTGGTCTCCGGATCGGCGACGACATAGCTCACCGTGAACGTGGGTTCGTCAAATGCGGTGACGTTCGGATTTGTCATGACTCGTTCCATATTGCCTTGTCTTAAAACCTGTTTGCGATCCGCATGACCGGATCAGCCTGCTTGCCCAGCATGACCGAGCAGATCGCGTCCACCATGGCGTGCGCCCGCTTGTCGGAGATTGTGTAGAAGACCTGCCGCGCGTCCCGGCGCGCGCTCAGCACGCCTTCCTCCCGCAGCTTGGCGAGCTCGCGCGACAGGCGCGGCTGAGGAATGCCGAGGTCCTGCTCTAGCTCGCCGACCGACATTTCGCCGCCGCGCAGCTGACAGCAGATCATCAGGCGATCCGGGTGCCCGAGCGATTTCAGGAGGTTCGTCGCCTCGTTCACCAGCGGCTCCATCCTGCGGCTGTCCCTGATCATCCGGTCAACTCCACATTCCTGCCGAGGCCCTTCCGGCCCGGTTATACTTTACATATGCGTAAAACGTAAAATTCCAATCCGCCATACGCTCCGGCAGCACATAAGCCCTATGCGGGACCTGCATAGGGGTGGACGGCCCCCTCCGGGCTTCCGGTCAAAAGAAAACCGGCCCGGATCGCTCCGGGCCGGCCATTCGTCAGGTGGGGCTGCGCACCTAGTAGGTGTAACGCAGGCCGAACTTGGCGGTGTAGGAATAGGTCTCGAACTGCAGCAGGCGATCGCGGCCAGGGCCCTTCTGGAAGGCCAGGTATGGTTCGTCGTTGATGTTCACGAGGTCTGCATAGACCTGGAAGTGCTCGTTGAAGCGATACTTGGCCGAGGCGTCGATCTGGAGGTGATCCTTCACGTAGCGGTCGGTCTCGGCGTCGCCACCCAGCTCGTCCAGGTATTCATCGCGATAGGCAGCGGTCAGGCGCAGTTCGAGGCCGCCCTTCTCGTAGCCGATCATGGCGTTGTAGGTGCTTTCCGACGAGGCCGGCAGCGGGATCGAGCGGGTGCCGCCGTCGCCGTCCGGAACGTCGCCCTGGCTGTCGGTGTAGGTGTAGTTGAACCCAACCAGCGTGCCGTCGAGCAGGCCCGGCAGGAAGTCGAGCGCCTGCTGGTAGTTGAACTCCACGCCCGTCACCGTGGCCGAGTTGCCGTTGATCGGGATCAGGGCTTCATCATAGCTGATGCCGCGATAGGTGCCCGGATCGGTGTAGAACTGGTCGACGATGAAGTCCTTGATGTCCTTGTAGAAAAGACCGGCAGAGAGCACGCCGCCCGGCGCGAAATAGTACTCGACGCTGGCGTCGTAGTTGGCGGCGCGGTACGGGTCGAGGTCCGGATTGCCGAACTCGCCTTCATTGTCTTCGTTCAGATAGAAGCGCGGAGCCATCTTGCCGATGCCCGGACGCACGACGCTTTCGGAGAAGGCGCCGCGGACGATGACCTTGTCGGACACGTCGTAGCGGATGTTCAGGCTGGGCAGGATGTCGGTGTAGTCGTTCTTGAACGAAACGGGCGTGACGGTGATCACGTCGCCATCGTCGCCGATGCTGTTGCCCGAGAGGTCGTCGCTGGTGTGCTCCAGACGGACGCCTGCCACCATCGTGGTGCGGTCAGCGGTGATCTTGCCCTGCACATAGGCGGCGTAGATGTTCTCGTCGACCGCGTAGTCGGCGGCGTTCGACTCATAGTCGGTGTCGTACTGGTTCAGCACGAAGTCGCCGGCATTGGCCTTGTTGTAGGCGCGCACCTTGCCGAGATCCGGGAGCGGGCCGAGATCGGCGAGGCCGTAGGTCTGGCTGCCGGTCACGTCGGCGAGCGTGTAGCCGTCGAGTTCGTCATAGACGCTGAGCGTCAGGCCGTAGTCCTTCTGGCGCAGACGGGCTTTCACACCGGTTTTGAATTCGAACTCACCGGTATCCATCTGGATGGTGCGAGCGGCATCGAACTTGGCCGACCATTCCTTGTCGGTTGACAGGCCATCGACCTGCTCGAGGTCGGTGAACTTGTAGTTCGACGGATCGATGAATTCGTCGAGGCCGGTCGTGACTGCATAGCCGACGGTTTCGAGGTTGCGGTAGTCGAAGGCGACGGCGAGGTCGCCGGCATTCTTGAAGTCTTTCTGGAAGCGGGTCGGGTCCTGGGTCTGGAACTCGTGCTCCTCGGCGTCCGAATAGGCGAGCTTGTAGTTGAATTTCCAGTCGCCGGTCTCGGTGTCGCCACCGATCTGGTAGGACTGGATCTTCTGGCTCTCGAACCGGTCCTTCAGGTCGCGGCGGACGCGGATGCGGCCGTCGTCGGAGAGGAAGGTCGCGCCGTTCCCGTCGATTGCGGCCGGTTCACCGCTCATCTGGAAGATGAGGCGCTGGCGCTTCTCGGTGTCGTCGAACTGGCTGTAGAGGGCGCGGGCGTAGAGGGTCGTGCCTTCGACCGGCTTCCAGTCGAAGGAGAGCGAGGCGCCGATGCGCTCGCGTTCCACGTCGTAGTCGCGGTACTGGACTTCCTCGGCATAGACCAGACCGTCATCGTTCTCGGTCCAGTCGGCGATCTCCTGGTTATCCGTCGAGGTCTTGCGGTCATAGTAGGACAGCCCCCCCGAGATGCCGAACGTGTCCGAGACCGGAACGGTGAAGTCCACCGAGCCCTTCGGCGAGGTTTCGCCGTTCAGGTCGTTGTAGGAACCTTCGACGGTGGCGGAGACGTAGGGCTCCTTGCGGTCGAAGCCTTTGGTCGTGTCGATCTCGATCGAGGCGCCGATCGTGTCGGCGTCCATGTCAGGCGTCAGGGTCTTCTTGACCTGAATGGACTGGATCAGTTCCGACGGCAGCACGTCGAGCGCGACGGCGCGGGTGTCGGCTTCCGGTGCCGGCAGGCGCACGCCGTTGACCGAGGAAGCGTTCAGCGTCGGGTCAAGGCCGCGAACCGAGACGAAACGGCCTTCGCCCTGGTCGTCGAGGATGTTGATGCCCGGCAGGCGGCGGATCGATTCAGCGACGTTTTGGTCCGGGAACTGACCAATGCCGTCGCGGGTCAGCACGCTCTCGACCGTGTCGGAGTTGCGCTGCATGTTGATGGCGCTTTCCATCATCGCGCGCTGGCCGACCACGGTCACCGTGTCGAGTTTCTGGACGTCGCCCTCTTCGCTGGCACCCTGTGCAATCGCCGGAGCGGCGATGACAGCGGCGAGCGCGGACGAGACGAGCAGCGCACGGTTGCGCTTGGAGAAGTGTGTACGTTTCATGACGATTCCCATGTAAGAGCCCCGGTTTGGTTCCCGCGGGCCTGCCTTAGGAAGGAGTCATGACAGTCAGATGACGGACGGCGTTGTTCTGCGTGCAATCGAAGCCTAAGCAACCGACTGTGGTATGAGCGCAACACGCATCCGGCGCAGAGTGTCCTTACAGGCTTCCGGAAGAAGTCTGACGTGCGACACCCGCCACAAAAGTGTCATGGGCGGCGGCCGTTTCGCGCGGTCACTTCTTCCTAAAAGCGGCTGACTCGCGCGCCCGGCTCGGTTAAAGCGGTCGGCACAGGGGCCGGGATTCGAACGCTGGATTCCGGCCCTGCCCGTTTAACGCAGGAAGAACGCCTCATGAAACCGCTCCTCTGGCTTACCGCCCTCGCCCCGCTCGCCGCGTGCGCCACTGCGCCGGTGGAATATACCGGGCCCGTCGTCACGGTCCTGCCGATCAACGAGACAGCGCCGATGAACGGCGAAGGCGATCGCGCCGACGATCCGGCGATCTGGGTCAACACGTCCGATCCGGCCAGCTCGCTGATCCTCGGCACGAACAAGGACGAAGGACTCTATGTCTATGCCTTTGACGGCGGCGAGCTGCAGGAACTTCCCGTCGGCCGGGTCAACAATGTCGACCTGCGCGGCAATATCGCCGTCGCCTCGAACGACGAGTTTAATTCCATCTCGTGGTTCAACATCGACCCAGAGACCCTGACCGTCACCCATATCGGCAATTCGTCGACCGACCGCGAGGAGCCCTACGGCATCTGCGCGGGCCTCGACGGCGAAACCTATCGCACCGCCGTGACCTACAAGGACGGCACGATCCAGATCTGGTCCGCAAGCTGGGAAACCGTGGACGAACTCGACCCGACGCTCGAGCGCGTCGTGAAGATCGCCACCCAGATCGAAGGCTGCGTGTTCGACGATGCCAATGACCGCCTGTTTGTCGGCGAAGAGAATTACGGCCTCTGGACCGTGGACCTGTCCAACGCGAACTCGGTTCCGGTCGAGGTCGACACGATCGCCGCGGGCAACGGCCTGATCGACGATGTCGAAGGCGTCAGCATCTGGCTCGGCCCGACCGACGATACCGGCTATATCGTCGCCTCGGCCCAGGGCGCCGACCGCTATGTCGTCTATGACCGGGTTCCGCCCTATACTCCGCGCGGCGTTTTCCGGATCGGCGACAATGAAGCCATCGGCATCGACGGCGTCAGCGTGACCGACGGGATCGACATCACGTCCGAACCGCTTCCGGGCATGCCGAAAGGCATGCTGGTGGTCCAGGACGATGCGAACCCGATCCCGGAATTCGAACAGAACTTCAAAATGGTCGACTGGGCGGCCATCGCCGACGCGCTCGGCCTCGACTGATCCCGGTCAGAAATGGACGAGGACCCAGACGCTGGCACTGTAAAGCAGGGCCAGCGTCCCGATCCGCACAGCGGCGGAGGCGACATGGGGCCGGACATCGTGCCATGAGGTTTCGCGCGCCACATCGGCGACGGCAGTGGCGACCTCATGGTGCATCTTGCTCCGGTCTTCGCCGGCCAGCATCATCATGATGGCGTGAGAGCGCTTCTGCGGCAGGGCATTCGCCTCCTCCAGCACTTCTTCGAAGACCCGGGCGGCGATGGTTTCGGTCAGCGCCCGTTTCGGATGCCAGCCGTGCCGGTGCAACTCGGTGAGCGTGAGGCGGAGGATCGGGTAATTGACCCACAGGTCGCGCATCATGAAAACGGCGAGCGTCACCGAGGTCATGCCGATGAACACGCCGCGCGGCATGCCGAAGAAATGGTTGAGGCTCCAGATCCAGAGCAGGATCGCGAGCTTGATGCCGGTGGCGATAAGGAAGGTTCGGAAGCTGCGCGCGGCGAGCATCATCGTGTCGGCGCGGATCCGGTGGCGGGCCTCCACAACGGCGGCCTCGATCGCCTTGTTCTTGCGGCCCACGATTTCCTTGCCCAGCATCTTGCGCCCGGCCAGGAGGCCGGCGGCAAGGGCGGAGAGGATCATCAGCGGCGCACGCATGATCCTAATGTAGGGAGCGTCGGCCGGTCTGTCTCGCCTGCTGTCACAGCATGGACATGAGGAAGCGCTCGACCTGGCGCTGGGCGGCCTTGGGATTTTTCACGAGCGTGTAGCCGAGCACGAGGGCGACGGCCGTTGTGGTCAGCGGGCGGCGCTGGATGATGGCGCGGACCGTGTCGAACGGCAGGTCGGCCAGCGCCTCGGCGGTGGCTTCCTCGACTTCCTCCACTTCCTCCTCGATGGAGCGGAAGGGCTGGAGGAAAAAGAAGAGGCTGAGGCCGGACAGAAGCAAGCCCACGCCCGCCACCGTGAACGCCGCCCAGGTGAGACCCATGACCTCGGCCAGGGCCAGCGTCGCGGCGACAAACAATGCGAGCGTGGCGCCCAGCCCCAGGAGGAGGCCGGCCGCCGCCGCAAGCAGGCGGAGCTTGGTAATGTCCACGCCTTATTTCCGGTTGAGGAGCGCGAGCAGCAGGCCGGCACCGAAGGCGATGCCGACGGCGGCCAGCGGCTTCTCGCGGATGCGCTTCTGGAGGTCGTCGCGGGCGGCTTCGAGATGCTCGCCGGCATCTTCGGCCATTTCCTTGCCCTTCGCGACACCATCCTTCGCCTGAGCGGAGGCATAGCCCTTGAGATCGCCGAACATGGACTTCAGGTCCGCGCGCAGCTTCGCGAGGTCTTCCTTGAGCATTTCGACATCGTCCTTGAGGGGCGACTCTTCTCCTTTGGCGCTGGCAGATTCGGCGTTACTAGCCATGGGCGTGTCCTTTCGGGTCCGGGATGTGCAGGATACGGATATTACGGATGCCGGTTTGCTGGCAAGTCGCCCGAGGGTCGCACGCCCTGCCGCAACCGGGGTCAAAGGGTTAACGGCGGCGGCTCAGCATGGCCGTCAGGACGCCCGCACCGAATGCGAGTCCAATGGTTGCCAGTGGCCGGGCGCGGACACGGCCCTCGACATCGTCGCGGACACCGGCGAGGCGTTTGCCGGCGCCCTTGGCCAGAAGCTGGCCCTTGTCGATGCCCTTGCGGGCCCGGCCGGTGAGGAAGCCGCGCAGGTCCACGATCGTGGTGCGCAGGTCTTCGCGCAGGCCTTCGACATCTTCCTTGAGGATGGCAGCGTCATTGCTGACCTGCATCTTCGCGGCGGCAGCGGAGCCATTGGCGGTGCGGCGGGTCGTGTTCGGCATGGGGGAACTCCTTTTCGGTTCGCTATGCCCCATCAACGGCCCCGCCCCGTCTGCGGTTCCGGCCCGGACGCACGGTTTATTTGCCGTCGCCGGTGGAACAGGCGGCGGCACGCGGCGTTTCCGGTCTCATGCAAGCTTTTTACAATCGCGTGTCGCAATATGTTTCAAACCCGGACGAGGTCTGCGATCGGATCGACAGGCTCCGCCCGCGCGAGTCCGACATCCTGCCGGACGAGGACATCATCCGCGTCGGCGAAGTGGCGAGCCAGTTGTTCATCCTGCGCGAAGGCTGGGCGGTACGCTACCGCACGCTGGAAGACGGGCGCCGGCAGATCGTCAACTTCATGCTGCCGGGCGACATATTCGACCTGCAGGCCCTGTCCGGCCTCGAGGCGGACCATACGGTGACCGCGGTCACGCGCAGCCGCATCCTGGAAGTGGATGCGATGGCTTTCGTCGAGGCGCTGAAATCGTCCGGGCCATTCGCCTCCGCCTTCTGGTGGGCTGCGGTGCAGGAGGAATCCATTCTCCGTGAACAGATCGTCCGCGTCGGCCGCCGCTCGGCGCGGGAACGGATTGCTCACCTGTTGCTGGAACTTCACCGGCGGCTGACCTGCGCGCTGGGCGGCAAGGACAACAATCTCGTCCTGCCGGTCACGCGGTCCGATCTTGCCGACGCGCTGGGCCTGACGCCGGTGCACGTCTCGCGCACCATGTCATGGCTGCAGTCGGCCCGGCTGATCGAGCAGAAGCGCGGCGTCGTCTCCATCATGGACCGGGACCGCCTGTCGCGGCTGGCGCATTTCGACGAGGCCTACCTGCACCTGCGGAAGCTGGACCTTTCGTCCCCGCCGCAGGGTCCAGACCGGATACGCCGTGTGATCTAGCGGTGACGCGATGACCCGGCCAGCCTACCCCATCGATTATCATCTATTGCTTCAGCGCCTTCGGCGGCTCGGCTGGATCCTGCTGGGCAACCAGGAACTGGCGGACAAGGTGTTGCAGGACCTGCTCGTCTCGCCGCCGGCCGATAGCGACGCGGACGAAGATGTCGCCCACCGCCTTTTCCGCATCGCCTTCGAGGCGTTCGACGAGGTGGCCCACGGCCTGACGAACATCTACACCCTGCGCCCGAAAGGTCCCGGCGAGGGCCTGCTTGCGCGCCTGCGCCAGCTCAATCCCGACGAACGCACGGCAATCGCGATGATGGTGGTCGAGCCTTTCAGCATGACGGAAACCGCTGCCGTCACCGGCCGGCAGGCCTCGACCCTCGCCTTCGCCCTCCAGCGGGCACTTATCCTGCTTGAGCAGGAGGAATTCTGACCGGAACCCCCGATCCGGTCGGGACGTTGGTTCTCCGAAAGGAGACTGATCATGCACACCAACCGACAGACCACCCTTACCCCGAACCAGGCCCGTCAGGGCGAGCGGGTCGGCCTCATCTGGGTACTGACCGCAGGTACACTGGTCGCCATCATGGGGCTTGGCGCGACCCTGCTGTTCCAGGCCATCTGACGCCGCACGCGGCGGACGCCATGACAGCGTCCGCCGCGGCTCAAGCCGTCTCAGGCGGATTCGTGAGCGGGGTGGAAAAACAGGGCCTGGCCGATGGCGGCCTTCACCGTGTTCTCCTGGAAGGGCTTCGGAATAAGGAACGTCGGCTCCGGCCGCTCGCCCGTCAGGAGGCGTTCCGGGAAGGCCGTGATGAAGATCACCGGCACATCGATATGCTTCAGGATATCGTTCGCCGCGTCGATACCGGACGAGCCGTCGGCGAGCTGGATGTCGCAGAGGACGAGGCCCGGCGTATCGGATTTCACCAGCGCCATGGCCTCGGTATAGGTCGTCGCATTGCCGATGACCTGGTGGCCGAGTTCCTCGACGAGGCTCTCAAGGTCAGCCGCGATGATCGGCTCGTCCTCGATGATCAGGACGCGCGTCGACAGCTGCGCCTCGATCTCGGCGAGCGCGGCACGTTCAAGGTCTGCCTGCTCGTCCTCGGTGACACCGAGGATGAAGGCCGCCTCCTCGCGGGAGAACCCTTCGAGCGAGGTCAGCAGGAAGGCCTGGCGCTGGACCGGGGCGAGTTTCTGCAGGCGCTGCGACACGGCATCGCCGGCCTTGTGGCCGGTTTCGAGCCGGGCGCCAGTCGTACCCCAGATCGCATGGAAAAACCGGTAGAGCGCCACACGGGGCGCTGCGTCGGGATCGATCTGTTCGGGGCTCGCCGCGAGGGCTTCCAGCGAAGCGAGGATATAGGCGTCACCGCTCGCCTGGCTGCCGGTAAGGGCCCGTGCATAGCGTCGCAGATACGGCAGGTGCGGCGCCAGCTGGTGTACAAGACTCATAGGAACAACTCCATCAACTCTGCACTTCAAACACCCGGGATCGGAAAAGGTTGCACGTGCCGCACATTTTTTTTGCATTTCCTGCGGAACCATCCGCGCGATCAGGCTTTATACTTTGCAAATGGCGCCCCGGATGGCCGGAACGCGCTTCAAAATGACATGAATGCCAAGGGCAACGGAAAAAATGGACGAAAAGAAGACCGCCGGCCGGAAACAGGCCGATACGGAACGAAAGCGTCGCGGTGACCGGCTCGGGGAACAGCTTCGTCGGCTTTACGACGATGTGACCCACGAGAGCGTGCCCGACGATTTCCTGCGCCTGCTCGAAGAAGCAGACCGGGCCCGTTCGGCCGACACATCCGATAAAGCGTAGGGGCGTGCATGAACGAACCTATGGACCGCCTCGACGACGCCGCGTTCAAGCGGGAGCTGACCGAGCTTATCCCGCACCTCCGCGCCTTCGCCCGCAGCTTGTGCGGCGACGCCTTCATGGCGGACGACCTGGCGCAGGACGCGATGCTGAAAGCCTGGCATGCCCGCGAAAGCTTCCAGGCCGGCACGAACATGAAGGCCTGGGCCTTCACCATCCTGCGCAACGTCTTCTATTCCGAGAAGCGCAGGTCGTGGCGGCGGGAGTCGCTGGATCCGGAAGTGGCTGAGGCAACGCTGGTCTCGCCGTCCAATCCCGGCGACGGACTGGACCTGCTGGCCCTGCGCAATGCGCTGAACATGCTGCCGGAAGACCAGCGCGAGGCGCTGATCCTTGTCGGCGCGGGCGGGCTTGCCTATGAAGAGGCGGCCGAAGTTTGCGGCTGTGCCGTCGGCACGATCAAGAGCCGCGTTTCGCGTGCCCGGAAAGCGGTGACCGATTTGCTGGAAAGCAACCAGAGCGGATTCAGCAGCGACGACACGATGCGCGCCGCAGAGGCCTTCGACGACATCATGGAACAAGCCGCGGCAATTTCTGCCGCCAACAACGGCTGAATCCGGCGTGCCTCACCGGGCTGCCTCTTCGACCCTCCGGCGGCGCCTGGTCGCGACGCTGGCGATTGCGCTGACGCCGGTCCTCGTGCTGGGCGCCGTCAGCGCCTATCGCGACGCCCGCGAGGCGGTGCAGGCCCGGTCCAACCAGCTGCTCCTGGTCGCCGGCGCAGCGGTCGACGGCGTTGACCAATCCATCGACGAGGCCGAACTCCTGCTCGGCCTGTTCAAGGACGAAATCGGCACCAAGAACTGCATTCCCGTCTTCGAGAAACTGGCCCCCTCGCTTCCGGCGTTGTCGAGCGTGATCCGCTTCGACAAGGACGGCGTGGCGATGTGTACCTCGACCGGCGCGTCGGGGTTCGAGATGTCGAACCCGGACTGGAACACCGCGCTCCGCCACGAGGTGCAGACCCTGCGGACGGATGCCTTCTACGGCCAGACCAGCGATGACTGGATCTTTGCGGTGTTCCGGCGGGTCGATGCGCCGGACGGCTCGTATGACGGTTCGGTCTCGATGGGGCTCCGGTCACGGGCGCTGGCCGGCTTTGCGCGGGCGAGCATCCTGTCGGAAGGTGTCGAGGTCGCGATTGCGGACCTCGACGGGCGCGTGTTCGGCAGCGACCGGTTCAGCGCGATCGACAAGACCTGGATCGCAGCGGCGGCCGAAGCGCGCGAAGCGAAAATGTTCGTGATGACCCGGCCCGGGAATTCGCCAATGGACGTGGTGATCAAGCCCGTCGGCCCGTCGAACGTATTCGCCGTGATCTCGCGGGAATCGCCCGGCCTCTGGAGCGAGTTCACGCTGCAACCGGTATCCTCGTTCGGCCTGCCACTGCTGGCCTTTTCCATCGCCCTGCTCGCGGTCTGGCTTGCCATCGACAGCCTTGTGCTGCGCTGGCTGTCGCGGCTTATCCGGATTGCGCGCGTCTATGGCGCCGGTCGGTACACGTTCCGGGCGAGCGACTCGATGGCCTCGGCACCGAACGAGATCGCCGAACTGGCGGATGCCATGCAGGACATGGCGACAAATGTCGACCAGCGCGACCGCGACCTCAAGGCCGCGATTGCCGTGCGCGATGCCGCCGTGAAGGAGATTCACCACCGGGTGAAGAACAATCTCCAGATCGTCACCAGCTTCCTCAACCTTCAGGGCCGCCAGCTGCAGGACCCGGAGGCACGCCAGGCGATCGCCGCCGCGCGTCACCGCATCGACGCGCTCGCCATCGTCCACCAGACCCTTTACCAGCACGAGCGGCTGGAACTCGTCAGCATGCGGCCGTTCCTGCAGGGCCTCATAGACCATCTTGCCGAGGCGCTCGGCATGGCGGCGCAGAATATCGGCATCTCGCAAACCTATGACGATATCGAACGCCCGGCCGACGATGCGATCCCGATTGCGCTGTTCCTGGTCGAGGCCGTGACCAATGCGACGAAATACGCGTTCAACGGCACGAAGGGCGGGCAGGTCGTGATCTCGCTCGACAGCGACCATACGGGCGGTGCCTGCCTGCGGGTGAGCGACAATGGCGTCGGGTTCGATACGTCCGCCTCGGATGCGCCGAAGGGGCTCGGATCGAAACTGATGACCGCCTTTGCCCGCCAGCTCGGCGCGAAGCTGGAAATCGTCTCCGCGCCCGGTCAGGGCAGCACGATCTCGCTTTACATGCCGGTCAAGCAATAGGCCCCGGCCACAGGGGCGCGGGGCCTTCCTTTTCAGAGACGGTTGCCTCGCCGGCTATTCGGCTGTCAGGGCCTTCAGCATCCAGACGGCTTCCTCGTGCCAGGACATCCGGGCGATCAGCATGTCGGCGGTGACATAGTCGTTCTTGTCCTCGCACCATTCGACGGCGGCGCGCATGTTGGACACGGCCGTCTCATGGTCGCCGATCAGCATTTTCAGCATCTGCGCCACGGACTGTTCCTTGTCGGTGTCCTTGATCGAGGACAGCTTGCCGTACTTGGTATGGCTGGCCGGCGCCTTGTGGCCGAGGGCGCGGATGCGTTCGGCGAGCTTGTCGATCGCCTCGTACATGTTCTCGTACTGCGCCTCGGTCAGCTTGTGCACGCCCATGAAGGTCGGACCGGTGACGTTCCAGTGAACGCCCTGCGTCTTGATGAACAACATGTACGTGTCGGCCAGGACGATGCCGAGCGCTTCGGCGACCTTCTTGCGGTCGGCCGGCGTGATGCCCGTCTTCGTCTTGAAGTCAGGCTTCGATACGTCGAGTGCCTGGGTGGTCATGATTGTCTCCTCTCGCGGTTCTTTGGGTTACTGGGGCGGATCGACCGCCTCTTCCATCGCCTCGCCGGCCTCATCGATGGCGCCGTCAACGTCATCGGCCGCGTCGTCGATCGCATCGGCCGTCTCGTCGGCCGCTTCCTCGAGCGCTTCGCCGAGCGTGTCCGGCTTGTTCATTTCATCCATGGCCTCGTCGATCGACTCGCCAGCCTGTTCGATCGGGCCGTCATTCCGGTCGCACGCGGCAAGCATGCCGACGGCAATCAGTGAGGCAGCAATGATTTTGGAACGCATGACAGATCTCCTCTTTTGTCATGCCGATACAACGCGCGGTGGACGCAACTGTTCCATCCGGACGGTATTCCAGACGCTGCGGATCTTCCGTGTAAAGTCATATCCATCATGGGAGTATGCGGTGACGGTCATCAAGGCGCCGTCGAATTCGAGCGTGTTGAACGACGGAGACACATGGCGCAGGCGCAGGGAGAGCGTTCCCGCCGTCACCGACACATAGGCCCCGAACGGACCGGGAATGATCTCGACCTGCGGTGCATGGACATGCCCGTTCAGGAGGACGCTCACATCGCTGGCGCCGAGACGCGCACTGGCCCGGCGGCCGCGGCGCGTCGCGGTCTGGAGCGGCGCGCCTGCGGGAGAGACAAACGGATGATGACAGGCAAGGATGCGCGTTTCCGCCTTCGACTCCGTCGACAGGATTTCATCCAGGTCGTCCAGATCGACGGAGCCTTCGGCCCAGTTGCGGCGCACCTGCCAGCCACGCGAGGTGTTCAGCCCGTCCACGCGCACCCTGCCAAGGTCCAGCGGGAAGCTGAAATCCGAAACATGATCGCGATAGCGGGAAAACGGGCGCATGACGCGGTGGTGCAGCTGGAACATGGGCGTGTCGTGATTGCCGGGCGTGCAGGCGATGCGTGAGCCAAGACCGAGCAGCCATTCGCGGGCCGCATCGAACTCGCGCCGGCGGCCGCTCTGGGTGAGGTCGCCCGAGACAATGACCGCATCCGGCGAGAAGATCCGGATCTGGCGGGCCGCAGCCGCCATCACGTTCGGATCGGCGGCGCCGAAATGCAGGTCGGCAAGGTGGACCAGTTTCAATGGTCTGCCTCCGCGCGCAGCACGCGCGCCGCCTCGTCCAGGATCCGGATCTCGACCGGCTTATCGAACAGGACCGGCTCGCCGTCTAGCGTCGCCGGGATTGGGCTGCCGGAAAGATCGTGGATCGAGAGGGAGCGCGAAACACCCCGTTCGACCGGTTCGGCCTTCCGCCAGCCATGGATCAACGCATCGACTGCCGTCGCCAGCATTTCGAGCGTGGAGTCGGGGTCTATCGCGGCAACTTCCAGAGCCGCCGCCCGCTCGCTCGACACACCAATGGCGGCGGCGACGGCATTGATCATCTGTTCACCCATCCGGTGACGGGAAGTGATGCGCAGGCGCGTCTCGCAGTCGAGCACATCACCAGCCAGCACCGCCTGGGCGGCTTCGAGCACATCGCCCTTGCGAACGGCCTCACGGGATTCCGCCATCGCCGTCAGCTTGCCGAACAGGGCGGCGACATAGAAGCGGTGATCGCCCGCCGTGCCCGCGGCGATGGGACCAGCGACCGGCGCACGTAGCACCCGGCCGAGGATCTCGCGCCAGTCAACATCGGTTCCGTGCAGGCGGTGAGGCAGCATGTTCATCGTCCCGCCGGGGAGGACGAGAACAGGCGGGCCGGAGGGGCCGCACGCGGTCAGCGTGCAGGCAAGCGTGCCGTCACCGCCCCAGGCGATCACGGCATCCGCTTTCCCGGACGCGGCGGCCTTCACATTGGCGGCAAGCGCTTCGTGGCTGCAGCCAAGCTGGACAAGATTATGCCCGGCTTCGCGGACGGCCGCCTCAAGGGCGTCGGCCGCGTCTTCGGGCACGGAGCGGGACATCGGATTAATAATCGCAGCGAGTTTCATGTGGGTCCGGTGAGAATTGGCAGGAGGTACAGTAGCAACGCGGCGACACTTCGCCGGTTCCCACATTGCGGCCGGAACCACGCCCGGAAAGCTGCGTTGGATCCGCATGCTCAAGTCATCCAACATACGTCTTTCATCCGTACCCCATCTGTCGACCCAGTCGACCAGGCAGCTGACCCTGCGAACGCTGTCGCGGCTCAGGGGCCCGCGAGCACTTGGTGCGATCCTGTCGCTGGCGCTGGCCGGGCTGCTTTCCGTTTACACGTGCCTGCGTGCCGGGTGGATGCCGGGCCTTGCCGCGCGGACGGGCGAGCCCCCGGTTCTGCTGCTGACTTACAGCGCCTGAGTTTCGGTGCTTTCTCTACTCTGCCGCACAAACAAAAAGCGCGCCCCGGAGGGCGCGCTTTGATTTTAGGGTGCCGGGTTGGTCTTACATTTCATCCTGCACGTCGCGGGCGGTGTCTTCGATCGCGTCGCCACCAGCTTCGATATCCTGGCCGGCACCGGCAATCGTGTTGCACGCGGCGACCATCAGCGTGATGAGGCTGAATCCGGCAATCTTCAGGGCGTTTTTCATGGCAGTGTCCTTTCTCGTTGATACTGAATTCACAACGCCGTGATCGGGAAACCGGTTCCCGAAAATTTTACGGAACCTCCTCCGTTCCGGTCCGTTGACTGAATATCGGCGACCGCGCCGATGGAAACCAACACAGAGGAGACTTCCCATGCTTGGCTGGGCCATTGCATTCTTCATTCTCGCCATTGTCGCTGCCGCGCTCGGCTTTGGCGGCATCGCCGGCGCTTCGGCCGGTATCGCGCAGATCCTGTTCTTCGTCTTCCTCGCCCTCCTGGTGCTGACCTTCGTCGTCCGCGCCGTGAACGGGCGAAGCGTGACCTGATCCGGACAGGACAAGCAAAGACAAAGGGGCGCCGCAAAGCGCCCCTTTTCATGAGTAACGGCAACAATCGAATACGGAGTTCACTCCGCAGCTGCGGCCTTCCCCGCTTCGGCGACTCGCGCGCCATGACATTCCGCCGGCATTCTCAGGTAGCTCAAGCGGCCTATCACGATCTCGTCTCACTGCTCCAAGACGAAACCGTCACCGACCTGCGTGGAGCTCCCGACGGCCCGGCAAATCAACGGCAGAACATATTGGCAAGTGCTTCTATTCCCGTGAAGATCCGCCAAGGAATGACATGATGAACTGGAACAAGTTTACGAAATTGAGGTAAAGCGAAAGCGCCCCCCAATTTGTCGCAACCGCCATGGCGCGCTGATCGACTTCAACGGCGTAGTACTCCTGCTTTAGGCGTTGCGTATCGAACGCGGTCAGTGCGGAGAAGACAAGCACACCCAGGACCGAGATCACAAAGCTCATTAGCGAGGACTGGAAAAAGAGGTTTGCAATCGATGCGAGGACAAGACCGACCACACCCATGATGAGGAAGCTGCCAAAGCCCGAGAGGTCACGCTTGGTTGTGTAACCCCAAAGACTGAGAGCCCCGAACGCCGTCGCCGTGATGAAGAAAGCCTTGGCAATGTCGAAAAACGTAATTGCCGTGCCTATCTTTGCGGCCATGACCCAGGCACCGAGACTTGCCCCGATCAGAGATGCGACGGACCAGTAGACCAGGCCGGTTGCCAGTGGCGAAGGACGCTTCATGGCAAAGGCTGACACCAGCAGCAGGCCAATCGGTCCGAACATTACGACCCATTTGAGGGGTGTGCCGAATACCAGCTGACTGAGCGGCGCGATGCTGCCGACAGAAAATGCAATTATCGCCGAGACGGCAAGCCCGGCCGCCATCTTGTTGTAGATACCCAGCATATACGTCCTGAGGCCCGTATCGAGCGCCATGTCGGTGCTCGCCGTGCCACTGAATGGTTGGGAGTAGTTGGAGCGTAGCGAGTCCATGATCAGTTCCTTGTTCCTTTTAGCCAACCAGTCGGAAAGCCTTGCCCATAAGCGAGGGCGCTGTTTGTCAGACATTGACCTGGATTTTGGCACCCAAACCTCTCCGTTCAATGACATTTTTGCGTGGCGGCTGATAGGTGACACCTATCGGGGGGCACCATCACGGGCGGACGGACAGAGATACAGCCAGATTGTGATTGGAGGCGTCCGGACCGCTCCTCCGAATATGATTGTGCAGATAGCCAAGCTCTAGTTGCGATCGGTCGGTTAACCTGAACCCCAAGCCGGCAAAGGCCCGGTTTTGATCGTAACCGTCTGCCTGGCCCCAGTCCGCTTCATTGAAGGCGACAAATGTCTCATTCCAAAGCACCAGGCTGATCGGCGTCTCTTCCAGCGTCTTTGTCCATCGCAGCGACTGACGCAGGCGCCAGCCCGTGTCGTCTCCTGCTTCACGCCACCTTTGCTCGAGCCGCGTGCGACCGGAACTCTTTCCCGCAAACATGCCTGGCAACGAATAAGTCGCCTGCTGCCAGAACCTGTACTCCTCTAGATCGCCGCGGCCTGAATCTGACGTGACACGAGCATAGCCGCCCCAGAGGGATAGATTGTCGTTCATCTTCCAGCCGAGGCCGGGGCGGAGGATGCTTACACCTAGGCCGCCCATGTCATCGCTGAAGCGGGCGTGACCATCAAACCAAACCAGAAGCCTGGAGTCATCCGACACCGGACCCGAAACAAGGACCGACGTCCAGATTTGCTGATCCGTTGTCTGCGCATGGGCGGGAAACTGTAAAAAGATCATACCAAATATAGCGGCGGCCCAGCGATGTCGCATTATGTACCTCGATAATTCGTCTACGGATAATAATGCCTGGCAGACAGAGCGGACCACCTGCCAGGCACGATCGGATTACTCTATGGGCGAAAGGAGCTCCGGCGCGGTCACCAGCTGCCGGACGCCGTGCGGCTCCGTCTCATTGAAGACGTTTCCTTTCGCCACCCACTCATGGAGCGACGTGATGTCTACGCGCGCGCACTGGGGTCGCACACTCCAAGTTACCTGCAAAGGTGAACAAGTCGTCTGGGTGTAGCTTGGGCCTGTTGTAGAGCCCCGGAATACGACCGGCTCACCCGTTCCGTCAGGAAGAGCTTGCGGCTGGTAATAGCCACCTGTCTCGCGGACGCCGGAAGTATCAAATGTATTGAAATCCAACGCAGTCGGGTCGTTGACGACAAGAAATGTTTGAGCCTCGACCCTGAGGACCGGATCACTGCAGGTTTCAGGCGCACAGGCGCCAAGCCCCTCACCCGGGGCGGCATCGCAGGACGTATAGACCCAGTGCACCTCAATCGTGTCGCCAGGCTTTACCCCCTTGAATGCGCCCTTACCTTCGAAGGGGTCACGAAGCTGTTCTTCCGTCAGACTATCACGATCATTGCACGCGTATCCGCCTTGATCGCTGGAATTCACGAATACGCTGAAACCGGGACCTTTGTGTTCAGCATGCTTATGCGCGTGGATGTTGCAAAGGTTCATCTTCTGTGGCGGCGGCGCAAGCTCAAACAAGATCTTGTTGAGGCCCGACATATTTGTAATGTCACGTGGCGTTTGCGGGCCAGATCCGACACAAATGCCGGCGGGTTCAGCTTCGGCTACCTCGGCATTCGAAACAACCTTTGTTGCTTCCGCCTCGATTTCCATATCGCCGGAACCAGGACTTGCGCATCCGGCCAAGGCGAGCGCAGCGGCTGCCCCGATCGTCAGACTTCTGATTTTCACTTGTTTTCCCTTTCGATAGCAGCCTGATCCGAAAGACCAGCTGCCCAGGACATGGGGGATTTCTCGCTCCCGGCCCAATATTTGTTTCCTGCGAACCTGACAGGATTCTCCGAATTCTTTCCGGTTACTGATGGTTTCGAAAATCAACTACCTTCAGGCACTCAGGAAAAAAAAAGGCCCGCGATCATTATTTGATCGCGGGCCGGTACTGCTTATGCCGGAGCCGATATCTGCCGGCCGGGCGCCGGCTTTGGATCGCCCAGACAGGCGAACCTGAGGATTGTGTAGCCCAGCAGGCCCGATGCAACAGACCCCATGAGCACACCTAGCCGAACCTGGTCGAGTTCCGCTGCGCTGTCGAAGGCAAGCCCGCCAATAAAGAGGCTCATCGTGAAGCCAACACCGGTCAGGCATGCCACGCCATAGATCTGAACCCAGCTAACGCCGGAAGGCAGGCGCGCAATCCCGGATTTGACCGCCACATAGGTCAGCCCAAACACACCGGCCTGCTTGCCAAGAAAAAGGCCCAAAGCGATCCCAAGCGGCACCACTCCCATCAGGGCATCGAGACTGATCCCGCGAAGGTCCACGCCAGCATTGGCAAAGGCGAACACGGGCAGGATCATGTACGCGACCCAGGGATGGAGACCATGCTCGAGTTTATGAAGCGGCGATTGACCCGTCTCCTTGCGCGGCGCAAGCGGGATGGCGAGTGCGGTGAGGACACCCGCCAGCGTGGCATGCACACCAGACTTCAGGACGCACACCCAGATAAAGAGGCCTACGAGGATGTAGGGCGCAATACGCTTCACCCCCATGCGGTTCATGAGTATCAAGCCTGCAAAGCCGATGCCCGCCAGTCCAAGTGCCTGGACAGAGAGTTGCTCAGTATAGAACAGGGCTATGATCAGGATGGCGCCGAGATCATCAATGATGGCAATGGCGAGCAGGAAGATCTTGAGGGCAACCGGCGCTCGGGTTCCCAGCAGGGCGAGAATGCCCAGCGCGAAGGCAATGTCGGTCGCAGCCGGAATCGCCCAACCACGTATTGTATCGGGATCTGACGCATTCAGAACCACGTAAATGAGTGCCGGTCCCGCCATGCCGCCAATCGCCGCGAGCATGGGAAGAACGGCCTTGTCGAAGGAAGAAAGCTCGCCTTCGAGCACCTCCCGCTTGATCTCGAGTCCGACCAGCAGGAAGAAAACCGCCATGAGCCCATCATTGATCCAGAGGAGCAAAGGCTTCGCGATTTCGAGCGCACCGACCTGGATAGCCATGGGCGTCGACAGCAGCCCGCCATACCAATGACTGAGAACCGTATTGTTGGCTGCGATGGCAAGCGCTGCGGCCAGCATCAGGATGAGGCCGGCCGCGCTTTCAAGTCTGAGGAAATCCTGTATTTTCGCGACAACCTTAGTCATGTCCGATATCCCATTTTTTGATCCTGTTGGCGGTCTCGCCAGGGGCGCCCGATCTCAACGCTGGTTGTTTCTCGAGCCGACGCACCTTGTCCTTCAGATGAAGCTTCTGGCGCTTGAGTTGCGATAAATGGAGAAAATCCGGCGCCGGGCGCCTCATCTCTCCTATGATTTCTTTCTTTAGGACCTCTATCCGTCGATTAATCGATCGGACGTGAATAAGCTCACGAAAGACCATGGGCGTAGGGAGTTTATTCGATGACATGATGTTTTCTCTATACGGATCGAATTGCGCTGAACCAGGACATAAGCAAGAGATCAGGCGCGAGATGCGAATGATCCCTCAAAAAAACAATCCCGCCGGCAAGTCGACACGCCCGGTGGCTTTGGGGGTCGGGAGGCTTTTACCGGACAAACGTCCTTGCCGGCGGAATTGAAACGGCATTCGTCAGACTGGAGTGAGAGTCTTGTCAGGGATCGAACGAAGCCGTCTTATGGCCCTTGACGACATCAATCGCCAAAGAAATCAAAAGTGTCTCGTCGCCGGCGGCCTCTTCCGCCCTCATTTTCCCACCGCGAGATTGCTTCGGACTCAGTCCGGGAATAGAGTCTGACGGGCACCGATTGATGCCGCCGGGCTCCTTGTCCGCGTTCGCGCTCACTTGCGAAATCAGCCATCTCTTCCAGGAAATTGGTGATCAGATCTTTCAGCATAGACACAAACAGACTCCCTTCAGGCAGTATGGAACCGTCAGACCGTGCGGCGCCGTTGGCGCCTGCGACGGCGATACAGAAATGGCGTTTCTTCGATACTCTTACTGCGTCCATCCGTCTCCGGACTTGTGTCTGCAACTCCCATGAACCGGCCGCCACGGCCCGGACTTGCCGGGCCAGCTTGGCTCCCTGTCCACAGGTCGTCGGTCAGTCGATACATTTGATTTGTCTCCTTTTGGCTCTTGCGATGACCCGGATATGAGGCCATATGCGCCTTCGTTCAAATCGAAAGTAACGACAATCTTGATAGGTTTTTACGAATTATGAGACCCACACTGAGACAACTCCAGTACATCGTTGCCGTAGCCGATACGGGGCGCTTCCGGGATGCCGCGGAACTCCTGAGCGTCAGCCAACCGAGCCTTTCCGAACAGATTTCAGATGCCGAAGCCCAGCTGGGCGTCACCCTGATAGAACGCTCCCGGACAGGCGCCGTCATTACACCTGTGGGCGAGGAAGTTGTGCGCAGGGCACGTATCATCCTGACTCAGGTCGAGGACCTTAAGACCGTGGCGCGCCAGTCTGCCGGAGATGTCGTCGGCCGCTACCGGTTAGGTACCCTACCAACGATTGGCCCCTACTTGCTGCCGAGCGCCGTGCGCGAATTGCATAGGCTCTACCCCAACCTGCGCATGAGCGTTCGGGAGGAGCGCACCATCGACCTCGACGAAAAGCTGCATGACGGGCGACTGGACATGGTTATTTCGACTGCGGAAGATCACGTGCATTCAGAATCAATGCAGCTGTTCGATGAACAACTTTACGCTTGTGCAGCGCCGGATGATCCCCTTTCGGACGGGACCGGGCCGGTCGAACTTTCCGAGCTCAAAGGAAGGGAGTTCCTGAGCCTTGGATATGGTCACAGGCTAAGCATGATTGTCCAGAAGCTCGCAGAAGCCGCGGGGGCGCACGTATCCACCGAATATGAAGGCACATCGTTGGATGCCATCCGTCAGATGGCAGGCATGGGTGCTGGTATTGCAATCCTCCCCAGCCTTTACGCCCTTGTCGAAGCGAGAAAGGACCCTTCTCAAGTTGTCCGCCCAATCAATCACCCACTCGCTCGCAGACAGATCAGCCTGGTCTGGCGCGCAGGCTCTCCCCTTGAATCGAATATCCAGAAGCTCGGGCTCGTTTTCCGCGACGTAGCAGCGGATCTGCTCACGCCATTGCCCGAAAAGCAAAAAAAGGAAAAACCTAAACGCAGGTAAGCTACAATCGATTTTACTTATGGCGACCGCCTGCACATGATCCGTTGACGGATTTATGACATGGAGCATTCGCCATGGAAGCGACGCTTATTCGAATCGGGACCCGGCTAAAGCGAGGGAACGCGATGGGTTCACGCCCCGCTCCCGATCGGCGTGCAATATCGATTGATGAGAGAACATTTGAGTTCTTTTGTCTTTGGGCTGGAGATTCGGAAGTCTTACAGGAGCTAATTTCGGCCCGCGTCGATTGGGGGCCGTTTGAAGTGCGATGCGAGCCAGCAGAAGCGCCTATTTCAGACCATTGTCGATGCGAAGTGCAGTACAATGGACCGGATCGTGAAAAGCAGAACCTCATGACTAGTTTCTGGGGCCTGATGGAAGCTTTCCCGCCATTCGAATTATCGTCCCACTCCCCCGCCACATCGCCGGGCCTGCAAAGCTGAGCAGTCTGTCAGGTCTTCATGCCTCGATCCCGACAGGCGTTCTATTGATGACCTCCAGGAGCGCCCGAAGCGCTGGATTCGGAAATCTCTGCTTGAGGGTGAGCGCCGCGAAAGTCTCCTGAATGTCCGGTAGTTTGCAAGCTTCTACCAGACGGCCATTCGCCAATTCGTCGGTCACGACAATTGGCGGCAAGACGGCGAGACCAATATCTTCCCGTGCGAGGACGCGCATCATCGCCATGTCATCGACCTCGGCGATGATTTCTGGTCGGACATTCAGGCGCTCGACAAGCGCGTCAAAGCCATTCCTGAAACCAACATCTGCCGTCGGAAGAATGATGGGATGATCCTTCAGCAATTTGACCATATCCGGATTGCGCCCGACGCGCTGCCTTGTACCGACAAGACTGACTTCCTGCTGGTCGATGAGGTGGGCAGTCCAAGGTGTCGCCGCGTCCCTCAACGGGACCTGATTGACCAAAACCACATCAAGTCGGTGCGCCTCCAGGGAAGCAAGCAATTCACCAAGACTACCTGATCGCACAACGATTTCGACGTTCTGCGATCCGAGCACGGGACGAAGAAACGAAATCTGGAAATTTCTAGACAAGGTCGCCAGCGCACCAACCCTCAGGACATGCCGCACATTGCCGGCACCCTGGTTCAGGCGACTGAGTAACTCATCACCTGTCGAGAATATTTCATTGGCATGGTCGAAAGCTATCTGACCGGCCTCAGTCAGAACAAGTCCACGTCCCCTGCGCTCGAATAGATCATGGCCGAGCTGGTTTTCCAGCTTCCGGATCTGCGCGGAAAGTGAAGACTGGGAGACATGCAGCAGTTCAGCAGCACGGGTCAGGTGCCCTTCTCGCGCAACGACCCAAAAGTACCTCAGATGGTTGTAGTTGAGCATCTCAATCGTTCGCTATTATCGATCGTTACGTTATTTATAATCTATTTTTTCGAACACAAGCAAGCTGCTATCCGGCCGTCAGATCACGTCTGGAGGTTTTCATGAATGACTGGATTGCGCCACTTCTGGCCCTTATGTCGGCCAGTATTGCTGGCTTCGCAGCGGCATCCTTCCTCGGAACAGGCCATCGACCTATTTCGAGAGCTCTTGTTCCCCTTTTGGGGGCGATCCTGATGATGACGTCTGCTGTCGCGTTCGGCACGGTCGTTCTGAACGGAACCCAGACGCTTGCCCTCCCCCTCCATGAACAGACAGGTTTCAGCCTCCGTCTCGACTTTGTCAGCACCCTGCTTTTCTTGCTCGTCAGCTTTGTCGGCTCAATTGTCCTCAATTATTCCCGCACTTATCTCGACGGCGAGTCCCATCAGGGCGCCTTTCTTGGCTGGATGAGCCTCACTCTTGGGTCGGTCATTCTGCTCGTGCTTTCAAACAGCCTTATTCTCCTTGCCCTGGCCTGGATTGCGACAAGCCTCTTCCTGCACAAGCTTCTTCTTTTCTACCCTGGCAGGCCTCGGGCAAAGCGCGCGGCCCACAAGAAATTCCTGTTTGCACGCATCGCTGATCTCGCCCTGATTGGTGGAGCCGCCTGCCTGTTCTACGCAGCTGGCACGACGGACATCACCAGCATCAATGTTTTGGCGCGCAACGGAGATGACTCCATCTGGATGAGTGCTGCGGCTATCCTGCTTGCTGCAGCCGCGATGCTGAAATCAGCCCAGTTCCCGTTCCACGGTTGGCTGGTGGAAGTGATGGAAGCTCCCACCCCGGTCTCGGCGCTCCTACACGCGGGCGTCATAAATGCCGGCGGGTTTCTCCTGATCCGCTTTTCCGATGTCATGATCGGTGCACCGGGTGTGCTTGCTGCTCTAGTTCTCATGGGTGGATTTACAGCCCTGTTTGGCAGCATCGTGATGCTGACCCAGCCTGCCGTAAAGACGTCTCTCGCTTGGTCGACGATAGCCCAGATGGGCTTCATGATCCTCCAGTGCGGCCTTGCCCTCTTTCCCCTCGCGCTCCTGCATATCCTCGCCCATTCGCTTTATAAGGCACACGCCTTCCTCAGTTCCGGATCTGCCGTGGAAAAGGTTGCGAAGACGCGCCGGCCAGGACCGGTCGCCATTCCCGACTTGAAAGCGATTGCGAGATCTTTCCTGGTCGCGATCGCGATCTATGTGACAATCGGCGCCGGCTTCGGATTTGAACACAAGTCGGTCCAGGCGATCGCCTTGGGTGCAATTCTTATCTTCGGCGTCGCCTATCTCGTTGCGCAGGGATTTGCAGACAAGGCGCCACGGACCCTGACAGTCTATACGGTCCTCTTCTCTGTAGGCGCCGCAGTTAGCTATTTCTTTCTGCAAAGAGGCATTGAGGCGCTCCTCCGGGACGATCTGCCGGCGACACCGCCCCCCGGCCCACTCGAATGGGCCATCATTATCCTGGCGCTTGTCAGTTTTGGCCTCACTGCGTTCGTCCAGGCAAGCTTCCCGCTCTGGTCATCGCATCCTGCCTTTGCCGGGCTAAGGGTCCACCTCGCGAACGGCTTCTATGTCAACGCCCTGACCGACCGCCTGCTCACCGCGAAAGCCCGCAGCCGAGCGACGTCGCCGGAACCACAGTCTTGAATGTTTGGAGATACTCATGTTGCAGATGATCCGTACACCCATGTCAGAACAATCCGTCATAAAAAGCGCTCTTGATCAGGCGATCAGCGCAATCCCTCCGCTCTGGCCATTGACGCATAGTGTCGCCGTCAACCCCTTTCTAGGCCAGGCACACTTGCCCTTTCAGAAAGCGGCGGCAAAGCTAGCCCGGGTTTCTGGTAACAGGCTCACCCTTCCCCGCGCCTGGTACATAGACAAGATTCATTCGGGAGAAGTCACAGATGCGGACCTGCGGGAAGCCTCTCTGGAGCTTGGCCTGTCGGACAAGAGAATCGCGACCGATGACTTGAAGAACAAAGTATCCATCTTTGAACCACGCGAATACCTCCTCGCGTCAATCGCAGGCCTCGCAAGCGACCAGAGCGGGACCGACTGGGCAGAATTGATCGAGGACAGATTTGGGAACTGGGCAAGCGCCTTCTTTGACGAGGGTCAGGCCCTCTGGCCAATGACCTCCGGCAAAGGCGCCTGGTCATCCTGGATGAGTTGGGCGCAGCACGATCTGACTCCTGAGATCTTCGGACTGAAAAACTTCGCGAAGCGGGTACAGGCCCTGCCGGAAAGCCCGGATAGCTTTATCCTAGAGGCTTGCGAATGCCTGAAAGTACCATCTGCCCTTCTCGGCGACTATTTTCATCAGCTGCTGCTCAATCTCGGAGGCTGGAGTCAGCTTGCGCGCTATCGCCTGTGGCAGGCTGAACTGGAAGGGGGCTCAGATCAAACCCTTCGCGATCTGCTCGCCATCCGCCTGGTCTGGGATATTGCTCTCCTTGATCAGTATGAAAAAGACATCAGAGAGCCTTGGTCAGCAGCGTGGGAAGCTTTCGACCCATCCGCCGCACTGCCCGCTTCGCTCGAACAGGACCTCCTGCTTCATACCGCCTTTGAGCGCTCGAAGATCCGGCGGCTTGAACAGACGCTTCGTTCGCCCGCCCGCCGTAAGCGGGAAACTGAAACGCTCGTTCAAGCGGTCTTCTGCATCGATGTCCGCTCTGAAGTGTTCCGCAGGGCGTTGGAGCGGGTAAGCTCCCGGGTCGAAACACGAGGCTTTGCAGGCTTCTTCGGAATTCCCCTCCAACATCAGGGATACGCATCAGATATCCGAGAGAACCGACTGCCCGTCCTCCTTAAACCTGGCATCAGGTCAATGACACTGTCGGCGACCAGGGATCATGACGATACATCTGTACGCTACCGCGCGCGCGCCTTTCGCGCCTGGGGCCGGTTCCGGATGGCTGCCGTCTCCTCCTTTGTGTTCGTGGAATCCTCAGGCCCGCTCTATGCCTGGCGCCTCCTCAGGGACGGTGTGGCGGGCTCCCGCAAGAAATCGCCAATAGATCTGCCGCTGCAACTTGATCCGGCTTTTGGAACGAAGAACCGGATAGATCTCGCACGGTCCGTCCTGACCGCCATGTCGCTTACCGAGGGCTTTGCGCCGATCGTCCTGCTTGTCGGTCACGGGGCCAAAGTGACGAACAATCCTCATGCCAGTGCCCTTCATTGCGGCGCCTGTGGCGGGCACGCCGGTGACGTGAATGCTAGGCTGCTTACCCAAATTCTGAATGATCCTGCCGTAAGATCGGGTCTTGCCGACCATGGAATTCGAATTCCGGAGGAAACCCGCTTCTTCGGCGCACTTCATTCCACAACGACTGATGAGGTCGCGATATTCGAGGACGACGCAGAAGCAGCGCTTGCGAACTCGATCGCGCAAATCAGGACATGGCTGGCAGAAGCTGGACGGCTCGCCCGGCGCGAGCGGTCAAACACCCTGCCACGTGCGAACCGGGGCAAGGGCATCATCCGCCGTAGCCGCGATTGGGCCGAGACTCGCCCGGAATGGGGGCTTGCCAATTGCAGCGCCTTCATCGCAGCCCCGCGAGAGCGAACGCGCGACCGCAATCTGTCCGGAACGGCATTTCTCCACGAATACGATTGGGAAAAGGATCCGGAATTCTCGACTTTGGAACTCATCCTCACTGCACCGGTTGTCGTCGCAAGCTGGATCAACCTGCAATATTATGGCTCGGTGGTTGCACCGGAGCTATTTGGCGGTGGCAACAAGCTTCTCCACAATGTTGTCGGTGGTGTCGGGGTGCTCGAGGGCAATGGCGGCAACCTCCGCACGGGCCTGCCCTGGCAGTCGGTCCATGATGGAACGAAGTACGTTCATGAGCCCACCCGGCTTGCCGTTTGTTTCGACGCACCTTGCGAGGCGATAAATCAAATCCTCGAAAAGCATGAAAACGTCCGGACACTGTTTGACAATGCCTGGCTCCGTCTGTTTGTGCTGGATGAAACGGGCCGGCTTGTTTCAGAATATGCCGGAAATCTGCAGTGGCGGAATCTCTCCGTGTCAAAAAGTGCGGCGTCCGCTGAGACGGTGCCGGAATGAGCGAGTTTCGTTACCTCGACGCCCTGGAGAGTGAATCCATTCAGATCCTGAGAGACGGGGTTGCCGAAGCCGAACACCCGGTGATCCTCTTCTCAGGAGGCAAGGATTCGACAGTTCTCGCACATCTTGCTCTGAAGGCATTTTATCCCTCCAGCCCACCCCTTCCCTTGCTCCATGTCGATTCGACTTGGGAGTTCCAGGAAGTGATCGACTTCCGCAACCGGTTTGCCTACGAGAATGGTTTTGAACTTGTTCTCCATCACAATGAAGAAGGACGCCAGCAGGGCCTCAATCCAATCGAGCATGGAGACGTCTATACCTCGATGATGCGCACGGAAGCCCTGAAACAGGCATTGGACCTCGGTGGCTTTGATGTCATTTTTGGCGGCGCCCGACGGGATGAGGAAGCAACTCGCGCCAAAGAGCGCGTCGTTTCCCTACGCAATGCCACGCATGGATGGGATCCGAAAAATCAGCGTCCGGAACTCTGGTCCAACTACAACTGGCGAAAGAAATCCGGTGAAACTCTGAGGGTGTTCCCCCTGTCGAACTGGACCGAGTTTGACCTGTGGGCCTACATCCTTTCACGACGCATCTCGCTTTGCCCTTTGTATTTTGCTTCCCAACGTCCTGTGGTCACTGTCAATGGCAAGCTGATTGTCATTGATGATACGGAGCGCGCGACATCAATGGGCTTTGGCGCGCCTACCCTGGAGAAAGTCCGCTTCCGCTCTCTCGGATGCTGGCCGGTCACAGCAGCTCTTCGGTCAGACGCCGAAGACCTTGTCGGCATTGTCCGGGAGACAATCTCATCACCCCTTTCCGAGCGAAACGGGCGGGTCAGTGATGCAGGGTCTCTCGAACATCAGAAGCGTGAGGGATACTTCTGAAAATGGTCGAAAGGATGCCCTTTGCGGGGCGCTGCGCTGTACTTGCAACCATGCACGGCAAGGAATCAGCGATTGCAGAACCGATGCAGGATATCCTGGGGCTGAAACTCTGCATCCCCTCTGAAATCAACACCGATCAGCTCGGCACATTTACCCAGGACATTCCTCGCCCTGGCACGATGGACGAGGTCCTCAAAAGAAAAGCGAAGCTGGGTATGGAACTCACCGGTCTCGACTTGGGCCTGGCAAGCGAGGGTAGTTATGGCCCGCACCCCCACGCACCTTTCATTCCACTCGGGCTTGAAAAGATGATCTTCGTCGATCAAATGACCGGGCTCTGCTGTACTGAGCAGATATTCGACCATACACCGTCTTATTGCTCCTGGAAGATCCGCTCGGTCGAAGACCTTTCTGGTCTTACGTCGGCATTTGTCTCGCTTGGATTTCCGGAACAGGCGCTCATAGTTCGGACCCTACCTCAGCAGTCCGGGCGCATTATTGAAAAAGGCATCAGGGACCTGGATCAATTGGCACACAATGTCCGCAGTATCCTGCAGTCCGCACAGGAAACCGTGGTTCTCGTTGAAACAGACATGCGCGCGCACATGAACCCCAGCCGTATGCGGACAATTTCGAACCTTGCAAAAGCCCTTGCCAGCAGACTCGCAACCCCCTGCCCAGTCTGCGGATCACCCGGATGGGGCCGGATCGGGATAGAGTCGGGATTGCCATGCAGCTGGTGTGCGCAGCCAACCGAACTCGCAAGTGCCGAGATATTAGGGTGCCCGACTTGTTCGCATTCGGAAAAGCAAGCCTTGCATGAGGATATGCACTTTGCAGACCCGGGTCTGTGCCAGAACTGCAACCCATAGGAAAATGGCCACAGACGCTTTGATCAATCCTACGGTTGGTCAAGGCGTATCAGAATTGCACTTGAGACCGCTTCTGCCTGCTTCTGCGGCAGCGTTCTGAGCAGTACTTCACGAGTGGCCAGTCCTTTGCCCACTTCTTGCGCCAGGAAAACGACCGCCCACACACAGGACATGTCTTTTTGGGCAGCAAATGCTTCTCAATCATTTTCAATCGCCAGAGCATATGGGCTGCAGCGCGCCTGTCGAAAGGACTGAACCGTGCACGAAACCTTCGAAAAACGTGCTTCGGACTATGATACTGAGATCAGGTCGCCCCTTCCGCGTGCGCCTTATCCATCACCGTGACGGACAATTGCACCGGCCGAAACAAGGTCGGACAACAAGGCGAGCGTTGCAGATCCCGAACTGTCGAACGGATCTATTTCAGGGCGCTTGAAGTATTTGAGCAACAACGTCGGATTGAGCTTGGCGATATTGACTTGACCCATTGTCCAGTTCGCAAAACGGCGTTCGGCAATTTCCTCATACATCAGCAGGCGTACTTTTTCATGCCGTCCATCCCGGACGATGGCATTGAAAAGTTCACAGACCTCGTCCCGGCCGCCTTCAATGGCCTGAATGAAATGCCGCTCTGAAACGCACAGGAGGCCCGTAATGCCCAGCACAGGATTGTTCCTGCGTGATTGCTCAAGAATTTCGTTCAAAAGCGTACTGTCGATCGAACCGACAGGCTGACTTGCATAAAGACACCGTACAAGCATATCAGCGAACACCCCTTAGATTCAGCAGAGATAGAAACTCACTTCGCAGAGTGTGGTCCTTCAGAAAAGACCCCCTCATGGCACTGTTGATCATTACAGCTTCGTCCTTTACCCCGCGCCAGTGCATGCAGAAATGATCCGCTTCCATGACGACGGCAAGGCCATCCGGGCGCACTTTGTTCATCAGAATTTCTGCCATCTGGGAAATCGCTTCCTCCTGAATCTGAGGCCGGGACATGATCCATTCAGCAAGGCGTGCATATTTTGACAGTCCGATGAGGTTGGATCGCTCGTTGGGCATGAGGCCTATCCAGAGCCGACCCATGATTGGGCAAAAGTGATGGCTGCATGCACTTCTGACCGTAATTGGTCCGACAATCATGAGTTCATTGAGCGCTTCCGCATTCGGGAACTCCGTGACAGGAGGAGCCTCGACATACCGGCCCTTGAAAACTTCCGTCAGGTACATCTTGGCAACGCGCCGCGCCGTATCCTGAGTGTTATGGTCGCTCTCAGTGTCGATCACCAGGCTCTCAAGTACTTCACGGAACTTGGCTTCAACCTCATTCAGCAATTCATCAAGCTCGCCGGCTTCAAGAAAGGCAGAAATATTGTCATTTGCATGGAACCGTTTACCAGCCCGCTTCAAGCGGTCTCGTATACGCACCGAGGCGAGCGCTACAGCGGGCTCATTGTCTGTCTTTGAAGGGCTATTCATGCCTGGCATGCTCCGATTTTCTGAAAGGCATCGATCTTAGGACGGGATCTCTTGCCCGTCCCAGGCAAATATTCGCCCTGACAGGTCTGGTGTTAGACGGTCCACAACCGACAGTAAGCAATCGGCCGCAAAGTCTGGAGTAAAGAGCCTGTCTGCCTGGACACCGCGCTGGAATGGAAGTGACAGGTGCGTGTCGACCGTGCCGGGATGCAGTCCGACACAAGCAGCCATTCCATTGGTTCGCGCAAGTTCGATCGCGAAATTACGGATCACCATATTGAGCGCTGCTTTGGAGGCACGGTAAGCATGCCAGCCGCCCAGACGATTGTCCGAAACCGATCCGACCCTCGCACTCAGGGCTGCGAAAACCGATTTCCTGTCTCGGGCAAGCAAAGGCAAAAGGTGTTTGCCGATGATAGCCGGACCAATCGTGTTGATTGCCAAGACATGGGAAAAAGTCTCCGGATCGAGCTGTCTCCAGCTCTTCTCAGGCTGTATCGTCTGCCCATGCAGAAATCCGGTCGCGATCAGGACGATCTCAACCGGACCGTCGCGCTCGATCGCAACCGCAGCATTGGCGATGGATAATTCGTCCTCAAGGTCAAATTGAAATGCTCGGACTTTTGCATTGCCAGAATCCTGCAAATGCCGGCTACCTGCATAAATTCGCCCGCATCTTGGGTCCAATGCGAGCCGGTCCGTTACAGCTTTTCCAATGCCACCGGTCGCCCCAAAAATAGCAGCTCGATAATTGTCGGACAGCGATTTCAGCATCGGAAGTGCCCTTCTCTGATGAGACAAACTGAGAGACGGCGCCCGCTAACCCGCCAGAAGCTCAAGCCGGTCAAAATCTCCGGCGATTTTTTCAAGCGCTGCTTTCAGTTTCCGCAATGCCTGGGTCTCGATCTGGCGCACGCGCTCCTTTGAAATACCCAGTTCCGCGCCAATCTCGGCCAGAGTCACGCTGTCGTCCGACATACGCCGCTTCTGGATTATAAAATTTTCCCGGGGGCTAAGCGACTGCAGAGCATGTTCGATCCAGGCCTGGTAACGCTTTCGATCGTTATTCTCGATAGCTTGCGTCTCTGGCAGGGCGGTCTCATCAACCAGAAAATCCTGCCACTCCCCCTCTCCATCGATATTGAGCGGTGCGTTCAATGACCTATCGGACGCAGACAGCCGAGACGCCATCGCCTCGACTTCGCGTTCCGGCACCCTGAGATGCTCGGACACCCATTTCCGATTGGCTGGGTCTATTGATCCGCCACCTGTATCTCCAATCCGGGCGCGCAATCGCCGCAAATTGAAGAAAAGCGACTTTTGAGCCGATGTTGTGCCGGTCCGAACAATCGACCAGTTCCTTAAGACATAGTCCTGGATCGATGACCTGATCCACCAGCTGGCATAGGTCGAGAATCGTACCCCACGCTCCGGATCAAAACGGGATGCGGCCATCATCAAGCCGACATTCCCCTCAGAAATCAGATCCGGCATTGGCAGGCCATAGTTGCGGAACTTGGCAGCCCAAGAGATCACGAGGCGCATGTAGGCAATTGTCAGTTCATGTAGAGCCTTCTCATCAGATTTTTCTCGCCAACGTGTGGCGAGCTGATATTCCCGATCCGCTTCCAGCATTGGAGCCTGCATTGCTGAGCGGCGATATTTCCGGTCACCGGAACAGTCAGTTGAGACATCGTAGGGCATTTCGCGCCACCATCCCGTTCTGGAGAACAAGCACTTCTGCGTTCTCTACGTGTCGGGAGGGGCTCCGGATGAGTTTCACCCGGGGAATTCCTCAAGATCTGCTGGGTTCAGCTTCGATAGAAGTCGTTTAATCGAGATTCGAGAGGACGCCCGC
>JAWKUV010000027.1:0-36584 GCA_041398365.1 Hyphomonas sp. | reverse complement strand
GGCCCGTCAGCTGTTCTTCGCCCTGGACGATGTTCTTGTCGGCTCCGATGCGGTGACCATTCTCTACACGAACCATCGCGAAGAGAAGGTCGCCGAGACCTTCGTGTTCAACGCAGACGGCGAAGTCGGGCTCTCGATCGCGACCTATCGCTAGACAGGTCAGAACTTCGCCCGCAACGTGACGCCCCAGGTTCGCGGATCGCCTGGCTGTCCGACATAGAGGCCGGAGCTGCCAGGCTGTGCGGCGAGGAACTCGAAATACTCCTCGTCCAGCAGGTTCCGGCCCCACAGGAAAACTGTCCAGCCATCACCAGCGCGGAACCCGATCCGCCCGTTCAGCAGGGAATATCCGTCCACGGTCAGGTACCGGGATTCCGTCGGGCTGGACGAAAAGTCGGAGCGGAAAAAGGCATCCAACGCCGCAAAATACTCCCCGTCGCGTGCCAGCAGGGTGCCGGACTGCGTATATTCCCCGCTGAGCGTCCCGGCCCATTCGGAGATACCAGGCAGGCGCGTGCCGGAAATATCCACCGACTGCGGACCACCCGTGTCCTCCAGCGCGGGCGGCGCATCGGTGAAACGCACATATTCCCCATCCGTCCAGGCCAGGGAGGCCTGGGCACTGAAATGATCGCCCAGACGCGCCGTGCCTTCGAACTCGGCGCCGCGCACACGCACCTTGTCCGCATTTGCAAGGTAGCCCCTCAGCACACCGACCTGTGCATTGACGACCTGAACCTGAAAGTCCTCGATCTCCGTATTGAACAGTGAGAAATTAGCGACTGCGCCCGGCCACGGTTCCGATTTGAGGCCGATCTCGAAGTGACGCACATCTTCAGGCTTGACCGAGGCGACACTCAGCGCCGGCTGTCCGGAAGCGTCATTCGGCACGCCGCCGAGGTTCAGGCCCACCGACTTGAAGCTTGTCGCATAGGTCGCGAACAGACTGGTCGCAGGGGACAGGTCATAGGCCGCCGTCAGCTGCCCGGAAATATTCGTGTCGTCGGTATCCGCCTTGTAGCTCTGCGGCGCCAGTACCGAGCGCTGCAGGGCGATCAGAACCGGATCGTCCGTCTGCAGACCGCCGCGGACGTCACTGTTATAATCGACAGACTTCTCGTCATAGTTCAGGCGCAGGCCCGGAAGCAGGCGCAGCCGGTCGGTCACACGCCATTCCAGTTGTCCGAACAGGGCAGCACTCGTATTGTCCGAGCGGATGTCGGAGGTCTGGCCATAGCCTTCAAGCAGGCCCGGCGTATCCCAGCCTGCGCTGGCAGGGTTCAGCAGCCAGCGCGCGGCCGCACTTCCCTGCTCCTGCAGGCCGGTCGACTCGATCTCCTGCGAGAACAGGAAAGCCCCGGCGACAAAACCGAGCCGTTCCCCGAGGTCTCCTGCATAGCGGAATTCCTGCGTCCATTGCGTCTGTTCCGAAGGGTTCGCCGAGACGGTCGTGATCGGCAGGCCGAGGAAATCGCGGTCATTGGAGGGAGACCAGTTCCACAGGCGCCAGGCCGTGATCGAAGTCAGCGTACCCGGCCCGACATTCCAGTTCACCGTGAGCGAGGCGCCGCCAAGGTCCTGGTTCGACTGGTGGTAGGTGTCGGCATCCGTCAGCCTGTCGAAGGCGTTGAAGCTCGGCGGGGCATAGTTGAAGTGTTCCGCAAGGCTCGTATACTGACGGTTCGGGTTACGCAGGGTCGGCGCGACACCGGCAGGCACCATCGCATACCCGTTCGGCCGCTGGCGCGTATAATCGCCCGCCAGAAGCACATCGAGATCGTCGGACACCCGGTACAGGAGCTGTCCGCGGACGCCGAGATTGTTGAGATCGTTGATATAGTCATGCTCGGTGACATTGTAGATCGTGCCGTCACGCTGGGTGCCCGAGAAGGACAGGCGCCCGGCCACTTGTTCCGACAACGGACCGCTGATGGATGCCTTGGTCTGGACAAGACCGAGCGTGCCGAATGTCTGCTCGATCTCCGTTTCAGGCGTGAACACCGGCTTGCGTGTGGTGATGTTCACGGCGCCGGATGTCGTGTTCTTGCCGAACAGCGTGCCCTGCGGCCCGCGCAGAACCTCGATCCGTTCCACATCCAGGAAATCGAGCGTGGTCGCTGCCGGCCGCGCCAGGAACACACCGTCGACATAGAGACCGACGCCGGGGTCGAGCCCGTCATTGGTCAGGCCGAAAGGCGCGCCGAGCCCGCGTATGGTCACAGCCGTGTTGCGCGGATTGGAGGAATAGAATTGCAGGGTGGGAACCAGTTCCCGCAGCTTGCCGACATTGAAGGCGCCAGCTTCCGCAATGCGCTCGCTGCCGACCACGGAGACCGCAATCGGCACGTCCTGGACGTCTTCTGCAACGCGCCGCGCCGTCACGATGATCGTTTCACGGCGCAGTTCCGTATCTGACGGGGCCGCGGCCTGCGCGCCGTCTCCCTCCTGCCCCATGGCCGGAAAAGCCCCCACCAGAGCTGCTGTGATCAGGCCGAGTCCATGTCGAGTACGCATACTAATTCTCCTTATATTCGATATACTCGACCTATTTAGTCGTGTTACGTCAATGGCCACTCCGGGGCGACCCGCGTCCACCGGCCTGCCCTGCGGCGGCGAATCTGTTGTGGTTCAATCAGATGGAGCTTATTTACTCTATCGACTTAATCGACTTATCATATTGGCTAAACGCCTACCCGCCGGCGAGGCAAAACCGGAAGGAACGCATGATCTCTCAGAAGGCAAAATACGCCCTGCGCGCCCTGATCGCGCTTGCACAGGCGGCGCCGGAGGAACCCACGCTGATCAGTGACATCGCCGACCAGCAGGACATCCCGCGCAAATTCCTCGAACAGATCTTGCTCGACCTGAAACATCGGGGCCTGGTGATGAGCCGGCGCGGCAAAGCAGGCGGGTATCTCCTGCTACGGCCGCCGGAAGAGATCACTTTCGGCGAGGTCCTGCGCCTGATCGACGGGCCTCTGGCACCGCTGCCCTGCCTGTCGAAAACGGCCTATCACCGCTGCGCCGACTGCAAAAGCGAGAAGGACTGCCATATCCGCCGCGTTTTTGCCGATGTCGCTGATGCCACACGCACCGTACTCGACCGCGCCACCATTGCAGACGCCATCAGCGGCCACAGCGCGACGAGAATCGTCTTTGAATTGAACTGAGGGCCTGACTCAGCCCTCGAACGGGTCGCGCATGAGGATCACGTCTTCACGCTCCGGGCTGGTGGAAACCAGCGCGCAGGGCTTGCCGACGAGTTCTTCCAGACGGCGGACATATTTGACGGCCTCGGCCGGCAGGTCGACCCAGGAACGGGCGCCGCGCGTCGAGCCTTTCCAGCCCGGCAGCGTCTCGTAAACCGGCTCAACGGCCGCCTGGTCCGTCAGGCCGGCCGGGAAATAGTCGATCTCCTGGCCATTGAGGCGGTAGGCGACGCAGACCTTGATCTCGTCGAAACCATCGAGCACGTCGAGCTTGGTCAGAGCGAGCCCCTTCACGCCCGAAGTCGCGCAGGCCTGTTTCACCATCACCGAGTCAAACCAGCCGCAGCGGCGCGCCCGGCCTGTATTGGTGCCGAACTCATGCCCCACCGTCCCCATGCGCTGGCCGATCTCGTTGTTCTGTTCGGTCGGGAACGGGCCGGAGCCGACGCGCGTCGTATAGGCCTTGGCAAGGCCCAGCACATAGGAGATCGCGCCGGGCCCGACGCCCGAGCCTGCCGAGGCGTTGCCTGCCACGACGTTCGACGAGGTCACGAAGGGATACGTGCCATGATCGACATCCAGCATCACGCCCTGTGCGCCCTCGAAGAGGATGCGGCGACCAGCACGCACCTGCTCGTCGAGCAGTTTCCAGACGGGTTTTGCGTAGGCGAGGATCTGCGGCGCAATCTTCAGGAGGTCGGCCTTCAGCTGCGCACCATCCGGCTCCGGCAGGTCGAGCCCGGCGCGAAGCGGACGGTGATGCGCCAGCAGACGCTCGATCTTGAGGTCTAGCGCGGCCGGATCGGCGAGGTCTGCCACGCGGATCGCACGGCGGCCCACACGGTCCTCATAGGCGGGTCCAATGCCGCGCTTGGTCGTGCCGATCTGCGAGGCGCCGAGCGCACCTTCGCGGGCCGCGTCGATGTCCTTGTGCCAGGGCAGGATCAAGGATGCATTGTCGGCCAGGACAAGGTTCTCGGGCGAAACTTCGACCCCCTGCCCGCGGATGCCGTCAATCTCGGTCAGCATGTGCCAGGGGTCGACCACGACGCCGTTGCCGATCACCGACAGCTTGCCGCCGCGCACGAGGCCCGACGGCAGCAGCGCCAGCTTGAAAACCTTGCCGTCGATCACCAGCGTGTGGCCGGCATTGTGCCCGCCCTGGAAGCGCACGACCACATCGGCCCGGCTCGAGAGCCAGTCGACGATCTTGCCCTTACCCTCGTCGCCCCATTGGGCGCCTACGACGACTACGCCTGCCATGTGCCGCTCCTGTTCAGTCCGCGGCGACATGGGCAGGATTTGGCCACGAAATGCAAGGGGCCTTTCCGCGCAGTCCTAGTCGAAACTGTAGCTGACGCGCAGGCCGATATTGTCGAGACCCTGGTTGCGTCCGTTGCCGAGCACCTGACCATGGCTGAGATGCTCGTACATCACTTCGACACCCCAGGTATCGTTGATGTCGTGATGCAGGCCGAACGTGGTGCGGAACAGATCGCGCGAACCGAGCAGGACATGGTCCTCGGTGAAGGCGTCGCCGCGCGGATCGCCCTGCGGATACGGGCTCGCCAGTTCGCCGTCATGAATGACGTAGCCGAAGCTCGGCTCGAACTGCCAGCGCTTCGCGATCGGGAACGACCAGTGCAGGCCGACGCCGCCAAAGCTCGTATCGCCTTGCAGGTTCGCGCTGCCCATCACATAGGGCTTCGGGCTCCAGATGATGCCGAGGAAGTCCGGCGAATTGAACAGGATATCCCCATTGATGCTCTGGCCCGGTTCCTTGTTCGCGTTGTCGCAATCGAGGACGCAGATGTTTTCCTGCATCACGCCGAGGCGGACTTCGCTGAGAAGGTCGGCCGAGGCAGGACCTGCCAGAAAAACCGAGGAAACGCTGGCAGCGATAAAATACGAACGCATGGAACCTCCCTGAATATTACAGGCGAGAAAGGCGCCTCGGGCTCGCCCGTCAAGCGTGTTCCGGACTTTATGTGACAAATTGCTGTCGGGGGTGTCCGCCGCGCCACGGCAGGGCAACTCCGAATGGAAAGGCGGGCCACCCCGCAGGGCAGCCCGCCTTCTGTCGTGGTTTCAGGCCTGTTGGCGCGATCAGAACGTCAGGACTTTGGCGTAACGGACCTGCGGCAGGGCATCGAGCTTGGCCATCAGGGCAGCCGAAGGCTCCGAGTCGATGCCGATCAGGGCAATCGCCTCTTCGCCCGCCGCCGTGCGGCCAAGATGGAAGGTCGCGATGTTGACCTTCTCCTCGCCCAGCATCTGGCCCAGTGCGCCAATAAAGCCCGGCTTGTCGAGGTTGTTGACGTAGAGCATGACCGGCGAGAAATCGCCTTCCAGCGCCATGCCCTTCACCTCGACGATGCGCGGCTTGCCGGCGATCGTCGTGCCGGCCAGCGTGCGCCAGCCGCCTTCCGGGGCGTTCTTGGTCGCCTTGGTCTTCACCTTCACGCGGATCAGGCTGTCATAAACCGGGCTGGCCTCGGTCTTGGTCTCGGTCAGCTTGATGCCGCTGTCGGCGAGGATGGCGGGAGCCGACACCATGTTTACGTCACCGCGCGAGGCGCGCAGCAGGCCAGCCAGGAGGGCGGCGGTCATCGGCTTGCGGTTGAGGTCAGCGACCTCGCCCTCATACTCGATGACAACTTCCTCATAGCCGAAGTCCGAAATCTGGCCGGCGAACGAGCCGAGCTTCTCCGCGAGCACGGCGAAGGGCTTGATGCGCGGCGCTTCCTCGGCCGTGATCGAGGGCATGTTCAGCGCGTTGGTGACGGCGCCCGAGAGGAGGTAGTCCGACATCTGTTCGGCCACCTGAAGGGCAACGTTCTCCTGAGCTTCGTTCGTGGACGCACCAAGGTGCGGCGTGGCGACGAAGTTCTTCTTGCCGAACAGGATATTTTCCTTGGCCGGCTCCACGGCAAACACGTCGAAGGCGGCACCGGCAAGGTGTCCGCTTTCCAGCATGTCGGCGACGGCTTCTTCGTCCACCAGGCCACCGCGGGCGCAGTTGACGAGGATCAGGCCCTTCTTCGTCTTGGCGAGATTCTCGCGGCTGAGAATGTTGCGGGTCTGGTCCGTCAGCGGCACGTGCAGTGTGATCACGTCGGCGCGCTTCAGCAGCTCGTCGAGTTCCACTTTCTCGACGCCAAGCTCGATGGCGCGTTCTTCCGTCAGGAACGGGTCATAGGCGACGACGCGCATCTTGAGGCCGATGGCCCGCTCGGCAACGCGGGAGCCGATATTCCCTGCCCCGATCAGGCCGAGCGTCTTGAACGAGACCTCGATTCCCATATAGCCGGACTTCGGCCATTTGCCGGCTTGCGTGTCGGCATTGGCCGCCGGGATCTGGCGGGCCGCAGCGAACATCATGGCGATGGCGTGTTCGGCCGTCGTGATGGCGTTGCCAAACGGCGTGTTCATCACCACGACGCCCTTGGCGGTCGCGGCCTTGATGTCGATATTGTCGACGCCGATACCGGCCCGGCCGATGACTTTCAGGTTCGTGGCGGCAGCGATGACCTCCGCGTTCGGCTTGCAGGCCGAGCGGACGACAAGGCCGTCATATTCCGGAATCTCGGCAATGAGTTGTTCCGTGTTCAGACCGGTCTTGGTGACCGTTTCGATACCGCGCGCGCGAAAGATCTCGACGGCGGCGGGGGAGAGCGAATCTCCGATAAGGACTTTGGGCATTTTCTTTTCCTTTGCTCACGGCTGTTGCGGGCGATCGCCCGCGCCGCTGCGCCTTCGCCTTGCTCGTGAAGGCGCGCATTGCAGGTTCGTTGCTAGAGAGTGGCCGCTTCTTCGGCGAAGGCCCAGTCGAGCCAGGGAAGAAGTTTCGTCACGTCGGAGGGCTCCACCGTGGCACCGACCCAGATGCGCAGACCCGGAGGGGCCTTGGCATAGCCGGCGGCGTCGAAGCAGGCGTTTTCCTTTTCGAGGCGCTTCATCATCTTCTTGACGAAGTCCCGCTGGCCGGCCTCGTCGAGACCCGCAACGCGCGGATCGACGATCTTGAACGTCACGCCCGTGTTCGAACGCACGTCCGCATCCGGACAAAGGAACTCGACCCAATCGGTCTTCGCCACCCAGTCGGTGAGAATGCCGAGGCTTTCGTCGGAACGCGCCTTCAGCGACTTCCAGCCGCCGAGCGCTTCGCACCAGTCGAGCGCCTGCAGGTAATCCTCGACGCAGAGCATGGACGGCGTGTTGATGGTCGCGCCCTGGAACAGGTCCTCGTCCAGCTTGCCGCCCTTGGTCATGCGGAAGATTTTCGGCAGCGGCCGGTCCGGCGTGTAGGATTCGAGGCGTTTCACGGCGTTCGGCGACAGGATCAGCATGCCGTGCGCGGCTTCGCCGCCGAGGGCCTTCTGCCAGCTATAGGTCACCACATCGAGCTTCTCCCACTCGATGTCCTGCGCGAAGGCAGCCGAAGTCGCATCGCAGATCCGCGACGCGGTCCGGGTTCGGCTTGATCCAGTCGGCATTCGCGACGCGCACACCGGACGTGGTACCGTTCCAGGTGAAGATGATGTCGGCATCGTCGCGCGCCTTTTCGAAAGGCGGCAGCTCGCCGTAATCGCCGACATAGGTGTTGCAGTCTTTCAGCTTCAGCTGCTTGGTCGCGTCGGTGATCCAGTCCTGGCCGAAACTTTCCCAGGCGAACACGTCGACGGGCTTCGCGCCCAGCATGGACCACATGCACATCTCGACGGCGCCGGTATCGGAGGCAGGCACGATGGCCACGCGATAGCCTTCCGGCAGGCCAAGGATGGTCTTGGTCCGGTCGATGGCTTCCTTCAGCTTCTTTTTCGCATCGCCGGAACGGTGCGAACGGCCGAGGGTGGCTGTGCTCAGTTTTTCAAGGGAAAATCCGGGGCGCTTGGCAGTCGGGCCCGAGGAAAAATGCGGGCATGCAGGCAGCACGCCGGGTTTGGCGACGGTCGTCATCTGTTTGTACTCCTATCCTTACAGATAGGCTGGCATCCGTTGGGGGAAGCTGGCCCGCCGCGTCTGTCTCATATTTCGCAGGCGCGCGCAAATGGCATTTCTGTGACCCGATAAGTGCGTGACCGGATGCCGCGACCTGCTAAGCTGCCCGAAAAACGGAGGAACCCCATGGGCATGACCATCCAGCCCCTGACCGGAACGCTCGGCGCCGAGATCCATGGCGTGGACCTGAAAAAGGACCTGTCGAATTCCGAATTCGACGCCATCCACCGCGCCTTCCTCGACCACAAGGTCATCGTCCTGCGCGGCCAGAAGGGCATGAGCCCGGACCAGCACAAGGCCTTCGCCCGCCGCTTCGGGACGCTGAACATCCACCCTTATGTGAAGGGCATGGCGGACCATCCGGAACTCCTCGAAATCATCAAGGAGAAGGATGAAAAGACCAATTTCGGCGGCGGCTGGCATTCCGATATGAGTTTCCTGGAGGAACCGGCCCTCGGCTCGATCCTGCACGCCATCGAAGTGCCGCCCTATGGCGGCGACACGTTGTTCACAGATCAGCAAGCCGCCTATGACCGGCTCTCCGCCGGCCTCAAGGCGACGCTGGAAGGCATGAAGGGTGTCCACACGGCCAGCAAGGAATACGGCGCAGACGGATATTCCGCCGCCGTGCGGCAATCGATGGACGCAACCGCCGCGCCTGATGCGCCGGAATATGAACACCCGGTGATCCGCACTCATCCGGAAACCGGCCGCAAGGGCCTGTTCGTGAACCCGGCCTTCACGCTGCGCTTTGCCGGCTGGAGCCGCAAAGAGTCGAAGCCCCTGCTCGATTACCTGTTCGACCTGTCACGAGAGGAGCGCAACACCTGCCGCGTCCGCTGGCAGGAGGGCGATGTCACCATGTGGGACAATCGCTGCGTCTGGCACTACGCCCTGAACGATTACCATGGTCACCGCCGCCACATGCGCCGGGCGACGATCGACGGCGACAAGCCCTTCTAGGCGGCCAGTAGGAACGGCCGCACCACACCCCAGGCAATCAAGGCCTGCCCGAAGAAATAAAGTCCCCACACGGCCAGCGACGGCACGAGCCGCGGTGCCTCCCCTGCCGGGCGCGTGAACAGCTGCAGCGACAGGATCATGTCTGAGGCGACGAACATCACTGCACCCAGCGTGACCAGGACATAGGCGGGATCGAGCCGCAGCGAGGCTGCGCCCATCACAAGGATTACCGCTGTATAGGCAAAGACCGGATAGCGCATCGCGCCGAGCCACGGCGCGAGCCAGCGCACGAACACCACACCGCCGAACACGAGCACGATCTGCGCGGCAAGGTTCAGCCAGGTCCGGTCCGTCTGCGGCAGGCCCCAGAACAGGGCGATATAGGCGACATGCGCAAGGAAGAAGGCGGCCATGCCGGGCTTCAGCCATTTCTCCTCGCTCAGCGCCAGGAAGGCGTCGCCCGCCGAAGACAGCGCAAGGCCCGCCACGACCAGCCAGGGCCCACCTGCCATGTAAGCAAAGACGGCCAGCAGCGCCGTCGATGCGGTCTTCACGGCGAGCTTGACCCAGCCGCCCTTCCCGCGCCAGCACCAGCCGGCCCAGAACAGCACTCCCAAAACGATTGCGCCCGCAAAGGCGGCGTCAGCCCCAGCCATGTTTCCTCCCCGGAATCTTCCGTGTTCTTGTTATCAGTCTTCCCGGACCGGTTCCGGACGCCGCAGGAGGCGCCGGGCCGCGGCCCGGTGCGTTTCTTTCACATGCATGCCCACAACGCCAAGCGCCGTGGCGAGCACAGTTGCGTCATCGGTAAAGCCGAGGCCCGTGATGAAATCCGGCACCATGTCGACGGGCGTGACGAAATAGGCGATGGCCGCAAACAGGACGGCTTTCGCCCGGGCCGGCGTCTTCGGGTCGCGCGCGGCGTAATAGGCCGCCGTCAGGTCTTCGGCGAAGGGGATCATCCCCACAACCTTCAGGACCTTGGGGACAAAGCCCCGCGCCGTCCGTTCGTCCCGTTCTATGGACTTCGGAACATAGCGTCCGTCCTCGTTGAGAACCGTATTGATGACTTCCGCGGCGTCAGACATTGCGTCCTCCTCAGACCACTATAGATCAATTGCCACGTTCTCAGAAACAAGGGAGGGCAGCGGCCCATGGAACTCAATTCGAACATTTCCGCCGTCATCACCGGCGGCGCGTCCGGTCTCGGTGCGGCAACCGCCCGCAAGCTGGCCAGCTATGGCGTCAAGGTCGCCCTGTTCGACCTCAACGCCGAAAAGGGCGAGGCGCTCGCCAAGGAACTCGGCGGCGTCTTCTGCCAGGTCAACGTGACCGACGACGCTTCGGTGGATGCCGGCTTTGCCAAAGCCCGCGCTGCCATCGGCCAGGAGCGCATCCTGATCAATTGCGCCGGCACCGGCAACGCCATCAAGACGGCCAGCCGCAACAAGGAAACCGGCGGGATCGACCACTTCCCGCTCGACAAGTTCAACCTGATCATCCAGATCAACCTGGTCGGCACCTTCCGCTGCATCGCGAAATCGGCTGCCGGCATGATGACGCTGGACCCGCTGGAAGGCGGCGAGCGCGGCGCGATCGTCAACACGGCTTCGGTTGCTGCCGAAGATGGCCAGATCGGCCAGGCTGCCTATTCCGCTTCCAAGGGCGGCGTTGTCGGCATGACCCTGCCGATCGCCCGCGACCTGTCGCGCGAAGGCATCCGCGTCAACACGATCCTGCCGGGCATCTTCAACACGCCGCTGCTGCAGGGCGCTCCGGAGCCGGTGAAACAGGCCCTCGGCGCACAGGTTCCGTTCCCGCCGCGTCTCGGCAACCCGGACGAATACGCTTCGCTCGCCACCGAAATGTGCCGCAACGGCTACTTCAACGGCGAAGACGTCCGCCTCGACGGTGCCATCCGCATGGCGCCGCGCTGATCGCCTGAGAATGTGCTAAACTTGAAAAACCCGCTCGAAAGAGCGGGTTTTTTATTGCCCCCGTTTCAGAGCCAGCAGCGCGCCCCAGCGCTGGCTCGCCTCGCGGCTCCAGACTTCGCGCGGGTCTGCATAGAAGTCCTCGAAGGCCGGCTTGCCGTCGGTCAGCTCCAGCCACGCCGCCTTGCTGGCGGTGAAGATGTGGACATCGGGCGCCAGCGCCGTCTTGTCGTCCAGCGTGCCTACCCGCACGAAGGCCGCCAGCTCTCCGGCATTCTGGTAATGGCTCCACACCGCGACATGGCAGTGCGGGCAGCGCGCAATCGGCTGGCCCCGACCGCTGGCACTCGGCGTCAGCACCATTTCAGGCGCTTCACCTGCCAGTTCCACCTCGCTCGTCTCGATCACGGCGTTGATCACGAAGGCAGAGCCTGTCTCCCGCTGGCACCAGGTGCAGTGGCAGCAATGCACGATCATCGGTTCCGCCTTGAGGCGGTAGCGCACCTTTCCGCAGGCGCAGCCGCCTTCCAGATTGCGTCCCATCCTCACTTCCCGGCCGTTTTGCCGGAGCGTGACATGTACCTGCCCTACCGGCAAGCACGGAACGGGCCGTAGCTCTCGCAACGGCAGGGGCTGCGCGCGGGCGCAAAGCGGATAGACTTTGCGCAAACAAGGACCGGGAGGACCACCAGTGGAATTTGACGACGTCCTGCGCGAGCGGCGCAGCATTCGCGGCTTTCAGAAGAAGCCGGTGCCGAAGGCGCTGGTCCGCGAAATTCTAGAAATCGCCATGCGCGCGCCGACCTCGCTGAACTCCCAGCCCTGGAATTTCTATGTCGTGTCCGGCGAGGTGCTGGACCGCATCCGCAAGGGCAATGTCGAGCGTAACCTGGCCGGCGTGCCCGACAGCCGCGAGTTCCGCATGGGTCCGGCCTATGACGGCGTCCACCGCGAGCGCCAGGTCGGCATCGCCAAGCAGCTCTTCGCTGCCATGGGCATCGCCCGCGAGGACAAGGACGCCCGGATGGACTGGGTGCTGCGCGGCTTCCGCCAATTCGATGCGCCCGTCTCCATCGTCGTGACCTATGACAAGGCCCTTGAAGGCGGCGACATCGCGCCCTTCGACTGCGGCGGTGTCGTCAATGCCATCGTCAACACGGCCTGGAACCGGGGCCTCGGCTGCGTGATCAACTCGCAGGGCATCATGCAGAGCCCGGTCGTCCGTGCCGAAGCCGGCATTCCGGACGACCAGGTAATTCAGACCTGTATCGCCATGGGCTGGCCCGACGACACATTTCCCGCCAATGCCGTCGTCTCCACCCGCAAGTCGGTTGACGAGGCCGCCGTGTTCCGGGGCTTTGACGACTGATCAGGGTACGGCCGGTTCCTGCTCGAGGATATCCCCAGCCCGCAGCTGGCGGCCCTCCATCGCAACCCAGTCGTTGCGGAGGCCGGTGAAGACAACCGGCAGGCCGCGCGCTGAGTTGAGATCCGGCCCGTCGATCACCTGGAAGTGCAGGTGCGGCTCGGTGGAGTTGCCGGAGGAGCCGGCTTCGGCGATCTGAACGCCCGCCTGCACCTCATCGCCCGGCTTCACCTTCACGCTGCCATGACGCAGGTGGGCATAGAGCGAGTGCTCGCCGTTGGCGTGCCGGATCAGGACATAATTGCCCGCCGCGCCCTCGAACCCGTCCTGCAGCATGATGGCCTGCTGGATTTCGGCTGAGCGCTCCTCGTAGGCCTCGAAACTCTCCCCCGGCTGGCGGAGGACGCTTTCATCGTCCATGCGGTCGTCGCGCGCCGCAACCACGACACCGTCCGCCGCCGCAAGAACAGGCTGGCCGAATGTCGGATAGTCCGTGAACTTCGTACCGTCGCCGGTATATGACTTCATGTCCGGTCCCAGCCGGGCGATATCGATTGCATATTCCGACGACACGACCCAGCGGTGATGATGCCCCGCATCGCCCGATGCGAACACGAACCAGCGACCATCGACAGGCGCGCGATAGGTCACGTCCGACTCGTATCTCTGTACCGGCACATCCACCGATCCGAGATCGCCATCCGGTCCCTCGGCCACGACGCGCGCCATGTCGGGCAGGCCGGTCACCGCGGCATAGAGCCATGCGTTGAGCAGGGCTTCGTCCTTGTCCAGAACGACGTCCGCACTCAGCTGCTCATTCACCTTCAGCAGCCGGGACAGGTGGAACTGGAAATCCATCATGTCGAGCATGCCGGCCTCTTTCATTCCGGCCATGCGGCTGGCGCGGGCGGCAATCTTCCCGGCCGGCATATGGACCAAGGTCAGCAATTCACCATCGGCATAGAGTTCCACGCGCAGGCCGCGGACTTCCTCGGCCGGATCGTCCGTGTTCACCACAAGGATGTTCTGGACGAGCACATCATAGATGTTCCGGTCGGGCGCCGTGTCGAACACATAGAGCGGTGCCGGGTCCACGCGGATTTCGAGGGCTGACGCCTGGCAAGCCGCCAGCGTCCCCGCTGCGAGGGCAGCGAGCCAATAGGGTTTCATGTCTTGTCTCCTTGGAAGGTCAGTCAGTGCCTATTTGTCGCGACGCCCTCCGGGCTTGCGGATTTTCACCCAGCCGAAGGCCAGCGTGAGAATAAGATAAAGGCCGATGGCGACGGCAAACGCCGCGGGCGCGAACCAGGCGCCCATCAGGTCCACATCGCCGGGCGACTTGCCGAAGCCAATCAGCGTCTGCCCGTCCGGCATCCGGTAGACCCCGGCAGCGTCCGGGTCGATCAGGCGCACGACGCCCATGGCGAGTGCAACGAACGCCACGGCATAGCCGAGCCCGGCAAGGGAAGAGAGCACGAAACCGGCCAGGCCGGTCGAGGCGCTCGTCACCAGAGCGCGCGCCACATGTCCCGGCAGGAATGACCGTGCCGCACGGGTGCGGAGCGTCTCGGCCACAAGATCCGGCAGGAAATCGTCCGGCTCGCCGAGCCGTTCCAGCGCCTCTGCCGCTGTTGCGCCCTCGGCCAGCGCATCCATCGCGTGCTGCTCCAGCTCCCGGCGCACCTCCGCCGCTTCGCGATCCGGAAGCGGCGCCAGGAGGCGGTCCACTTTCGCGAAATAGCCGGCAAAGGCGGCACGCGCTGCGGCGTCAGATAGTTCGGTCCACCTGTTCATTTCACCAGTTTCCCAAGGTTGCGGCTGAACTCAGTCCACTTGTCTCCCGCTTCGGCCAGCACCGCCCGGCCCTTGTCGGTCAGGGCATAGGTCTTGCGCGCCGGCCCGCTCTCCTGGATCGCCCATTCGGCTGCGGTCAGCCCGTCCCGCTCAAACCCGTTGAGCAAGGGATACAGCGTGCCTTCCGGCACAGACCCGCCAAGCACCTCCCGCAGGGCGACCGCAAGGCCATAGCCATGCACCGGTCCCTTCCCCAGAACGGCGAGGATGGCGAACGGCAGGGCCGCCTTACGCCAGCGTTTCTCAAGATCTTCGACAGCTTGATCACTCATGAAAAGCGACATACCTCGAAATTCGAGGTATGTAAATATCCGGCACGTGGATGCGGTTTCCTGCCCCGGTATCAACCGTTACACCCGGGTGGCATACTCTGCCGGTCAGCCAGGGATTCCGTACGACATGCCGATTGCCGCCACCTTCCGCAGGTCCCTCCGCCCGCTCATGATGGGCTTCCTGGTCTGGACTGGTGCCTGCACACATGTTCCGCCCGCCGCCCCGCCTGTCGAGCCTCAATCCCTTGCCACTGGTGCGCTGACGCCGGAACCGGCAGCTCCGGCAGCCCTGACCGGTACCGAGGCCCTCCTGGCTTCACTGGAAAGCCTCGCCTCTCACGGGCTCGACCCGTCCGCCTATGGCCTCGCAGAGATATCGAGCCTGCCTGCCGGTTCGGAGGCCCGGACCGAAGCGGCACGCAACGCCTGGCTGCTCGCGGCGACGCATCTTCGCCATGGAGCGCTCGACCGCGCGACGCTCACCCCGCGCACAGGGATAGACCCCACGCTCGCCTCCCTGCTGACCGGGATTGAAACCAGCGGCACTGTGGATGCCTTCGTGGCCGCGCTCGACCGGGCTGCGCCTGCGCGCAGCGAGTACGCCTCGCTGCGATCCGAACTCGCGCGAGAGCGCGCGGGGCTGCCGCTGCTGGCCACGCCGGAAGAAACCGCCGCCGCCGTGGCCCGCATCGACACGCTGCGCATCAATCTCGAACGCCTGCGCTGGCTGCCCTCCGATGCCGGGCAGCGCTATGTGCTCGCCAATATCCCGGCCTTCGAAGTCACGGCCGTCTCCGAAAGCGGGGATGTCGAGCGCCATGACGCGATCTTCGGCAAGGTCTCGACGAAGACGCCTCAATTCTCCGACCAGATCGAATATGTCGTCTTTAATCCGTGGTGGGATGTTCCCGCCAGTATCGCCCGGAGGGACAAGCTGCCCCAGTTCCGCTCCGATCCCGGCGTCATCTCCCGGCTCGGCTACCGGATCTATGACCGGGACGGCAAAGCCGTCGATCCTTCCGGCATCGACTGGAACACGGTCTCGGCGTCAGCCTTTCCCTACCATATCCGCCAGATGCCCGGCCCCTCCAATGCGCTCGGGCAGGTGAAGATCATGTTTCCGAACCCGGACAATGTCTACCTGCACGACACGTCGGAGAAGGCCCTGTTCGACCGGGAGGTGCGCACTTTTTCCTCCGGCTGTATCCGCGTGAAGGACCCGCTGGACCTTGCCGAATGGGTCCTCCGCGACCTGCCCGGCTGGGACCGCACCGCCATTGACGCCGCCGTTGCCTCAGGCGCCGAAACGCGCGTCGATCTCGAAGCCTCGATCCCGGTCCATGTCGTCTATCTTACCGCCTCGCCCGGCGCGGACGGTGCGATCCGCTACAGCGCAGACGTCTACAAACTGGATGCTGCCCTGCTCGCCGCGCTCGACGCGTCCTGATCCGGCTCAGGCTTTCCTGCGCGCCAGCAATACGGCCCAGAAAACCTGCGCCATCCGGCGCCGTGCAACCTCGGTCATGCCGGTGTCCTCCCCGCACGGACGCTGCTCCAGCCGGAGCGGCTTGGCAATCGCCCCTCCCTCGCGTCAGCTTCCCCGGCGGGAGCGCTGGCGCAGGCCTCGCGCGCGCGTATAGTCGCCGCAACAAAGGAAGGAGCCCGAGGATGGCAAACGCATATATCGTAGCAGCAAAACGTACCGCTGGCGGCCGCAAGGGCGGCGCCCTCGCCGAATGGCACCCCGGCGATCTCGGCGCGCAGGTCCTGAACGCCCTCGTCGACACGACCGGCATCGACCCGGCCGCCATCGACGACGTCATCATGGGCTGCGTCTCGCAGGCCGGCGAACAATCGAACCAGATCGGCCGCACCGCCGTCCTCGCCTCGAAACTCCCCTCCTCCGTGCCGGCCGTCACCATCGACCGCCAGTGCGGTTCCTCGCAGCAGAGCCTCCAATTCGCCGCGCAGGCCGTCATGTCCGGCACCCAGGACATCGTCATCGCCGCCGGCGTCGAGAGCATGACCCGCTGCCCGATGGGCATCAACGCCCGCGCCGGCAAGCTGTTCGAAGTGCCGACCGACCCGACGCCGGTCTCCGTGAAGGAGAAATTCGGCATCAAGCATTTCAGCCAGTTCGTCGGTGCCGAGATGATCGCGAAGAAGCACGGCCACACCAAGGAACAGCTGGACGCCTTCTCGGTCGAGAGCCACCGCCGCGGCGCCGAGGCCACCAAGGCCGGCGCCTTCCGCGACGAGATCATCGCCCTGAAAGGCCGCACCGCCGAAGGCGGCGAAGTCATGCACGACACGGATGAGGGCATCCGCTACGATGCCTCTATGGAGGCCATGGCCAAGCTGAAGATCCTGACGGACGACGGCATCATGACGGCCGCCAATGCAAGCCAGATCTGCGACGGCGCCTCGGGCGTGATGGTCGTCTCCGAGGCCGCCCTCAAGGCGCACAACCTGACCCCGCTCGCCCGCATCCACAACCTGACCGTCACCGCCGGCGATCCGGTCATCATGCTGGAAGAGCCGCTCTTCGCCACTGACCGCGCCCTCAAGCGCGCCGGCATGAAGATTTCCGACATCGACCTCTACGAGGTGAACGAGGCCTTCGCGCCGGTGCCGCTCGCCTGGCTGAAACATGTCGGCGCCGACCCGGCCAAGCTGAACGTCAATGGCGGCGCGATCGCGCTCGGCCACCCGCTCGGCGCCTCGGGCACCAAGCTGATGACCACGCTGATCCACGCCCTGCGCGCCCGCGGCAAGAAATACGGCCTGCAGACCATGTGCGAAGGCGGCGGCATCGCCAACGTCACGATCATCGAAGCGCTCTAGTCAGAGTACGGACATGAACACGAAACGCCGGGCCGCAAGGTCCGGCGTTTTCCGTTTGCCCCATCCCATTGCAATGGTGCGCGGCGCGTAGAATATGCGCCCATGCCGAGACCCGACCGCCCCACCCTTCCGCCAATCCCGCGCACCGTCTGGGCGCTTGGCCTGGTCAGCCTGTTCATGGACGTCTCGTCCGAGATGATCCATGCGCTCCTGCCGCTGTTCCTGACCGCCTCGCTCGGCGCATCGGCGGCCATGGTCGGCATTATCGAAGGCGTCGGCGAAGCGACGGCCGCCATCGTCAAGGTCTTTTCGGGCTACCTGTCGGACCGGTTCGGCCGGCGCAAGCCCCTGATCCTGCTCGGTTACAGTCTCGGCGCGCTGTCGAAGCCCCTGTTCGCCCTGGCGGGCGCGCCGATGATGGTGCTCACCGCCCGGTTTTCAGACCGGATCGGAAAGGGAATCCGCGGCGCCCCGCGCGATGCCCTGATCGCGGACGTGACGCCGGAAGCGATCCGCGGCCGCGCCTTTGGCCTGCGTCAGAGTCTCGACACGGCGGGCGCCTTCATCGGTCCCCTGCTCGCCATCGGCCTGATGATCGTGCTGGCCAATGACATGCGCGCCGTCTTCTGGATCGCGCTCGTTCCCGGCCTGATCGCCGTCCTCTGCGTCTTGATCGGCGTCGAGGACCGCGCCGCGCCTGAGCCTGCCGCAACAGGCCGCGCGCCGATCCGCCTTGGCGACCTCGGACAGCTCGGCCCGGCCTTCTGGACCATCGTCGCGATCGGCACCGTGTTCACGCTGGCCCGGTTTTCGGAAGCCTTCCTCGTCCTCCGGGCGCATGACGCCGGCCTGCCGCTGGCGCTGGCCCCGCTCGTCCTGGTCGTGATGAATGTGGTCTATTCGCTCGGGGCCTACCCGGCGGGCGCCCTGTCGGACCGGGTGCCGCCCGCGCGGCTTCTTATCCTGGCACTGGCCGCCCTCATTGCCGCAGATCTCTGCCTCGCGCTCCTGCCCGGCCTCGGCGGCGCCTTTGCCGGCATCGCGCTCTGGGGTGGCCACCTCGCGCTCAGCCAGGGCCTCCTGTCGAAGCTGGTCGCAGACCGGGCCCCGGCGAACCTCCGCGCCTCCGCCTTCGGCCTTTTCAATCTCTGCACCGGCGTCATGTTGCTTGTCGCGAGCCTCGTCGCGGGCTTGCTCTGGGACCGGATCGGCCCATCGGCGACCTTCCTCTCGGGCGCCCTGATCTCCGCGCTATCCATCGCGCTCGTCATTGCGACCCTGCTACGGAAACAGCCCGCTCCGTGATCGGAGCGGGCTTTCCTGTCCGGGCAGCTTTGGGTGCAGGGGTTGTCGCCGGGGCGGCCCGGTTGGAGGTTCCGTATACCGCCTACTGGTTCTGGCGCTGCTTCACGCCTTCCTCGTCGGCGAGGGCGCGATCCGTCTCGTTGAATTCGATCTCGGCTTCTTCGCCCTTGCCATAGGCGCGGGATTTCTTGGCGAGGGCCGACATCGAGTCCCGCATGCTGCCCTGGCCCACGGCCATCACTTTCGAGGCATCCATGCCGACGCTTTCGGCATCGTCGAAGCTCGCGAATTCGGCGCCGAGGAAGAGGACTTCCCAGCCCTTGGCGCGCGCCCGGTCGAGTGCGGCTTTTGCGCCGTCCTTCGTCAGTTCACGGGAAGAGTTCTCCAGCCCGTCGGTCATGATCACGATGACGGCCTTTTCCGGCTTGTCGGCTTCGGCAAGGTTCACCATCCGGCCGATGGCGTCGAACAGGGGCGTCATACCGCGCGGGCTTGCCTCGTCGTCGGTGACATTGCTCCAGTCTTCGGCCTTCACGCCGTCGCGCAGCACGTCGAACTGCATGCCGTCCTGGTAGTCGAACACGGCGAGCGTGACGTCGGTCTCGATGTCGGCGCCGTCCACTTCGCCTTCATCGGCTTCGCCGACGCTGGCGGCATAGGCGTTGACCGAGCTCAGCGCTTCTTCCCAGATGTCGGACATGGAGCCCGTCCGGTCGAGCAGGATGTAGGAATGCACCGCACCCGGATCAGTGAGCGTGGCAGGGTCGATCGGGTTCGGCTTGGCGGCTGCAGCGCCGGCGAGGGCGATGGCGGCGGTGCCGGCGGCGAGCGTGGCGATCAGCGATTTCATGGGGGCGTCCCTTTCCCGTAATTTGGCCGGCATTGCCGGCCTGATGATTGGGGCCGGTTCTGCCCGGCCGGTGCGTCCAAGCCCACCCAGGCCTGATGGGACCGAGAATTGAAGACGATTGGGGCGCGTCTGTGGCCGATTATTGCTGTTTGGAAGGAATTCGGCCCGCCGGAGAACCGGCGGGCCGCTGAGCCTGAACAGGCGTTCAGTTTGGGCTTATTTTTTCGTCTTGAAGAAGCCGCCGCCCTTGCGCTTCTGGACGTCGGCCTCTCCGGCTTCGGCACGGTCGGCCTCATCGAAGACGACCGGCGCGGCCGCTTCGGCGGCGTAGTAGGCCTGGCTCTTGCGGGCGAGCTTCGCCATCGACTCGTTCATCCGGCCCTGGCTCATCGCCATGGATTTGTGCGCCGAAATGCCGACCGCGTCGGCATCGGAGAAGTTCGCGAACTCGGCGCCGAGGAAGACAACTTCCCAGCCGCGCTTCTCCGCCCGGTCCAGCGCCGCCTTGACGCCGGCCTTCGTCACTTCGCGGGACGAGTTCTCTTCCCCGTCGGTCATGATGACGATCACGGCCCTGGACGGATTGTCCGCTTCCGCCATGGCGATGATGCGGGCGATGGCGTCGAACAGGGGCGTCATGCCCCGCGGGCTCGCTTCCTTGTCGGTGACCGGCTTCCAGTCTTTCGGCGCGGCGGCGCGGCGCAGCACATCGAACTGAAGTCCGTCATGCGCATCGAACACGGCCAGCGTGATCTGCGGCACCACATCGCCGGCCTGGCCTGCAATGTTCGCGGCATAGGCGTTCACCGAGCTCAATGCCTCGTCCCAGATGGACGACATCGAACCGGTACGGTCGAGAAGAATATAGGAGTGCGTTTGGGCCTCGGCCATGAGGAAACCTCCATGTCTGGCCCCCCGGCCCGTCAGCGGAGATGGGGACGGCCGGACCGCGCGCAAGGAGGCGGGTACGGATTTTTTGGGTGCGAAGCCGCGGAAGGCCCTGCCCTGTCCGGGTATCAGCTCTCGTGTTCGGGCATTTTGGCCCTCCGCTCGGGCCCCGGCCGGGCAATATTCCGGGGTCTGAAAGTGTCGGATAAGGGGGGTCAGTCCACCAGCTTATCCGACACCTTGTCCATCAGGCGAATTGCGGCGCGATCTTGAGATTCCGCACCCAGCCGATCTTCTCCATCGCCAGCAGGATCGTGCCGTTATAGTCGACGATCCGGTTCCAGACGCCCTTGCGCGGACGGTGCAGCGCGCTGACAGGCTCGGAATGGTGATGGTCATGGAAGGCTTCGCCGCCGGTGAGGAGACCGATCAGGTGGTCGGCCCAGACCGGCGTCTTCAGGTGGCCCAGCACGTTGATGCCGTAGACGGTGGCGTGGAACTGGATGGCGCGGCCGATCACGACGCTCGCATGCAGCAGCGCCGTCAGCACGAGCGAGCCGCCCGCCGCCCACACGACAAGATAGATGATCGCCGGGATCACGAGGTGAACCACAAGGCTGATCTCGTTGTAGAACCGGTCCATCCAGACGATGACCGGATGGCCCTTCAGCCACATCGCCAGCGGACGCTCCATGTCTTTCTGGTCGCGCCACAGGATCCAGCCGACCCAGGCCCAGCGCTTGGACTCGAACGGGTTGTGCGGGTCGCCAGGACCGTCGGCGAAGCGGTGGTGCTGCGAGTGATAGTTCACCCAGTCCTTCACATTGCCCTGCATGGCGATGATCAGGTTGATCATGGTCATGATCTGGCCCGGCACGGCCAGTTCCCCGGCCCGGTGCTGCAGGATGCGGTGCAGCGGCCCGATGCCCATGTTGCACCAGAAGACCGTGAACGCGATCACGCCGAATGCAATCGCCAGGTACCACCAGTGAAAGGTCAGGTGGCTCACGAAGATGCCCAGCAGGACCATGGTGACGAACAGCGCGACGCCCAGCACGGGATAGCCGAAAGCCGAGAAAAAGCTCGCGTAATTGAAGGTCTTCCACGTCTTCGGAATGGCGATCGAGCGCGGCAGTGTCATTCAGGTCCTCCCAGTGTCGCGGCGTGCGGCGCCTGCGGCCGGATCACTCTCCGGCCGCCGCGCTTAAGGTATCTTTAAGATGGGTCGCCCCGGCGCGGAAGTCAGTCCTCATTCACAGCTGCGTAATTTCCGGTTGGCAGGCGCAATCCGCCCGGACGGTGCCAGAAACACGTGACGGCCCGGAAGCGTTTCGGATAGACAGGACATGGTTCGGGGCCTGAGGCCCCTGCGGACGGGATCGGGTATCCATGGCGGATGAGCGCCTCCTTCGGGAGATCCAGCAGCTCAAGGAGCTCGGCGTCGACTTCGAGTCGAGCCAGGACGAGAGCGAGGTACGGGTCCCCTGCGACCTGACGCCGGAATGCCGCGAGTCCGGCGACAATACGCTGGTCCTGCAGCCGCAGCTCGGCACGTTCTGGTGCATCACCTGCCACACCCATGGCCGCTTTACCGACCTCATCCACCTCAAGGAAGACGTCCGCCGCGAGCGCGTCCTCGCCCAGCAGCCCCGCCCGCTGGACGCCCGGCTCATGCCGGATGGCGAACCATCCGTGCCGGCCCTCCGCCCGTCCGTGCAGGATGCCGAATTCACCCCCGCCCCGGTCAGGGTCGACCGCAACCTCGCCCGCCACGAGCCGAAGGTGAAACATCTCGGCGAAGCGGACCTGCTCGAAACCCGCTTCCCGCACCTGAAGCCAAAAGAGAAAAAGCCCTTCAACGGCGAGAAATTCATCATCTCGCTCCTGGCACTGGTCTTCCTGACCGCAGGCCTCGCCGCCGCCGCCCTGTCGGGCTTTGCCAATTACCAGGCCTTTTCCAGCTCGGTCGGCGACCCGCTGCAGGCCGGCATCTGGGGCTGGACCGGCGTCATCGCCGCGATCATCTCGTTCGGCGGCTTCACCTTCTTCTACTGGCACACGGCCAATCACCGGATGAAGGAAGGCTGGCGGGCGCTCCTCTTCGCGCTGGCCGGCATGGGCACGTCCATCGTCGGCACCGAGCGCTTCATCGCCGCCAACAATATTGCCGCTGCCGAGGAAGTCGTCCGCGCAGGCACCAATCGCGGCGTGCTGGAATCCCAGATCGCCGACTGGCGCCGCCAGCTCGAGGGCATCCCGCCGGAGACCCGCTCCGTCGAAGGCCTCGAAGCCTATCTCGCCGAAGTCGAACGCGTCGGCCGCACCGAACAGAAGCCGTATCGCGACGCCCAGAACGAGCTGGGCCTTGCAAAGCGCCGTGATGAGCTGCAGGCCCGGATCGACGCCGCCAATGCCGAACTGCTCGGCCAGGGCGACGGCAACATCCTCACCGAGGCCCAGTCGCGCACCAACCTGCCCTCCTGGTTCTTCGCGCTGATGCTGGAACTCTTTTCGAGCCAGGGCACGTCCATCGGCCTTGTCGCCCTGCTGATCCTCTACGGGCGCAGGCCGCAGAACGGTTAATTCAGGCCGTTGATTTGTTAGCCATATTTCCCAATCAGGTTGGAACGCTTTCCGCGTCCCGCGCATAGTCAGGGTGAAGTCACTTTTTCTGGTGCTTCTCCATCTTACCTGCTCAAGGGCCAGTTCAGAACGAACTGGCCCCTTTTTTGTCTTCTGCAGCATACGGGACGGTTGGGAGCCGTTTGACGATGACTTGCAATCGGCCGGGGCCGAAGCATAGTCCTTCCCCGGGAGGGTTCGGGCTGCGCATTTACCGGCGCAATCCCTGCGACTCCCGGTAGAGTGTCACTGTATCAGGAGGCGAGCCCCGCCCCATGAACCTGTTCTTCCGGCTCCTGCGGATCCTGTTGTCTGCCTACTTCTCGAAGACGCGGACCCATATTCTCGACGTGCACACGATCCGGTCTGCCGTCTGGATCGGCGACCATGACCCGATGGGTCACATGACGAATTCCCGCTACGCCTCCTTCACCGATCTCGGCATCATGAATTTCATGGGCCGCACCGGCACGCTGAAAGTGTTCCGCAGCCACGGCTGGGTGCCGATCATCCAGCACGAGGCGTTGACCTATTTCCATTCCATGAGCTTTCCGCAGAAATTCGAACTGCAGACGCGCATGGTCGGCTGGAACGGAACCTATATGTGTTTCCGGCACACATTCATCTCGAAGGGACGTACCATCGCCACCACCCGCATGATCGCTCGCCTCAAGGGCCGTAACCGCGAACGCGTCACCGCCGATATGGCGCTGGAAGCGCTCGGCATGCCCATGGAGAGCCCGCCCCTCGAAAAACCTTTCCTTGATGCCATCGCGGAACTGCGCGCAGCCCGGGCGGCGGCCAAGGCATGACCCTGCCGCTGATCATAGATTGCGACCCTGGGGTCGACGATGCCGTCATGCTGATGATGGCGCTGGCCAGCGACACGCTGGACATGCGCGCCATCACGACCGTGGCCGGCAACGTGCCGCTGGCCCTGACCAGCCGCAATGCGCGCATGATGTGCCAGCTGATGGGCCGGGGCGATGTGCCGGTCTATGCCGGCTGCCCGCGGCCGATCCTGCGCAAGCCCGTCACGGCGGAAGACTTCCACGGCGAGAGCGGCATTGCCGGCCTCGATCCGTTCGAGCCCGACGCACCGCTCGCAGCAGGCCATGCGGTGACCTTCCTCGTCGACACGCTGAAGGCGGCAAAGCCGCGCGAATACACGCTCGTCGTGACCGGGCCGATGACCAATATCGCCGCCGCACTGGTGCTCGAGCCCTCGATTGCCGAGGGCATCTCGCGCATCGTCGCGATGGCCGGCGCCGACAGCGAGGGCGGCAACATCACGCCCTTTTCCGAATTCAACGTCTTTGCCGATCCGCACGCGGCAGCCATCGTGTTCAATTCCGGCATCCCGGCGACCGTGATGAGCCTCGATGTGACCCATACGGTGCGGGCGGAACTGCCGCGCATCGCGCGGCTGAAAGCCATCCCCACCGAACGGGCTGCCATTATGGTGAAGCTGCTGGAGGCCGGCAACGAACTGGAAGGCCGGTGGAAGGAAGGGCGCAAGTCGCCGATGCACGATCCGTCCACGGTCGCCTTCCTGCTGGCGCCGCACCTATTCGACGTGAAGTCGACAACGGTCAGCATTGCGACCGCGGAAGGCGAGCGCTTCGGCCAGACCTGCCTCTCTGCGGAGCCCGGCGGCCCGCATGACTGGGTGACGGCCGCCGACGCGGAAGGCTTCTTCGATCTCATCGCCTCGCTGATGGAGCGCGCATGATCACCGTTATCGGCTCGATCAATCTCGACATCGTCGCGACCGGTCCCGCCCTGCCCCGGCCGGGCGAAACGGTCGGCGGCGCGCGTCTTGCCCGGCATCCCGGCGGCAAGGGCGCAAACCAGGCGCTGGCCGCAAGGCGCCTCGGCGCCGAGGTGAAACTGGCCGGCGCGGTCGGGGCCGACGACATGGCCGACGAAGCGCTGAAACTGCTGCAGGCGGGCGGTGTCGACCTCACCCATGTTTCGGCCGTCAATGGCGAGACGACCGGCGTTGCGCTGATCGCCGTGGACGCGAAGAGCGGCGAGAACCTGATCGTCGTCTGTCCCGGCGCGAACAATGTCCTGCGCGCGGAAGACGTGGAAGACCTCGCCATCACGGACATGATGGGCGTGCTGGAAGTGCCCATCCCGGTCCTGCTCGCGGCCGCGAAAAAGGCGACCGGCTTTGTCAGCCTCAACCTCGCCCCCGCCCTGCCTGTGCCGGACCAGCTCATGACTATGGCGGACCTTCTCAGTGTCAACGAGAGCGAAGCCGCGATCTATGGCGACCGGCTGATGACCAGCGGCGCACTGGTCGCCATCTCGCTCGGATCGCAGGGCGCGGCGCTCTACCGGGACGGACAGGAGATCGCGCGCGCGGCGCCACCGAAAGTGCAGGTCGTCGATACGGTCGGGGCGGGCGACACGTTCACCGCGGCGCTGACCGTCGCCTTGATCGAGGGCATGGCGCCCGAAGCTGCGCTGAAATTCGCCGTCACCGCCGGGGCGCTCGCCTGCACGCGGGCCGGGGCGCAGCCAAGCCTGCCCTTCCGGCGCGACGTTGACGCGCTTGCCCTTGCGGGGAAATGACGCCAACAGTCGGGCTTCCCCTTTCCCCGGACGGAGACCGACTATGCGCCGCCTTCTGCTCAGCCTGATCCTGGCCGCTTCGGCCGCCTCGCCTGCCTTCGCTTGGGGCAAGACCGGCCACCGCGTTATCGGCGAAGTGGCCGACCATTACCTCACCGACGAGGCCGCGGCGGCCGTGAAGGATATCCTCGGCCCGGAAAGCATGGCCGAGGCCGCCGACTGGCCGGACTTCATGCGCTCGGACCCTGACAATTTCTGGCGCAACGACGCCAATCCCTGGCACTATGTGACGATCCCGAAGGGGCAGCTCTACGCCGACATCACGCCGCCGCCGGAAGGCGATGCGATCACGGCGCTCGAACATTTCCGCGCCATCGTCCTCGACGAGAGCCAGCCGCTCGAACAGCGCCAGCTCGCCCTGCGCTTCATCATCCACCTCGTCGGCGACCTGCACCAGCCCCTGCACGCCGGCAATGGCACCGACCGCGGCGGCAATTTCTTCATCTGCTATTTCTTCGAGGATCTGACCAACCTGCACGAAGTCTGGGACGAACTCCTCATCCGCTACGAGGAACTATCCTACACGGAGTGGACGAACTGGCTAACGACCAAGATCACGGCCGAAAACGTACTTGCCTGGTCGGCAGCGCCCCCCGCGATGTGGGCGGACGAAAGCGCCGCCATCCGCGACACGATCTATCCGGACCACCAGATCCTGAAATGGGAATACATCTACCAGACACGCGGCACGCTGCGGCAGCAACTGTCCAAGGGCGGTGTGCGCCTCGCGGCGTATCTGAATGAGATGTTTGCGGAGGGGGCTGAGGGGCAAGCGAAGTAACGGTCGTCGGGAACAAAATCCTCGATGGTTGGTATTCACCGAAAGCAGACATCCGCGACAATGCCGCGAACCGGCACGTTCACCAGGTCCGGCAGATTTCCGCTTCCGGCTTCACCATCGGATCCCCGGCCTTGCAATGGAACGCTTTCGCAAACTCAGGCGAGTTGCGAATGGCCATGTTGATACCGGGCGCACCCCACATATGGCTGTCGGAACTGGCGATCAGGTTCCAGCTTTCATCAGAAGCCTGAATACAGAATGTCTGGGCTGAGGCGGTGAAGAAGCGTTGCCCGGCAGTGAGGCCATCCCTGTCTGGCAGGTCTGTGCCTGCATTCGCCCGCAGGAACGCGGCATAGGCAATATCGAGGCCCGCCATCTGCGCCCCTTCCTCGGACACGACGAATTCACCGTTCACCTGTGCCCCGGAAGGATAGGAATAGGTCGAGGCTTCCTCGCTGATGCACTTCGTCCGGTCGTCGAATTCCTGTCCATCCGCTTCCGTCCACCAGTTCCGCGTGCGGCCCAGTCCGTCATACTGGCTGCCCAGCCGGTCATACCCATGCGACAGCTCGTGTCCGACGAACACGCCCAGGCCGCCATACTCGACCGCCGGATCGCCGGACCCGATATCCAGCATCAGCATCTGCGCGGCGGTCACATAGATCGCGTTGAGCTCATTGACCTGGAAGCCGCTCACATAGATCGGCGCATCGAACCATTCATTGATGTCCATTGGCGCGCTCACCGTTCCGAATTCGCGCAGCCGCCGCGCCGCCGAGAACTTCATGTTCGTCTCTGCCGCCTCGCCCGGAACGGCCCCGAGCTCCGGATCGTCCGGCCATTTGTCCGGCGCCACAAAGCTTGCCCGCAGCTGGTCGAGTTTGACGAGCGCAGCGGCGCGCGTGTCGTCGCCAATCCAGTCGGCCGTCTCGATCCGGCGCTGCATTTCGGCGCGGATATCTGAAAGCACGTGAAGGGATGCCGCCTTGTCCTCGTCGATGCCTGTCGCCGCAATGAACATGCGGCTGACGGCTTCCGGCATCACGGTCTTGGTGAGGCCGACGCAGGTACGCCAGCGCGGCGCCGGCGCTTCCTGTCCGCTGAGCGCCTTGCCGAAGAAGTCAAAATGCCGGCTGCGAAGCCCTGCAGGCATGACTGCATTGTGGTCGACAGCCAGCGCGAGTTTCAGATAAGCCTTCAGGACCCCGAGGTTTTCCTCGGTCACCCAGTCATTCACCGCCGCGACCTGGGCGGCGTCGGCCACAAATACCCTGTCGGGCAAGGGATCGGCGCCGCGCGCGGCCAGCATGCCGGCCCAGTCGATATTGTCATAGCGGGCCGCAAGGTCTTCCAGCGAGACCAGGCCTTCGGGGCCGTTCGCTTCGTTCCGGCTCTCGGCGGCGGACATGCCCGCGGATGCCACAGCCGTTTCCATAGCGAGAATTTTTTCTGCATAGGACGAGGCAAGCTCGTCAGCATACCCCAGGTCTTCCAGCGCCCCTGTCAGGTAGGCGGCATAGGCGCCGCGAAGCGCGACGGCGTCTTCATCCTGCCCGGTATAGTATTCCTGTGCGGGGAAGCCGATCACGGCGCCGCTCACGTAGAGGCGCGTCAATGATCCGCCCTCTGCAGGATCGGCCCAGGACGAAACGGAAAGCAGCGGATACTTTGTGCCGTAGCTGTATCTGAGCCGGTTCGAGACCTTGCCGAGGAGCGGGCCGAATCCGGCGACCGACCCCAGCGCATCGATCTCCCCGAAGAGCGGCCCAAATGGAGCAAGTCCCACCGCTTCGATCGCAGCCTCGTCCATGCAGGCCTGGAAGAGTGCGGAGACATTCCTCTCGTCCCGGCCTGCCGCATCGCCTTCGCCTGCCGTTTCGATCAGCTGGCGTACATAGTCGTCGACTTCGCGGGTGTACTGCGTCCACGACCTGTAATAGCTGCCCGAGTCTGCAGGCCGGGGATGGCTCGCCTCCCATCCTCCGCAAGCGTACTGGTAGAAATCAATGCAAGCATCGGCTGACCGGTCGATAGCTGCTGGGTCGTAAACCTTCGTCACGGGCAATGAGATCGTCGGTGCAGGTTGCGCCGGCAGCTGACCCTGCGGTGCTGAGCACGCACCAATCAATCCCAACGTCCCCAGTGCAGCCGCCAGATGACTGATCCGCATTCCGTTTGCTTCCCACTCCACGAGGCAGAGTTGAAAGAAAGAACTGAACTGTGTCAATGTGATAAGTAAATGCAGAGATACGCGCAGACGAACTTGTGTATCGTTACCGGCATTGGTCCCCGTTCGTGAGACACCCAATCACTTATCTGGCAATTTCCACCAAGTGCGAACGCCGAGTTGGAACCGTCCCCTAGCTCGCCCGATTGATCCGGCGGCGTTGGACGCTGGAGGGGATGTTGAGGCTTTCGCGGTATTTGGCGACCGTGCGGCGGGCGATCTCGATGCCGTAGCCGGTGAGGATCTCGACGATCTGGTCGTCCGAGAGCACGTCTTCGGCATCCTCATTGTCGATCAGCTGCTTGATCCGGTAACGGACGGCTTCGGCCGAGTGGGCCTCCCCGCCTCCGGTCGCCGGGATGGCGGCGGAGAAGAAGTATTTCAGCTCAAACAGGCCGCGCGGCGTCGACATGTACTTGTTCGTGGTGACACGCGAGACGGTCGACTCGTGCATCTCGATCGCGTCGGCCACCTGTTTCAGGTTCAGCGGGCGCAGGTGCGCGACGCCATGCGCGAAGAAGGCGTCCTGCTGGCGCACGATCTCGCTCGCCACTTTCAGGATGGTGCGCGCGCGCTGGTCGAGCGACTTGATCAGCCAGCTGGCCGAGGAGGCGCATTCGGAAATGAATTCCTTTTCCTTCTCCCGCATCGGCAGGGCCGTGACCTCGGCATAATAGGCCTTGTCCATCAGCACGCGCGGCAGCGTCTCGGCATTCAGTTCCACCGCAAACATGCCGTTCGGCAGTTCGCGGACATAGACATCCGGCTGCACGGCAATCGTCGTGTCGGAGGAGAACCCGGCGCCCGGCTTCGGCGAGAGCTGGCGCAGCTCCGTCATCATGTCGAGCAGGTCTTCCTTGCCGACGCCGCACAGGTCCGACAGGGCCTTGAAATCATGCTTGGCGACGAGCGACAGGTTGGCGAGCATCGCCTCCATGGCCGGGTCGTAGCGGCCGCGTTCCTTCAGCTGCAGCGCCAGGCATTCCGGGATCGAACGGGCCATCACGCCGGTCGGCTCGAAGCCCTGGCAGACCTGGAGCACAGCCTCGACATTCGCCTCGTCGGCGCCGAGGGCCTTGGCGACTTCCTCGATCGTGGTGCGGAGGTATCCCGCCTCGTCGGTCTCGTCGATCAGGCGCGCCGCGATCAGGCGATCTGCGGCGGACAGGCCGGCGATCTGCAGCTGGGCGTGCAGGTGTTCGTTGAGGGTCAGCTCGGAGGAGACGTTGGCTGTGACGTCGAAATCGTCGCCCGATCCGGTGCCTGTGCCGGCCGTCGACCAGTCGGTCTTGGCCGAGGGGCCGGAAACGCCGGCCGGCATGCCATTGTCGGAACCTGTGCCGGGCTCGTAGACGTCTTCGCCGGGGGCATCGAGCTGTTCGCGCGCCTCGCCGAGGCCCGAGGAATCGTCGAGGGACATTTCCTCGCGGCGCTTCGGCTCGCCCGCTTCCGGCGCCGGGCCGTCATTGTCCTCGGCCTTCTGGAGCAGCGGATTGCGCTCGATCTCGGCCTCGACGAATTCGGCGAGTTCCTGGTTCGAAAGCTGAAGCAGCTTGATCGCCTGCTGCAGCTGCGGCGTCATCACCAGGGACTGGCCCTGGCGCATGTCGAGTGAATGTTTCATGGCCATAAGCCGCGCCCCCTGAAATCAAGCGGCGAACTGTTCACCCAGATAGACCCTGCGCACGTCCTCGTTCTTCAGCACGCTTTCGGGCGAGCCGTTGAAGAGAACATCACCATCATACATCACATAGGCCCGGTCGACGATCTGAAGCGTCTCGCGCACCTGGTGGTCCGTGATCAGGACGCCCAGGCCACGCTGCTTCAGGTAGCGGACAAGGTCGGAAATGTCGGAAATGGCGAGCGGGTCGATGCCGGTGAACGGTTCGTCCAGTAGCATGAAGCTCGGACGCGACGCGAGCGCGCGGGCAATCTCGACACGGCGGCGCTCACCCCCGACAGGGAAGTGGCGGCCTGGTGGCGGAGATGTTCCACGTGCAGTTCACTGAGCAGGCTATCGACCTGTGCCATGCGGGCGGCGCGGTCTTTTTCGACCAGTTCCGCCACGGCGAGCACGTTTTCTTCCACCGTCATGCCCCGGAAAATCGAGGCCTCCTGCGGAAGGTAGCCCACGCCAAGGCGGGCACGCTGGTACATGGGCAGACGGGTGACATCCTCGCCGTCGATCGAAATCGTCCCCGAATCGACGCCGATAAGGCCCATGATCATGTAAAAGCAGGTCGTTTTGCCGGCCCCGTTGGGTCCAAGCAGGCCAACAACTTCGCCGCGCTGAAGGTTCAGGGAGACATCGCGCACGACCTGTCGCTTGCCAAATGACTTGGCAATATTCTTAACGACGAGGCCTTCGGCCGACTCTGTCATCTTTTCCCGGAATCCCTTTCAGTGCGGGCAATTGCTGCCCCGTCAGACTGATACCTTCACATGCTTAAGATCGGTTTCACGATCGTGATCAAATTCAACCATTCGAACCCGGTTTGGATTCCGGATCGATCATCATGCGGGTGCGTCCGTCCCCGCCGTCGAGCGTGGTACGGCGGTTCTTGACCTCGAGCTTCAGAACTTCGCCCTCGGCGACGTCCCGGCCCCGCATCAGGGCGACATTGCCGGTCATGGTGATGGTGTCGATGGCGGCTTCATAGATACCGCGGTCGCCCTTCGCTTTCAGCTCCGGCGTGACGTAGAAAACCTCGCCTTCCGCCAGCATGGACTGGATCTGGCCGAAGCTGCCGCCGAGCGTGCTGGTCGTGCCGCCCTGCTTGTCGGCAAACACGAGCGTCACCTTGTCGGCGCGCAGGCGGGCATCGCCCTGCTGGATGTCGACATTGCCGACCAACAGGACCTTGCGCTCACGCTCAAGGCTCTCGGTCCGGTCGGAATTGATGTAGATCGGGCCGCCTTCGGACGAGATCTGCGCATAGGCGGGCGCCGAAAGCGCCGCACAGACGAGCAGGGCACCAAGAATCTTATTGCGAGCCATCTGTCTCACCTTCACCTGTTTCTGTCGGCACTTCGGGCGCCGGGTAGATCACTGTCCTGACATTGCCTGTGCAGACAATGCGGTTGCCGTCTTCAAGAACTTCATACGTGTCGCAGCGGATGTCGCCAAGGGGACCCTTCCCCTCCAGCGGCGACAGGCCTTCGACCCGGCCCTGCCCGACATAGACCCGGGCACCCGACGAGGTGAACGTGTAGCCCGATGCGTCGGTGATCCTGACATCGTCATAGAGCTCGAGAATCCCGGCATCGCGGTCGTACATGCCCGAGGGCGCGCGGACTTCGCTGCCCATTTGGTCGGTCAGGACCGGACCGACGAGGTCCACGGCCTGGTCTTCCACGCGGCGGCGGCGGGCGGCGTCTGCGGTGATCTGGAAGCTCTGCCCGACCGAATCCCGGCCGGTGAACCGGGGGTTCAGCATGGTGACCGATTCTTCCTGGCTCACGCTGACCGGATGGGAATCGCTGGTCAGGGCGCTCTTGATGATATGGCCCGCGAAGAAGCCGATGGACACGGCAGCACCGGCGACAAAGGCCATGCGCAGGGTCCGCACCCGTTCCGACCGCCGCCGCGCCTGCGCGAGCGTCAGCTGACGGCGCGGAGCCCAGAGCGAGGCCGGGTCGTGGTGAGTGGCAACATCCATGAAAAAGCGGCAGGACCTGAAGCAACAAATCTGTTGCGTGTTTACCCTCGATATTGCCGTGACAAAAGCGGCGAAGGCATGACCGGTTCGTCAGGAATGGGCAAAAATGTCCTCTTCGCCCCAGCCGGCGAGGTCGAGGCGGGCGCGGGTGGGCAGGAAGTCGAAGCAGGCCTGCGCCAGGTCGAGCCGTCCCTCACGGATCAGCATGGCCTCCAGACCTGCCTTGATCTGGTGCAGATACAGCACATCCGAGGCCGCATACTGCATCTGCGCATCGGTCAGCGAGGCCTGGCCCCAGTCGGAGCTTTGCTGCGCCTTGGAGAGCTCGATTCCGGCCACTTCGCGGGCGACATCCTTGAGGCCGTGGCGGTCGGTATAGGTGCGGGCGAGGCGCGAGGCGATCTTGGTGCACCAGACCGGCGTACAGGCGATTCCCATCCAGCGCAGCATCATGGCGACGTCGTAACGGGCATAGTGGAACAGCTTCACGACCTTGGGATCGGTCAGCAGGGCCTTCAGGTTCGGGCAATCATAGTCCCGCGTCAGCTGCACCAGGTGCGCGGTTCCGTCGCCGCTCGAGAGCTGGACCAGCGTCAGGTGATCGCGCTGAAGGTTGAGGCCCATGGCCTCGGTGTCGATGGCGACGACGGGGCCGAAATCCATGCCGGCCGGCAGGTCGCCCTTGTGGAGAGTGATACCGTTCATGTCCGGCCTCTAGCACGACAGGCGTTAAGGGCAAGTGTGGAGCCCCGGCGGGCGCGACTTATCCGACACCTGACATGCCCGGAAAAATGCCCGGCCGGGGCCCGGATGGAGGGATGTTTTACCCGGATACGGTTGTAAAATAAGCGCATAAAAGTCACTGGGAGAGACGACATGACCGAAGACCGGCTGAAGGCCCTCACCGCCGCGATGCCCTTTGCCGGCCTGACCGGGCTCGAGACCATAGAGGCCGCCAGGGACAAGGTCGTCCTCCGCGCCACGGTGCGAGCGGACCTCTGCACGGCGGGCGGCATCGCCCATGGCGGCTTCCTGATGACGCTGGCCGACTGCGCCGGCGCGCTCGGCGCCTTCCTGAACCTGCCCGAGGGCTCGGCCGGCACGACCACGACCGAGAGCAAGACGAACCTGATCGCGGCGGCGCCCACCGGCAGTGTCCTGACCGCGACAGCGACCCCTGTCACGGTCGGCCGCCGCCTCCAGGTCTGGCAGACCCGAGTCGAAAGGCAGGACGGCAAGCTCGTCTCGCTGACCACCCAGAGCCAGATGAACCTCTGAAATCAGCGCGGCCTATTCGGCCGGAATGAGGCGCTCTGAATCGGTTCCGTCAGGCAGGGGATGGCTCCAAAAGCGGGTCAGCTTCACGAGCTGGCCGCGATCAAGCGTTCCGGCGATGGCGGCACAATTGTCATCCTGCCCGACTTCATAGCCCGGCGTATTGGCACAGAGATTTCCGCTGTTCTCGCCATTGGAAGTCCCGCCGTTGAAGACAGAGATTTCGGCATTCGCGGGATCGAAAACGCCGAACCACGGCGCGCAGAAAAATTCCTCACCGGTCGTCGGCAGGGTCCCGTCTGCGAACCGGTCGAAGAAACGGACGCTCAGCGTCTGTGTTTGTTCCGCACCGTTCTCGACCCAGGGGATGCCGGCAGCAGCCTCCACCGGGCCCGATACGGAGCGTTTCGAAACACGGCAATGGGCCACCAGGTAGGGTTCGCCGCCATCCGCCAGCGGATCTTTTGCGAAGTGCTTCCGCAGAACGCTGAGCGAGGGCAGGCCCGAATACTCGATCGGGACGCGGATCGTCAGAAACGCGGCGTCATCCGCGGCGGCTTCCGATTTGAAGGTTTCGTCGATCTTCAGCTTCGGCACCGGCGTGGTGGCAAAATCCTTTGGCAGCGCAAGCGGCACCTGTGTCCTCGGCAGATCTATTCCGGTTGCGCCACCCGGTGCGACGCGCGCAGCTTCATAGGCCGCCTTCTCGCAGGTCCACTTGCGGGCACCGGCGCGTGCCGTATCGCCGCAAGCGGCGAACGCCTGGTCATAGTCGCGCTTCTGCAGCGGCGTCATGGAAGTCATGAATGTGCCGTAGGCGGCGCAATAGGACTCCCGGTCCTTACCAATCTCGTTGCCAAGGCAGGCCTGTTCCCAGGACGCCGCAGACCGCGCCGATTGGGCGCTCGCTGATAGCGGGATTTGCCAAAGCAACATAAATGCGCAGGCTACGATTCCCCGGGCCCGGATGCTCATGGCTGCCCCTCGACCGCCGGAACGATTTGCTCGACACCCGGGCGGACGAACGTCACTCCTGCTGGCGGGTTCTCAGTGTTCCATCTGCGCTCAAGTGATTTCCATTCGCCGCCGCCATAGGTTCCCCAGATCGTGTCAGCGGTGACCGGTGCCACCCCCTCCCTGCCCAGGGCGGCCGCAATAAACCCCAAGGGATAGGGGTCATTCGGGAAGCGGTTGGGCCCGTGCAGCGCATAGTTGATGGTGCACCACAAATATACCTTATGATCCGGATGCTGAAGAATATCCGCGATACGCGATCCTTCATACGGATTGCTCTTGGTTCGCGTTGAAATAATATCCGGAACAGCAAGTGTCGCGACCTCGTCAAGCGACTGGCTGTACGGGAACTTTTTCGGATAGTACCCCAAGATGTATTGCTGGTTTCCCTCCTGCATTGACATCGAACAAAGCACCATGAGCTCGATATCTGTTGCGCCATCCAGGTCCATGATTTTATCGGACCATTTTTCGAACAATTCCTGCTTGCTCGGCAGGCCACTTATTTTCACCGGAATCTGAAGCCGCACGGCATTCGTCAGGGAAGAAAGTTGCGCCTGCCGGGCAAGAGCTTCGGTTACCTCTTCACCTGAAACATCAACTTCTCCGACAGGAACACCTACGGACCCGGGCAGCCCGCCTCCCAGCGGCACGCTGCCTTTTGCGACGGCTGGCCCAGCCGTCACGGCAGCAAGCGCGGTGGCCTCGCAAGCCTTGCGGATGGCATTCTTCTCAATCGTGGAAATGCTGGTCCGTGACGTGGACTTCGTCTTCTCGGAAATGCACTGCGCGAGCTTTGCATCATATTGCGCGCGCTGTTCGGCCGTCAGGCTGGAGACGTCAGCAGATGCCGGCAGGAGAACAGCCGTCATCGCGGCCGCCATAGCGATCACCATTCTCATCACATCACCTCCAGTTTCATCCGCGCACGCAGCGCTTCACCATGATAATAAACCCGGAGCTCGTATGTGCCCGGACGCTCCAGCTGCAGTTCAAGGACGCCATCTGCCTGCCGGTTCGTGAAGAACTCCGCCGCTTGCTTTCCCGCAGAATCGACGATCGACACCTTGCAATTGCAGGCGGGCATGCCGGCATAGCGCAGCTCTGCCTTGCGGCCTGCAAGTATCTCCGGCGGCCCGGTCATCGTCGGGTGCGCGCCGATGGAGCCAGGCCCCGCCAGCACGAAATCCAGGCAGTCATCATATTTCGAGACATCCGGATCGTTCGTCGTCACGTTTGGGGGAAAGCCAATGCAAACCTTCCAGTCGCCGGTGAAATGCGGAAGGCTGCCTGCGGAGCGAATGTATTCCCCGTCGGGCCTGGCCGCAGATGTGTAGAACCAGGCGGCGTGCTTCGGCGTCTCGCCCCCCATGTAGAAGAGGCCGCCGAATCCGCCGCGCTGCGGAAGGCCGTGATACTTGAAATGGATATCAGCCCCGACATCGACCGTCTTGTTGTCGAGACTGAGATAGGTCGAAGAAACGGGCCCCATTGGCGGATCGAGATATTCCAGTTCGTAGGCTGGCTTTTCCGTGGGCGCATTGGTCACCGCGTTGCCTGTGTAGACGAGTGCCGGCGTCTCGACCGTCACCGGACCGGAGGATCGGCCCGTGTAGACCAGTGCAGGAGTCTCGATGGCAACAGGTCCCGATGCGCGTCCCCGGTAGACCAGTTCAGGTGTCTGGATCGTGACCGGGCCCGAGGAACGCCCCTGATAGACAAGCGGCGGCGTTTCAATCGTGATGGGACCGGCAGATCGCCCCTGGTACACGAGGGGCGGCGTCTCGATGACAACCGGCTGGGCCGATGCCGGTGCGGCGAAGATTGCAATCCAGCCCACGAGCGCTGCTGCGATGCAAGTCCGGCAGGTTCCGGAGGAT
>JAWKUV010000026.1:0-38620 GCA_041398365.1 Hyphomonas sp. | reverse complement strand
GTGCACCTTGGCGACTATATATACGAATACGGCACCGACGGTTATGGCGGCGACGTCGCCGCCGCGCTCGGCCGCCCGCATGATCCGATCACGGAATGCATCACCCTGTCGGACTATCGCCGCCGTCACGCCCAGTACAAGACCGATCCGGACCTTCAGGCCGCCCATGCCGCCGCACCGTGGATCTGCACCTGGGACGACCATGAAAGCGCCAACGATTCCTACCGGACCGGCGCCGAGAACCACAATCCCGAGAACAATGAAGGCGAGTGGTCGGACCGCAAGATGGCCGCGATCCAGGCCTATTTCGAATGGCAGCCGCTGCGCGAGCCCGAGTCCGGCAACATCACTTCCGCCGTCTGGCGCAGCTTCCAGTTCGGCGACGTGGCCTCCATCCACGCCCTCGAGACGCGCCTGACCGGCCGGTCGCCCAGCCTCGACTGGTTCTCCGCCCTTGCCGGCGCAACGACGCCGGAAGACATCGCCCAGCGGGCCGGCGCGAAGCTCGCCGAGGTCAACAATCCGGCGCGCACGATGATGGGCGCCGAACAGGAAGCCTGGCTCGAAGGCGAACTCGGCAAATCGGTCGCCGCCGGAAAGACCTGGCAGGTCCTCGCCAACCAGGTCGTCATGGCCCGCGTCGTCCTTCCGAATCTGCAGGAGACCCTGTCGCCCGAGCAGCTCGCCGCGCAGGACAATCCCTTCGTGCAGGCTATGCTGCCCTTCTCCGCCCTCGGCCTGCCGATGAACCTCGATGCATGGGACGGCTACCCGGCGGCCCGCGAGCGCCTCTACGCCTCTGTGGCGAAGACCAATGCGCGCCTCGTCACGCTGGCCGGCGACACCCATACCGCCTGGGCGAACACGCTCTATGACGCGGCCGGCGCGCGCCGCGGCGTCGAATTCGGCTGCACCTCGATCACGTCACCGGGCTCGGGTTCCGTCGTGAAGGCGGTCCCGGAACTCGGCCAGATGTTCGCCGACGCCAACAAGGAAGTCGAATGGCACGACCCCTATGGCCACGGCTACATCCTCGTGACGCTGACCCCGGTAGATGCCGTCGCTGAATACAAGAAGGTCTCGGACATTCTCAGCCATGACTGGTCGCTCGAGACCAAGTCGGTCTGGAAAGCCGTGCCGGAAGAGGCCGGCGTATCCGGCCTGATGCCGGCCTAGTCGAGAATACCGGCAAGGCCCTGGCGGCCGCCGTCAAGGCGAAGCACTTCGCCGGTAATGATGGCGGCCTCCGGCGATGCGAGGAAGGCAGCCGCGTCGGCGATTTCGTCGGCGAGGGCCGCCCGTCCGAGCGGCGTCCGCCGGGACGTCCAGTTCTCCATTTTCTCCTCACGCGGACGGATCGCGACGATCGCGTTCACGCGGATGCCGGCTTCGGCAAGGTCGAGCGATCCGGCCCGCACGACGCCGATCACGCCCGCCTGCGTGACGGATTCCGTGAACCGTCCGGGCATCGTGGCGAGCGCCGAATAGGAAAGCACGAAGGTCACCGTTCCGCGCTGGCGGATGCGTTCGACACCCGCGGTCGGCAGGTCGGCCTGTTCGGCGATGCGCTCGGCAAACACCTTGAGGGACTGGGCGGCGCCGCGGATCGTCTTCGACAGGGCCTTGTCGAACTTCTCCTGCGAGAAATCGTGCAGGGAATCTGGCTGTTCGATGCTGGGAATGACGACGATATTGTCGATCCGTCCGAAGCCCTCGACGGCGGCCGCCACCGCATTGCGCAGGCCGAGCCGTGTGTGCAGGTCTCCGAGGTGGAGCAGCACTTCCTCTGGCATGGCATTTTTCGCAGTCAGCAGGCGGTCGCCGCTGGAATCGGCGGCAAGAACATTATGTCCGAGTTCGCTGAAACGGCGCGCGACGGCATCGCCGACTTCCCGGCCGAGCCCGAGAATTGCGGTTACAGGTGTGCCCATGGGCCTCTAGTCCTTCGCCGCGTCGCGATGCGAGCGCAGGTCATCACCGAGGACCATCAGGCGGTCGTTGAGGCGATGCTGGGCTGCCAGAAGTTCCGTCAGCAGCCGGACGACAAGGAAGAGGAAGCCAAGCGCGACGAAGGCCCCCAGCGTTTCGGTCAGGGCGCCGATGAAGTGCCCGGTGAACAGGCGCCCGAGCCCGCGCAGGATCGCCAGGAAAGCTGCGGCGGCGAGCAGCAGGTTGAATACCATCGCGGCCTGGCGCACGGCGCCAAGGCTCAGCGATTTGTCCTGATCGAAAATGTCCCGCATGGAACCGGTCCTTTCGCCTCATCTGGTCTGACGGCGAAAGGACCCTCGCCCTGAATTGCCGTCAGCTGGCATCAAGCCATCGCAGCTCTTCTTTAATCTTGAGTTTCTGTCGTTTCAGGTCCTTGAGGCGAAGTGCATCTGCAGCAGGGCGTTTTTCTTCTTCTGCGATCTTCTGGTCCAGTTGGCGGTGCTTGTTGGCGAGCTCAACGATCCGGCCCTGTAGCGACATTTCAGCCTCCTTCTGCTGTGAAGTGCGTGTGTCTTAACAGCAACACTTAAGCACAAACGATTTCGGCCGTCACCATGGAGTCCAATGAATCCTCGTTTAGAGAAGCGCTGCCTCAGGCGCGGGCAGAACGCCCGGCTTTTCTGTGCGCTTTCTGGGCAAACATGGCCTGATCGCCCCTCGCGATCAGGTGCTGGGCATCCTCGCCCGGCTGCCAGGCCACAATGCCGCATGAGGCCCCGATCCGCAGGCCCTCGACCTTCGTGTCTTCCGGCCCGCGCACCGTCAGGGCATCGATTCGCTCCGATAGCTGGACAGCCTTGCGTTCGGAATCGGCCAGTGTCGCCTGTGAGAGGACGATGCCGAATTCGTCCCCGCCGAGCCGCCCGACAATGTCGGTATCACGCGTGATCCCGAGCAGGATTTCCGACACTTTCAGCAGCACGGCATCGCCCGTGGCGTGGCCATAGAGATCGTTAACGGGCTTGAAATTGTCGAGATCGACGAAGATCAAGCAGAGCGGGGTCCGGAACCGGTTGGCGAGCGCGATCTCTCGGCGCACCTCCCGCTCGAAGGCCCGGCGGTTGAACATCGGGCAGAGGGCATCATTGTCAGCCAGCAGTTCCGCCTCCGACAGCGAGGCCCGCGCCTCACCCAGCTCTTCCCGGAGTGCAATGACCTCGTCGCACAGGGCCTCGATGGCCGCCCGCGTGTGACGGTCCATCCCGGCCAGATCCAGGCCGAGTATGTCGACCAGCGCCCGCCGCCGGTCAGCCTGAATGGGAGCGCCATCATCCGCCATTTCGCAAGGATAGGCGCAGTCGGCAGGCTTGTGGAGCAGGTTCGCCCAGCAGGCGGCAGTTGACGGGGCAGGCCGCCTGCATATGGTGCGCGCTTTCCGGCGGCGAGGAAGCCATGGCTACAAGCGATTCCCCCAGCGTTGGCATTATCATGGGCAGCCAGTCCGACTGGCCGGTGATGAAGGAAGCCGCTCGCCTCCTGAGCGAACTCGGCGTTTCCCACGAGGCGCAGATTGTCTCGGCCCACCGCACGCCGGATCGTCTGGTCGCCTATGCCAAGAGCGCGAAGGACCGCGGCCTGAAAGTAATCATCGCCGGCGCCGGCGGCGCGGCTCACCTGCCGGGCATGACCGCCTCGATGACGCCCCTGCCCGTCCTCGGCGTTCCGATCCAGACCAAGACCCTGTCCGGCCTCGACAGCCTCCTCTCCATTGTCCAGATGCCGCGCGGGATCCCGGTCGGCACGCTCGCGATCGGTGAAGCGGGCGCCGTGAATGCCGGCATCCTGGCCGCCTCCATCGTCGCGCTGGAAGACCCCGCCGTGGCCGCGAAGCTCGATGCCTACCGCAAGGCCCAGACCGACAGCGTCGCGGAGACGCCGGAGGGATGAAGCCGGTCGCGCCAGGCAGTGTCATCGGCATCCTCGGCGGTGGCCAGCTCGGCCGCATGCTCGCCAACGCCGCCCAGCGCCTTGGATTCGATGTCGACATCTACTGCCCGGAGGCCGATGCGCCGGCCGCACGGGTCTGCCGCCGGCACTGGCACGGGTCCTATGACGATGCCGCCCTGCTGACCGAGTTTGCCCGGGCCTGCGACGTCGTCACGCTGGAGTTCGAGAACATTCCGGTCACCGTTGCCGACACTTTGCTGGCAGCCGGCACGCACCTCCATCCCGGTGCAAAGTCCCTCGCCGTCTCGCAGGACCGGGGCGACGAGAAGTCGTTTCTCAACGCCATCGGCATCGCCACAGCGGACTATCGCATGATCAATACGGATCATGACATCGCCCAGGCCCTGCCGGAACTCGGCGGAACCGGACTGCTGAAGACACGCCGCGAGGGCTATGACGGCAAGGGCCAGGCCTGGATCCGCTCGCCGGCGGATATTGCCGCCGCCTGGGCCAGTGTCAGCGCGGCTCCCTGTGTTCTCGAGGCCGCCGTGCCCTTCGAGCGGGAAATCTCCGTCCTTGTCGCCCGCTCCACCCTTGGCGAGACGGCCACCTGGGCCCCGCCGCACAATGTCCACCGGGACGGCATCCTCGCCACTTCGACCGTGCCGTCGGGCCTGCCGCGAGAGATCGAACAAGCCGCCCGCGCAAAGGCGATCCGCCTGGTCGACGCGCTCGGCCATGTCGGCGTGCTGGCGCTGGAACTCTTCGTCCTGCCGGACGGCGGCCTCCTCGCCAATGAATTCGCCCCGCGGGTCCACAATTCCGGGCACTGGACGCCGGAAGCCTGCCAGACGGGCCAGTTCGAACAGCATATCCGCGCCATCTGCGGCTGGCCGCTCGGCGACACGCACCGCCTGTTCGATGCGGAAATGGTGAACCTGATCGGCGATGACGGCCTGGTCGACCCAACCAGCCTTGCCCCCGGCGACGTGCTGACCCTTTATGGCAAGCACGAAGCCCGTCCCGGCCGCAAGATGGGCCACATCTCCCGCCGCCTCGCCCCCCGCAAGGACTGATCCCATGTTGCTACCCGTCTCCACCTGGCAGGACATCGAAGCGTGGCTGAAGAAATCGCGCACCATCGTCATCCCGATCGGATCAATGGAACAGCACGGCCCGAACGGCTTTATCGGCACCGATGCGCTCTGCCCGGAAATCATTGCCCGGCACGCAGAAAGCCTCGCCCCGGACGACATGCTCGTCGGCCCAACTTTCTCGGTCGGCTGCGCCCAGCACCATCTCGGCTTTCCCGGCACGATCACGATGCGTCCGTCGACGATGATTGCCGCCATGACGGACTGGACCGAAAGCCTGATGCGCCACGGCTTCGAACGGATCTACTGGCTGAACGGCCATGGCGGAAACATCGCCACGATCGAAGCAGCCTTCTCGGAAATCCATGCCCGCCGCAGCTTCGACCCGCGCGGCGCCGACAACCGGCCGGGCCTGACCCTGAAGCGGCGCGACTGGTGGGACTTCTCCTCCGTCATGCAGCTCTGCAACCAACTCTACCCTGTCGGCCATGGCAGCCACGCCACCGCCTCGGAAGTCTCCGTGACCTATTTCGGCTATCCGGACCGCGCGCGGCCTGAGGTCGAGATGAGCCCGAAGATCGCCCCGACCGGGACGATCAGCGATGCAGTTCAGTACCGGCGGGATTTTCCGGACGGGCGGATCGGTTCCGACCCGACACAATCGAACGCCGAAGACGGCGGCAAGATCGTCGAGGTGGCCGCAAAGGCCGTTCTGGACGAGGTCCGGCGCTTCTCCGCCTGAGCAAACCTTACTGACAGCGTAATTTTCCCGACTCTGGCCAGACAGGGCGAAGGGCGGTATCAACATGCCTCCCCGGGATAGAGGCGTTTGACCCAGAGAATGCTCGACATTCGCAATCTGGAAAAATCCTTCGGCGCCAAGCGCGCCGTTCAGGGTGTTTCCTTTACCCTCGAAAAGGGCACCGTCCTTGGCTTTCTCGGTCCGAACGGCGCCGGCAAATCAACCACGATGCGCATGATTGCCGGCGTGCTTGAGCCGGACGGCGGCGATGCGCTGATCAACGGCAAGTCAATCGTTTCCAGCCGGCGCGATGCCCAAGCTGCGCTCGGCTACCTCCCGGAAGGTGCGCCCCTCTATGAGGACATGACCCCACCGGAATTCCTGAATTTCATGGCCGCCGCCCGCCGCATCGAGCGCAGCAAGCGCAAGGATGCCGTCGAGCGTGCGATTGCCGATGCCCGCATCACGACCGTGTCCGGCCAGCGGATCGGTTCCCTCTCGAAGGGCTACCGCCGCCGCGTGGGCCTTGCCGGCGCCATCCTGCACGACCCGCCGGTCCTGTTGCTGGACGAGCCGACCGACGGCCTCGACCCCAACCAGAAGCGCGCGGTGCGCGCGCTGATCGCCCGCATGGCACCGACCAAGGCGATCCTCATTTCCACCCATACGCTGACCGAAGTGCCCGCCATGTGCACCCGCGCCATCGTGGTCGACCGCGGCCGCATCGTCGCCGACGAGACACCCGAAGCGCTCGCGAAGCGCTCCGAAGACGGATCGCTTGAAAGCGCCTTCATGCGCCTGACCGACCAGGCGGAGGCGAACTCGGTATGAGGAATTTCCTTCGCCAGCAGATGGGTGGTTTCGGGGCGACCTACCGGCGTGAGCTGGGCGCCTATTTCGCAACACCCATGGCTTACGTCTTCCTGGCTGTCTTCCTCCTGGCGCTCGGTGTCTTCACCTGGGAAGCCGGCAATTTCTTCGGCGCAGGCTCGGCGGACCTGTCGACCTTCTTCGTCTGGCATCCCTGGCTGTACATGATCTTCCTGCCCGCCCTCGCGATGCGTCTTTGGGCGGATGAACGTGGCGCCGGTACCGACGAACTGCTCCTTTCCCTCCCCCTCGGCATGCCTGGACTGGTCCTCGGCAAACTGTGCGCCGCCTGGACGGTTGCCGGCGTCGGCCTCCTGCTGACCTTTCCGATGTGGATCACCGTCAATTATCTCGGCGCGCCAGACAATGCGGCGATCTTCCTGACCTATCTCGTCAGTTTCCTGATGGCCGGGGCCTACCTTTCGGTCGGAGCGGCCGTCTCGGCCCTGACGGGGAGCCAGGTGACGGCGTTTGTGATCAGCGTCCTCATCGCCTTCGCCTTTACAGCCGCCGGCTGGCCGCTCGTCCTGTCGACCGTGAAATCCGTCTTCGGGACAGGCTTTGCCGACCTCGTGGCGCAGTTCTCCTTCCTGACGCAATTCGAAGGCGCCCAGCGCGGCGTGCTGGAACTGCGCGCGGTCATGTTCTTCCTCGGCTTCACCGCCTTCTGGGCGATCCTCAATGGCCTCTGGGCCGCCCGCCAGAGGCTCGGCTGAAATGAAGTCGAAACACTACCTGTTCGCGGCGACCGCGCTCGTGTCCGTCATCTTCGTGGCGGGAAACCTGCTGGCGCAAAAAGTCCTGACCGGCGCGCAGATCGACTTCACCGAGAACCATCTCTATTCGCTGTCCAAGGCGACGCGGCACACATTGTCCGACATTGCCGAACCGGTGGACCTGACGCTCGTCTATTCCCGCAGCGTCGGACAGGATTATCCGGCCGTCCGCGCCTACGCCGCCCGTGTGCGCGAACTTCTGCAGGCCTATGAATCCCAGTCCGGCGGGCGCGTGCGGGTGCGCGAGATTGATCCGACCCCCTTCTCTCCGGCCGAGGATGAAGCGCTGGCCGCGGGTATCACCGCCATTGGCACGAATGGCGACGACCCGCTCTATTTCGGTGTCATCGGGCACAATGCCATCGACGACCAGCGCGTCATCCCCTTCCTCGCACCGGAGCGCGAAGTCACGCTCGAATACGACCTCACCCGCATGGTCGCGCGCCTCGACGATCCTGACCCGCCGCGCGTTGGCATTCTGACGACACTGCCGGGCATGTCGGCCCCCGGCGGCGAGGGCGGCTATACACTGTTGCAGGACATCGCGCGGAGCTTCGAGATCGTTCAGATCCCGGAAACGTTCCAGTCCATCCCGGCCGATCTCGACGTCCTTCTGGTCGTGCATCCGCCGGCCCTGACACGCCGGCAGGAATGGCTGGTCGACCAGTTCGTGCTGCGCAAGGGCCGCGCCGTCTTCCTTGTGGATCCCGCCGCCAAGACCGCCGTTGCGCAGGGTCCGTTCGATGTGTCCAGCGCCGAGGCGCGGTCCGATCTCGGAACGTTGGGCGAGGCATGGGGGGTGACCCTGTCGAAAGATGCCGTTGCAGATGCCGCCGGTGCCCTGCCCGTTCCGGTCGATCTTGGCGACGGCCGGGTTGAGGAGCAGGCCCATCCTCTGTTCATCGCAACGCCCGCCGGCGACATGAACCAGGACGATTTGATCACGGCAGACCTGACCCGCGCCGTGAATTTCGGCGCCCCGGGCGCACTGGTCGTCGCTAACCTTCCCGCTGATGAAACCTTCTCGCCGCTGATCGAAACGGGCCCGAGCCCCTCCTATATCGACGCGGCCCGCGCGGTGCGGGACATGAAGCCTTCGGACACGCTGAAGGCCTATCAGACGCAGCCGGGCCCGCTGACCCTTGCTGGCCGACTCTCGGGCCATCTAACCACGGCCTTCCCTGCCGGCGCGCCTGCTTTCGAGGAACCCTCCGACCCCGTCATGGCGGAACTCGCCCGCGCCGATGCAGCAAACGCCCCACCGCATGTCTCGACCAGCGAGACGGATGCCGAACTCGTATTCATCGCCGATGTCGATTTCATCGCGGATGACTTCTACATCGTACCGGGCCGCGACATCGTGGTGGCCGACAATGGCGCACTGGTGCTGAACGCGCTCGACGCCCTCGCGGGCGGCGGTGAGCTTTCGCGTCTGCGCTCACGCGCGCCCAGCCTCCGGCCAATGACCCGGATCGACAAGATGCGGTCGGCCGCCGAAGCCGTCTATTTCCGCCAGCAGGCCGAACTCGAATCGAGCCTCCAGGAAGCGCAGGGGCGGCTGGAGGAATTGCAGGCCATCGGATCAACCGATGGCTTCTTCGAAGGCGATGCAGAAGCCGACCTGACCGATGACGAGCGTGCGGAACTGTCTGACCTGCGCACGAAGATCGTGTCGCTGCGCGGCGAATTGCGGACAATCGAGCGCGATTACCGGCGCGATGTCGACCGGATGGAAGCGACACTCAAGGCGATCAATATCTGGGGCGGTCCAATCCTGATTGCGCTCGCCGGCCTGCTTGTCTGGCGCCGACAGCATGTCCGGACACGGAGGGCGTCATGACCGAACTCCGCGACCGCCAGCGGACACGGCGCCTGCGGGCCCTTGGTGCCCTCGCCGCCATCCTGACCCTGCTCGCCCTTGTGACACACCTAGATTTCGGATCTGGCCCGATCCAGACCGGCCGCATGGGCCAGCCTGTCCTGCCGGATTTTGCCGAAATCCGCGCCGATGCCGCCGAAATCCACGTGACGCTGGCAGACGAGACCTATCGCCTGATCAACACAGCGGACGGCTGGACGCTGGATGGGACGGAAGGCTACCCGGTTCGCGCAGACCGCCTCGCCGATCTCGCAACCGGTCTTGGCGAGCTGACCTGGGGCGAACCGCGCACGCGCGATCCGGACAAACTGAACCGCGTCGGCCTGGGCGATCCACGCAAGGGTGGCACCGGCGCCCTCGTCGAGATCACCGATGACACCGGCAAGGTCACCGCCGCCATTATCACGGGCCGCAAGGGTGAGCATCTCTACGCAAGGCGGCCCGACGAGACACAGGCCTTCCAGGTCGAGGGCGACCTTCCCCCGCTCTACAATCGCGACGCCTGGCTCGACCTAGATATCATCGATATCAGCCCGGATGCCGTCTCCGCGGTGCGCATCTTCGACCGGACGGGAGAGAGCCTCTACCTGCAGCGTTCTGTCGGCACCAGCGAGCGGGATTTCCGGCCCGGCCCTCCCTATCAGGATTTCCGCCTGATCAGTCGGATCGCCGCGTCCACGCCGGCGCTCGCGCTGACGCGGTTCCAGCCGACCGGCGTAAAGCCCGCTGCGAGCCTCTCTACCCAACCGGTCGCCCGGCACATCACCGAGACCCATGACGGACTGGAAGTGGAAGTGAAAGCCTATCGCGAGCCGGACGGCTTCTTCGTCACGCTCCGGGCCATCGAAGCCGGCGAAGGCGCTCAGCGCGGCAGCACAATCAACGAGAAAGCCTCCGGCTGGGCGTTCGAACTGTCAGAGTATGACTGGAACGATTTCACGCCGGCCGTCTCGTCCATCGTGCGGCCGCCGGAGATCGCTATTCCGGAAACGCCCTGATCAGGGATCCAGCGGCAGGGTGGCGAGAACGGGGCCGAAGCCCGCTTCCTGCACAATCACGGCACAGTGCGAGTGGCAGACCGGGAGGGCGATCTGCGTCCGGCCGCCGAGCCAGGGGCCGAGCGCCGTCACCTGCGTGACGGGGTGAACCATGTCGGTCGTGTTGTCGGCGCCGTCGAGATAGTCGACATACCAGATATCCGTCAGTCCCGGCGACTTGCCGTCCAGCTGGACGCCGTCGCCCTTCCGGATGAGCGTAACGCCCGGTTCGGTTTCCTTTTTTGCCTTGCCGATCGCGGCCTCGACTTTGCCGGGCTTGTTGCCGGGGCATTGCTCGAGCCCGTTATAGACGGTCTGCGGCGTATAGGGTCCGCGCAGCCGGAACCGGTCCACATAGCCTCGCTGGCGGTCCTTGGACTCGCCCATGGCCATCGGATCCTTGCCGCCGAGATAATCCCAATAGTCGACCGACCAGGTGAGGATCAGCACGTCGTCACGGGCGGCCTCGACCTCTTTCAGCGTCTTGTGCGCCTTCGGGCAGGCCCGGCAGTTCTGCGATGCAAACAGCTCGATCAGGACCGGCGACTCCGCCATGGCAGCTGGCGCTGCGAACGCGGACAGGAGCGCGAGGGTGGCGAGCAGGCGTTTCATGGTTTTCCTGTATAGAACACTCTGTCCCCTACAACACAATCACAGGGGTGTGAGGGCTGTAAAAAGCCCCCGCAGCCTGATCGCTGCGGGGGCTTTCCGGTCAATGTGAAGGCGACGGACGCCTAGCTGCGGGCCAAGTGGCGCAGCACGTAGTGCAGCACGCCGCCGTGCTTGACGTAATCGACCTCGATCTCGGTATCGATCCGGCACTTGATCTGGATCGTCTTCACGGTGCCGTCGGCATAGGTGATCTTGCAGGGCACGTTCGAGAGCGGACGGATGTCGTTGCCGAGGCCTTCAATGTCGAAAGTCTCGGTGCCCTTGAGGCCGAGCGTCTTGCGATTCTCGCCCGGCATGAACTCGAACGGGATGACGCCCATGCCGACCAGGTTCGAACGGTGGATCCGCTCGAAGCTCTCGGCGATCACGGCTTTCACGCCAAGCAGGTTCGTGCCTTTCGCCGCCCAGTCGCGGCTCGAGCCGGCGCCATACTCGATGCCGCCGATGACGACGAGCGGAATGCCCTTCTCCTGCCAGGCCATGGCCGCATCGTAGATCGACGTCTGCTGGCCGTCCGGACCGATCGTGTAGCCGCCCTCGACGCCGTCCAGCATCTCGTTCTTGATACGGATGTTGGCGAAGGTGCCGCGCATCATGACTTCATGGTTGCCGCGGCGCGAGCCGTAGGAGTTGAAGTCCTTCACCGGCACCTGGCGCTCGGTCAGGTACTTGCCGGCCGGGCTGGTTGCCTTGAACGAGCCAGCCGGAGAGATGTGGTCGGTCGTGATCATGTCGCCGAGCAGGGCGAGCACGCGTGCGCCGGTGATCGGCTTGATGTCGCCCTTCTCCGGCGACATGCCCTGGAAGTAGGGCGGGTTCTGGATATAGGTCGACGCCGGCGGCCAGTCATAGGTCTCGGCATCGGTCGTTTTCACGCCCTGCCATTTCGTGTCGCCCTTGAAGACGTCGGCATACTTGGCCTGGAAGGCCTCGCGCGTGACGACCTTGTCCACGAGGTCGGCGATCTCCTTGTCGCTCGGCCAGATGTCCTTCAGGTAGACCGGCTTGCCGTCCTTCGAGGTGCCGATCGGCTCCGACGTCAGGTCGATGTTCATGTCGCCGGCGAGCGCATAGGCCACGACCAGCGGCGGCGAGGCGAGATAGTTCGCGCGAACGTCCGGGCTGATCCGGCCTTCGAAGTTGCGGTTGCCCGACAGGACGGCGGCAGCCATCAGGTCGTTCTCGTTGATCGCCTTGGAGATTTCCGGCGCCAGCGGGCCCGAGTTGCCGATACAGGTCGTGCAGCCGTAGCCGACGAGGTTGAAGCCGACGGCATCGAGGTCTTCCTGCAGGCCGGCGGCTTCCAGGTATTCCGACACGACCTGCGATCCGGGCGCCAGCGAGGTCTTCACCCACGGCTTGCGGTTGAGGCCGAGCGCGCGGGCCTTGCGAGCGACGAGGCCAGCACCGATCAGCACGTAGGGGTTCGACGTGTTCGTGCACGACGTGATCGAGGCGATCACGACGGAACCGTCGCCGATCTTGTAGTCCTGCCCGTCGACCGCAGCGGTCTTGCAGACTTCGATCTGTTTCGTGGCGACCGGGCCTTCGTCGGCCATTTCCTTTGCGGCGGCCGAAATGTCGATGCCGCGATAGGCCGCGACAACGTTCGTGAAGGACGAGGCAGCCTTGGTCAGCGGGACATAGTCCTGCGGGCGTTTCGGACCGGAGATCGCCGGCACGATCGTGCCCATGTCGAGTTCCAGCGTCGAGCTGTAGATCGGCGCATAGTCGTCGCCGCGCCAGAAGCCGTTCTGCTTGGCATAGGCCTCGACCAGCGCGATCCGGTCTTCGTCGCGGCCGGTCTGGCGCAGGTAGCGCAGCGTTTCATTGTCGATCGGGAAGAAGCCGCAGGTTGCGCCGTATTCCGGGGCCATGTTGGCAATGGTGGCACGTTGGGCGAGCGGCAGCTTGTCGAGGCCGGGACCCCAGAACTCGACGAACTTGTTCACAACGCCGTGCTTGCGGAGCATCTCGACGACTTTCAGCACGAGGTCGGTGCCCGTCGTGCCTTCGACCATTGCGCCGGTCAGCTTGAAGCCGACAACTTCCGGGATGAGCATCGAAACCGGCTGGCCGAGCATGGCGGCTTCTGCCTCGATCCCGCCGACACCCCAGCCGAGCACGGCCGCGCCGTTGACCATCGTCGTGTGCGAGTCGGTGCCGACCAGCGTGTCCGGATAGGCGACCATTTCGCCGGCTTCATTCTCGGCGGTCCAGATGGTCTGGGCGAGGTATTCGAGGTTCACCTGGTGGCAGATGCCGGTGCCCGGCGGCACGACGCGGAAATTGTTGAACGCGTTCTGGCCCCACTTGAGGAAGGTGTAGCGCTCCATATTGCGCTCGTATTCGAGGTCCACGTTAGCCTGGAAGGCGCGCGGGCTGCCGAATTCGTCGATCATGACCGAGTGGTCGATGACGAGGTCGACCGGAACGAGCGGATTGATCTTCTTGGCGTCGCCGCCGAGCGCCTTGATACCGTCACGCATGGCGGCGAGGTCAACGACGGCCGGAACGCCGGTGAAATCCTGCATCAGCACGCGGGCCGGGCGGTAGGCGATCTCGCGCGGGTTCTTGCCGCCCTTCTCGGCCCATTCGGCAAAGGCGCGGATATCGTCCTCGACCACGGTCAGGCCGTCTTCAAACCGGAGCATGTTCTCCAGCAGGACCTTCAGCGACGCCGGCAGGCGGGAAATATCCCCGAGGCCGTTTTTCGAGGCCGCTTCCAGCGAGTAATACGTATAGGCGTGGCCTGCTGCAGTAAGTTTGCTTTTGGATTTGAAGCTGTCGAGGGACGGCATGGGAGGGCAACCTCGCGTCTTGGGGTGAATCCGGGGCCGCCTCTCAGGGGGGGCGGCGCGTGCCCGTCTCATATAAGGCCCGCGCCCCTGATGCAATTGGGACAAAGGGACTATTCCCAGCGAGCGAAGCGGCTAAAACGGGCCTGCAAACAGGCAGGTAGGAGAACCTGATGCCCCATCTGACGTCCGGTTGCCGCCTTCAGCGCCCCATGCGGCGCAGCAATCGGCGTTGACCGGCTTGGCATCCCCCCTCCTCTCGGCCTCGGGCCTCGGTATGATCCGGGGTGAGCGCGTGCTGTTTACGGGCGTCGGCCTTGCTGTCTCTGCCGGGGAAAGCCTGGTGCTGCGCGGCTCGAACGGCGCCGGCAAGACGACCCTGCTGCGCATTCTTGCCGGTCTGACCCGTCCCGAAGCGGGCAGCGTCAGCCGGGAGGGCAGCCATCACTGGTTCGCCCACCGCGAAGGTCTCAAGCCGCACGAGACCCCGCGCGCTCATCTTGCCCTCTGGGCGAGGGCGTGGGGGTCGGGCGCCGATATTGACGCGGTTCTGGCCCGGATGGGTCTGAAGCGGCCTGCCGACGTGCCCGCACGCTACCTGTCCGCCGGACAGCGGCGGCGGACCGCACTCGGCCGGCTCCTCCTGGAGCAGCGCCCGATCTGGCTGCTCGACGAGCCCTACACGGCCCTCGATGCCGAAGGACGGGAACTGGTGCTGGAACTGGTGGAAGCGCATCTTTCCAGCGGCGGCGCGATTGTTGCGGCGATCCACGGGGAGTCGGGCTTCGTTCCGACCTCGGAGGTGGTGCTGTGAGGCCCGCTCCAATCCTTGCCGCCTTCCGGCAGGCGTTGGGCGAAGCCTGGGCCGGTGGCGCGGGCGCGCTGCTGCCGCTCGGCTTCTTCGCCGGTGCGGCCGTGCTCGTCCCGCTCGGCATCGGCACCGATCCCCAGACGCTGCGTGCCGTCGGGCCCGGCATCCTCTGGGTGGCTCTCGCCCTCTCAAGCCTCGTGACGCTGGAGCGCATTTTTCAGGCCGATACCGAGGACGGCGCCCTCGATCTCTGGCTGCAGGCGGGCGCGCCTGCCTCTGCCATTGCAGCGGCCAAGACGTTTGCCCATTGGCTGGCCGCCGGCCTGCCGCTGGCGCTGCTCTCGCCGCTCCTTGCCCTGATGTTCCAGGCCGAGGCCTCCGCCAGCCTGCTGCGCAATGCCGCACTCTACGGGCTCGGCGGGCTCGCCTTCTACTTCTGGGGCGGGGTCGGTGCCGCCCTGTCGGCTACGGTGCGGCGCGGCGGCCTGTTGATCAGCCTGATTGCGTTGCCCCTTTATGTGCCGACCGCCATTTTCGGAGCCTTAGCCATGACCCACGGACCTGGCAGCGAGAGCGCGCCCCTCTTTCTGGCTGCCTCCACCCTGTTCGCCCTGGCCGTCGCGCCCTTTGCCATGGCTGCGGCCCTGCGCTTGGCGGCAGACTAAGGGAGAGGTATCGGAGGTCCCATGTTTTCCTGGTTCGCTAATCCCCTTCGCTTCATGCGCCTGTCGAACTGGCTGGCGCCGCTCTGCTACGCGTTGGGTACCCTTCTGATCGCCTGGGGTCTCTGGCAGGGCCTCTGGATCGTTCCGAAGGACGAATATCAGGGGGGAGACATCATGCGCGTCATGTTTCTCCATGTCCCGGCCGCCTGGCTCGCCATGTCGGGGTATATGGCCATGGCGGTGATGAGCTTCATCTGGTTCATCTGGCGGCATGAAGTGGCAGACATCGCGGCCAAGGCAATTGCGCCGCTCGGCGCGGTCTGGACCGCCATCTGCCTCGCCACCGGCTCGATCTGGGGCAAACCGACCTGGGGCACATGGTGGCAATGGGATGACGCGCGGATGATGTCCGTCCTGTTCATGTTCTTCCTCTTCCTCGGCTACATGGCGCTGCGCGCCTCGATGGACACTCGCCAGAAAGCTGCTCGCGCGGGCGCCATCCTCGCCATGGTCGGCGCGATCAATGTGCCGATGATCAAGTTCTCCGTGGACCTCTTCACGTCGCTGCACCAGGACTCCAGCGTCCTCACCGCCGAAGGCCCGAAAATGGCCGCGGTCTATCTCTGGCCGCTACTGGCCAGCGGGCTCGGTCATTCCCTCCTGTTTGCGGGTCTGACTCAGACCCTGATGCGGGCGGAGATCTGGGAGCGGCGGACCGCGCAGGCGAATGCAAAACTGATGGCGGAGGCCTGAGCGACATGCTGCCCGACTTCGACAAGAATGCTGCGTTCATCTGGGCCTGCTACGCGATCGGCGCTGCCGGCATTCTGGCGACGATCCTGCTCGTGACTTACCGGGCACGGGCGGCACGGGCGGCCATGAACCGGGCCGAGGCGCGCCTGCGCGGGGACGATGCGGCATGAAACGCTGGCTCGCCGCCATTCCTGTTGTTGCGCTGATCCTGTTCGCGGGAATCGCTGGCTGGGAACTCAGCCATCCGGAAAAAGGCGATTTTGAACGCGTCTCGCGCATTGCCCCGACGCGCAGTTTCGAACGGCTGGACGGGGGATCGCTCAGCTTCTCTCCCCCACCGGGCGGCGAGGCCATTGCGGTGAACCTGTTTGCCAGCTGGTGCGCGCCCTGCCGGGCCGAGCATCCGCAACTGGTGGCGCTGTCCGAGGCCCATCCCGGCCGCGTCTATGGTGTACTCTACAAGGATACGCCGGAAAACGGCCGCAAGTTCCTCGACGAGCTCGGCAATCCGTATGCCGATATCGCGATGGACCCGGATGGGCAGGGCGGACTGGATTTCGGGCTGACCGGCGTACCGGAAACGTTCGTGATCTCAAGCCAGGGCGAGATTCTCGAACATATTGCCGGGCCGCTGGATGAGGCCTCGGCAAAGCGGGTGGGCGAGGCGCTCGCAGCGCCCCGCCCGTAACCCTCAGATTACTTCTTGGCTTTTTTGGCGGCCGGTTTCTTGGCCGGAGCCTTTTTCACGACCGGCTTGGAGACAGCGGCTTTTTTCGGAGCGGCTTTCTTGGCAGCAGGCTTTTTCGGGGCAGCAGCCTTTTTGGCAGCCGGTTTTTTCGGTGCAGCGGCCTTTTTCGGGGCCGGAGCTTTTTTCGCAGCCGGAGCTTTCTTCGGCGCAGCAGCCTTCGGCTCTTCTTCTGTCAGGCCGACGAGGCCGGACATCAGGGCGTCCTGCTTCACTTTCGGCAGCGTGGCGAACAGGGCAGCGTCAGCCTTCTGAACAGCCGGGAGCGCCTTGTCGAGCGCTTTCTTGCCTTTTGCGGTCAGCGAGACGGCCTTGGCGCGGGCGTCGGTCTTGGAAGAAGCGCGCTTGATCAGGCCGCCGGCTTCCATACGAGCGACCATGTCGGCCAGCGTCGAGCGGTCAATGCCGGTTGCGTTGACGAGATCGGACTGGCTGACGCCGTCATTGCCATCGAGGGCAGCGAGCAGCGAGAACTGGCGCAGGGTGATGCCGGCCGATTTCAGGGCCTTGGCGCTGTGGTTTGCAGCAGCCTGCTGTGCACGATGCAGAAGGTGGCTGGGCGAAGCGTTGAGATTGAATGCCATTGTGGTTTACCTTTCAGGGATGATGAAACTAATTCGGCGGTCGACCCACCCACGAAACCCCTTTACCCGGTGGCCCGTGTGCGGATCAATGCCTTTCTCCTAAGGCGCGATAGGATAACAACCGATGACGGATGAATTATCGAATCCTTTCATTTCGCCACTTTTTCACATGGAAGTGCCAAAAGGTGACGATAAATTGCGGCGCGTGTGCGCACATTGCCGCTTTATAGACTATGTGAACCCGAAAATCGTCGCGGGGTCCGTTGTCACCCGGAATGGGCAGTTTCTTCTCTGCCGGAGGGCAATCGAGCCCCGAAAAGGTTACTGGACGCTCCCGGCCGGCTTCATGGAGACAGGGGAAACAGTCGAAGAGGCCGCCCGCAGGGAAGCGCAGGAAGAGGCGTGTGCGGATATCCGGATCGATCAGTTACTGGCGGTTTACTCTGTGCCCCGCATCGCTCAGGTCCAGGTCATGTTCCGTGCGACACTCATGTCGGATATCGCCGCCGGTCCGGAGAGTCTCGAGGTCGGGTTGTTCGACTGGAAGGACATCCCCTGGTCGGACCTCGCCTTCCCGACCGTGGTCTGGGCGCTGACCCAGTTCGCGGGCATCCGGCACCTGCCCGCTTTCCCGCCTTTCGCCAACCCTCCGGGAACGGAAAGGCTCACGCACTAGTCGGCGGTGGCATCCGATTCAGGGTGATGCATGTGCTTCATCATGAAGGGCGCGTTCGCGAGCGCGAAGACGAAGCCGATCACGATATTGCCGAGCTTCCAGTTCGCCCAGGCAACTTCGCCGAAGGCCTGCCAGACGACGATGTTCCAGACGGCCATGACGATGAAGAACAGACCCCAGCGGATCGCCAGCGTCCGCCACGCATTGTCGGGCAGATCGAACAGTTCGTTGAACAGCATCTTCCAGATATTACGTCCCACGGCGAGCCCGCCAAAAATGGCGCCGGCAAACATGAGGTTGATGATCGTGGGTTTGAGGAAAAGGAGAAGCTTCGAATGGAACACGATGCCAAGTGTGCCGAAAACACCGATCATACCTGACGAAATCAGAAGGAATGGCGGTATCCTCTGTTTGCGGACGATTTTCATTCCGACCACGAAAAGCGTGGCTATGATCAGGATACCCGTCGCCCAGTAGAGCGCGTTCTCCTTCGAGAGCACTCCCTCCTCGGGAAAGCGCAGGAGCACGTTGTAGACGACAATGAAGGCGAGCGTCGGACCAAGTTCGGTCCATAGGCCTCCAGCCCGTGCGGCGGGGCTCTTGGCATTCGTCGTCTGGGTCTCGATCTCGTTCATGAGCTTTCTACGCACCATTCCAGCTTGCGGTTTTGTTAAAGCCGCTGTCGCACGAATTGACGCACGCCGCCAGCGCCTAGGCTGCACCGGCTTGCATCAGGACCAACCCGGCTGCCAGCACCGATGCCGCGACGATCCGGCGTGCGCCGAAATTCTCCTTCAGCAGCCAGGCGCCCATGGCGGCCGCAAAGACGACCGAGGTTTCCCGAAGGGCCGTCACCATGGCCGCATCCGTCAGCGTATAGGCAAAGATCGCCATGCCGTACGAGAGCGAGCCGGCGATGCCCCCGATCACGCTCGCCCGCAATTGGGGGCGGATCGTCTTCATGTACCGGCCGCGGCGCTGCCAGAGAAAAGCGCAGGTCACGCCGATCCAGTCGATCAGGTAGAGCGTAATCACGAACGTCATCGGGTGCGGCATCGCGCGAACGGCCCGCGTGTCGTTCACGGCATAAAGCCCGACGCCCACTGCTGTCAGCGCCGCCCAGAACAGGGCGCGCCGGTCGAGGCTCCGCCCTTCACGTGTCGATGCGGTCGGCAGCGCAAAGAAGAGAATGGAGAACGACGCGCAGAAAAGGCCGATCGCCTGCAATGGCGCGAGATGCTCGCTGAGAACGAAGGTTGCGAAACTCGCGGTCGCCAACGGGCCAAGTCCGCGCATGACGGGATAGACGAGCGACAGGTCGCCCCGGTGCATCGCCCGGATCAGGCAGAACTGGTACATCCAGTGCGACACCATCGAGATGCCGACCAGCGGTAGCGTGCTTGCGGGCGGCCATGGAACGAAGGGCACGAAAGGCAGCACGGTCAGCGCCATGACGACGGCGACCAGCATTCGCGCCGTCAGCACATCCCCGCCCCGCTTCACCAGAACATTGGTCGTCGCCACCGTGACGGCAGAGAAGAGGCACAGGACGACAGGGACCAGTTCGGCATTCATGAGGCGGCGGCGGCTCCGGAAGCGGTCCGTCTTGCCCCACTTTCCCCAGCCATGAAAGCGTTACGCGCGGTCAGGCTTTAAAGCGCTCCGGCCCTCTGGCACACTTCCATCAAAAGATCAGGAGGAAACCATGGCGACCAGCGACCTCATCATCCGCGGCGGGACAATCGTCGACGGCACCGGCGCCGAACCCTTCGAGGGCGATATCGCCGTCTCCGGTGGCCAGATCACGGGCGTCGGCAAGGTTTCCGGCAAGGGGATCGAGGAAATCGATGCCCGCGGCCAGATCGTCACGCCCGGCTTCGTCGACATCCACACCCATTATGACGGCCAGGCCACCTGGGGCGAAGCGGTCAGCCCCTCCTCCCTGCATGGCTGCACGACCGTCGTCATGGGCAATTGCGGTGTCGGCTTCGCGCCCTGCCGCACGGAAGATCACGACCGTCTGATCCGCCTGATGGAGGGGGTCGAGGACATCCCCTTCCCCGTTCTCTCCGAAGGCCTGCCCTGGCAATGGGAGAGCTTCCCGGACTATCTGGACTTCCTCTCCTCCCGCCGCTTCGACACCGATATCGGCGCCCAGCTGCCGCATGCTGCCCTGCGCGTCTTCGTGATGGGCGACCGCGGCGCCAACCGCGAGGAAGCCACCGCCACTGACATCGCCCGAATGAAGCAGCTCGCGAAGGAAGCCGTTCTGGCCGGCGCGCTCGGCTTCTCGACCTCGCGCACGCTGAACCACCGCACCTCCGACGGACAGCCGACTCCGACCCTCACGGCTAGCGAGCACGAACTCATCGGCATTGCCGAAGGCCTGAAGGAAGCAAACCGGGGCGTCCTGCAATTCGTGTCCGACTTCAACGATCCGCAGAAGGAAGCGGCCATGCTGCGCCGGATCGTCGAGGCGTCCGGCCGGCCGCTCTCGGTCTCACTCGCCCAGGCCGATGTGGCGCCGGAAGGCTGGCGGCTCCTGCTCGGCGCCATCGAAAAGGCGTCGAATGACGGCCTGCCGATGCGGGCCCAGGTTGCGCCGCGCCCGGTCGGCGTCCTGCTCGGGCTCGAACTGACGCTGAACCCGTTCAGCGCGCACCCCTCCTATGAAGCCATTGCGTCCCTGCCCTTCGAAAAGCGGGTCGAGGCGCTCCGCAACCCGGACTTCCGGGCGAAACTCCTCGTCGAGGAGCCGTCCACGGACCACCCCTTCCTGCGGGTGATGCTGCGCAGCTTCGGCAAGATGTTCCAGCTCTCCGACCCGGTAAACTACGAACCCGGCCCCGAGAGCACGCTCGAATACATGGCAAAAGAACGCGGCACGAGCCCGGAGGCCGTGGCGCTGGACCTGATGCTGGAACGCGGCGGACGCGGCATGCTCTACCTGCCCTTCCTGAACTATGCGCAGGGTTCGCTGGAACCCGTCCGCGCCATGATGGAAAGCCCCGCCACGCTGCCCGGCCTGTCGGATGGAGGTGCCCATGTCGGCATGATCTGCGACGGCTCCTTCACCACGACCATGCTGACCTATTGGGCGCGCGACCGGGTCCGCGGCCCGCGCCTGCCGCTCGAATACCTCGTCAAACGCCAGTCGCATGACACCGCGCAATGGATGGGCCTGCATGACCGGGGGGTGATCGCACCGGGCTATCGCGCAGACCTCAACGTGATCGACCTCGCCAACCTGAAACTGCGCCTGCCGGAAGTCGACTACGACCTCCCCGCAGGCGGGCGGCGCCTGATGCAGCGGGCCTCTGGCTATACGGCGACCATCCTGAAGGGCGAGATCACCCACCGGGACGGCGACCCGACCGGCGCGAAGCCCGGCCGCCTCGTACGTGGCGCCCAGACGCTCCAATCTGCCGCGATGGCTGCAGAATAGGTAGTTTTGTCAAGCACGCTTGACTGACAAGTTTGCTTGTCATAGTGTAAAGCACACTAGACAAGGAGACAGGCCATGGCGCAACTCGGCTTTCGTACGGCAAACCGCCGATACAATTTCCTCTTTTGGCCGCTGATGATCGTCTACGTCGCCTTCATCATGGGCACGACGATGCTCGTCGATGAAGAGACCGCACCATTCTGGCTGAAAGTCGCCTGCGCCGTCGGCGTCACCGTGCCGCTGATCGGGGTGCTCTATGCGATGCGCCGGCTGACCGATGAGACGGACGAATACACCCGCATGAACCATATGAAGGCGATGCGGGACGGCGGCCTGATCATAGCCGGCGCCGCCTTCCTCATCGGCTTCCTGCAGATCTTCGAGGCAATCGGCGATTTTCCGGTCTTCTGGCTCGGACCGGCCTATTTCATCGCCTATGGCCTCAGCCATCTTGTCCGCTGCAATTTCGGCCGCACGGTCTGACACCGATGAAGAACATCCTCCGCATCCTGCGTACGGAGAAAGGCTGGAGTCAGGCAGACCTCGCCGACCGGCTCAATGTCTCCCGCCAGTCCGTGAACGCCATCGAAACCGGGAAATACGACCCGTCGCTGCCACTCGCCTTCGCCATCGCCCGCCTGTTCGGACGCAGCATCGAGGAAATCTTCGATGACGGAGCAGACCTCGCCGAAGCGGCCGAATAGGCTCAGGCGCCGACGCCCACGAGGGCTTTCGAGAAGGCTTCCGCACTGAACGGGCGGAGGTCTTCTGCCTTTTCGCCAATGCCGATGAAATGGATCGGCAGGTCATAGGCCTCGGCGATGGCCACCAGGACACCACCCTTCGCCGTGCCATCCAGCTTGGTCATCACCAGGCCCGTCACGCCGGCCGTATTGCGGAAAGCCTCCACCTGGCTAAGCGCATTCTGGCCGACCGTCGCGTCCAGCACGAGGATCACATCGTGCGGCGCGGTCGGATCGAGCTTGCGGATGACGCGGACAACTTTCTCAAGTTCCGCCATCAGTTCGGCCTTGTTCTGCAGGCGCCCGGCCGTGTCGATCAGGACAAGGTCCAGATCGTCCGCCTTCGCCTTTTCGATGGCCTCATAGACAAGGCCCGCCGCATCGGCGCCGGTCGGTTTTGACATCACAGGAATGCCGGCGCGCTCACCCCAGACGGTCAGCTGCTCGATCGCTGCCGCGCGGAATGTGTCGCCTGCCACGAGCATGGCCTTCGCCCCCTGCTCTTTCAGCTTCGAGGCAATCTTGCCGATCGTCGTCGTCTTGCCGGAGCCGTTGACGCCCACGAACAGCACGATGCGCGGGCGCGCACCTTCCGAGAAATCGACAATCTTCTCGCGCGGCTTCAGCACGTCCTCGATCTCGGAGGCGAGCGCGAGCTTGATCTCGTCTTCGCTGATTTCGCGGTCAAACCGCTCTTTCGAGAGGTTTTTCGTCACCCGGGCGGCAACTTTCGCCCCAAGGTCCGAGGTGATCAGCAGGTCTTCGAGTTCTTCGAGCGTGTCGTCGTCCAGCTTCCGGCGGCCAAGCGCAGACAGGCCTTCAGCCAGACGCGCAGACGACCGGGACAAGCCCTGCCCCAGCTTCGCGACAAAACCCGGATTGTTGGCTTCTGCCTCCATGGCCGCGCGAGCAGCGGCTTCGCGCTCCGCACGCAGGCGCTCTGCCTCACGCCGGTCAGCCAGCAGTTTCAGTTCGGCTTCGGCCTTGGCGCGGGCCGCTTCCTGTTCCTCGCGGGCCTTGCGCGCCTTTTCGGCCTCTTCGGCGAGGCGAGCCGCTTCCTCTGCGCTGGCCGCAGCGGCGGCAGCCTCGGCGCGGCGCGCTTCTTCTTCGAGCCGGGCAGCCTCGGCAGCGGCCTCTTCGGCTTCGCGCGCCTGACGCTCTTCCCAGGCCTTGTTCGCTTCGGCGACGATCCGCTCGATCTCGGCCTTTTCGGCTTCGGCCGCCTGTTTCGCGGCGAGGTCTTCGGCCGAGAGTTCGGGCGCCTCCATGGCAGCACCGGCGGCCTTCAATTCGTCCGCCTTCTTCTTTTTCCCGAACCAGAGGATCATTCCGTCACGTCTCCGATCAGCTGCCTGCCGTCATGCCCCGTTATATGGGCACGCACGACGCGTCCAGCTTGGCCCGGGTCGCGCGACAGTTTCACCGGCGTGAAGTCCGGCAGGCGGGCCGCCGACCCACGCTCGACCAGAGCCTCCCGCATTTCCCCAATATGACGCGAAAAGTGGGATTTGAGTGCGATTTCGCCGGTTTCACGCAGGCGCGCCGCGCGTTCCTTCACCACGGCCTTGTCGAGCTGAGGCATCCGCGCGGCCGGTGTGCCGGGCCGCGGGCTGTAGGGAAACACGTGCAGGAAGGCGAGACCGCACTCCTCCACAAGCCGCACGGAGTTCTCGAAATGCGCCTCGGTCTCGGTCGGGAAGCCGGCGATGATGTCGGCCCCGAGCGCAATGTCCGGGCGCAGCGACCGCAGCCGGTCGGACAGGGCAATCGCCTCGTCCCGCGAATGGCGGCGCTTCATCCGTTTCAGGATCAGGTTGTCGCCATGCTGCAGCGACAGGTGCATGAAGGGGGCCAGGCGCGGTTCGGCCATGGCCTCGAACAGGGCATCGTCGATCTCGATTGCGTCTATCGAAGAGATCCGCAGCTGCTGCAGCTCCGGCACCAGTTTCAGGATGCGCTGGACGAGATTGCCGAGTTTCGGCGTGCCCGGCAGGTCCGCGCCCCAGCTTGTCAGGTCCACGCCGGTCAGCACCACTTCGTAATGGCCGGTCTCCACGAGGCGGCGGACCTGATCCACCACCTCCCCTGCCGGAACCGAGCGGGAATTCCCGCGACCGTAGGGGATGATGCAGAAGGTGCAGCGATGGTCGCAGCCGTTCTGGACCTGAACATAGGCCCGCGCCCGGCCGTCCATCCCGTCGATCAGGTGTGCGGCGGTCTCCTTCACCGACATGATATCGTTGACGCGGACTTTCTCGTGCCCGGACAGAAGCTCGACCGGTTTCCAGGTCTCGGCCTTCATCTTCTCGTGATTGCCGATCACGCGGGTGACCTCAGGCATCTTCGCGAACATGTCGGGATCGATCTGGGCAGCGCAACCGGTCACAAGGATCGGCGCCCCGGGATGCTCCTTCGCCGCCCTCCGGATCGCCTGGCGCGCCGAACGGACCGCCTCGGCCGTCACGGCACACGTATTCACGATCACCGCTGCCGACAGGCCGGCATCGGTCGCATGCCCGCGCATCACCTCGGACTCATACGAGTTGAGGCGGCATCCGAGCGTGATCAGCGTCGGTCCGGAAGGGTCTTTTGCGTCGGTCATACAAGGCCTGTTCCGCGCACATCGCGCCGGATCCGGAACGAATCAAGCCGCAGGCTTCAGATTTCGGTCTCGAATTCAAGTTCGACGGGGCCGGTCATGTAGACATGATCGTCGCTTTCGCGCCATTCGACCAGCAATTCCCCGCCATCGAGGATCATCCTGGCGGTCCGTTCCGTCAGCTTGGCACGCGCCGCACAGACAAGCGCAGCACAGGCACCGGTGCCGCAGGCCTTGGTCAGCCCTGCCCCGCGCTCCCACACCCGCAGACGGATCGTGTTACGGTCGATCACCTGCGCGAAGCCGACATTCGTGCCCTCCGGGAATAGCGGATGCCATTCCACGAGCGGCCCCAGCGCCGGAATGTCATACGCGTCGACATCGGAGACGAAAAACACCGCGTGCGGATTGCCCATGGAGACGACGGCCGGCCGGGCGAGGACCGGATTGTCGATCGGGCCAATTTTCACATCGACCCCGCGCACATCCATCTTTTCCGACAGCGGGATATCTTCCCAACCCATCAGCGGCGAGCCCATGTCCACCGTGATCAGGCCATCCTCGGCGCGGAAGGCGCGCAGCATGTCGGCCTCGGTCTGGATCGTGATCCGGTCCTTGCCGGTCTCGTCCAGCAGGAGGCGCCCGACGCAGCGGCTGGCATTGCCGCAGGCCGAAACCTCGCCGCCGTCCCGGTTCCAGATCCGCATGAACACATCCTTGGTAGCATCGCGCTCGAGCGCGATCACCTGATCGGCGTTCAGGTCTTCTGCAATCTGGCGCACCTGGTCGGCCGTCGGCGTGAAAGGCGCCGAGCGGGCGTCGAAAATGGCAAACGTGTTGCCGGCGCCATTCATCTTCCAGATCTTCATTCGGGTTCCATATCCGGTTTCCGGGATCCGCAGAAGCGGATTGAACCCGCCTTATCTGGGCAGGCGGGCAGAGACAATCCAGCCCGCCACCTGAATACCCAAGGCGCCCAGCAATATGGCAGGCATGAACTTGCCGGACACGACAAGGGCCATCACCGCTGCTGCCATGCAGGCGTAGTCTACGAGATCCGACGACATCAGCCAGCCTTCCGGCGTGCGTGCCCGGCGCACATCCAGGAGCGTCACGCTGCGCCAGACCCGGCCCATGTCGGGCGGGCCGAACACGGCCAGAATGCGTTTCGGGTCACGGATTCCCGTCATTTCCGCCAGATCGCCAATCTGCGCCTCGCCCAAAGCGATGTTCCGCTTGCGCGCCGACGTGCCAATCAGACTGACAATCGACGACAGGATCACCGCCAGCGCGGCGGCCACCAGTGTAAATCCGTCAAAAGGCCCATACCCGCTCATGCGCGTTCATATAGGCACTGGCAGGGCCCGCCGGAAGATCAGCGCCGTTTCGGGATGGCGGCCCAGTAGTCGAAGTCGAGCAGGACGCCGTCAGCATATTTGCCATCGCCGGTCTTGTAAGCGAAGGCGCCCGGGTCCTGGTCCTTCACGGCGACGAGACGCAGGCGCAGGGCCCCTGCCTTGTCCGACAGCTCTGCCTTGTCCAGCACTTCGCTCCACGCATAGATCGTGTCGCCAGCGAACAGCGGGCTCGCATGCGTGCCGGCGTTGATGGCGAGCACCTGCCCGGCATTGGCAAGGCCGTTGAAGGCGAGCGAACGGGCAATCGAGATCACCACGCCGCCATAGATGAGACGTTTGCCGAAGCGGCTGGTCTTCTGGCCATGGGCGTCAAAATGGACCTTGGCGGTGTTCTGGTAGAGGCGCGTCGCGATCTGGTGCTCGGCCTCTTCAACGGTCATGCCGTCGACATGGTTGATCTTCTCGCCGATCTCATAGTCCTCATAGCAATAAGGCGATCCCGCGAGCGCGAAATCCCAGTCTTCCATGCCGGGGAAACCTTCCAGCGCGCTGGCCGGGACGGCATCCGGAAGATCCGGCACATGCGCCTCAGGCACCGGATTGTCGTATTCCCACTTGTTGACCATGACCCAGCGCACGAAGGACATGACCTCGACGCCCTTCTGGTTGAAGCCGCGCGTGCGGACCCAGACGACGCCGGTACGCTTGTTGGAATTCTCCTTCATGCCGATGACTTCGGACACCGTGTTCAGCGTGTCACCGGGCATGATCGGACGGCGGATACGGCCATCGGCATAGCCGAGGTTCGCCACGGCATTCAGGGAAATGTCGGGCACGGATTTGCCGAACACGACGTGAAACGCGTGGATCGGGTCGATGGCGAGGCCCGGCAGGCCCGCGGCCTTGGCAAATTCGGCCGAGGAATACTGGGCGTACCGGTTGCCCGTCAGCGCCCGGTAGAGCGCGATATCGCCTTCGGTGATCGTCTGGGGCGTCGCATGGACAAGCTCCATGCCGATCGAGAAATCCTCGAAATAATTGCCGGGATTGGATTTGGTCGGTGTGCTCATGGCGGCCTCGTTTCCGGGGCCGCTACCGGGGCAGGATCCCTGTTAGATCTGCCAGTCGCTGCCCGTCATCTGATCGGCGACTACCTGCACGCCCGGCCCATGGGAAATCAAGGCCGGCGAGGCCTGAAGCACCCAAACGAGCGAAATCGCCGCAGCCAGCAGACCGCCAAGCGCCGCCTTGTCGGCCGTCCGCTCCCGCAGCAGGTCGAACACGCGCGGACCCATGACCATGTAAGGCAGGCCAAAGAAGCAGAAACCTGCAAAGGCCAGGCACAGGGCTGCGGTCGCAAGGAGGGCGGTCATCATCATGATGCCCTTATCGCGCGCAGTGGCTTACATCCGCCGACGAAAATCGATGAAATTTGATGGATCGGGCGCGAATTCGGCGTCTGGACTGCAGAATCAGGCGAGTTTCAGCAGGTCTTCCGGCGGGCGGCCGAGCACGGCCTTCTTCCCCTTGATGCCGATCGGGCGCTGGATCAGCTTCGGGTTCGCCGCCATCGCCTCGAAGATCGCCTCATCGCTGGACGCGGAGTCGATGCCGGCGGCCGGGGCATCCTTGGCGCGCAGGAAGGCGCGGGGCGATACGCCGCCCATCTTCTTCGCGATGCCTCTCAACTCCTCGGCCGACAGCTGTTCCGACGCGTTCATGTACTTCCGCACCTGAACCTCGATCCCGTTCGCCTGCAGAAGTTCCAGTCCCTTGCGGGAGGTCGAGCAGCTCGGATTGTGAAGCAGGATATAGGTCAAGCTCGCCTCCCCTTCCGCCGTCAGGCGGTCTCGAAGGCGCGGATCGCCTCGTCCATGGCGACGGTCCGGCGGGCTTCGTCCAGGTGAAGCAGTTCCGTCATCTTGCCGTTGACCTTGAGCACGCCCTTTCCGGCATTGGCCGGGTCGGCAAACGCTTCGATCACGGCCTTGGCCTGTTCGACGTCATTGTGGCTGGGCGCAAACACCCGGTTTGCCGTGTCGAGCTGCGACGGGTGGATCAGCGTCTTGCCGTCAAAGCCGAGATCACGGCCCTGTTCGCATTCGAAGATGAGGCCATCCTCGTCCTTGATGTCGTTGAAGACACCGTCGATCGCGGTGACACCATAGGCACGGGCCGCGGCGATGGTAAGCTGGAGCGCCGTCTGGAAAGCGATCCGGTCACGTGTCATCCGGGCGCGGTATTCCTTGGCCAGATCATTCGTGCCCATCACGAACGTGGTGAGGCGCGTCTCGGCGGCGGTGGCCGCGATGTCTTCGATATGGAGGATCGCCTTTGGCATTTCGATCATCACCCAGAGGCCGAAATCGGCCGGGGCGCCGGCCTCGGTTAATGCCTTGTCGAGCGCGCGAATATCCGCAGCCGACTCCACTTTAGGCGCCAAAACGGCCTTTGCACCGCTGGAAACCGCCATTTTCAGGTCGTCTACGCCCCATTCGGTGCCGAGCCCGTTCATGCGGACGACGATTTCGCGATAGCCGTAACCGCCCTGTTTCACGGCGCTGAGGATAGCCTCGCGCGCGGCGAGCTTCGCGTCCGGCGCCACGGCGTCTTCGAGGTCCAGGATCAACGTGTCCGCCGGCAGGGTGCGGGCCTTTTCAAGGGCGCGCTCATTGGCGCCGGGCATGTAGAGGCAGGAGCGGCGCGGACGATGCGTCGGTGAAGCCATGGCAATCGGTTCCCTTTTCAAGCGGCCGGACTATCGCCCCCCACTGCGCATGGTTCAACTGCGGCAATTGCTTCCCGGCCACAAAACCGGTTAGCTCGCCGGTATATTCAAATATTCCAGAAGGTTTAAATGAAAAGCCGCGCCGCGATCATATTTTCCCTTATGGTTGCAATTTCGGCCCCGACGGCGCTTGCCCGGCCGATCACGCTCATGCAACTGCGCGATGAGTTTGCAAAGCACAATACGGATGGCCTTCAGGTCGCCTATCTCGACGGGCATCCCGTGCTCAACGGTGAAATGCTGGGCCAGAGCTTCGAGGCGATCCTGCGCGATTGCGAAGAACCGCAAAAGGCCTGCGAGGCGATCCGCTATGTGACCTGCCGCGAGTTGCCGGACTTCTCCCGCATCGAAGCGCTGGAAGTCGCGAACAATTACAATGCGGGGTACAAGAACGCGACTGCCTATGCTGAGGAGAAATGGTTCGGCCAGGTCGTCTGTATCCGGCTGCAGCAGGAATTCCGGGACCCGCAGGAATATGGCTTCAAGCAGATCTTCGAATGGCAGATCGAGCTCGAAGACTTCCTCCAGGATATGGACGAGGCGCTGACCCACAAGCTTGCCTCAAACGTTCTCGACAACGGCGCGCAATAGGCCGTATGGGCCTTACATGACCGATTTCCCGATTTCCGGCTTTACCGCCCCCGGCCTCGAAGGCGTGCGCGCCGTTTTCGAGGCGAATTTCCGCGAAATGGACGAACTTGGCGCCGGTTTCGCCGTCTATCACAAGGGCGAACTGGTCGCCTCCCTGCGCGGCGGCTGGGCCGACCGGCAAAAGACCCTGCCCTGGAACACCGAAACCCTTGTTCCGGTCTATTCGACCACCAAGGGCATTGCTGCTTTCGTCCTCGCCACGCTGGTCGCGCGCCTGCCCGCCGGATACGAGACGCCTGTCGCAGAGGTCTGGCCTGAATTTGCCGCGAACGGCAAAGGCGAGGTTACGATCGGCGAAGCGCTCAGCCATCAGGCCGGCCTTCCGGGCTTCGCGCACGAAATCGACCCCGAACTCTGGCTCGACCCGCCCGCCTGCGCTGCCGCCATCGCAGAACTTGCACCGATGTGGCCCCCCGGGACCGCACATGGCTACCACCCCCTCACCTGGGGCTATATCGCGGGCGAGATTGCCCACCGGATCAGTGGTGAGACGCTCGGAACGACCTTGCGCGCCATGTTCTCCGATACCGATTTCCGCATCGGTCTTCCCGCCAGCGAGCACGACCGCTGCGCCGACATCCTGCGCCCGAAGGCTCTGGCCGATCTCGGAGCGCTGAACGAGTTCCGCAAGGCAGCCTTCGTCTACAAGTGGTCCGCTCCGAACCGCGGCGGCGCCATCTGGCGCGAGATCGAAATCCCGTCCGCCAACGGCCATGGCACAGCTGAGAGCGTCGGCGCGATTTACCATCACTATGCCCGCAAGGGCGGCGGCCTCGTCGACCCGGGAACGTTCGCGGAGCTGATCCGTCCGCGCACCCACGGGCCGGACCTTGTCCTGCCCATGGTCACCAGTTTCGGGGCCGGCATCATGCTGAATACGCACGGCCTGTTCGGACCGAACCCGCAGACGCTCGGCCATTCCGGCTGGGGCGGCTCGATGGCGGTGTCCGATCCGGAGGCCGAACTGACCTGCGCCTATGTGATGAACCGCCAGTCAAATGTCCTCGTCGGTGATCCAAGAGCAGTCCGCCTGGTCGAGGCGGTGTACGCCGCGCTCTGACATGATTTCATCACTCGACTGGCCCGCCTTCCTGATCGCCATGTTCGCCGTCGAACTGACGCCCGGCCCGAACATGGGTTGGCTCGCGACCCTGTCGGCCCGGGCTGGCCGCGAGCATGGAATGAAAGCGGTGGCGGGCATCACGCTCGGCCTCGCCATCCAGCTTATCGCGGCAGCGACCGGCCTGTCCGCCCTGCTGGCCGGCTCGGTCTTCCTTTATGAAGGCCTGCGCTGGGCGGGGGTCGCCTTCATGCTCTATCTCGCGCTTGAGGCCTTCCGGGATGACGGCTCCGCCGCGCCTGTACTGGCCAACAAGCTGGCCGGGTTCCGGCGCGGCCTGATCGCCAACATCCTCAATCCGAAAGCGCTGGTCTTCTATCTTGTCGTGGTCGGGCAGTTCGCACGGCCTGAGGCCGGGCATGTCTGGGTGCAGATCATGGCGCTCGGTTGCATTCACATCGTCGTCTCGTTGATCGTACACACCTCGATCGTCCTGGCCGGCTCCAGGATGGGCAGCGTGTTCGAGAAGTGGCGCACCTCATTCACCGTCAGGCTGTGCTTTGCCCTGGCGCTTGCCATGATCGCCCTCTGGATCTCGATGTCGACGGCACGCCCCTAACGGATTTTCCTGCGATCTGGCGTATTTGTTGCAGAACAGACGATCAGATAGGAAACCCATCTCTATCTGTCAGAAACTGGTACACCCCGGTTCCGCGCTTGCGGCGCCGGGGTTTCTTTTATCTCAGGCAGGCCGCGCAGACCGGGCGAGCCGCCGCGCCTTTGCCTCGCCGACCATGCTGTCCACCGTGAATACGGCGAGCGCGGCCCAGATGAACGCGAACGCAATCGCGTGCGTCGATCCGAACGGCTCCCGGAACACAAAGACCGCGATCAGGAACTGAATCGTCGGGCCGATATATTGCATCATGCCGATCGTGGAGAGCTTCAGGCGCTTGGCTGCCAGTCCGAACAGGATCAGCGGGAAAGCCGTGATCGGACCGGACGCCATCAGCAGCAGGACATCCCAGCCCCCCTCGCCCATCGGCCGGCCATTGGGTTGCTGCACGAACCAGATCAGCCAGGCCGCTGCCAATGGCACCAGCACGATGACTTCCATCAGGAAGCCCGCACGGCTGTCGATCGCCACTTTCTTCCGGATCGCGCCATAGCCGGCAAAGCTGAAGCAGAGGAACAGGGCCACCCAGGGCACATGCCCGTAGGCCAGCGTGACAATGCCGACCCCCGTTGTCGCAACCGCAACCGCGACCCATTGCGCCGGACGCAGCTTCTCCGAAAAGAACAGCATGCCGAACAGGACGCTGACGAGCGGATTGATGAAATAGCCGAGCGAAGCCTCGATCGTCCGGCCGGCATTCACCGCCCAGATATAGACGCCCCAGTTCAATCCGATCAGCAGGCCCGACAGGATCAGCCATTTCGCCGTGTTCCAGCGGAAGGCTGCCCGCACATCGTGCCAGTTGTCTGCGATCAGGATCAGAATGAGGGCTGTGGGCACCGACCAGATGACCCTGTGCGCCAGCAGCTCCTGCGGCAGGACATGCCGCATCGCCCGGATGTACAGCGGCAGGCTGCCCCAGATGAAATAGGCACCAAGGCCCACCAGAAATCCGAAGCGCTGGCTGGAATTCATGCTGCGCGCTCTATCAGCCATCAAACGTGTTGGATAGATGCCTCGGTTGCCATGCTGCGATCACGCTTTAGTGTCTGCGAAAAGACGCCGCCTTCACGTGAGGACGACCGGGGCCAATGGACGAAACACAACCTGAATTGCTCGATCCCACGCAACTCCGGGATGTGATCACATCTGTTCAGGAAAGCGTCTCGCATCTCGCGGCCGAGATCGTTTCCTACGACTCTCTCTGGCAGTTCCTGGCCATCGTCGGAGCCGGTGTTGCCGGTTTTCTTCTTTCCCGCCTGCCGCTCGCCCGTCTCAAGAAGTTTGCCGAGGGCCGCGAACGGCCGGACATCCTGTTCCATGCGTCTGTTTCCGCCGCCCGGATTGTCTGGCCGGTCCTGACGGTCGTGCTGCTCTGGGTCATCACACCGGCATTCGAGCAATTCGGCCTGCGCAATGAGATCCTCCGGGTTGCTGCAAGCCTGCTGAACGCCTGGATCATCGTTCGCCTGATCACGTCCAACCTGAAAGACGGCCTGATCGCCGGGACGCTCACCCTCCTGGCCTGGTCGATTGCCGCCCTCTACATCCTCCGGCTCCTGCAGCCGGTGACCGAGTCCCTCGATTCGACGATCATCCAGTTCGCCGGCGTGAAATTTTCGCTGCTCCGGCTACTGACCAGCCTGTTCGTCGCCGCGGTCGCCCTCTGGCTTGGGCGGATCGCCGGCGATGCCGTCCAGGCCCAGTTGCGAAGCTCCAAGAAGCTCACCCCGTCCATGGCCGGCCTGCTCGGTCAGGTCCTGAAGATCCTCTTCATCTTCATCGCCGTCATGATCGCGCTTCAGGTCGTCGGCGTGAACCTCACCGCCCTGACGATCCTCTCCGGTACACTCGGCATCGGTATCGGCTTCGGCCTGCAGGCAATCTTCTCGAACTTCATCTCGGGCCTGATCATCCTGATCGAGAAGTCGGTGAAGGTCGGTGATTTCATTGAGCTTCAGTCCGGCGTGACGGGTCTCGTCCGGGAGATCAATATCCGCTCAACGCTTGTCACCACCAATGACAATGTCGACATCCTCGTGCCCAATGAGGAATTCATCAAGGCGCAGGTCATCAACTGGACGCTGCGGGAGGTGCGGCGCCGGATCCGCATTCCGTTCGGCGTTGCCTACGGGTCCGACAAGGAGCTCGTCCGCAAGGCGGGTCTCGAGGCCGCAGAAGAAATCGAATGGACGTTGAAGGGCGTGCCCGGCCGCACGCCGCAGGTCTGGCTGACCAAGTTCGGCGACTCTTCGCTGGAATTCCAGCTCGTCGTCTGGTTGACAGATCCGGCCGTCTCGCGGCCGTCCCGGGTCATCGCGGATTACAACTGGGCGCTACACACGGCGCTCGAGAAGTACGGGCTCGAAATCCCGTTCCCGCAGCGCGACCTGCACCTCAAAAGCGCAACGGGCCTCAACGTCACCGTCGAGACCCGCCAGGCAAAATTCGATTCCGGTGCGGATTAGTCCGCGACGGCGGACTGTTTCTCCGGCTTCAGGACGCCGCGGTTCAGCAGTTCCTCGGCGATCTGCACGGCGTTGAGGGCCGCGCCCTTGCGCAGGTTGTCCGAGACGCACCAGAACATCAGGCCGTTCTCGACGGTGGGGTCCTTGCGGACGCGGCTGATATAGGTCGCCCAGTCACCGACGCATTCCTTCGGCGTGATGTAGAGCGCCTCTTCCGGATCGTCGACCAGCATGATGCCGGGGCTTTCGCGCAGGAGGGCGCGGGCCTCTTTCACGCTCATCGGCGCACCGAGTTCGATGCTGACTGCTTCGGAGTGGCCGACGAAGACCGGCACGCGGACGCAGGTAGCGACGAGTTCGATACTGTCGTCGAGAATCTTCTTCGTCTCGACGCGCATCTTCCACTCTTCCTTGGTGAAACCGTCGTCCATGAAGACGTCGATCTGCGGGATCACGTTGAAGGCGATTTCCTTGGCGAAGACTTCCGGGGTCGGCTCGTCGTTCACGTAGACGCCGCGCGTCTGGTTCCACAGCTCGTCCATGGCGTCCTTGCCGGCACCCGAGACGGACTGGTAGGTCGCGCAGACGACTCGCTTGACGCCGACGGCATCATGAATCGGCTTCAGCGCCACGACGAGCTGCGCGGTCGAGCAGTTCGGGTTGGCGATGATCATCTTCTTCTTGTAGCCCATCACGGCGTCGCCGTTGCACTCCGGCACGACCAGCGGCACGTCCGGGTCCATCCGCCAGGCGGACGAGTTGTCGATGGTGATGGCGCCGGCCTTCGCGATTTTCGGGCACCATTCCTTGGAAGCGGCACCACCGGCCGACATCAGGACGAGATCGACCTTGGAGAAGTCGAAATTCTCGATGTCCTGGCACTTGAGGGTCCGGTCGCCATATGAGACTTCCTTGCCGATCGAGCGGCGGGAAGCGACGGCATAGACTTCGTCCGCCGGGAACATGCGCTCGTCGAGAATAGTGAGCAGTTCGCGCCCCACATTCCCCGTCGCTCCGACTACCGCAATCCGTGTGCCCATGGCCTGATACTCCTCGCAATTCGAGGCGGGCTTATGACGCATTTTTGGAGAATGCGCAAAGCCTGTTGCCATTCACCCCCCCGTGGGGCAACACGAAGCCGCTCCTGGCAACCCGAATGGAGGCGGATGCTCCATGCTCGACGACGTAATAGCCCGCTATATTCAAAGCTATAACGCCCGTGACATTGACGGCATGCTCGACTGCGTGACCGACGATGTCGTGTTCGAAAACATCTCCAATGCGGGCGGCTCCATGCGCCTCGACGGCAAGGAGATGATGCGCCAGGTCGCCGAACTCTCCGGAAACGCCTTTTCCTACCGGCGCCAGCGCCTGATCAATGTCGTCACCGGGGGCGGCAAGGCCGCCGCCGAGATCGAATTCGAGGGCAAGGCCGCCGTCGACCTGCCGAACGGGGTAAAAGCCGGCGAGACCGTGAAGGTCCGCGGCGCCAGCTTCTTCGAATTCCGTGGCAACCTGCTCTGCCGGATCGCGGACTACAGCTAGGCCGAACGCACCAGTTCCGGCACCCGCAGGTCCGAGGCGAGCCCCTCCCCCATCAGGTCGATGAAATTGCCTGAATAGAAAGCCTTCACGGCGCTTTCCGGCAGGCCTTCCAGCGTCTCGTCGAACCGTTTCAGCGGATTGCGGCCGCCTTCGACATGAGGAAAGTCGGAAGAGAACATGGCGATCTCTTCGCCCGCGTTCCGGATGATCCATCCGGCATCCTCATGCGGGTACGGTGCGGCGCGGAACTGGCGCCGGACGATCTCGGAGGGTCTCGCCGACAGTTTCTGCAGCCGCTCTTCGTTGCGCATGAAGGCATGAGCCGCCGAATCCATCGCCCGCATCCAGCCCGGCACCCAATTCGCGCCCAGCTCGATGGCGCCCCATTTGAGGCGCGGGAACCGGTCGAATACACCGTCGAAGATCAGCGTCGCCAGCGTCTGCATAGCCGCCTCGGGGATCGGCATGTAGGAGACGGACGTGAAATTGTCGTCGCCGCCATGGAAGTCCGGCACCGGCGGCAGGCCGTTCTCCTTGTACATCGGGTTCAGCTTCGTCTCGCCGCCGACATGCAGGAGGACCGGGATGCCGGCGTCCTGTGCCACGGCCCACACAGGATCGAGCGCGACGTGGCTCGGCGAATGCTTCTGCGGGCACCGGCTCGGCACCATCAGAGCCTTGGCGCCGAGCTTGATGGCAAGCTTCGCGGTGGCCAGCGAGCGGTCAAAGTCTTCCAGCGGAACATAGGCGACCGCCAGAAGGCGCCGGTCCACGCTGCAGAAGTCCGTCATCATCCGGTTATGCGCATCGGCGGCCGCATAGCAGAGCTCCATGTCGTCACCCTGGTCGAGCCCGAAATTGCCGAGACACCGGGTGGTGAAGACGAGCTGGCTCGCAAAGCCGAGCAGGTCCAGCGCTTCCGGCCGGTCGTCCCGCATCCAGGCGCCATGCGCCTCGTAATTCTTGCGCAGGAGGATGTTGTCGCCCGCCGCCGCCCGGAAGGCCGCGTCACCGTGCTGGGCGAGGCGCGCATTGATGGGATCGTCCCATTCCGCGCGCAGCTTTTCCATGAAGGGCAGCGCCCGGAACCGCGCCAGGAGCCGCTTCTCGAAATACGGATCGAGACAATCGACCGGCTCCATCAGATGGCTGTCGGCATCGTGGATCAGCCGCCCATTGGCATAAGACATCGCATTCCTCCCATATTCTTTTGGGAGGAATGCTCTCATGCCTTGCCGATAGGGGCAACAATGCCCGGCGGGATGGTCCTAGAGCGACGCGATGATCGCGTCGGCCATGCCGCGTGTATTGAGATCGCCGCCGAGATCCTTCGTGCGAGCCCCGCGTTCCAGCGCCTTACCCACAGCCGCGAAAAGGACGTCCGCAAGCTTTTCACGGCCAAGCGACCAGCGCAGAGCCATTTCCAGCGACAGGATCGCCGCGCACGGGTTGGCGATGCCCTTGCCGGCAATGTCCGGCGCAGAGCCGTGCACCGGCTCGTAAAGCCCGGCCGCTCCCGGCGCGCCAAGCGACGCCGACGGCAGCATGCCGATCGAGCCGGTCAGCATCGCGGCTTCATCCGACAGAATGTCGCCGAACAGGTTGTCGGCGAGGATCACGTCGAACTGTTTCGGGGCGCGGACGAGTTCCATGGCACACGCATCGGCGTACATGTGCGACAGCTCGACACCGGCACCGAGCTCGGCATGGGCGAGTGTCACTTCCTGGCGCCAGAACAGGCCGGATTCCATGACGTTCGATTTCTCGACCGAGCACACGCGCGCCTTGCGGCCACGGGCGATCTCGAAGGCGACCTGCGCCACGCGTTCGATTTCCGGGTGCGTATACACGGCCGTATCGTAACCGCGGCGAATGCCGCTCGTCTCGTCGATGCCGCGCGGCTGGCCGAAATAGACCCCGCCCGTCAGTTCCCGGACGATCAGGATATCAAGTCCCTCGACCACGCTCCGCTTCAGGCTGGAGGCCTCCACGAGGGCCGGGAAACAATAGGCCGGACGCAGGTTCGCAAAAACGTCCATACCCTTGCGCAGGGCAAGGAGCCCTGCTTCCGGGCGCTTGTCGCGTGCGGCGCTCATCCATTTCGGGCCACCCACTGCGCCGAGCAGGACGGCGTTCGCACGGCGTGCCTGGGCCAGCGTGTCATCCGTCAGCGGAACACCATGCGCGTCGATGGCCGCGCCGCCGACAAGGCCTTCCTCGATCTTCAGGTCCGGAGCGATGATCTCCGCGACACGACGGGCCTCAGCGATGACTTCAGGGCCAATTCCGTCGCCGGGCAGCAGGAGCAGTGTCTGGTGCATGGACGTGTCTTTTACATGCCCGGTTCAGGGCGGGTCGACGTGCCGCTTTCGCGCCGCAGGGTATTGGTTTCAGCCGTGCGCTCGGCCTCAGCCTTGTCATGGGCCGCCCATTGTTCCGGCGATGCGCAGGTCTTCTTGCCGAGACGCGTGCCGACTTCCACCACCCGGCGGCATTCCCATTCGACCCCGTCCACAACCAGTTCCGGATCGCCGGATTCGTTCTTCGGCGTGCCCGCGCAGGCGGCGGTCGACGTCAGCATGACGAGTGCGGCAGCACCATAAAGGCTAGCTTTGATCATTGTTTCATTCCTTCAGTGTGGCGCAACCGGCTAGAAGCGGCGGTCAGGCTCAGTCCCTATTAAAGCGCCAGCGCAGCTCTGTCTGCTCTCTGACATGCGAATTCATGTCGCCCCTGCGCCGCATGCGGGCAGGTTACCGCCTCGATCCGGAAAGCGAAATGTCGGGATCGGCCAGCGGCGTGCACAGGCCCGCCGCCGGGACCTCAGTCGGATCAGCCGCCTGCCTGAGTGGCCGGGCCGGTATTCAGGCGCTGGAACTTGTCGGTCGATTCCTTGGCGTTCTGATTGGTGTAGTCGTCGTACTGTTTCCAGGCTTCGGCGGTCTTGCATTCCTTTTCCGCGAAACGCGTACCGGTGACCTTCATGCTGCGGCAGATGAGCGGCTCACCGTCAGCGCCGGTATTGGCCGCCACCTGGGTGCCCTGCGGCGGTGTTGCGCAAGCGGAAACGAGGACCGCGAGGCTCGCGGCAGCAAGGCAGAAAACGGTTTTCATCTGGGAGTCCCTTATTGGTGAACGATATGACTACCAGAAGGAATCTCAGATGCAATGCAGGATTTGTTCAAATCGCGAGCCGCAAGGTCCCGGTACTAAATATCTTCCGCGATTGCCTCATAGAGGCGCAGCGATCTGTCCGTGATCCCAAATGCCGGGAACTGGGCGCGCCATTCGGCCATGTGCGGCGTC
>JAWKUV010000025.1:0-41060 GCA_041398365.1 Hyphomonas sp. | reverse complement strand
GCCGAGGTCGCGCGCGATGACGACGTGTTTCAGGTCGGGCAGGCCTTCCATGTGCTCATGGATCCGCTCGTAGATCTGGTTGTCGACAACAGCGACCTTCACGCCCGCGAAAGAGAGGCCGTAGTGAAGCTCCTCGCCCGTCCACCAGGAGTTCATCGGCGTCGCTATCGCCCCGAGGCTCAGGGCTGCGTAGAAGGCGACGGGCCATTGGGGATAGTTCCGCATGATCACGGCCACGCGGTCGCCCTTGGTCACGCCATAGGTGTCGCGCAGGGTGGCGGCGAAATGCTCCACGGCCCGCAGCATCGCCTTATAGGTCACGCGCTCGTCCTGGTAGACGATATAGTCGCGATCCGGGAAGGTCATCGCGGCCAGCAGCAGGATCGAATGGATGTTCGGCGGGGCGTTCTTGTACACCTTCATCGCCACGCCGTTGATCTCAGCATCTTCCAGCTCCGCCGGCGAACCGGGTGCGCCCAGCATGGCGTTCGCCTGGGCAATGGACATGGCGGGCCAATTGGGGGGGAGCAGTTCAGATGACATGGGTTTCCTCTGGGGCAATTTTGATTTGCGCCACACAACCACGCATACGTTCAGGTTTGAAGGGGCCTGACCCTCCCGAACTGGCGAATCTGGCGGCTCACCTCGCGGAAAGCACTGCTTCCAAACCGGTAACAGGGTCAAAGCGTCGCGGCCAGGCGTGTAGAATCCACGACAGGAGCAGCGGCAGACTCACCACGATCACCGCCAGCTTGACGATCGCCGATAACACAAAATTGCCGGGCACCAGCGGCAGGCCGATCAGGACGAGGGCCAACAGGCCCAGCGCCCCGAGCACAAAGGCAAGTTGCAGGAAATAGAATGCCGGCCTTTCCCCGGCCCGGAACCGGGCCACCGGATTGGCGGCGTGGATACCGGCGACGACCGCCCGGACCAGGGGGAAGAAGCTGGCGGTCCGGTCCTCGAACCGGCCGACGCCCTTGAAATGGACATTAGTCAGTGTGAGCCGCGATTGCGCACCGGTCAGCTCCATCAGAAAACGGGTGCGCTGGAACCGGCCCGGCGCGAAGGCGAGCCGCACCTGCTGCACCTTCGAATACGGAACGACGCCCCGCAGGGCGCCGTCCTCAGAGTAGAATTCGAGCCGGTCGGGAAGTGCACGCCAGAGCGTCTCACCCTGTTCCTGAATGGACGCCCTGCGGCGGTATTCGGTCACTTCCATGTCCAGCCCCCCGACCGGATGATTACTTCCCGAAATCGCAGAAGCGGAGTTCGTGGAACGTGCCGTCCGGTTCGGTCACATCGTAGACGCGGCCCGTCAGGTCGTCGCCCTCGCAGAGATAGCCGATCTGGTACATGGCGAGCAGCGTCGAGTTGTCGGGCGAGAGATTGTTCGCCAGCATCATGTCGATGGCATCGTCATGCCGGCCGAGTTCCATCAGGATGTTGAATTTCTGCATCGTGGTGGTTTCCGGCTGGCTGAGCAGCGCGTTGAGCGAGGTCGCCTTGCCGCGCGCGGTGTCGAGCATGGAGGTTGCCGCCGTGTTCCATTCCGAGTCCGGGTAGTCGGCCAGGATTTCCTCGAAATCCTCGATGGCGCCCATCGTGTCATAGCCGCTCTCGCTGAGACGCAGTTCGCCGCGGCGATAGAGCACTTCGGCGACCTGGTCAGGCGTCAGCGACGGATCGCCGGTCAGCTGCGTCAGGCGGTCGATGGCGGTCTGGGTGTTCCCTGCGGTCACCAGTTCCTCGACGGTCTGCATGGCCAGATCATAAGGCGACAGGGCCACCGCGGTGGACGTGGACGTCGCCGTGCCGGACGGCGCGGGCGCCGACGTACAGGCAGCGAGGACCAGGGCGGAGGCAGCGGCAGCGAGGCTGAGGCGAATCATGTTTGGGGCTCCATACAGGCAGATTCAGTCTGAGGCCCCCTTCGTAGACGCGCAAGGCGCGCGCAGGCAGGGCCGGATTGTGAATTTTGTGTGGTCTTTCTCACCCGGCCTGTGCGGTATCCGCTTCAGGTTCAGCCACCGCTTCGGCATCGGGGGCCTCCGCGGCCGCCTCTTCCGGGGCAGCGGCAGGCGCCGCATCCGGCGCCGCGATCACAGGCAGCGGATCGCACCAGGTCAGGTCTGCGAGCCATTCCCGCGTGTCGCCCACGCCCTGCGCCGGGCCACCTGCTCCATCGGCACCACAAAGAAAGCCGGCGTCCTGCAGCTTGCGGGTCTGCCACTCGTTCGGGCTGAGGCCGGACGCCTGATAGCGCAGGGCCGGTGCGTCGCGCTCACCCAGCATCCAGGCCACGTCGAACCATTGCGGCAGGGTCAACATGAAGCCGAGCCGGGTTTCCAGCGCGTCCTTCTCCTCGCGGGTGGCTTCGAGGTCCGTCCAGACCTGCGTTGCGCGTGGGTCGTCTGGCGCGAGTGCCAGAGCACGTTCCATGTCCTCGACCGCGCCGCGGCGGTTGTCGCCTGCCTGACGGCGGAGGTCGCCGCGCCGGTAAAGGGCGTCGGCGCGGTCTGCCGGGGAGATTTTCGTGTCGGCCAGAAGACCGGTCAGCGCAGCATCGACCCGATACGGATTGCCCGCCGCCATGGCCGCAGCCAGCCGGTCGGCAAAGGGCGGACCGGGATCGGGCGGCGTGGCGCAGGCGGCCGCAAGGCCAAGGGCAGCGGCCGCTAGGAAAAGACGGGTTTGACGCATGCCGGCACCTAACCGGGCTTCGCCCGGCCTCGCAAATTGCATTTCAGTTAGACTGGAACCTGTGGTCAGGCGCGGGCGAGCCGTTCGATCTCGGCGATATCGCCACGGCCGAGTGCCTCGATGGCGCGGGCGGCAATGTGGCGGGCGTTGAGGCCGGCGGCCTCGTACATATTGTAGGGCGTGTCCTGGTCCTGGAACACGTCCGGCAGGGTCATCGGGCGGATCTTCAGTCCACGGTCGAGCCCGCCGCTGCGAGCAAGGTATTCCAGAACGAAGCTGCCGAAGCCGCCCATCGCGCCTTCCTCGATGGTAATCAGCACTTCGTGGTCTTTCGCCAAGCGGTCCACGAGTTCGGTGTCCAGCGGCTTGGCAAAACGCGCGTCGGCCACCGTGGCGGACAGGCCCTGAGCGGCGAGCATTTCGGCGGCTTTCATGGCCTCGGCGAGACGTGTGCCATACGACAGGATGGCGATGGTCGTGCCTTCGCGCATCACCCTGCCCTTGCCGATTTCCAGCGGCGTGAGAACGTCCGGGATCTCGATGCCGATGCCCTCTCCGCGCGGATAGCGGAAGGCGCTCGGCCGGTCGTCGATTTCGAGCGAGGTGAGGACCATGCGGGCGAGGTCCGCCTCGTCGCCGGCGGCCATGCAGATCATGCCCGGCAGCGCGCCGAGATAGCCGATGTCGAAGCTGCCCGCATGCGTCGCCCCGTCGGCGCCAACGAGTCCGGCACGGTCGATGGCGAAACGGACGGGCAGTTTCTGGATCGCCACGTCGTGGACGACCTGGTCGTAGCCGCGCTGAAGGAAGGTGGAATAGATCGAGCAGAACGGCTTCATACCGTCGGCCGCGAGGCCAGCCGCGAAGGTGACGGCGTGCTGCTCGGCGATGCCGACATCGAAGTGGCGCTGCGGGAAGCGGGCGGCGAAGATGTCGGTCGAGGTGCCGGACGGCATGGCCGCAGTGATGGCGCAGATCCTGTCGTCGGTCTCGGCGAGCTTCGTCAGCGTCTGGCCGAAGACCTTCTGGTAGGCCGGGGCGGAGGGCTTGGGTTTTGCCTGCTCGCCGGTAACGACGGAGAATTTCGAGACGCCATGGTACTTGTCGGCGGAATTCTCGGCCGGGGCGTAGCCCTTGCCCTTCTGCGTGACGGCGTGGATCAGGATCGGACCTTCCCGCATCGCCTTCACGTTCTCGAGGATCGGAATCAGCACGTCGAGGTCGTGGCCGTCGATCGGGCCGACATAATAGAAGCCCAGTTCCTCGAACAGCGTGCCGCCCATGGCGAAGCCGCGAAGGAATTCCTCGGCGCGCCGGGCGGGGCTTTCGAGGCCCATCGGCGCAACGACCTTCTTGGCGATCCGGCGCAGGCCCCGGTAGGGCCGCGAGGAGACGAGCTGCGAGAGGTGGTTGCTCATCGCGCCGACCGGCGGAGCGATGGACATGTCATTGTCGTTCAGGATGACGATCAGGCGCGACTTGTCGGCGCCGGCATTGTTCATCGCCTCATAGGCCATGCCGGCCGACATCGAGCCGTCGCCGATCACGGCGATCACGTTCGAATGCTCGCCCTGCAGGTCCCGCGCCTTGGCGAAACCGAGGCCGGCCGAGATCGACGTGGAGGCGTGCGCGGCCCCGAACGGGTCGTATTCGCTTTCCGAACGCTTGGTGAAACCGGAAAGGCCGCCTGCCTGGCGAAGGGTCCGCATGCGGTCGCGGCGGCCGGTCAGGATCTTGTGGGGATAGCACTGGTGGCCGACATCCCAGATCAGCTTGTCCTTCGGCGTGTCGAACACCGCGTGGATGGCAACTGTCAGCTCGACCACGCCGAGGCCGGACCCGAGGTGGCCCCCGGTCACCGACACCACGTCGATCACCTCTTCCCGCACCTCGTTGGCAATCTGCTTGAGCTCGGCCCGCGACCGGCCTTTCAGGTCGGACGGCGAGTTGATCGCGTCGAGCAGGCGGTTGGGACGGGAGTCGGTCATCGTTCTGGCGGACCTTGTGGGCGACGGGTTTCTGTCTGTCTAGTGCGTTCTATCAAGAACAAAATCGACCGAATGCAGCAGTATATTGGCCTTTTCGCGAAAAATTGCGAGGTGTTCCTTGGCCTGGGCGGCCAGCAGCCGCACCCTCTGGCGGGCCCCGTCCACCCCCAGAATCGTAACAAAATTGGCCTTTCCGGCATCCTCGTCCTTGGCCAGGGCCTTGCCGACGGTCTCTTCATCGCCGGTTGCGTCCAGCAGGTCGTCGGCAATCTGGTAGGCAAGCCCGAGGTCGTTGGAGAAGCCCGCCAGGGCGCTTCGTTCATGTTCCCGGGCCCTGCCGAGAATGCCGGCCGCCTCGGTCGCATAGGAGATCAGCGCCCCGGTCTTCAGCCGCTGCATGCGCGTGATCGTATTGAGATCGCGGGGGCTGTCGCTTTCGAGCATGTCGATCATCTGACCGCCCACCATGCCCCGCGCACCTGAGGCGTCGGCCAGCCGTTCGATCAGCATCACCCGCACATCGGCGTCCGGATGGGTTTCGTTGGAGGCAAGAATCTTGAAGGCCAGCGTCAGCAGCGCGTCGCCCGCCAGCACGGCGGTGGCCTCATCGAAGGCCTTGTGCACGGTCGGCTGCCCGCGGCGGTAATCGTCATCGTCCATGCACGGCAGGTCGTCGTGCACGAGCGAATAGCAATGCACGCATTCCAGCGCCGCCGCCGCCCGCAGGAGAGACTTTTCCGGCGCCTCGAACATGGCGCCTGCTTCGAGCAGGAAGAAGGGCCGCATCCGCTTGCCATTGGCGAGGGCCGCATGGCGCATGGCGCGCATCAGGTTGGCTTCCGGCCCGGAGGCCGGCGGTATCAGCTGGTCCAGCGCCACGGTCACCTTGTCGGCAACTTCCTTCAGACGCTGTTCGAAGTCGACCACCTCCCCCATGGCGCGGCCTAGTCGAAACTCGCGGGCTCCGTGGCGGTGCCGCCGGCTCCCTGCACGATCTGTTCGACCTTCAGCTCGGCAGCTTTCAGGCGGGATTCGCAATGCGCCTTGAGTTTGGCGCCGCGCTCGTAAATGGCGATCGACTTCTCAAGTTCGACCTCGCCCGCTTCCAGCTGGCGCACGATGCCTTCGAGTTCGGCCAGAGCCTCTTCGAAGCTCATCTTGTCGACGGGTTTTTCCTTGGTGTCTGCCATGTCGCCTCGCGCTTCGGAAAGTCAGGACACTAGAGCGCTGCTCCGGCCATCACAACCTTTTCCGGACCGGATTCACCGGTATTCGTAGATCCGGTAACTCCAGTAGGAATCACCGCCATCGCGCACGCAGCGCCAGCCGAGCTTCTTCAGTTCCGGGCGCAGCATGCGGTTGAACCAGCCATGGGCAGCCAGGTAGACCTTCGCGCTTTCCGACGCCTCGTGCAGCTTCTGCGCCGCATCCATGGCCCGGAGGCGAGCCTGCACGACGCTCTCCCCGTCCAGCGCATGGCCGTTCATCCAGGCCGCGCGGGCGAGGATATTCCAGGTCTTGGGCAGGTAGCGCACGCCCGGCAGCATCGGCGGCGGCAGCGGCGCCTCGTTGAAGACCGGATCATAGGATGCCTGCATGTGCGGCGCCGCGCGGGCGGCCGTCTCCTGCGCACGGATGCGGCCGGAGGCGAACACGATGTCTGCATCCCGGACCGCTTCCATCAGGTCCGGCGGCGCCACCTGGCCTTCCGCCAGCGGGCTTTCCTCGTACCGGGCCCACCAGTCCTTGTACTGGCGCCAGTCGAGCCGCGGCCCGGCCGTGCGGTCCAGCGCCGGTTTTCCGTGACGCGAGACCACTATGGGTCCGCGCCCGGTTGCTGTCGATGTCGTTTCTGGCATCGCCATCCGGTCCATACTTCCTGCTACGTTCGGGTCTCGGGAGCCCAGCGAACTTTCAGCCACTAGCGAGGTTGGCCTGTGGGGACAAGGCGGGAATTCCGGCCGGCGAGCGGTCAGAGCCCCTTCCAGACGCGTTTCGGGCAGGACGCCCCGTCGAGAAGCTTGCAGCGATACAGGGTCATCAGCACTGTATCGGCCCGGCCCATCAGGTGGTCCATGGGCACGAAGCCGACCGACGCGTCCTTCGGATCGACGGTCAGCGGGCAACCGGCACGGTCCACGACACCGCCGACCGGCGGGCAGTGGCCGGTCAGGAACCGGCTGTCGAGCGAGTTGTCCCGGTTGTCGCCCATCATGAAGACATGGCCCTTGGGCACGATGAACAGGACCGTGTTGTCGCCCCGGTCGCCGGCGTCCTGACGATCGGTCATCCAGCTCTTGCCGTCTTCGGCGGTCTCGCGCCATTCGTGCGCGGTGGCGACCCAGTTGGTGCCGTGCGGCACATAACGGACGGTGCGCTCGTATTCGGCCGGCAGCGGCTCTCCGTTGATGTAGAGCGCCTCATTGATCATCTGGACCTGGTCGCCCGGCAGACCGATCACGCGCTTGATCATCACCTTGCCGGCATGCGGGTGCTCGAACACGACCACGTCGCCGCGCTTCGGATCGCGCGCGAAGATGCGGCCCTTCGGCAGAGGCAGGTAACGGCCCATGCTGAACGGCAGCGAATAGCGGTCATAGCCATAGGCGAACTTCGCCACTGCCACGCGGTCGCCTACCTGCAGGGTCGGGACCATGCTTTCCGAGGGGATCACGCGCTGCTCGTAAACAAGGCCGGAGAATATCAGGAACAGGGGCACGAACACGGCCAGCGTGGCGCCCCATTCCTTCAGTTCCTGCTTCACCTTGTCGGCGAAAGTCTTGGGGGCCTCGTCGGCGCCCTGCGCGGCCTTATCGCCATCACGTGCCATCGAGGCCTCGCTAAATCGGTCCAACAGGGGCCCTTCTTAGACGAAACCGCCGCGGCTTGCGAAGCGTAAAACTGCCAATTCCTGTAAAAGGGATCAGGCCGTCAGGCTGTACAGCACGATGCCGTCCGGGCCGGCCATGGTTTTCACCTCTCCCCTGTAGATCAGGCAGTTGAGGTGAGCGAGCGCCTCGCCGGTCGCCATGGACAGCTCGTCCGTCTCGATCCTGCGACCGAAAATGGCAACGAACGTGTCCAGAACCTTCATCGGCCCCTCTGACAGGCGCTGTTTCAGGCGCGCAAGGGCGACCTCGTGCCCGTCAATCAGGTGGCGCAATCGCTTGTGGGCGCCGCGGAAGGGCTCGTTGTGGGCCGGCAGGACGAGGACATCCTCCGGCAGGCGCTCCAGCAGCTTCTCGCAGCTCGACATCCAGTCCAGCAGCGGATTGGCCGCCGGCTCGGTCGGGTGAACCGACACATTGGAGGATATCCGCGGCAGCAGCTGGTCGCCGGAGATCAGGATATTGGCCGCCGGGCAGAACAGGCAGACATGTTCCGGCGAGTGGCCGGAGCCGGTGATCACTTCCCAGGTCTCGCCGCCCATCTCGAACGTGTCGCCGTCGCTGAGGCGGAAGAAGCTGTCCGGCATCTGCGAGACGCCGCGGCCGAAACCGCCGAAACGCTCGCGGTAATGATCGAGCGCGGCCTGATCCCAGCCGGCCTTGCGGTAGAACTCCGTGCCTGCCTTTGGCGCCTCGCGGCCCGTATCGGCGACCAGCATGCGGCAGGTCGTGTACTCGAGCCGGCTCATCCACAGCTCGCTGTCGTACTTATAGCAGAGCCAGCCGGCGCAGCCGACATGGTCCGGGTGCATGTGGGTGACGATGACGCGCTTCAGCGGCTTCTCCGGTGTCACGCGGGAGCCGAGGATCGCCTTCCAGGCCTCGCGCGTCTCGCCGAGCGGCATGCCCGTGTCGACAATCGTCCAGCCGTCGCCGTCGTCGATCAGCCAGACATTGATGAACTTCAGGGAGAACGGCAGCGACAGGCGGATCCACTGGATCCGCGGCGTGATCTCCATCATCCCGCCATGGCCGGGCGCGGCTTCGCCATGCAGGTAATCGAGGCCGGGGCGCCTGGGCGTCTTTGTCGTGAAACCATCCATGCCAGCAGAATAGGCGCCTGCCGCAATGCGCCAAGCCGTCACGCAGGGTCAGGCGCGAGCGCGTTCCGGATGCGCGCCACGAGCTCGGCCAGCGGCAAGGTCCCGTCCATGCGCAGGGCCGCGGGAGGCACGGTGAGCGCGTCGAGCTGGCTCTGCAGCAGGCTGACCGGCATGAAATGACCGGGCCGGGTCTTCATCCGCTCGGCCAGCAGCGTCTCCGGCACATCCAGCCAGACGAAGCGGACGGTCCGCTCGCACTGGTCCTGCAGCGCGGCCTGCACGAAGGGCGTCAGGGCCGAACACGCGAGCACCAGGCGCGGCGCGGGCGAGGCGTTCAAGTCCGCCGCGATGGAGGCAACCCAGTCCACCCGGTCGGCATCGGTCAGCGGTGTGCCGGAGGCCATCTTCGCGCGGTTCGCCTCGGAATGGTGGGCGTCCGCTTCGATGAAGGGCCAGCCCGTGGCGGCGGAGAGCGCCTCACCTGTCGTGGTCTTGCCGGAGCCGGCCACGCCCATGATGACGGCCAGATCCTTCACTTGATCGGCGTCCGCTTGCGGGGGCCGAGCTTGGTGCGCTTGAAGTTCGCGCCGCGCATCGGATTGACGGGCTTTTCCGGCTTGGCCGCGCCGGGATTGCGATCACCGCGCGGGGGGCCGGACTTGCCAGCCGGCTTGCCGCCGGGCTTGCCGGGCCGGGACGGCCGGTCAGGGCGATCCCCGCGGGGCGGACGGTCTGGGCGGTCGGGCCGGGAGGGACGTTCGGAACGGGCAGGACGATCGGTGCGTTCAAGCCGGCCTGCACCTTCCCGTGGCGGACGCGGCGCGCGGGGGCGCGGGGCCTCGGCCTTCAGCAGCGCATCGCGTTCGCGGCCGCTGAGCGGGCGCCATTTGCCCTCCGGCAGGCCCGCCAGTTCCAGCGAGCCGACGCGGACACGCATCAGGTCCACGACGCGCAGACCGACGAGGTCGCACATGCGCCGGATCTGCCGGTTGCGGCCTTCGTGCAGCACGAAGCGCAGTTCCTGGGCCTTCACCTGCTCCACGCCGGCGGGCTTCAGCTTGCGGCCGTCGAGCTCCAGCCCGTGGCGCAGCAGCGCGAGCTTGTCGGCCGTCACGTCGCCCTTCACCTTGACCACGTATTCCTTGTCGATCTCGCTCTGCGGGCCGATCAGCGCCTTTGCCAGCACGCCATCTTCCGACAGGATCAACAGGCCGCGGCTGTCCTTGTCGAGCCGGCCGAGGGGGGCGAGCTTGTTGTAGCGGCCGGGAATGGCATGTGCCTTTCCGGACAGGGTGTCTTCCGTGATCAGGCGCACGGCCGGGATCTCGCCCGGTTCCGGCGTGCCCGAAACGATGCCGACCGGCTTGTGGAAGACGACCGTGAGCTTGTTGTCGAGCTGGCGCGTCGCCTTCTGGACCAGGGTCAGCGTCTGGCCGGCCTCGATCTTCTGGCCGGCCGTCGCGGCCTCGCCATCGACCTTCACGAGGCCCTTCAGGATCAGCGCATCGGCCTCGCGGCGCGAGCAGACGCCTTCCTCGGCGAGCCACTTGTTGATGCGCAGCGGCTCGGCGCCTTCATATGTCTTCGTCCAGGCCATGATGTGAGGAGTTTCCTGCCGCGTGTGGGGCCTGTCTTATCCACCCCCTTATCCAACGGCAACCACCGGCGTCCACTGTCGGATAAATGCCGGAAAAGATGCCCGACCGGGGCCCGAACACAGGCCGAAAATGCCCGAACACAGGCCCGAAATGCCCGAACAGTTCGGGCATTTTTCGCCTGACAGTCGACATGCCGGGCGGATTCGCAGATAAGCCCGCGTCCATGAAACAGACCGCCGCCCCCTCGCTCGCCTTCGCGCTGCTGCTGCTCGGCACGACCCTCGGCCTTGCCGGGACGGACCTTGTCCTGCCCGCCGTGCCGGGCCTGCCGGACGTGCTTGGCGGGTCGGCCGCGATGGCCCAGCTCGTGCTGGCAGCCTTCGTCGCAGGCGGCTGCGTCGGCCTGATCCTGTTCGGCGAACTCGGCGCGCGCATGGACCAGCGGAGCCTCCTTGTCGGCAGCCTCATCGCCTATGCGCTGGTATCGCTCGGCTGCGCGCTCGCGCCGTCCCTGCCCTCGCTCGTCGCGCTGCGCTTCCTGCACGGACTGGCTGGATCGGCGGCCGCCGTTTTCGCCCCCGGCATGATCCGCGCCATGTTCAGCGAGGCAAAGGCCGTGCGCGCCATCGGACTGATGGGCAGCGTGGAGTCGCTGGTGCCTGCCCTCGCCCCTGTGGCGGGCGTCTGGCTGCTCGCCATCTCCGGCTGGAACGGCTCGTTCTACGTGATCGCCGTGCTGAGCGTTCTGGTCGCCGCTCTCGTTCAGGTGCAGCGCCACAGCCTGCCCGTTCCGCCGCCGACCCGCGGCACGGGCAGCTATGTCCGTCTGCTGACGAGTCCGGTCTATCTCCGCTATGCCCTGACACAGGCCTTCACCCTCGGCGGCCTGCTCATCTTCGTGTTCGGCGCGCCGGCCATGATGACGAAGGCGCTGGGCGCGGACCTCGACGCTTTCATCCTGATGCAGGTGGTCGGCATCGCCTTCTTCATTGCCGGGGCGAACACGGCCAGCCGGCTCGCCGAAATGTTCGGCGCCGAGCGGATGATCCGGTTGGGCACGGCCCTGTCCGCCCTCGGCCTTATCGGCCTCGCCGCCTATGGCGCGGCGGGCGGATCGGAGACGCTGGTCGTGACGGCGCTGTTCGTGCCGGTGAACCTCGGCCTCGGCCTGCGCGGCCCGCCCGGCTTCTTTCGCGCCATCCTCGCCTCGAACGGCGACGATGCCCGCGGCGCCGCACTGGTGATCCTGTTCATCCTCGCAACGACCGCGACGGGCACCGCGATTGCTGCGCCTTTCGTGACGCTGGGCCTCGCGCCGCTCGCCTCGGTTGCCGCCGCGGTTTCCTGCCTGTCGGTATTATTGCTTGTGACGCTCCCGAAGCTGCAGGGCTCCTAGTGCCCGTGGGTAGAAAGCCCGGCGTGCACAGACATTCGCGCTGACAAATCCTTCATGCGGTCTTTGTTGTCCGCATCGGAAAACTGTGATTGCCTCCTGTCCGGGGGGGACGAAAATCTGTGCGAAATCACGTGCGTGGAACACCACGACGTTCTGGCACAGACCAACCGAGGAAACGAAAATGCGAATGATCAAACTGGCTACAGGCATTCCGTTCATGGCCGCTGCCATGCTCGCCCTACCGCTCGCAGCGATGGCTGCACCGGACAAACCCATCAATGCAGCCACGACGGACAGTGGTACATTCTGCATCGTTCATGAAGCCGACGGCGCGCCCTATGTCGGCGACACGGAATGTACCTGGCATACGGTCACCAAACTCGACAAGGACGGCAATCCGCAATCCTTCACCTATCAGGACAAAGGCAACCTGCAGGATGGCCAGACGGCGCCCGACGCTGCCGTGAAGATCGCGATCGAGGGATGGACCGTCATGGGCCTGCCCTGCACCGGCACGGAAGTTGTGACGCCGAGCGGCCAGTACTCCTCTGACCTGAAGTGCAAGTAGGAAAATCCTGACCGAAACCCGCAATGCCGCCTCCGCTAGGAGGCGGCATTTCCTTTGGAGACGACATCAGCCCGCAAGCGCGCGCGAACGCTGCGAAGATGAACGGCGGCGTGGTGGCTGGAGCGCCGTGCATGCTGGCAGCATTGTTCGCGGGGTTGCAATACAACTGCTTAGGAATTGAAATCTGCCTACGAACAAAACAATCTTAGTGCCCCCAGCCTTGCGTGCGAGCGATCCCGCTTCAAACCCCAAAGCCCATCAATGGGTTTTAAAGACAAAGTACTGAACACCCATAGCGATCGCCAATGCAACCGTAGAGAGCGCCAGGTATTTATTTGGCAAGCGCCGCTCCGAAATTATCTCCTTAATTGTGTAGAGCGCAAATCCTACAAGCATAGATTTGTCGAGGCTGAACGTCACGCCGGCAATAATCGCCATGGCCCCTATAATCGCAAAGTCGAACCAATCTAACGACCCATCACGATCAGACTTGCCCTGGATGGCATCGACCAGTTCCTTCTTGGGCAAGAGCAACCAGCCGACGTAGACGAGGACACCACTGACCGCGGCGATTGGAACGAATGCCACCAACGGCGAAAATGCCAAGCTTGCTAGCATCAGCGCGCCACAAATGATTGCCACCACGCCTGTTCGTCCGCCTTGTCCGATCGCAACAGCACTTTCAACGTATGTAATGATGGTGGAAGTGCCCACGGCGCTCCCCAACACCGTTCCCCATCCATCAACATACAGCGCGCGCCCCATGTTCTTGACCTGGCCACCTGTCTGCAATGTCGTAGACCTCGTCAGTCCGATGAACTTCCCAATACTGCCATAGAAATCGATCATGAAGAAAACCAGCAATACGGTCCACGCACGCGGATCTTGGAATACGCTGAACAACTTCAATTGACCGACACCTTCAAAGAACTCGTCCAGCTTTGCCGGCGGAGTGTCCGAAGGTACGTTCAGGAATCGAGCCAGTACGGTTGCCGTAATGATCGCCACGAGCATGCCCGCAGGAAAAATCGGTGCGAAAACACCTGTTCGTACCCCACCGACCCCGCGCAATTCGCGTCTCAGTCCAAGCACCAGCGCGATAGCGAAGCCAACATACAAAAGGATTGCTTTCGGGGATCCAAAATCACCAAAAGCGACCGGAAGGTTGTCCTTAAAGATGACCAAGTCTGTCACACTTAGGCCAATCACACCGACAAAAATCCCCACCGTAGTTGAAATGCCAGTCTTCAATCCTTCAGGGATCGCATCAATGATGTTTTTCCTAACTGGGACCCAAGTGAGCACAAGGCACAACACACCAGACCAAAAGACAAGACCCAGCGCTTCTTGCCAAGAAAAACCCAGCCCCAAAACCACGACAAATGTGAAGAAGCCATTCGACTCAAGCCCCGGAGCCAGAGCGAATGGAAGACGCGCCCATAACCCCATGGCCAGCGTCGCCAAGCCTGATGCAAGGACGGTCGCAAAAAAAACGGCACCTGAAGGAATTCCCGTTTTACTAAAGATGGCGGGATTGAGCACAAATATGTAAGACAGGCTGAGAAAAAGAGCGACTCCGGAGATTATCTCCGTAACCCAGTTTGTGCCGAGTTTCTCAAATTCAAACTTCTCTGCAATTCTTGAAATCATCCGTCCACTCCATCCTCAATTGACCAAGTCGCCATCGCTTTTCGCGCCTAGGTCTCCGCCAACACCATCTTTGCCCTGATCGTATTCTGACCGCTGCCGTTTCCGCTCTCGCGCTCGCTTTTCAATTCCTCTACCCGCCTCCAATCCGCCAGCGAACGTGGTAAAATAGAGCGCCCAACCCAGGATATCGTCAGACCCCGACTTGTCTCCAGTCACTCGAAATCCGACCGCAAACAACACAAGAATCGCGGCGATAAACGACACAAATATCGTGAACGGATCAAATAGCGACATCCATCCGAAATACTCCGGTCGAAGCATTCCGACAATAATTCCCAACGCGAACGAGAACCCGGCAGGCACGAAGGAAAACAAATCAGCCAACGTCGAATGACTTCCAGTGAAGAAGACCGCAGTTCCAACGCACAATGCTACGAAGCCTAGCCCATGCAGCGCAATCGCTAGTACCCGATGCTCCATAAAGCGATGCTCCACCCCAGTCGTTTCGAGTGCCCTTAACCACGCACTCAGGCCCCTTGGATTGAATTACCCTTCAATCAATTGTGGATTCTACTTTCACCAGCAGAATAATTGCCGTCAAGATAGAATCCGACACCACGTCCAATTATTCGATCGGGCGCGCAAAACCCCTTACTGCTCCATTTTCGAGGAAGAGGCGTGGTCTTCGACACCCCTGCAATACTTGCAAAGTTGCCGAAGCTGGGAAACTGAGCGACTGATCCTTCTCCGGATCAGAGAACGACGGCATGATGATCACTGAGATCGAGGACTTCTTCGACAAGGGTTGCGGGCGGTGCGAACGCTTTGCGACGGCGGATTGCTCGACGCGGCAATGGGACAGCGGCCTCAGGGCGCTACGCCGGGTCTGCCTGGAGGCCGGGCTCACCGAAACAGTGAAATGGGGCCACCCCTGTTACATGGTTGGTGATCGGAATGTCGCGCTGATCGGCGCGTTCCGCGGCGATTTCCGGCTGAACTTCTTCCATGCCGCCCTTATGAAAGACCCTGACGGCGTGCTCGAAAAGCAGGGGCCGAACTCCCAGCATGCAGGAACGATCCGGTTCACGGACAATGCGCAGGTCGAGCGGATGGCGCCGGTGCTGCGCGCCTGTCTGGCCGAGGCGGCCGGCTATGCGGAGGCAGGCATGCTGCCGCCGAAAGAGAACCGCGCCATCGAATTGCCCGAAGAACTCGTCGAGGCGCTGGACAGCGATCCGGAACTCGCGGAGGCCTTTCATGCACTCACGCCTGGCCGGCAGAAAAGCTATGTCATCAACCTGAATTCGGCAAAGCAGTCTGCAACGCGCCTCGCGCGGATCACGAAATTCAGGGACAAGATCCTTGCTGGCAAGGGCGCGACTGAGCGTTAGGCCGCAAAAAGCCGGAAGGGGCGATCGGCGTGCACGGAACAATCAGGGGCGAGCTCCCGGGTTTCAACGGAAAAAAAAAGGAAACGGAGTTTTTCGCGGGCACTCCGGGCTGAGGCCTGGACGATATATTTGCAGGCGGGCTATTGTAGTGTTCTCAAAAGGCCATACATACAAACCTCGACTTTTCGCCGGACAATCAGGCATCGACTGTCAGGGCTTGCCCTGCCACTTTATCAGAGACCTCCCAGACAAAACTCGAACTTCCGCGGGCCCGCACTCTGCAGGCCTGCACAGACATACAGGAGTGTTCCATGGCTAGTGGCACCGTAAAATTCTACAATGATCAAAAAGGCTTCGGCTTTATTGCGCCGGAAGACGGCGGCACGGACGTATTCGTCCACGCAACCGCGCTTGAGCGCGCCGGCATGCGCATCCTGTCGGAAGGTCAAAAAGTGGCCTTCACGACGGCGAAAGACCCCCGCAACGGCAAGATGGCTGTCGACACGATCTCGGTCGAATAGTCTTCAGATACGTTTGAATACGGAAAGGCCGCTTCCTCACGGGAGCGGCCTTTTTCGTTCGGGTGCGGAAAAAGTCATGACTTTCGTCAGATGCCGAACAGCGCCTCGCTGTTTTCGAGGAAGGCATCGCCGGCGCCGGTGATGCCGGGCACGCGGCCGGGAGCTTCGGCGAGCGCGGTTTCGGCGAAGAAGCCAGCCAGAGCGAGGCAGCGGGCGCGGCGGCTGAGATCACCGCTGCGGGCCGCTGTGGCGGCGCGCGTCAGGAAGTGTCCGCCGATCACATCCCCAGCGAGGGCGAGGTAGGCCGACGCACCGGCCAGCGCCTTGTCCTGGTCGCGCTCCTTCATGGCGGCGAGCATCCAGTCGGTTGCCTCGCGCAGGGCGTCGGCGCCGGCGCGCAGGCGGTCGGCGATCTGGACGAGCTGGGGCTCGTTCGTCGCGCGGGCCTCGCGGATGGTCGCGTCGATGTCGCCGAGGATGAGGCGCATGGACTCACCATTGGTGCCGGACAGCTTGCGGCCGACAAGGTCGATCGCCTGGATGCCGTTGGTGCCTTCATAGATCGGCGCGATGCGGGCATCGCGATAGAGCTGCGCGGCGAGCGTCTCGTTCATGAAGCCCATGCCGCCATGGATCTGCACGCCCATGCTGGCGATGTCGACACCCATGTCGGTGGACCATGCTTTCGCGATGGGGGTGAGCAGGTCTTCGCGCAGCTTCGCAGCATGACGGGCCTGCTCGTCCGTGGCGGAGACGGCGAGGTCGGCCGCGACGCCGCAGGCATAGCAGATGGCGCGGGAGGCCGCGACGCGGGCGCGCATCGTTGTCAGTGTACGGCGTACATCGGCATGGTGCAGGATCGGGGCGGGGCCATCGACGCCCTGTACCTTGCCCTGCTTGCGCTCCTGCGCATAGGCGAAGGCCGTCTGGTAGGCTGCCTCGCCCACGGCCACACCTTCGAGGCCGACATTCAGGCGCGCGGCGTTCATCATCGTGAACATGCAGGCAAGGCACTTGTTGGCCTCGCCGATCAGCCAGCCGGTCGCCCAGTCATATTCCATCACGCAGGTGGGGGAGGCATGGATGCCCATCTTCTTCTCGAGGCCGATACATTTGAGGCCGTTGCGAGCGCCGAGGCTTCCGTCCGCATTGACGAGGAATTTCGGCACCAGGAACAGCGACACGCCGCGCGAGCCGGCCGGCGCGTCCGGCAGGCGGGCGAGGACGAGGTGGATGATGTTCTCGGCGACATCGTGGTCGCCCCAGGTGATGAAGATCTTCTGGCCGGAAATGGCGTAGGAGCCGTCGCCATTGGGCACGGCCTTTGTCTTCAGCGCGCCGACATCGGAGCCGGCCTGCGGCTCGGTCAGGTTCATCGTGCCGGTCCAGGTTCCGGCGACGAGGTTCGGCAGGTAGGTCTGCTTCTGGGCGTCGGTACCGTGGTGCAGCAGCGCCTCGATGGCGCCGAAGCTGAGCAGCGGGCAGAGGCCGAACGCCATGTTGGCGCCATGGAACATCTCCATCACGGCCAGCGCGATCGCCTTGGGCAGGCCCTGTCCGCCCCATTCCTCGGGCGCCGAGAGACCCATCCAGCCGCCATCGCGGAACTGGGCATAGGCCTCGGCAAAGCCGGGCGCGGCTTTCACGCCATCCTCGGTCAGCTGCGCCCCGGCGGCATCGCCGGACTGGTTGATCGGGGCCAGGACATCGCGGGCGAGCTTGGCCGCTTCCTCGAGAATCGGGGCAATCAGGTCCGGGTCGTAGGTCTCGAAACCGGGCAGGCCCTCAAGTTTCGACAGGCCCGCAACGGCCTGCAGGGTGAACGCCATATCGTCGATCGGAGCGTCGTAGGCCATTCATTCCTCTCAGGTTACGCATAAGTGATATTGTGCTGAGCCTTTAGCGCGGATGTGGCGACTGTCCAGCGGCGCACTATACTCTGCGTCAACCTGTTACAAAAAAGGCTATACCCATGCGCAACATTCTTCTCACCACCTCCTTCCTTGCCCTCGTCGCGTGCAGCGCGCCGGCGGCGAACGACACTGCCCCGGCCGCTGCGCCGGAGGCCACCGCTGCTGAAGCCACTGCAGCTCCGGCCGAAGCACCGGCTCCGGAACTCGGCCCGGCAGGCACCTACGCCCTCGACCCGACCCATGCCTCGCTGACCTGGAAAATCAGCCACTTCGGCCTGTCGAACTACACGGCCCGCTTCACCAAGCTGGACGCAACGCTGGTCTTCGACCCGGAAAACCTCGGCGCCAGCGCCATCGACGTGACGGTCGACCCGCTCTCGGTGGAAACCGATTACCCGGCCGATTTCAAGGCCGGCCACCCGGACAGCCCGTTCAGCACGTTCGATGAGGAAATCGGCCAGGACGCCAGCTTCTTCGACGGCGTCACCTTCCCGGCGATCACGTTCAAGTCGACCAGCGCCACCCAGACCGGCCCGAACACCGGCACGGTGACCGGCGACCTGACGTTCCGCGGCGTGACCAAGCCGGTGACGCTGGATGTCATCTACAACGGCACCGTGACGCTGCCCTGGGCCCCGGATGCCCCGCGCCTCGGCTTCTCGGCCACCGGCACGGTGAAGCGCTCCGACTACGGCCTCGACTTCATGGTGCCGCAGCTGGGCGACGACGTTCAGTTGCTCATCGAGACCGAATTCTCCAAGGTACCGGACACGGCACCCGCCGACTCGGAATAAGGACCTTCGGCCATGACCTCCACCTCGTCGTCCTCACGCTACACGGCGGTTGCGATCCTCCTGCACTGGACGATCGCGGCGCTGATCCTGTTCATGATCTGGCTCGGCTGGAACATGGAGGACAACGAGGTGCGGTTCCAGCTGCACAAGTCGATCGGGATGCTCATCCTGTTCCTCAGTGTGGCACGGCTGCTGTGGCGGGGGATGAACCCGCCGCCTCCGCTACCGGCTGACATGACGGCGTTGGAAGCGCGTCTTTCCCACGCCGTCCATGTCGGCTTCTATGTCCTGATGATCGCCCTGCCGCTGCTCGGCTGGTTCCTCGTCTCGACCTCGAAATTCCAGGTCTCGACCGTCCTGTTCAATACGGTCAGCTGGCCGCACCTTCCGTTTACGGAAGGGATGCGGGGCGGGGCTCTTCACGAAGTGGCGGAATTCCTCCACTCGAAAGGTGCCTGGGTCCTGATCGTGCTGCTGGGGCTGCATGTCGCCGGCGCCGTAAAGCACGAGATCGGCGCCGAACAGGGCGTGTTCAAGCGGATGATCCCGTTCTTCGGCAATCCCGACGCGCCGTCGCGCGCCCGCGGCTATGCCATCGCCTTCGGCATTCCGGCGATCCTGTTCGCAGCCATCGCGCTGTTTCCCGTCATGAAATCCACGCCCGCTCCGGCACCGCCGGAAGCACCTGCCGGGACGCCCGGCACGGTCGCGCCCGAAGAAGCGAACTGGGAAATCGACAACACCAATTCCACGATCACCTTTACCGGCACCTATCAGAACAAGCCCTTCTCAGGAGAGTTCGGTCGCTGGGACGCAAGAATCCTCTTCGACCCGGACAAGCTGGACGAGGCGGTCGTCAATGTTGAAGTCTATTCTGCAACGGCTGCGACCGGTACGAAGCTCTATGACGACACGCTGAAAAGCGCGGAATGGTTCGATACCAACTCCTACCCGATTGCGAAGGTCAGCCTGCTCCATTTCACGGCTTCTCCGGACGGCGGCTACACGGCCGAAGCCTCGCTCCTGATCAAGGAAAAGGCGACCGACGTGCCGCTGGATTTCAGCCTGACCATCGACGGCGACACAGCCAGTTTCGAGGGCCAGACCGTGCTGTCCCGCAAGGCGCTGAACCTCGGCCAGCAGTCCGACCCGGGCGCTGACTGGGTGGGTGACGAGGTGACCGTAATTGTCAAAGGCACCGCGACGCGCAAACAATAAGTGCGCGGCCTGCTTCCGGCCAGGCGGGACGGGTGCTAAGGCGCGCGCCATGACTGCCATCGTGCCGATTCAGCCCGGAACGCTCAGCCTCGCCGCCATGCACCTGCGCGGCGGCGGCCTCGTGGCCATGCCGACCGAGACCGTCTACGGCCTCGCCTGCAATGCCGCGAACCCGGACGCCGTGGTCCGCCTTTACGAGGCCAAGGGCCGTCCGCGCTTCAATCCGCTGATTGCGCATGTCGCCAGCATGGAGATGGCGGAGCAGGAGGCTGTCTTCTCTCCACTGGCCCGTCAGGTCGCCGCGAAGTTCTGGCCGGGGCCGCTGACCATGGTCCTGCCCGTGGCAAAGACCGGTACGGTGAGCGACATCGCCCGCGCCGGGCTCGACACGATTGCTCTGCGCATGCCAGCGCATCCGGGCGCGCTCGCCCTGCTGGAGACGTTCGGCAAGCCGCTGGTCGCCCCCTCCGCCAACCGGTCCGGCCATGTCAGTCCGACGACGGCCAGCCATGTGAAGGAAGACCTGGACGGGAAGGTGGACCTGATCCTCGATGGCGGCCCCTGCGAGCGCGGCATCGAGTCGACCATCGTCGATTTTTCCGGCGACCGGCCCCGCCTGCTCCGCGCTGGCGCGCTGGAGACGGCCGAACTGGAAGCCGCCCTTGGGGGCACGCTGGAGGTTCGCGGCGAAGACGATGGAATCTCCGCCCCCGGACAGCTGAAGAGCCATTACGCCCCGAACGCCCGCCTGCGCCTCAATGCCGAGGCGCCGGAACCGGGCGAGGGCTGGCTCGCCTTCGGTGAGACGCCCTACCCTGGCCTCAACCTTTCGGAGGCCGGCGACCTGCGCGAGGCCGCGAAGACCCTGTTCGCCGCCCTGCGGACGCTGGACACCAAGTTCGACCGCATCGCCGTCGCCGCCATCCCCGATGACGGCCTCGGCGAAGCCATCAATGACCGGCTCGCCCGTGCCGCCCATCGGGATTAGGATCCGCCCATGCACCCTGCCCGCGCCTTTCACGAATCCGACCCGGCCGTCCTGCGCCAGCGTATCCTCGATCATCCGTTCGCGCTGGTCGCGGCGGCGAGCGAAGGCCGCCCGCTGGCCGTCCACGCCCCTGTTCTCCCCTACGGGGAAGGGGAGGCCCTGGTCCTGCGCTTTCACCTCTCGGTCGCCAATCCGGTGACAAAGGCCCTGCTGGCCGGGAGTCCGGCGCTGGCCGTGTTCACCGGTGTGCACGGCTATGTCTCTCCGGACTGGTACAATCTCGATCATGACCAGGTGCCGACCTGGAACTATCTCTCGGTCGAGGCCGAAGGCCCGGTGACGCGGCTGGATCCGGACGCGACGTTGCAGCAGGTCGACGACCTGTCAGACTTCTTCGAGTCCCAGCTCGCGCCGAAACCTGTCTGGAAAACCGCCAAGATGACGCCCGCCCGGCGGGACGGCCTGCTACGCGGCATCGTGGCCTTCGAACTGCAGCCCGCGCGCTTCGAGGGCATTACCAAGCTCAGCCAGAACAAGCCGGCCGAAGCACGGGCCGGCGTGATCGCGGCGCTGGATGCGACGGAAAGCGGCTTCGCGCTGGCCGCGGAAATGCGTAAACTGGAGTCATGACCCAGACGCTGCCCCCCGCTTTCCTCGCGGCCCTCAAGGACGCACTCGGCCCCAAAGGCTGGACCGATGATCCGGCCAAGCTGGAAGAACATACGACCGGCTTCCGCGCCTTCATGCACGGCGAGACGCCCATCGTGGCGATGCCCGCCAGCACGGAAGAAGCCGCAGCGCTCGTGAAGCTCTGCGCGGAGCACCGCGTGGCGATCACCCCTCAGGGCGGCAATACCGGCCTCGTCGATGCCGGCCTGCCACATGGCGAAGTCTGCGTCTCGATGCGCCGGATGAACAAGGTCCGCAGCGTGGACGTGTTCAACAATTCCATGGTTGTCGAAGCCGGCGCCCCATTAGTGACCGCGCAGGCCGCCGCCAACGAGGTGAACCGCCTGTTCCCGCTGTCGCTCGGATCGGAAGGGACCGCAACCATCGGCGGGCTTATCTCGACCAATGCGGGCGGCGTCAACGTGCTGCGTTATGGCATGATGCGTGACCTGCTGCTCGGCATGGAAGTCGTGCTGCCGTCCGGCGAGATCTGGGACGGCCTGTCGGGCCTGCGCAAGAACAATACGGGCTATGACCTGAAGCACCTGTTCGCCGGGGCCGAGGGCACGCTGGGGCTGATCACGGCGGCGACGCTGAAACTGTTCCCGAAAGTGCAGCGCGCGACGGCCTGGGTGACCTGCGAGTCGCCGGCCGATGTCGTTTCGCTGCTGGCGCTGGTGCGCGACCATGCGGGCGATACGGTCACGAGCTTCGAGATCATTCCCGCCAATGCGGTGGACATGGTGATCGCCGACATCCAGGGCACGCGGGACCCGCTGCCCTCCAATCTCGGCTGGCGCGTGCTGATGGAAGTGTCATTCACGGACGAGGCCATGGCGCGCCAGACGCTGGAAACCGCGCTCGGCGCCGCTTTCGAGGCAGGTCTCGTGCAGGACGCCGTGATCGCCGAGAGCCTGTCGCAGGCGAAAGCCATGTGGATGGTGCGCGAGACGATCCCGATGTCGAAGCGCGCCTATGGCAATTCGCTGAACCAGGACCTGTCGGTACCGGTGAGCCGCATTCCGGAATTCATCGAGGTCTGCAATGCCCGCGTGCTCGAACAACTGCCGACGGCGGATTTCGTGATCTTCGGCCATGTCGGCGACGGCAACCTGCATTATTCCGTGATCGAACCGCCCGAGAAGACGGGTCTGCGCGAGCATTCCGGGGCGCTGACCCGCCTGATCTATGACACCGTGATGGAATTCGGCGGCTCGATCTCGGCCGAGCATGGCGTTGGACGGCTGAAGCGCGACGAACTCGCCAAGCTGCGCCCGCTGGCGGCGACCGAAACGATGCGTGCCATCAAGCGCGCCATCGACCCGCTGAACATCATGAACCCGAACCGGGTTGTCAGCGTGTAAGCACGTCCCCGGCGGCCCGCACGGCGGGCTCGAACCATGTATTCACGGTGCGGTGCAGTTTCGAGCGCGGGAAATCCGTGCCCGAGCCGGTAATGGCATAGGCGATCTCCGCATCGAGCTTCGGCGCGTGCCAGGCGCCTGAATAGAGCCCGTAAGCCTCGCCATGATGGCCGATCAGCTTCACGCCGGGCACAGGTGAGTCTGACGCCGGATGGATCTGCGGGCCTTCGCCATACACGGCGAAATAGCCATCGTCGGTATCGCCGTTCTGCAGGGCCGGATCGAACACCCACGCCGGACGCGAGGCGACGGCGTGCACCGCCACGGTGCGCACCAGCGGGCAGAGTTCCTCGAGGCTCGCCCGCAAGCCGCCCTGCGGACTGAACAATGTGCCATTGGTGCCGACCTCATAGTCGTCGAGATCGAAGCCGTCCGCCTTCAGCACGGCGGGGCCGGTGCCCTCCAGTACGTCCGGCGCATCGGCCTGCACCTGCCACGCACCGCCGATCTTCTGGCTCAGCGTTGCGCCCAGACGGCGCTCGACCTCCGGAACGCCGGACCAGTTGAAGCCCGCGGTGATGCCCATCGGGCTGAGCGTGATCCGGTCGGCGAGCAGGTCGAACCGTTCGCCGATCTGACGCTCGAGGATCGTCGCGAGGATGCCCCAGCCGAAATTGCAGTAGGTGAAATAACTGCCCGGCGGCGTGGGCAGCCACATGTCCGGTGTGAACAGGTCCTCGATCCGCCCCGGGGCCGCCTGCCAGTAGACTTCCGGATCTTTCAGGCCGGACGTGTGGCTCATCAGGTGGCGCAGCGGGATGTCCGCCCCCGGGAAATCCGGATGCCGCAGCGCGTCGCCGAACCAGTCCGACACCGGCGCGTCGAGGTCCAGTTCACCCCGCTCGGCCAGCCGGTGCGCGGTCAGCGCGACGGCGAGCTTGGAGACCGAGGCAACCCGCATCTTCGTGTCCGTCCGGAAGGGGTGGGGACCGTTCGCGGTGCCAGCGGCATAGGCGAACACCGTCTTGCCCCCTTTGCGCACGACAAGGCCCGCGGCCGGGGCGAAACCGCTTTCGACGATATTGTCGATCCGCTCCTCCGGGGTGATCTCATCCGGTGAACCGCGTCCGCAGGCGCCGAGCGCCGCCAGGCCGAGGGTCAGGAAGGCGCGCCGGTCGAGGGTCATCTCAGGTCCGTTTGCGCAGCAGCGTGTCGTCGAGCTCGGAAAGGCGCGGCACACCGAGGAGGCCGAGACCGCGCTCCACATCATCCTTCAGGATACGGATGGCCCGCGTCACGCCCGCTTCACCGCCCGCGGCGAGTCCGTAAAGATAGGCCCGGCCGATGGCGACACTCGTGGCACCGCGCGCGATCAGCTTCAGCACATGGCTGCCCCGGCGCACGCCGCCATCGGCGATCACTTCCACTTTCGGATCGACGGCCGCGCGGATTTCCGGCAGGAGGTCGATCACCGGCACGGACGTGTCGATCTGGCGCCCACCATGGTTCGAGACCCAGACCGCGCTCGCGCCATGGTCCACGGCACGCACACTATCCTCGGCCGTAGCGACGCCTTTGATGGCGAAGGGACCACCCCATTCGTTTGCCATCCACTCGGCATCCTTCCAGGTCATGGTGCGATCAAACAGTTCGTTGATGACGTTCATGATGCCACGCCCGCCGGTGTCCATACCCTCAAAATTCACCGGGCCGATCTTCGGCGAGGTGAACATATCCATCAGGTAACCAGGGCGGGCCAAGGCCTGCGAAATGGTCTTGCGGTTCAGCTTTGGCGGAACGGTAAAGCGGTTGCGCGGATCGCGCTCGCGCGCGCCTGCCACGATCGTGTCGACCGTCAGCACACAGCCGAGAAAGCCTGCCGCCTTGGCGCGCGCCATCAATTCCTTCACGACACCCCGGTCTTTCCAGACATAGATCTGAATGATCTTCGGCACGTCCGGCGCGGCGGCGGTGATGTCTTCCAGCTTCTGGCTGGCAAGCGTCGAGGCGGAATAGGCGATGCCCGCCTTCTGCGCCGCGCGCGCAACCGCGAGTTCGCCCTCCTTCGGATGGAACAGGCGCGAGGCGGCCGTCGGCGAAATGAAGAACGGCAGCGGCGAGGGCTTGCCGAAGACGGTCGTCGCCGTGTCGATCTTCGAGATGTCGACCAGCGAGTTCCACTGAAGCTCGTAGTCCGCATACCGATCTACCTGACGGCGCAAGGTGATCTCGTCCTCCGAGCCGCCGTCGATATAGTCGAACACCATGCGTGGCAGGCGCGCCTTCGCCATGGTGCGAAGGTCATCGATATTGATGGCAGATGCGGCTCTGGCCATGGCGCAACGTCCCCTCTTTGGTCCGGCCCGATTTCGTTTTGCGGATCTCATGGGCGGTACTAGTGTGCTGCAACACGTAACCGGAGGGGACGCCGATGCGCAACTACTTGTCTTCTGCAATATTCGCTCTTGTTGTCGCGGGCTGCACGCCTGCCGCACCGACGGAGGCTCCGCCGGCTGCGGCCCCTGACGTTGCGGCTACGCCCGCCGAGGACGCCGTGACGGAACCCGGCGTCCGGATGATCCCGATCACCACACCCAAGGGCAATTTCCGGGTCTGGACCAAACAGATCGGCGACAATCCGCGCATCAAGGTCCTGCTTCTGCATGGCGGGCCGGGCGCGACCTATGAGTCCTTCAGGCCTTTCGAAGACCACTTTCCGGAAGCCGGCATCGAGTTCTTCTACTATGACCAGCTCGACTCCTGGCTGTCCGACCAGCCGAACGATCCGGACCTGTGGACCATTGATGCCGCCGTCAGCGAGGTCGACCAGGTGCGCGAGGCACTCGGCCTCGACGCCGACAATTTCTACCTCTACGGCCAGTCATGGGGCGGCATCCTTGCCATGGAATATGCGCTCGCCCACCAAGACCATCTGAAAGGCCTGATCATCTCGAACATGATGGCCAGCATCCCGGCCTATAACGAGTATTCGAAGAACGTGCTGCAGCCGAAGATGGACCCGGACGTCCTGAAAGAGATCCTCGATTATGAGGCGGCGGGCGATTTCGAGAACCCGCGCTACATGGAACTGCTGATGGAACACTACTACACCCAGCACATCCTGCGGCGCCCCGTCGATCAATGGCCACCGGAAGTGATGGACATGTTCGAGCACCTGAACGGCGCGAAATATGTTGCCATGCAGGGGCCGAGCGAAATGGGAGCTGGCGGCTCACTCGTGGACTGGGACAGGCTGGCAGACCTGCACGAGATCACCGTGCCAACACTGGTGACCGGCGGACAGGAAGACACGATGGACCCCGCCTTCATGGCCCGGATGGCGGAAGAAATTCCGGACGCCGAACTGGCCATCTGTCCGGACGCGGGCCACCTCACGCAATACGACAATCCGGATTGCTATTTCGATGCGCTCATCGAATTTATCGGGAAAGTCGACTCGGAATCGAACCCATGACACCCAGATGGATTGCTGGCCTGGCCGCCCTGACAGCACTTGGAGCCTACCAGGCCAGTGCACAGGGCGATCCCCCCATGGTCGGCGGCCCCTGCCGCTATGAGTTCACGACGATAACGGCCACGGTAACGCGCATCTTCGACGACGGGATCGAACTGTCCGAACCGGATGGCCATACGTTCGAAATCCGGCCGCAGGATTTCCCGGAGCCTCCCGAACCCGGCCAACGATACAAGGTGGCCAAGCGCTATGTCGTCGAAGGCTCATGCACGCCTTATGGCTACATGCTGGCTGGGCCAGCCGAAGACTGACAGGATCGCCGGGTCCACTTCAGAAGGAAACCTCCATGCGCTACCGGATTTCAATCGCTTTCATGGCCTTTGGCGTGACGGCCTGCACTCCCGCGGACACTCGCGGCATGATCGCGGGCGGCCCGTGCAGCTATGAGACCTCGGTCATTACGGCAACGGTCACCGAAGTGGACGAAAACGGTGCCCTGTTCACGGGGGACGAGGGAGAGTTCTGGGTGTCCGGCGAGTATCTCGGCGACCTTCCGGCTGTCGGCGACACGCTGACGCTGAAGCAGGAGCGCATCACGGAGGGCACGTGCACGCCAGAGGTCTACACGGTCGTCGACGGCGGCAGCGAATAGGTTCCCGATGAAACTCTCTCCTCGATCCGCAGCGGTCCTGCTTTCGGTCTGCCTCGCGGCGCCGCTGGCCGCGTGCGAAACGCCCCTCGATCCGGTGACGCCCATGGTGGGCGGGCCTTGCAGGTACGAGTTCAAGACGATTACCGCCACGGTCGCGCGGATCCTCGAAGAAGATGTCGAGTTCAGCGAGGACGACGACAGCCGGTTCTGGATCGACAAGTCGTATTTCGACGATCCGGCTGAGCCGGGGCAGCGCTATTCCTTCGAAAAGCGCTATATCGTCGAGGGGACGTGCACGCCCTACGGCTACCAGTTGATCGGCCCGGCAACGGACTGATCAGGCCTGCATCAGCGCTCGCGCAATGTCCCGGTGCGAAGCAAACACATCGTGCGCACCCGCGTCTGCCAACCGGCCCTTCAGGCCTGCATCCGCATGGCCGCCGCCGGTAAAACCCCAGGCTGTCATGCCTGCGGCCCGCGCCGCCTTCACGCCGTTCACACTGTCCTCGATCACGAGACAGGCCTCCGGGCGGGCACCAAGCCGGCCGGCGGTAAGCAGGAACAGGTCCGGCGCCGGCTTGCCGTTACTCACAAGGTCCGAGGAATAGACGTACGGGGCAAAGGCTTCGTACAGGCCGGCGATTTCAAGCTTGCGGACAAGCTTGTCGGCTTCCGAGGATGACGCCACGGCCTGCATGCCCGGAAAGGCAGCGACCACGTCCATGACGCCGGCAATGGCGCGCAGTTCCGTCTCGTACCGTGTCCAGTTATTGGCGTGCAGGCGCGAGCCGAAGTCCTCCGGCAGGGTGAGGTTCGCCGCCCGCGCATCGGCCGCAAGCGCAATGTGGAAATCCCGGTTATGCAGGCCGACAAAGCGATGGACGAAGTCCTCGAACTCATAGTGCAGGCCCCATGAGGCCAGCATTTCCCGCTCGCACTGGATGGCAATGACTTCAGAGTCCACCAGCACACCATCGCAGTCGAAGATCAGCGCATCGAAACGGGGCATACGGATCAGCGCCGCCCGAACAGTTTTTCGATGTCGGAGAGCTTCAGCTCCACATAGGTCGGCCGGCCATGATTGCACTGGCCGGAATGGGGCGTCGCCTCCATCTGGCGGAGCAGCGCGTTCATCTCGTCGGCATTGAGGCGGCGGCCTGAGCGGACCGAACCGCGGCAGGCCATGTTGCCCATGACTTCCTCAAACCGTTCCTTCAGCGCGAGGCCGGCATCGTATTCGGCGAAATCGTCGGCGAGGTCGCGGATGAGCCCGATCGTGTCCATCTCCCCGAAAAGGGCGGGGGTGGCCCGGACGCAGACGGCGCCCACGCCGAAAGGCTCGATCTCGAGGCCAAGATCGGCGAGTTCATCGGCACGTTCCAGCACGCGGGCGGCTTCGTCTTCGGTCAGTTCCACCACGTCGGGGATCAGCAGCGCCTGCCGCTTCACGCCGCCGGCCGCCATCTGTCGCTTCATGTCCTCATAAACGAGGCGCTCGTGAGCAGCATGCTGGTCGACGATGACGATCCCGTCCGCCGTCTGCGCGATAACATAGGTCTCGTGAAGCTGCGCGCGGGCGACGCCGAGCGGGAATTCCTCACTGACCGGCGCCACCGGCTCCATGCGGGCGCTGGGGGCCGCATCCGCTGTCCAGGCCGGCGCATAGGCCTCCCGCGCTTCGGCCATGCCTGCGGCGGGTGCGGGCTCCCAGGCCGAAGGAGGCCGCACAGGCGAGATGCCAGCCGGCACGTAGGCGGGCCGTGACGCAAAAAGGGCGCCGGTCGGCGCGCCTTCCGGCCTTGCCTTGCCGAGCGCAAAACCGGCAACTGTGGTGGACGCCCGGTGCCCGGCCTGCGCCAGCGCATGCCGCAGCGCGCCGATCATCAGGCCCCGCACATTCCCCGCATCGCGGAAGCGCACTTCCGTCTTGGCGGGGTGCACGTTGACGTCCACGAATTCCGGGTCGAGGTCCACGAACAGGGCCGCCATAGGGTGGCGGTCCCGGGCGAGGAAATCCTGATAGGCCGCGCGGATCACACCAGCCAGCAGCCGGTCTTTCACAGGCCTTCCGTTCACGAACAGGTACTGCATTTGCGCGTTGCCGCGGTTCAGGGTCGGCAGGCCCGCAAAGCCGGTGAGGTGCACGCCTTCGCGCTCGGCTTCGATGGCGACAGCATTGTCGCGGAACTCCCGGCCCATGATCGCGCCCAGCCGGGCAAGGCGCCCGGCCTCGCCCTCGGCCTCTGCCGCATAGCGCAGCAGGTTGCGGCCATTGCTTTCAAGGCTGACCGCGACATGCGGATTGGCCATGGCGAGACGCTTCACGGCGTCGGTCACCGCCATGGTTTCGGCGCGTTCGCCCTTCATGAACTTGAGGCGCGCCGGCGTCGCGTGGAACAGGTCCCGCACCTCGATGCGCGTGCCGGTCTCGCCACGCCCGGTAAAGGCGGCGGGCCGGGGGCCTTCGATCCGGCCAGCCTCGATGAAAACTTCAGCCGCCGCTTCGCCCGCGGCGCGCGACGTGATCGTCATCCGGCTGACCGAGGCGATGGAAGGCAGCGCCTCTCCGCGGAACCCCATCGTGTGGATGTTCAGGAGATCCACCCGGCCATCGGCGCCGGGCACAAGTTTCGAGGTCGCATGCCGGTCGAGCGCGAGCAGCAGGTCGTCGGCACTCATGCCGCAGCCGTCATCCTCGATGGTGATACGCTTCAGGCCGCCATCCTCGATGGCAATGGCGATGCGTGTCGCCCCGGCGTCGAGCGCGTTTTCTGCAAGTTCCTTTACAGCCGCAGCCGGACGCTCCACGACCTCGCCGGCCGCAATACGGTTCACCACATCGGGCGGAAGCTTGCGGATTTCTGGGCGGGAACGCACGGAATCAGGCATTCGCGCACAATAGCCCGGCAGGTGCAGTTTGTCCCCCGGCCGGGCGCACGATTCCACAAGCGCTTGCGGGAATTGGATTTTAGCCTTTCAGTGTGTTTCAGGGAGGCGCGTCATGGACCAGGGTGGGGCAACACGGCGTCAGATTATCCAGAATTTCGGCCGTATGGCGGGCGTCTCAGGCGCCTACGCCGCGATGCAGGCCTTCGGCCTCGTCGCCGATGCGGGCCTCTACCGGCCAGCGGCGCCGCCGCCGCCCCGGTTCGGCGCCGGCCGGCGGGTTGTCATTCTCGGCGCGGGCATTTCCGGTCTCGTTTCAGCCTGGGAACTGCGCAAGGCAGGGTACGACGTAACCGTGCTGGAAGCGCGCCACAGGCCAGGCGGCCGGGTGTGGACCGTACGCGGCGGCGACGTGATGGAGCACCTGCACCAGCCGCCGCAACGATGCACCTTCGGCCCCGGCCACTACCACAATGCCGGCGCCGCCCGTATTCCGGCGAACCATACCGGCATCCATGCCTATTGCCGCGAATTCGGCGTCCAGCTGGAAGCGCAGGTCAACGTCAACCGCACCGCCCGCTATGTCAGCCAGCATGTGCGCAACGGTATCCCGCTGGAAGACCGGCAGGTGACGGGCGACATCCAGGGCGGGATTTCGGAACTGCTGCACAAGGCCGTACGCAAGGGCGCGCTGGACGAGGAACTGACGGCGGAAGACAAAACCCGCCTTCTGGATTTCCTCTCCACCTATGGCGCGCTGGATGACGCAGGTGCCTACAAGGGATCCGACCGGATCGGCTATGAAATTCCGCCCACCGTGCTGGGCGCGCCGATCGAACATCGCCAGCCGATCCCGCTGAAGGAACTGATCGCCGATCCCGGCATGGCCTTCAATGTCACATTCGGCGAGATCATCTACCAGCAGACGACGATGCTGGAACCGGTCGGCGGGATGGACGCCATTCCCTACGCCTTCGCCGCACGCCTGCGCCGGGAAGTGCAGTACGGCAAGAAGGTCACCCACCTGAAGAAGACCGAAACGGGCGTCCGCGTTCTGTACACGAATGAAGACGGAACGGCCGGGTCGCTGGAAGGGGACTATTGCATCAGCACGATCCCGTTCAGCGTGCTGAAACGGGTCCAGGCAGACTTCTCTCCTGATATCCGCCGCGGCATCGAGAGCTTCGAATATGAGGCCGGCAACAAGGTCGCCTGGGAATCCCCTCGCTTCTGGGAAACCGAGGACGAAATCTATGGCGGCCTGTCGCATGTCGACTCGCGTTGCAACATGGCCTGGTACCCGAGCTATGAATTCAACACGCCGCGCGGCGTTCTGGTCGGCTCCTACAATTTCGAGCCTGTCGCGTCAGACTACCAGAAAATGTCGTGGAAAGCGCAGTATGAGGAATCACGCGCCTCGGTGGACCGCATCCATCCCGGCCGCGGACACCTGCTCGGCAAGCCGATCGCCGTGAACTGGAAGCAGGTTCCGTACTCGGAAGGCGCCTGGGCGGAAGAGGTCCCGGATGACAACAAGCCGGACATGTCGCTTGTGCCGGGCATCCTGGCGGGCGACGGACCGATCTTCTTTGCCGGCCAGCATCTCAGCCCCGTCGGCGCCTGGATGGAAGGCGCGGTGCGCTCGGCCCATTATACGCTGGAGCGGCTCTACGACCGCGTCCGCTCGAATATCTGACCTGAAAGTGGAGGGAAACGCCATGACGAAACGACTGCTCGCCGCCGCACTTGCGCCGGTCCTCATGATGACCACGGGCTGTATCGCCATCGACGCGACCGAAACGCCGGACCTTGCCGCGCCTGCCTCCCCGGTGGGCACGATCAACCGGATCGCCATTCCCGGATCGGACTTCCCGATCTCGTCCGGCGTCGTCATCCCGCCCGGTGCGGAGATCTATTATGTCAGCGGCATCGTGCCCTCGATCATCGACACCGAAGCCGATCCGAACAGCCGCGAAGCCTATGGCGACACGCGCCAGCAGACGATCAGCGTGCTGAGCACGATGAAGCAGACGATGGAAGCCGCCGGCTGGTCACTCGGCGATATCGTGATGATGCGCGTCTATCTCGTCGGCGACGAGGCGACCGGCGGACGGCTGGACTTCGGAGGCTTCATGGCGGGCTATTCCGAGTTCTTCGCGACGCCTGAACAACCGAACAAACCGGCCCGCGCCGTGGTGCAGGTTGCCGAGCTGATCCGTCCCGGCTGGCGGGTCGAGATCGAGGCGCAGGCGGCCCGCGTCCCGGCGGAGTGATCGCCTGCCCGCCCCTGCGTCAAATAGACAAAATGCACGTAAAAACAGGGCATTGCGATAATTTAATTCCCCCGGAAACCTACGTAGGCATCCCTGCCGGCGTCGCATAAAACCTTGTTTTTAAACCCGTATCAGGCGCGCACGTGCGCCTGACGCACGGGTTTGCATTGCGCCGCGGGAAGGATCAGTATGCGCCCACATCATAGTCTGGGGCCTTGAATTTATGCGACTTTCCCTTCTTTCCGCTTCACTCGTCGTTCTCGCCGGAGTAACCGCCGCCTGCGGTGGCCCGGGCGAGACTGCAAAACCGGCTGCGCCTGCCGCCGAAACGCCTGCGGCAACGCCGGAAGCTGCGCCCGCAGCCGCGCCGGAAGCCACGGCCGAAACGGCGCCTGTCGAAACCGCCGCTGCGCCGGCCGAACCGTCGCTGGAATTTGCGAGCCTGCCCGAGCCGTACAACACGGCCGACTACGCCCGCGGCCGCCGCACGTTCAAGCTCTGCCAATCCTGCCACACGACGGCAGAAGGCGCCGGCGCGCTGGTCGGACCGAACCTCTATGGCCTGTTTGGCCGCGAAGCCGGCAAGGCACCGGGCTTTGACTATTCCGACGCCCTGAAGTCGGCAGACTTCACCTGGACGCCGGACAAGGTCGACCACTGGCTGGAGAACCCGCAAACCTTCCTGAAAGGCAACCGCATGACCTTTGCCGGCGTCCGCAACCCGGAAGACCGCAAGGCCGTGATCGCCTTCCTGATGACTGAAACGGGCTATCAGCCCGAATAGAACCTGCCCCGGTACCCGGTCGGGGCATGGCCGGTGGCGCAGTCCGGTTTGCCGTTCGCGGCAGCTGGCTGCGCCATTGTCGTTTCAGGGATCAGCGCCGCACCGTGACGGCGACCAGTACGGCATGCTCCTTGAACTCGCCGCCGTATTCCTGACGGTAGCCGAGCGACATGTCCGCGAGGGGGAAGTGGTAGCCGAACTGGATCTCGCTCTTGATCGAGTCCGCCGACTGTTCGCCATATTCCAGCCAGAGCTGTTGGGAACTGAAGAAGCCGCCGCTCAGATCACTGCCATAGCCGAACTCGTACCTCTGGCGGTCGCATCCACCTTCCTGGGTCAGCCACGCCCCGTCGACAAAGAAGTAGTAGCTGAGCCCCTTGCGAACGCCGCTTCGCCCGATCGACGCGCGCGCCTCGCCTCCCATGCCATCACAGCCATAGACACCCGCCAGGGAGCTGCCCCGGATCGCGGCGACCTCCGCGCCCGCCGCCCAGCCCTCCGAATTCGACCAGAGCTGCCGCCGCAGCGAGACACGATATGCGTCGGTTCCCGGCGTGCCGCCGTCATAGCGCACGGACTCGATCTTGCCGGTGATCGTGAAATGCCCGCGGAGGCCATATTCGCCATATAGGTCACCGCGCCAGCCGTCCTCGCCGTCGAGGCGCTCGGACGAGACGATGCCGCGCGCATAGATATCGCCCGGGGCCTGCGCCCAAGGGCCGGCTTCCGCCGTTCCCGACACGACCAGCGCGCCAAAGAGTAGTTCCCCCAATCCCCGCATGGTTGAACACCTACACGGGGAAAGGGGGAAATGCCCAGCAAAATCTCCTGAAACGCGACGCGCTATGCGCCCCAGGCATCATTCTGCAGGACAATCCGATAGCCGTCCGGATCCTCGAACGTCGCTCCGCGCGCGTCCCAGTAGGCATTGAAGGCGGGCACAGGCTCGAACCCGGCTGCGCGCAGGCGCCGGTGGGCGGCGTCGAACCTGTTGCGTTCCGGCAGGTAAAACACGAGCAGGTTGTCCTGTGTCGGCGCCCGTCCGGCGCGATGGCCGTGGGCTTTCGTGAACTCCAGGTGATACGGCGCGCCGGGATGCCCCAGCATCATGCCGTCGAAACTGTCATGGTCGTGGAATTCGTAAAGGATGCGGAAGCCGAGGCCGTCGCGATAGAACGGCAGCAAGGCGTTGAGGTCATCCGTAGGCCGCGCAATGCGGATCGTGGCTTGTTCGAGGGTCATACCGGCTCCCTGATGGTTCAGGGCAGCTTTGTCGGACCTCAACCTTAGTTGAGGTCAAGCGGAATTCCGCACGGGCCCTACAAACAGAAACCCCCGCCAAGACGGCGGGGGCTCTCCCAGGGGTATTTACCGGTCCGCTCTTAGAGGCGGAACCGGATCTGGTCGGACCAGAAGCGCTCGAGGCGCGAAATGGTCTTGTTCAGCTGCGACAGGTCATCCGGGCGGACGCTGGCGGTCGGCTCGAGCGCGCTGGCCTGCTTCTCGAACAGTTTGGCGACGCGGTTGCGGACCTTCTTGCCGCGCTCAGTGAGGCGCAGGGTCACGGTACGCTTGTCGTCTTCCGAACGCGTCTGAACGAGATAGCCGCCTTCCTGAAGCTTCTTGACGTTGTACGAGAGGCTCGTACCGGCGAAGGCGCCGCGGGCACGCAGCACGGATGCCGGGGCATCGTCTTCACCAATCTCGTAAAGGAGCAGAGCCTGAACGCCGGTCAGCGAACGCTCGCCGCCGCGTTCCAGGTCGTCCTTGACGACGTCGTGGAGGCGGCGATGCGCCTGTTCCAGAAGGGACAGAGACTTGAGGAAAGACTCGCCAATACTCAGTTCTGCAGTTTCCTGCATTTCAGCAATCATCATTTTCACCACCACTCAACTTTTGTTGTAGTTTGAATAGAACTACACGAGCTATCCTAATAAACAGATAAGCATATTGGTGGCGGAGGCGCGGATAGTTAATATTCGCGCGCGGACATTAACCGTTACTTTTGCGAAACGAATTTACTTCTGATTCACGATTGGCCGCGGCTGCGGCCGCGCTTTCCAGGCGGTGTTGCAATCAGGAAAAGGCGTATTCGGCTTCCAGGCCTTGTCCGTATTTCGGACTGACGCCGTGCGAATTGCGCGCCGGCAGCGAGTCCAGCACGAGGAAGACGAACAGGACGAGCCATCCGACATAGGGAACAAAGCTGATCAGGTACAGCCAGCCGGACAGATCCCTGTCATGCAGGCGGCGCACTGTGACGGCAATGGACGGAATTGCCTGGAAGATAAACCAGAGCAAAGTCAGCGTCGGGACGAAATTCGGATCGCCATAGGAATCCGTTCCGTAGAAAGCAACGCTGAGAATGACGTCCAGAAAGAAGACGGCGACATAGGCGAGTAAATTGAACAAAGTATAGCCCCAGTATTCCTGACGCCTCGCCCTGCCAGTAAAGCGAAAGTAATTGCGGGTAATACTGCGAAAGAAATAGGTCCAGACACCATCGCCCCGGGCTGCAATCGGGCCAGCATAGGCGCGGCCACCGGCGATGGGCGCGGCATGCCTGCTGCGGGCATGGGGATTGCCGCCGGTTGCGGCGCGGGTTGAGGCGGCGGAGGCGCTGGTTGCGCAGCGACCGGAGCCGGCCCGAGCGCATAGATGTCTCGCGCCTCTTCGCCGAGGCTGATGAAGTCGACATGCTGGCCGGGCGCCAGGGTCCCGCCGCCTCGTACCTGCCCCTGCGTGTAGGAATAGCGGGCGCCGTCGTCACCGAGGATCAGGCCCGGCCCGTCCAAACCGTCCGACTTCAGGACCTGACCGCGCATGACTACCCCCTGACTCCAGCCTCGCTGGCAATATCGGAAAGTCCGACCGGTCTTGTCCAGCCCCCGATCAGGATCAGAAGGTCAGTTCGTCAGCGCCCAAAGGTTCGAAATATTTGGCGACCATATTGTCTGGAACGTCTTCGAGGCGCGCCGGCGCCCAGGCCGGGGCATTATCCTTGTCGACGATCACCGCGCGGACGCCTTCCTGGAAATCGTGGCTTTGCACCTTCCGCCAGCCGATGCGGTATTCCATCTTCATATTGTCGCGGAACGTCTTGCACTTTCGTCCTTCGCGCAGCTGGCGCAGGGCGACCTTCACCGTCTCCGGCGATTTCGCGCGCAACGTCTTCAACTGCGCCAGCGCCCAGTCACTGCCATCGGCCTCCAGGGCAGCCACGATCTCCTCGGCCGTGTCGAACGCGAAACACTTGTTGATGACAGCGCGATGTGCCTCGAAGCTGCCCGCCGGGATCGAGTGCGTCAGCGTCCGGAGGATCTCATTCAGCATTTCCGCCGCGCCGACCGTGAAATCTGCCGAGGCGATCTGCTTCATCAGGTTCGGGATAAGCTCCGACGGCAGGAAATGCGTCGCCACGCGTGCGGAAGCGACGTCGACGCCTTTCAGCCGCTCGCCCGTCAGTGCCAGCCACGTGCCGAGTTCTCCGGCGAGGCGCGGCAGGAACCAGCCGCCGCCGACGTCCGGGAACAGGCCGATACCCGTCTCCGGCATGGCGAACAGGGTGCGCTCGGTAGCGATCCGGTGCGATCCGTGAACGGAGAGGCCGACACCGCCGCCCATCGTGACGCCATCCATGATAGCCAGGACCGGTTTAGGGAACTCATCCAGCGCCACATTCATGCGGTATTCGGTGGCGAAGAAGCCGCGCGCCTCGCTGGCATCCCCCGCGCCGCTTTCCGCCAGCATGCGGATATCGCCGCCGGCGCAGAAGCCGCGCGTACCTTCCTGGTGGTCGATCAGGACGAACTGGACATCCGGGTCGCCGGCCCAAGCGGTCAGGGCGGAGAGGATTGCCGCGCACATGGGCGTATTCAGGGCATGGAGCGCCGACGGCCGCGTCAGCGTGATCCGGCCAATGCCGCCTTCCACGCGGATGGATACATCTTCGGTCATCGAAAGCCCCTCATCTAACCGGCAAATTTTACCGATATTCCGCGCGAGCTGTTAACCCGATTCTGGCAGATTTCCCGCTGTTTCGCTCAGAGGGGGAGTCTGGCGAATGTACGCGTTTGAGGTTGACGCCCTGGATCGCCGGGACGTCCGGTGCCCTGTTCAGGCGGTCGGACGCTTGCGCATCGGGTGGAGAAAATGGGTGGATTGCGAGATCAAGGACATCTCGTGCCGTGGCGCGCGGATCGTCGCCCCGGAGGAGGTCGAACTGCCCGATCAGTTCATCCTCGTATCTTGCCTGTTCGAAGGCGAACGGACTTGCCTGCGCCGCTGGGAATGCGGCGCGGAGACAGGCGTGGAATTCCTCTGATCCTCAGTTGAGGGCGCAGCCTTCTACCGTGATGCGGTGCATGATGCGCCGCTGGCCGTGATAGTCGTTCAACGCCCAGTGCCAGGTCGAGCGATTGTCCCAGAATGCAATCGAGCCCGGTTCCCACTTGAACCGATAGGCATGGCCCTTGTCCATTGCGTGAGCGTAGAGACGCATGAGCAGGTCTTTCGAGGCCTCGTCGCTCATGCCGACGATCTTCACCGTGAAGGCCGGGTTCACGTAGAGCGCCTTCCGCCCGCTCAGCGGATGGGTGATCACGACCGGATGGGTCACGTCGGCCAGCACGTCGGCCACAGCCGCATTGCCGATCCGCTTCCCGCCCGCATCGGTCGTGCTGTAGAAGGAATCCTTCTGCGAGCCGAAGATGTGATGCGCCGAATGCACGGCGCGCAGGCCTTCAATCTCTTTCTTTGTCGCCTCGTCCAGCGTTTCATAGGCGCGGTACATGGAGGCGAACATCGTGTCGCCGCCCGTCTCGGGCAATTCGCGCGCGACGAGGATCGAGCCCATGGCCGGCTCGGCATCGTAGGAATGATCCGTGTGCCACCCGCCGCCGATATTGTCCTTCTGTTCCTTCTCCTTCGCCACCAGCGCGATCTGCGGATAGTCCGGATGCGCCGCGAAGAAGCGGTTCACATTGATCGGGGCCCAGCGCTCTGCGAAGGCGATATGGTCTTCTTCACTCAGGTTCTGTTCGCGGAAGAAGATCACGCCATGCTCGGCATAGGCCTGCCGGATGGCATCGAACTCGTCCGTTGTCAGGTGCTTCAGGTCAACGCCCGTGATTTCCGCGCCCACCCCAGGCAGGGTTTCGATCTGCATTGCTTCCTCCCTTGCCCGGTCTCTGCCGGGTTCATGGAAGTATATTAGCGCCGGAATGCCCGGTGGGAAGCATTTCTCCTACACAACCGGCATCGCGCGCTCGATCAGACGCGTCTGATCGACATCCTTCGAAACGTCGCCATAGAGGAGGCCGTTACGGTCTGCGCCGAGACGCTGGACGCAGAAGGCCTCGAATACAAAGTCCGGCGCGTAGGCGTGCAGCGCCGCCCCCTGCAAAGCCAGCGCCGCATCGCAGGCGAAACCGCGGGCAGAGCCTTCGTGCAGGCGGCCGGGCGTCATGTAATCGGCAAGGCGCGCGACATGTGCATCATAGGCATGATGTCTTCCGTACGGCTTTTTCAGCTCTGCCTGCACGGCTTCGAGGCTGTCCGGCTCACGCGACAGGGCACGCAGCACATCCAGCGCAATGACATTGCCGCTTCCTTCCCAGATCGCGTTCAGCGGTGACTGGCGATAGAGGCGCGGCATCGGCCCCTCCTCCACATAGCCGGCCCCGCCATGGCATTCGAGCGCCTCATAGACGAAGCCCGGCTGGCGCTTGCAGATCCAGTATTTCGCAAGCGGCGTCGCGAGACGCATGAAGGCGGCTTCGTGTTCGTCCGTGGCCATCCGGTCAAGGCTCGCGCCGACGCGCATGGCGAGCGCCGTCGCCGCCTCGCTCTCGATCACCAGATCGGCCAGCACCGCACGCATGGCCGGCTGGTCGATCAGCGCCTTCTGGAACGCCCTGCGTTGCGAGGTATGCCACAGCGCCTGCACCAGCGCCGCGCGGATACCGCCGGTCGAGCCGAGGATACAGTCGTATCGCGTGTGTTGGACCATATCGATGATGGTGCGCACGCCGCGGCCTTCCTCGCCCAGCCGCTCCGCCCAGGCGCCGTGGTATTCGATCTCGGACGAGGCATTGGACTTGTCGCCCATCTTGTCCTTCAGGCGCATGATGTGGATGCCGTTGCGCGTGCCGTCCGGCCGCCAGCGCGGCACGAGGAAACAGGTGAGGCCTTCCTCCGTATACGCAAGGGTAAGGAATGCGTCGCTCATCGGCGCGGAGCAGAACCATTTGTGGCCGGTCAGGATGTAAGCGCCCTGCCCGTCCGGCACGGCGCGGGTCGTGTTGGCCCGCACGTCGCTGCCGCCCTGTTTCTCCGTCATCGCCATGCCGATGGTGACGCCGGCTTTCTGGTCCGCCGGAAGGAAGCGCCCGTCATAGGAAGAGGCCTGAACGCGCGACACCCAGGTGCCGGCAATCTCCGGCGTGGATTGCAGCGCGGGCACGCAGGCATAGGTCATCGACATCGGGCAGGTCACGCCCGCATCGGCCTGGTTCATCAGGATCATCATCGCGCCATGCAGCACATGGCCGGCGTCCTTCTCCACCCAGGCCGAGGCGGAAAGTCCGCTGTCGAGGCCGAGCGACATCAGCTTGTGATAGGCCGGGTGGAACTCGACCTCGTCCAGCCGGTGGCCGAACCGGTCGAAGCTTTTCAGCTTCGGCAGGTTCTCCTGCGCCTGGCGCGACCAGTCCTGCGTCTCGAACGCGCCGCAGCGCGCGCCGAACGCCGACAGTTTCGCTGCATGAACGCCGCCACCCGCCTTCTCCACCGCGCCCTTCAGCGCCCGGTCGGACGCGTACAGGTCGACATCGCCGAACGCCTTCGGCTGGTTGGAGACCGTGTGCGTCTCCAGTTCCGACAAGGGGGAATAAGGTTGCATGGCGTGGCCCTCCGCCTTTGAGGAGCCTAGCATAAGACGTAACGACGCTTTGGCGAAACACGTTTCTACGTCGTCCATGAATGTCTCTTAATCGCCAACAGACTGCAAGAACGCATCTATCGCGGCAATACGAGCGATTTCCCTCGCACGCACTCTGGCGGTGACATCCACCTTCAAACCGTACCCAATCCGCTCGTAGTGAGCAGCCCGTTTGTTGTCGATGTCGTCAACGATTTTCAGACCGACAGATCGGTCATGCACACACTGATCAATGGTAAGTTTCATATCTTCAACATTCCTCTCCAAAACAGACACCGATGATTCGATGTCCCTCTACGCATTGTACGCACTTGTGGTTGGCGTACGGAGAAGGCCTGTATCTTACCTCTCAGACAGGGCGTGCGAGTGTAGCACTATTCACCGATGGCCAGATCGCCGAACCAGCTTTCTTCCGTCATCGCGCCGCCGATCGGGCTGCCGGGCGGGACCTCGACTTCGCCGAAGCCCGGAACGGCCGCAGGTGCCGGACGGGCCAGGTAAGCGGCAATCCGGCGCTGCAGGTCTTCGCGCATGGCGACGTCCAACGGATCGGCCCGCCGCGGCGGTGCGAGGCGCTGGCCGAGGTCTTTCAGGTAAGCATCGGCGCGCATGGCCACGCCCGGTGAGGTGCCCGGCGCACCTGCCAGAGCAATCAGTTCCGAGACGAAGCGCGACTGTTCGCGGCGCCGGATTTCACCCTGCCGCGGCGTGGTGGCCGGCGTGAACACTTCCCGCTCGATCCCCGCCAGCATCTCCTCGAACGACAGCGCCCCGGCATCGCGGCGGCTGGTCTCGACAAGACGTGCCGCACGAGCCGGGTGCAACAGCGCGCTCAGCGTCTCCGTCGCTGCCGTATCGGCGGCCGTCAGCAGGTCGAACATCGCGCCGGTATCACCGGGGAAGTATTCCGCCCCGCCGGACGCATATTCGAACGAGGCGAGCGGCGGGTTCAACTGGTTCAGCACCGTGTCCGGCAGGTCGAGCGAGGCCGGATCGAGCGTCAGGAGCAGCGCCTTCAGCGCCTCGCGCTGGCGGGCACGCGGCACAGGCTGGGCCGTGCCGCCATTGTCGCCCGCGCGGGAATAGTAGAACTCATACCCGCCGACCGACTTCGCCGCCGCGGCCACCTGATAGCGGTTATAGAGATAGACCGGCACCAGCACTTCGCGCAGACGGGCCGTATCCGCGCCCGGCTGCAGTACGTCGAGGCCGAACCTGTCGAGCGCGATCTTCCGCACCCGCATCGTATTGTAGAGCTCCGTCACGGCATCCGCGCCATTGTCCCAGACGCTGGCATA
>JAWKUV010000024.1:0-42343 GCA_041398365.1 Hyphomonas sp. | reverse complement strand
CTCCGCCTCCTGATGGAATTCGGAAAGGTCGAGGAGCGCGACTGCTCCTCCCTGCGAATCGTGAACTTCGCGGGTGAAGTGTTTCCGGTGAAGCATCTTCGCACGCTGATGAACATCTGGCCGGACCCGATCTATTACAATCTCTACGGTCCGACCGAGACCAACGTGTGCACCTATTACAAGGCGCCGAACCCTCTGCCGGACGATCCGGACTATGCGCTGCCGATCGGTAAGGCCTGTTCGGGCGACGACCTGCTTGTGGTCGATCTCGACAACAAGCCCGTACCGGCCGGAGAAGAAGGCGAATTGCTCGCCGCTGGCGGCTCGATCATGCTCGGCTACTGGAACCTGCCGGATCGCAATGCGAAGGCCTTCACGCAGATTGGCGGCGTCAGCTGGTACCATACCGGTGATGTTGTGGTGGAGATGCCGGGCGGAGACCTCAAGTTCGTCGGCCGCCGGGACCGGATGGTGAAGCGCCGCGGCTACCGCGTAGAACTCGGCGAGATCGAGGCGGCGCTGCACAAGCATCCCTCCATCCCTGAAGCTGCAGTGGTTGCTGTTGATCTGGGCGAAGCAGGTCTTGAGATCCGCGCCTATTATGCCTGGGCCGACGAGACGCCGCCCTCGCTGCTGAAGCTCAAGAAATTCTGCGCGCAGAACCTGCCAAACTACATGGCGCCGGACAAGCTGGTGCACGTTCCGGCCCTGCCGAAGACCTCAACCGACAAAATCGACTACCAGCGTCTGAAGGACATGCCCTGATGGATTTCAACCTCAGCCCCGAACAGCGCGCCCTGCGCAACGAGATCGTGAAGTTCGCCCGCAAGGAGCTGAACAAGGATGTCGAGGCGCGCGACGCCGCGAAGGAATTCCCGCGCGAGCTGTGGCTCAAGTGCGGTGAGATGGGCCTGCAGGGCCTGACCGTGCCGGAGGAATTCGGCGGCGCGGGGCTCGACGCTGTCTCGACCTCCATCGCGCTGGAGGCGCTCGGCTATGGCTGCGAGGATGCCGGCCTGGTGTTCGCCGTGTGCGCCCATCTGCTGGCTTGCGTGACGCCGATCTGGAAACACGGCTCGCAGGAACAGAAGGAACGCTACCTGCCGGACCTCTGCAGCGGGAAGAAGATTGCCGTCAACGCGATGACCGAACCGGAAAGCGGCTCTGACGCGTTCAACATGCGCACAAAGGCCGTGCGCGACGGCGACGATTTCATCATCAACGGCGTAAAGATCTTCTCGTCCAATGGTCCGGTTGCGGATGTTGCGGTCGTGTACGCCCGTACCGATCCGGACAAGGGCTATATGGGCGGGATAACCGGCTTCCTTGTGGAGAAGGGGACGCCCGGCTTTTCCAACGGCCAGGCGTTCAACAAGATGGCCCTCCGGACCTGTCCGATCGGCGAACTCGTGTTCGAGGATGTGCGCGTGCCGGCCAGCGCCGTGATCGGCAAGGTCGGCGCCGGCGGGCCGATCTTCAACCAGTCCATGGAGTGGGAACGCACCTGCCTCGTGGCCGCGCACCTCGGCAAGATGGAGCACCTCCTCGAGAAATCGATCGATTTCGCCAAGACGCGTTCGTCCTTCGGCAAGAAGATCGCCGTGAACCAGTCGGTGTCGCACCGGATCGTGGACATGAAAGTGCGCCTCGAAGCGGCGCGCCTGCTGACCTATCGCGCCGCTTCCCGGCTCGAGACATCGAAAATGGTGGGCATGGATGCCGCCATGGCGAAGCTATTCACCAGCGAAGCCCTGCTGCAGACGGCCATCGACACGATCCGCACCATGGGCGGCTCGGGCCTGATGACCGAATATGGCGCAGAGCGTGCCCTGCGGGATTCCATGGCCGGGACGATCTATTCCGGCACGAACGACATGCAGCGCAACATCATCGCCGGGTGGCTGGGCCTTCCGGGCGCGCTGTCCTGATTTCGCCCTGCAGGGGATCCTGAAATCATTGGGATTTCCACGTTAACCGTGTTTTCGCAGTGACTCCGGGAAATCCGTTCCCGCAAATGGACACCCGTTAGGCGAATTTCACGGCACGCAGATTGCAGTCAGGTATATAGGGATTACAGGGACGTACGCAGACTGGCGGCGTCCCATACTGGGTTAGGAGTTTGAGTATCATGAAGTCGGTTCTTGTTTGCGGTGCAGGCGGGTTTATCGGTGGGCACCTTGTCCGCCGCCTCAAGAAGGAAGGTTACTGGGTTCGCGGCGTCGATCTGAAGATGCACGAATATGCAGAAACCGAAGCGGACGATTTCGTTGTCGGCGACCTGCGCGATCAGACCTTCGTACGTGAGATCGTCGACCGCAAGTTCGACGAGATCTATCAGCTGGCGGCCGACATGGGCGGCGCAGGCTATATCTTCACCGGCGATAACGATGCCGACGTGATGCACAATTCGGCGACGATCAACCTCAACGTCCTCGACGCAGCCTACAAGCGCAACTGCAAGCGTATCTTCTACTCCTCGTCGGCTTGTATGTACCCGGCCTATAACCAGGAAGACCCGGACAATCCGAACTGCCGCGAAGACTCGGCCTATCCGGCTGCACCGGACAGCGAGTATGGCTGGGAGAAACTGTTCTCCGAGCGCCTCTACCTGACCTATGCCCGTTGCCGCGGCATGGAATCGCGCGTTGCCCGCTATCACAACATCTTCGGGCCGCAGGGCACCTGGGACGGTGGCAAGGAGAAGGCCCCGGCCGCGCTCTGCCGCAAGATCGCCAAGGCGAAATCCGGCGACTCGATCGAAATCTGGGGCGATGGCCTGCAGACGCGTTCGTTCCTCTATGTGGATGAATGCCTCGAAGGCACGATCCGCCTGACGCGTTCGGACTTTGCCGGTCCGGTCAATATCGGCTCGGAAGAGATGGTCACCATCAACCAGCTGGCCGACATGATCGCCGACATCGCGGGCAAGAAGATCATCCGCAACAATATTCCGGGTCCGACCGGTGTTCGCGGCCGCAATTCGGAGAACTCGCTGATCCAGGAGAAACTCGGCTGGGCGCCGAGCCAGTCGTCGCCAAGCGCTGGTCTCGAGAAGACCTATGAGTGGATCGAACGCCAGGTGGGCGAACGAACCCCGCAAGGTTTCGGCCTGAGAAATCGGGCTTCTCGCGACCAGCTCCGGCAGGTCGTGATCCGGACCAGATGAAAATGTCGCCCGCGCAGAGATGCGCGGGCGATTTGCTATGTGGGCTCCTCGGCTCTCTTTCGAAGACGGATATTTTGTTACGGCTGGTCCCGGTCCGGATGACGTTCCAGCATTCAGCTTCAACACCGAGTTTGTGTCGATGATCGTAGAGGTGCGGCAGCCGCCTGGCATGTCCGGGACGATGATCCTCTATTCCCGGACGGCGCGCTCACCCTGATCTGCCAGCTGGGTTTTCATCGCGGGTAACTGGCGGTCATTGTCCCGGGCGACAGGGGAGGTGGCTCGGATAGAAGAGGCCGGTCTAGCTCGGCGCACGCCGGGATCATGCGTCTGCTTCCCGCGAACTATGCCGGTGAAACAAGACAGTCCGGATCTCCGTCGGAGGTCCGGACTGTCAGTCTATTGCAGGACCAGACTACTGGTCCGGGTCCGGAACAGACGGCGCGTCCTGAGCCACGGAAGAGGCAACGGTCAGGCCCATGTCGAGCTGGCCGCTGGCTTCAAGCGCTTTGAGGCTTTCGTTGATCGCGTCGGCGATCAGCTTGTGGCCGGCGGCGTTCGGGTGCGTGTCGAAGCGAGAGATGCGATAATCGTCGCGGTTCGGCAGATCGACGAACATGTTCTGGAGGTTGACGGTCAGGAGGCCCGCTTCCTTCGCATACTGTTCCAGTTCGTCCGGCGGAACACCGTCGGTACGGATACCGTCGTCAACGCTCGGGACATAGATCCACACACCCGGGATACCGTCCTGCTTCAGGTCGTCGCCGAGCATCTTGTAGATGTTCTTCACGAATTCCGCGCGATAGGGCTCCATCCGGCGCAATATCTCGGTCTCCATCATGGAACTGTTGATGCCGGCGCGCTGGTTGATGTCGTCAAGAAACGGCCACGGCATCGGTACACCCTGACGCACCATGCGAGCGTGCTGGTCGAAGATCGAGTCGCGGATCCCGCCGATGAAGAGGACGAGATCCGGCTCAAATTTGCGGGCCTTCGATTCGTAGACCAGGACGCGCTGGGCGGCGACCTGAGCGTCGAAGGAGAAGTTCATCATCTCGTACTGCGAATAGGTGCCGATGGCTTCGGCGTCGAAGTCCTGCTTCAGCAGCGAGGTGAAGCGCTCGTCGCGTTCCACGCCCCGGCCACGGGTGCGCGAGGCGCCAAGGACAGCAATGCGGTAGCTGCCTTCCGGCTTCACCAGCGGATAGTCGTAGTCGTCCATGCCCCACTGGTTGATCGGGGTGGTGACGCCGGCGGCTGAATAGGTCTGATGCGGAACAAATTCGCGCTCCATATAGGAGTCGATGAAGTGGACGCCTTCAAAGTCTTCCTGCATCTTGCGCGCCTGGCCGGGGTTCTTCATGAAGAATTCCCAGAGCTCACCATTGAAGCGCTGGCTTGAGATCAGGCCTTCATAATAGCCGCGCTCAAGCATGACCTGGTCCTGCGCATTCAGTCTTGCGCCTCCGATGTCTTCGGCGAGCTGGCGTACACCGAGCGTGTCCTGGACCTTTTTGTTCTGAACGGCGACAAGGCCGATTGCGATGACACCGCAGATGACCAGTGCGCCGTAGAAATCCTTCTTCTTCTTGGCCAGCGTCCGCTTGGCACGCGGGGCTGGTTTGGACAGACCGAAGTCAAGGCCGAGCGTGATCAGGCAGAGCAGGGTCACGCCGGCAAAGAAGGCGATGGTGACGGCCCAGTCGGATGCGGTGACGGCGCCGTTATTCCTGAAGGCGGGTGCCAGACCTGCCTGGACGATCATGTCCAGCCAGCCATGGGCCGTGGGGCTCGTCCAGAAAGACCACAGGACACAGATGAACAGGAACGTGGAGACGGTGCGGATGACCAGCATCACCTGCGGTGGAATGAAGGCGTAGGACGAGACCTGTTGCGATTTCGGTTGCGCTTCGAGCCAAGTCTGCCAGATCAGCAGGGCACCGAGGATCACCCAGAACAGGATATCGGGCACCGTGAAAAGGACCGTGCCGGTAAGCCAGTACCACTGGTAGGCGTGCAGGGCCCAGGTTGCGACAAAGACGGTGGCGATGGCCAGCATCACGCCGGTCATGTGCGGTGCACCCATCTTCTTGAACATCATGTAGGATGGATTGAAGACCATCTTCTGCATGTAGTCTTTCCAGTAGATGTTGATGCGCCGCCAGAAGTCGATGAAGCTGGTGGAGAAGTAGAAGCGCGAGTGCGTTTCCGGCAGGTTGTAGCCGAACAGCACGATCAGGCCGACGATCAGGTGGAACAGGCCCGAGACCTTCAGGTAAAGACCGAAGTTCGACACCACGTATTGCAGGAAGTCCAGCGGGCTGGAAACGTCGGTCATCGCAATCACGAAGTCGACGTGGATCAGCCGGTAGAGCAGCAGGTGCACGAAGCCGCGCAGGATATAGGTCGCACCGTGACGATAGATCCGTGTCGGCTCGTCATTGTAGTAGGTGCGGCCATAGGTCGAGAAATCTACGGCGGGGAAGAAGGGGAATACGAAGTTCGGGAAGAGGAAGAAGTAGCTGAGGCGCTCCCACCAGTTCTTCGGACCTTTTCCGTTCGAGATGTCGTAGAGATAGATCGACAGGCGGAACATGAACATCGCCGCGAGCACAGGCAGGATCGCCATGACCCAGCCGGCATAGATGAAGCCGGAGCGGAACGCGGCCAGGACCGCCGTGCAGGCGAGCAGGAGGCCAACGCGGATCCAGATCGACACCGGAAGGTGGCATATGCCGATCAGCACGAGGCTCGCGCCGACAAGGCCGAGTGCGGCCGGAACGCTGGCGACACCGAAAATGCCGACGAGGGTGAAGATGCCCAGGCTGAAGAAGAAGAACCGGCGCGCGTTCGCCGGCAGGTAATGATTGACGATGAAGCCGGAGAAGGTGAGCGGAGCGATGAACTTGTAGAATGCCGTGCTTTCGATCTGATAGATCCGCATGGCCCAGGTCGTAAGGCCGACAAGCAGCGCGACGGACCAGAAGCGAAGGGTTTCGGACAGCGTCCGGTGACCGGATAGCAGTTCCCACAGGATGCCGAGGCCCATGATGCCGCCAAAGCCGGCAACGATCAGCTTGCCTTGCCGCGAGAAAGACTCGGCGCCCGAGAAATGGTTCTGCGCGAACACCGCGAAGATCGCGACAGCCGCTGTTATGATCAGGGAGGCCGGTCCCCATTGGTTCAGGAACGAAACCTCGTTCTTGCCTGGAGACCCTGCGTCTGTTTCTGCCGAACCACCCATATTGCCCCCCTGAAAATCTACTTATGCGGGTGCGCCTTAGCGTACGATGCGGCGCGCCGCCAGCGCGAACTGTCTCCGTTCAGGCCCTTTTTTCGAGCACCATCTCTGCGATGAGGTCCAGCGTGTCGAGATGATCCACATCAACTTCGTGGGCTTCGACCGTGATCCCGTAGGTTTCATCGAGGAAAGCAACAAGCTTGAGGCTACCGAGTGAGTCCAGAATCCCGTCGGACACCAGGAGCGTGTCGTCGGTCAGGTTCTCGGGGTCTTCCCCCGGCAGGAACTGGGTGACGATGAAGTCCCGAACGGTGTCCTTGATCTGCTGCTTGTCCACGTTGGCGCTCCTCGCTTTTATCAATCTGTGAGTGTCAGGATGGCGCATTAATGCAACCATTTTACCATGGTTGGCAAAATTGGGACCAGACGGACGTGTTTATACCAGGCGAAGCGAAGGCGGGCGAGCATTGGACCGGCCACGCAACACGCTCGTCGGATGGACCAGACTGACAGGGGCGTGAAGCCTGCTCAGGATCCGGGCGGACGTAGTGCTTCCACGACAGACTTCATGCCGGCGTCGAAGCCGGTTTGCGGTTGCCAGCCGGTAGCCGCGGTGAAGGCGGAAATGTCTGCCACCACGTCCATGACTTCGTTCGCCCGCCGCTCGCCGCGCCCGCGGAATGGTTTTGTCGTGCCCGCAGCCCGCAAGCAGGCTTCGATCACATCGCCGACCGAATGTGACGTCCCGCTCGCGACGTTGAAGGTGCCCCCGCCGGGCAGGCCGACCGCGCAGATCATCGCGTTCACGACATCGTCGACATGGATGAAGTCCCGCCTCGGATCGAGATCGGCGACGACGATCTCCGCGACGTCCGGATCTGCCGCCTGCCGGGCGATGGTCGGTACAAGGAAGTTGTCCGACTGGCCCGGGCCATAGGCGTTGAACAATCGCAGGATTGTCACATCCATGCCGAACGTCCGCGCGAAGAAGCGGCAAGCCTCCTCGGCGGCCAGTTTCGAATAGGCGTAGGGATTGTTCGGAACCGGCGGAAAGGATTCGGACACCGGGACCGGAGCGCCGGCACCATAGACAAATGTACTCAGGAAAGTGAGGGGCACGCCGGCCCGGCGGCACTGGTCCAGCACGCGCACGGTGCCGTGGGTGTTGACGTGGAGGATCCGGGCGGGATCAGCCCAGCCGTCGGGTACGAAGGTGAGCGCGGCGAGGTGGAAGACATGACCTGCGCCCGCGAGCGGCAGGTCATCCGTCAGGAGGTTCCCGCCGGTCGATCCCGAGAAGCCGACGACCTCCGTGCCGAGCGCTTCGAGGCGGGCTGAAAGATGCCAGCCGATGAAGCCCGTATGGCCGGTCACAAAGATGCGTGAAGGAAGGCTTGGGGCAGGCGGTCGGGCGATGGCCGTCAATGCGGAACCTCCTCGGTGGTGCCGTAGTTTCGATTCCCCTGCGGCGTGATTTGTCTGTCCGGCGATCTGGCGGAGGGATAAAGCCAGTGAGAAAGAGGGGCAAGTGGCTGGCATAGCCGATGCATGTGGGAGTCCGATGCGGCAAGAACCTGCAAGCGCCCCGGACCGGAACCGGACGAGCGAACGGCCGGACTATCGGCCGGACGTGGATGGATTGCGGGCTATGGCCATTCTGGCGGTTCTCGCATTTCATGTGGGATGGACCGCTTTTTCCGGTGGCTTCATTGGCGTCGACGTCTTCTTCGTCATTTCCGGGTTCGTGATTGCGCTCAGCATGTTTCGCGATCTCGACGCCGATAAGTTCTCGCTCACGGGCTTCTATGCGCGCCGGGCGCGGCGGATCCTGCCGGCCCTGACGGTCGTGCTTCTGGGGACCTTGTTCGTCAGCCTGTTGACGGTACCGCCGGTCTATTTCCAGTCGTTTGCGCAGAGCGTAATCGCGGCGGCGCTGTTCTATTCAAACCTGCATTTCTGGCAGGAGTCCTCGTATTTCAACACGGACTCCCCCTTCCGGCCGTTGCTGCACACCTGGTCGCTGGGGGTTGAGGAACAGTTTTATCTGATCGCGCCTGTGTTCCTGATGGTCACCGCGCGATGGCTTGGAGCCCGATGGCGTCTCGTCGTGACGGTCTGCCTGCTCGGCTCGTTCGGACTGAACCTCCTCGAAGTGCATCGCGGCCATGTCGAAGCGGCTTTCTATCTCCCCTTCACGCGTGCCTGGGAATTCCTGCTCGGCGTGCTGGTCGCCCTCTTGCCGCGCCAGGCGCTGCCGAAACTGGTGCGCGAAGCAGTTGCGTTGTCGGGCTTCGCCTTGATCCTCCTACCGGTCGGGATCTACACTCCGATGACCGTGTTTCCCGGCATGGCGGCGCTCTGGCCTTGCCTCGGGACGGCGCTGGTGATCTGGGCCGGTGCGCCGGCCAAGACCGATACACCCACATTGGTGTCGCACTTCCTGGCGCTACCGCCTGTCGTATGGACGGGGCGGCTGTCTTATTCGCTCTATCTCGTGCACTGGCCCGTCCTCGTGCTGGCGCCTTACTTCCTGATGCGCAAGCTCGACCTTGCCGAGACACTGATTGCGATCGCGGCGTGCTTTGTCCTGTCCTGGCTGCTCTACCGGATGGTCGAGACACCGGCCCGCCGGGTGCGCTGGCGTACGCCCGCGGTGCTGTCGCTGGCAGCCGTCTGCGTTGCGGGTACGGCTTCCGCCGGATGGCTGGGGCAGCACAGCAACACACGTTATTTCAGTCACAAGCCTGCCTATGACCGGGCGCCCGACCTCAACCGGGCGGAACAGATCTGGCATGCCGGAACCTGCCTGCTGATCAACGGCGAGAGCGTATCGGACTGGTCGCCGGAGGCCTGCCGCATCGGCAGCGGCAGCAAGCCCGGTATCCTTCTGTTCGGCGACTCCTTCGCGGCCCATTACACGCCGGGCCTGGAAGCAGCGAGCGCAACCGCAGATACATCCGTTTACGTCTACGCGATGCAGGGCTGTCCGCCGACACTTGCGCCGGACAGCCTCGGCACGCCGTCCTGCCATGCCTTCCGCGAGCAGGCAGGACCTCTGGCCCGGCGGCTCGGCGTGTACCGCATCGTCATCGCGGCCAGCTGGCTGGAATACGGGGCAGGCGCGGCGCGGGAGGTTGAGAGTACGTTAACCACGCTCAAGGCCATGGGCTTTGAGGTGACACTGATCGGGCAGCTGCCGAACTACCATGTTCCACCTTACCTGATCGTCGCGCGTACCGCGCCGGAGGGCGTTCGGGATGCGGCTTTGCCGCTGAGCGCCGATACACGCGCCATGAACCAGCAGCTGGCTGCCATCGCCGAGCGCGAAGGCGTTGCCTTTATCGATCCCACGGCTTCCACTTGCGAGGGGAAACGTTGCCTGGTGCGGCTGGACGACCAGGACCTCGTTCTCGATTATGGACACTTGTCCCCGGCCGGTTCGGTACGGGCGGTCGCCGCCTTCTTCCCATTTAAGGCCGACTAGCCGGGCGCCTGTGCCATAAGCATACACCTGTCGCGTGTATTTTTACCGGATTGGCCCGATTTGTCCCGTATTGAGGGATTTGCCCCGGATTCGTGTGGTGCGAGAGTTGCTTAGGGTCAGGCGGGCGCACAATAGGTGCGCAGGACAGAGATGAAGAAATCCGAGGGACACATGAAAATTCTCATTACTGGCGGTGCAGGTTACATCGGGTCGACGATGGTCCCCCGCCTGCTGGAGCAGGGCCACGAAGTCACCGTGCTGGACACGTTCGCACGCGGTGAAACGGAGCTCGCAGCGGTCTGTGCCAACGAGAACTTCAACCCGGTGAAGGGTGATGCCCGCGACACGCGCCTGCTGGACGAGCTGGTGCCGAAGGCCGACGTGCTGATCCCGCTGGCAGCGCTTGTCGGCGCGCCGCTCTGCAAGTTGGACCCGATTGCCGCCAAGACGCTGAACCAGGATGCGGTCGTCGATCTCGTCAAGCGGACATCGAAAGACCAGAAGATCGTCTTCCCGGTCACGAATTCCGGCTATGGCATCGGCGAGAGCGGCAAGCTCTGCACCGAGGAAAGCCCGCTGAACCCTATCTCCCTCTACGGCGTCACCAAGGTGGAAGCCGAGAAGGCCGTGCTCGACAATGGCAACGGCGTGACGCTGCGCCTCGCCACTGTGTTCGGCATGGCGCCGCGCATGCGTCTCGACCTGCTGGTGAACGACTTCACCTGGCGCGCCGTGACCGACCGCGCCGTCGTGATCTTCGAAGGCCACTTCAAGCGCAATTACATCCACGTCCGCGATGTCGTGAAAGGCTTCGAACACGCCATTGCGAACTTCGAGACGATGCGCGGCCAAGCCTACAACCTGGGCCTCTCCGATGCGAACCTCTCCAAGATCGAGCTGTGCCAGAAGATCCAGCAGCACGTTCCGAACTTCGTGTTTCTGGAAGCCCCGATCGGCGAAGACCCTGACAAACGCGACTACATCGTGTCAAACGAGAAAGTCGAAGCCACGGGCTGGCGTCCGGACTGGTCGCTGGATCGCGGTATTGGCGAGCTCCTGCGCGGCTACCGGATGATCCGGAACTCCCGCTTCTCGAACGTGTAAGGCAGTGTCCATGATCATCGTCCGTAGCCCGCTTCGCGTATCTTTCTTCGGTGGCGGCACCGACCATCCCTCCTGGCTGGAACGCGGGGAGAAGGGGGCGGTGCTGTCCACCTCGATCGACAAGTACATCTACATCCAGCTGCGGCGGCTGCCGGCGGTGTTCGATTTCAACTATCGCGTCGCCTGGGGCATGCTGGAGGAAGTGGACTCGATCAACGAGATCCAGCATCCGGTCGTGCGCGAAGTTCTGAAACACTACGGCGGCGCAAACGAGACGGGTTACGAGGTGATCCACAACTCGGACCTGCCGTCGAAATCGGGTCTGGGCTCCAGCTCATCCTTCACCGTTTCTCTGCTGCATGCCTTCTTCGGCAACCAGGAAATGCTGTGTTCGAAAAAGAAGCTGGCCCGTGAGGCGATTTTCGTTGAGCAGAAACTGCTGGGCGAAACGGTCGGCTACCAGGACCAGATCGCCGCGGCGCATGGCGGCCTCAACCGCATCGATTTCAGTGCCGATGGCGACTATGACATCACGCCGATCCGTCTGCCGTCTTCCCGCCGGGAGACGCTGGAAGATTCCATGATGCTGTTTTTCACCGGCTTCACCCGCTTCGCCGACGAGATCGAGAAGCGCAAGGTGGCCAAGTTCGGCGATCGCACGAAAGAACTGCGGGCGATCTATGACATGGTGGGGGAGGGCGAACGCATCCTCACCGACCCGTCGCGCAACATCAACGATTTTGGCAGCCTGCTGAACGAAACCTGGATGAACAAGAAGGCGCTGGATGCGTCCGTTTCGAACCCGGAAATCGACGAGCGTTATGAAGCGGCCCTCAAGGCCGGCGCGCTCGGCGGCAAGCTGCTGGGTGCCGGCGGCGGCGGCTTCCTCCTGATGTTCGTGCCGCCGGACAAGCGCTCCGCCGTGCTTGAAGCGATGAAAGGCATGACCCACGTGCCGCTTCGCATGGAGCGCAGCGGTACCCAGGTCGTTCTTTACGATCCGGAATTGGATTCCAACTATCTTCCCGCCGGGGCGAAGGTTTCCTGAACATGATTGAAGCGAAAGAGATGAAACAGGCGGCTGCCGATCCTTCGGTTGCGGCCATGGTGTGCGGCGCCGCGGATCCTTTGTGGACGGGGCTGGAGCGCGCGCTGGACAATGGCAAGGGCTTTGTCTTTGTCACCGATGCGAACGGCGCGCTGAAAGGCTATGCCGACCTTGCGGCGATGCGCGAAGCCTTCATGAAGGGCGGCCACCTGAACGGCGTCACTCTTGGTGATGTCGCATCGCCTTGGGGCACGGCGAAGGCACCGCTGGGCGTCGCGCCGATCCTCGATGCGAACGACCAGATCCTCGGCCTTGACGAGTCTGGTCCGCAGCCCTTCCTGCCGGTTTCGGAACCCGACCTGACGCATCGCGAAATGCGCTATGCGTTCGATGCTTTCCTCTCCACCTGGATTTCCTCGACCGGCGATTATATCCGCCGCTTCGAGCAGGAGTTCGCCGAGAAAGTCGGCATGGCCCATGGTGTGGCGACCTCCAACGGGACGGTCTCGCTGCACCTTGCCATGGCAACGCTTGGCATCGGGGAAGGGGACGAGGTGATCGTTCCGGACCTGACTTTTGCCGCTTCCATCAATACGGTGATGCATGTCGGCGCTCGCCCGGTGATCGTGGACGTCGACCCGCAGACCTGGTGCCTCTCGGCAGAGGCTGTCGAGCGGGCGATCACGCCGCGCACGCGTGCCATCATGCCGGTGCACGTCTTCGGCCGCCCGGCCGAGATGACCGAGATCGCGGAGCTGGCAAAAGCACGCGGTCTTTATATCATCGAAGACTGCGCCGAGGCGCATGGTGCGAAATACGACGGGCAGCCGATTGGTTCCTTCTCGGACATTTCGAGCTTCTCTTTCTTCGCCAACAAGATCATCACGACCGGCGAAGGCGGGATCTGCCTGACCAACGATGCCGATATCGCGATGCGGATGCGCATGCTGCGCGACCATGGCATGCGGCCGGAGCGTCGCTACTGGCACGAGGAGCCGGGCTTCAACTTCCGTATGACGAACATGCAGGCGGCTATCGGCTGTGCACAGATCGAACGGATGGACGAGCTGCTGGCGATGCGGGCCGATGTCCACCAGCGCTATGTCAAGGCATTCGCCGGTATCAAGGGCGTTGAGTTCCCGCCGGAAATGAGCCAGCGCGCCCAGCCGGTGACCTGGTTCTCCTGCGCGCAGGTGCCGGCCGACAAGCGGGCCGAACTGATCGCCGCGTGCAAGGCCGAGAACATTGACCTGCGCCCATTCTTCCATGGTCTCTCGTCCATGCCGGCATATCGCGGCTTCGCGCGCAAGTGTCCGAACAGCACCTGGCTGTCGCGCACGGGCGTGAACCTGCCGACATCGCGCCGCGTCGACGACGCCATGGTGGCCCGGATTGCCGCCGTGTTCGAAAGCGTGCTGGGCCGCAAGTAACGCTTGGCTACAGAACAAAAGAAAACGGGCGCTCCGGATGGGGCGCCCGTTTTGCATTTGCGGGCGCAAGGCCTAGTTTCGGATCGGGTAGCGCATCCAGTCATGCGCGAGCAGGGCGGCGTCTTCGGCATCGAGGCGGCGGCCGGCGGCGCGGCGGTAGGTCGCCCGGTTGGCACGGGCCGTGCGCAGGAAGTCGAAATCCGACAGACGTATCTTGCCCTTGGCGATGAGATCCGCACACAGCGTATCGTCCGTAAACAGCCTTTCGATGATGGTGCCCATATCCTGCGGGTCCATCGGATCAAAGAGGAGGCCGGCATCGCCGACCTGTTCGGGCAGGGCGGTGACGTTTGAACTCGCGACCGGAATGCCTTCGGCCCAGGCTTCGAAGATTGGCAAACTGTTGGCTTCGAACAGGCTCGGCACGACGAGGCAGCGGGCCATCTGGTAGATCGCGCGCAGTTCCTTGCTGGAAACAAAGCCCAGGAACTGGACCTGGTTGTCGAGGCCAAGTTCGCGCATGCGCGCATCAAGTTTCTCGCGGCTGGGCTCGTGCCGGGCGCCGGTCGAGACGAGCGGCACGGTAATGCCTTTTGTATCGCGCAGCCACGCGAGCGCCTCGAAGAGGCGGGCGTGGTTTTTGTGCGGCCAGGTATTGTTCGGATAGAAGATGTAGCGCTCCGGCAGGGCGTATTTGGCGCGGGTTTCGGCCCTGTCCGCGTCGGTGATCTCAGCCAGCAGCTGGGTCGGTGCGGCCTCCGGAATGATCTGCACCTTGTCCGGGTTCACCGCGAACTGGGCGACAATGTCATCCTTGATCCATTGCGAGTTCACGATGATGGCGTGCGACGTGCGGCAGGCGGCGCGATAGATGGTCTCGCGCCAGGTGAGATCGGCCACGTCGAAGAATTGCGGATAGTGCAGGTGCTGCAGGTCGTGCGGATTGTAGACGCTGGGTATGGCGCAATAGGTGAAGCCTTGTGTCGGGAAGTGCAGCACATCGAGGCCGAGACTTTCGAGCCAGCCGTCGGAGATCGGTACGGAGGGCCAGCCAACGCGGTTGTCGCGGCCAAGCGCCTTGTTGGCAGCGCGTTTCACGGCGCGCAGGCCATCGTGCAGCGGATTGCCGGAGGAGGCGGGGCGCATCTGGAACGCCTGGTTCGGAGCAAGCGGGCTCAGCCAGTCCACCTGGGTCTGGCTGTCCACAATCAGGACATAGGTTTCCGGCCCCTCAAGCTTGCCGAGTGCCGTAATCAGGCTGCGAAGTGCTGTCGCGATGCCGCCATGAATGCCAGGCTCGACGTCCACGATGATGCCAACCTTCAAAATCCTGTCTCCCTCAGAAGTATTTCATGTAGTAATTCTGCATGCTGCGCGCCAATTCCGGAAATGCTACACGTCCGGTCATGTAAACCCACCGCGGCCGAAATATCAGCGGAACATTGAAATTCCGTGATGCTGGAAAGCGGAAGTTTACTGGAATAGTATTTGCAACCAGTGCGGTATTAACCGTGGTGTGCCACCGGGTGGCGCGCGGACAAGATGGGGGCCTTCGGGCAGCGTCACATGAAACTGGCAGTACCCTTCGGATTTTATGGCGCAGGCAATGTCGGAGACGAGGCAACGCTCCTCGGTTTCGGGCGCCTGATCAAGCAGTTCGGCAAAGGTGTTGAAGTCGACATGGCAACGAGCTGTGTCAACCAGTCGCGAAAGGTCGAGCCGTTCTTCCACTACTACCCCTACACCGACGGCATCATGGGTATGGAGCCCAAGCTGCGCGCGCACCTCGCGAGCGGCTACATCTTTGCGGGCGGGACCCCGATCTCCGACAGCCTGGGCGAATGGCCGCTCCGGACGGTGGCCGGCATCCTGGACCATTCGCGCAATTGGGGTAAGCCCACAGTTTTTATCGGCGTCGGGATCGAGCATCTCGACCACGAACTTTCTCGCCAGCGGATGCGGGAGCACATCATTCCGAACACGCTGGCATGGAGCGTGCGCAGCGAGAAGGACCGTGACCGGCTGCTGGAACTCGGCATGGACGGCGAGGATGTCGCCGTGGCTGCGGACATGGCCTGGCTGCTGGATCCGGTGGATGGTGCGTATGGCCGCGAAGTGTTCGAGAAGTTCGGTCTGGGCGATCGGCCTGTTATCGGCGTGAACGTGAACGCCGAGCCGCACCTCATGTCGAAGTCGCCGCAGCTGTTTACCGAGATGGCCGCTGCGCTGGACCATGTGGTGGAAACTCACAACGCGCAGATCCTGTTCCTGTTTGCCGAAATCCGGGAAGGTGAGACCTATGATCAGGCCGCATCTGAAACTGTCCGGAATCTGATGGTTCACAAGGATGCTGCGATCATGGGGCCGCGAGAGTACCTGATTCCGCAGCAGATGATGTCGATCATCTCGCAATGCGCAACGACGATCAGCACGCGGTATCACTTCTGCATGTTCTCGGCCCTCCAGGCGAAGCCGTTCCTTGCGATCTCGCGGTCTGACAAGGTGACGGATTTCTGCAGCGACATGGACTGGAAATCGGAAATCGATCCGGCCCATGTGCACCGCGACCTGATCACGGCGGAAGTCGAGCGCCAGCTCGGCGGTATTCCGGAAGAGATGGGCAAGCTGCCCGGAAAGATTGCGGCCATGCGCAAGCGGGCCGAGAAGAACGCGCTTGTGCTGGACAAGCTGGTCGCGGCCTCTGCGGGCAAGGGCCCGCAGACCTGGCTGCTGCACGCTGCCGGCCGCGTGGGACAGAAACTGGGAGTGGGGCGTTGAAGACATCCGGAAAGCCGAAAGTGCTCGTCATCACGGGCGTGTTCCCGCCCATGGCGATTGCGGAGGCAGACCATATTGCGCGCCTCAGCGAGGGGCTCGCGGGGCGCGGCTATGACGTGCATGTGCTGACCGGTGTGCAGGCCGATCCGTCCGCTGCGAAGGGCTGCACGGTCCATGGCGAGATGCTGAACTGGAACTGGGGATCGCAGGGCAAGGTTCTGCGCTTCGCGCGCGACCTGAAGCCGGACCTGATCTTCTTCTGGTTCATCGGCATGGCGTTCGAGTTCCATCCGATGATCTCCCACTTGCCGACGCGCCTGAAAGCGATGTTGCCGGATACCAGGATCGTGACTCAGATCACCGCGCCGGTGGGTGTGCGTCCGAAGGAGCATCCGTTCCTGACGCGGGCGAACCTGAAACTGTCCTCATTCCGTCTGGGTGGGGAGAATATCAGCTACGAGTATGGCACGATCCTGCGCGACAGCGACCGGCTGATCGCCATGGCGAAGCCGCACCTTGAGCGCTTTGCTGAACAGATGCCGGAACTGGAAAAGAAAGCGGTGATCATCCCGCCGCCGCCGCTGATCCCGATGAGCCAACCGGGCGAAGCATCGCGTCTGAAAGGTCGTGAAATGCTGGGCGTACCGGCGGATGTGCCGCTGTTTGCCTATTTCGGCCGGCTCTATGTGGGCAAGGGACTGGAATACCTGATCGAAGGCTTCGGCAAGGTACGCAATCAAGCGCCCAATGCGCGACTGGCCATTGTCGGCGGCGCGGCGCCTGACTATTTCAAGTCCGGCTGGAGCGTCAACGATCTCCACGACATCGCCCGGAAGGCCGGTGTAGAGGATGCAATCAGCTGGACCGGCGAATTCCCGTTCGACAGCGATGATGGTTCTCTTTACCTGCGGGCTGCCGATTATGCCGTGCTACCTTTCACCGAAGGCGCCGCAATGAACAACAGCTCTATCGCAGCCTGCGCAGCGCATGGCCTGCCGGTGATCACAACCCACAACGAACGTCCGGAGCCGGAATTCGTGGATGGCGAGAACGTGCTGCTGTGCAATGCCAAGGATGCGGGTGCGCTGGCCGAGGGCATGCTGAAAGTGCTGAACGATCCGCCGCTGGCAGACCGCTTGCGGACGGGATCGGCCGAACTTACGGGCCGCTATTTCAGCTGGGACGCGACGCTGAACAGCACACAGAAGGTTTTTGACGAAGCGCTGAAAGAAGCCCTGCGGGAGCCAGCATGACGCGCGTGAAACAGGCCCTGTTCCTGGTGGGGGGGAAGGGGACGCGGCTCGGTGCGCTCTCTGCGAATACGCCGAAGCCGATGCAGGAAATTGCGCCAGGTGTGCGCTTTCTCGACCTTCTGCTGGAAAACGCAGCGCGGATGGGGTTCACGGACATCGTGCTGCTGGCGGGCCATCTCGGCGAAAAGGTGGAAGAAGCTTACCACGGCCAGCGCATTGGCGAAGCCGAAATCCGTGTCGTCCGCGAAAGCAAGGCGATGGGAACCGGTGGTGCGTTGGCAGAGGCGGCCAGCGTGCTGGACGAGACCTTCATTCTCTCCAATGGCGACTCTCTGTTCGATATCAACCTGCGGACGCTGACGGCGCGCCCCTTGCCGGAAGGTGGCGGTCGGCTCGCGCTGCGCATGGTGGACGATACCGCGCGTTATGGCTCTGTGGAGCTGGATGGCAGCCGGATCTCCGCGTTCATCGAGAAGAATCCGGACCTGAAGGGTCCCGGCCTGATCAATGGCGGTATCTACTATCTCGATCGTCGCATCGTCGACCGGATCGCAGCGCCGTCGTCCATCGAGAGCGACGTGTTCCCGGCACTGGTGAAGGAAGGGAAGCTGGAAGGCATTCCCTTCAACGGATACTTCCTGGATATCGGCCTGCCGGAGACCCTTGCGCAGGCGCAGCAGGAAACGGCGGCGCTGCGCTTGCGGCCGACGGCGTTCCTGGACCGCGACGGCGTACTGAACGAGGATAACGGCTACACGCACCGGATTGAGGATCTCAACTGGATACCGGGCGCGAAGCAGGCGATCCGTCTACTGAACGACCGCGGCTATCGCGTCATCGTGGTGACCAACCAGGCAGGTGTGGCGCGCGGCTATTATGACGAGGCAGCGGTCGCGCTGTTTCATGCCGGGATGCAGGATCAGCTGGCAGGCGATGGCGCCTTTGTCGATGCCTTCTATCATTGTCCCTATCATGAGGATGGCAAAGTGCCTGCCTATACGGTCGCCAATCATCCGGACCGAAAACCCAATCCGGGGATGATCCTGCGAGCGTTGGGAGACTGGCAGATCGACAAGGACCGCAGCTTCCTCATTGGCGACAAGGAGTCGGACATGGAGGCGGCGCGGCGGGCGGGCATTTCGGGACGCATGTACCGGGATGGGGATCTCTTGGCGATGGTTTGCGATATTATCGGTCCGGCCTGACCGGGAGAGGTGAGCATGAAAAGCGCCATTCCATTTGATGAGATCCGCCGCTGGATGTTCGATGTCGCCCTCCCGCTGTGGGCGGAAGTGGGGCTCGATCGACAAAGTGGGCGCTTCGTCGAGAAGCTCGACTATGCCGGAAAGCCGATCGACACCGGCTTTCATCGTACACGTGTGATCGGCCGGCAGACTTATGTCTTTTCGCATGCGGCCGTATTGCTCGGCTGGCAGCCGGCGATCGAGCTCTCTGCAGACGGCGCCCGGCAGCTGGATGCGCTGTACCAGGGGCCGGAACTCGGCTGGCCGCGCACGAGCGACCGGGAAGGCATCGTACTCGATGCGACGCCGGACCTGTACGATCTCGCCTTCGTTCTGTTCGGCTATGCCTGGCGCCACAAGGTAGCCGGGAGCGCGGAAACGCTGGCCAGCATGCACCGCGTGATGGATTTCATCGACGCGCATATGCGTACCGAGGAAGGCTTCTGGCATGAATTGCCGCCGGAAGGCTGGCGGCTTCAGAACCCGCATATGCACCTGCTGGAGGCCTCTCTCGTGGCCTATGAAGTGAGCGGGGAGAGCCGCTTTCTTGCCGCTGCACGAGAGATCGTGGACCTGTTTCGCACGAAATTGTTCGATGGCCGTACGCTGGCAGAATATTTCGACGCGGATTGGAACCGCGCGAGCGGCGAGGATGGGAGGCTTGTTGAGCCGGGGCACCAGCTCGAATGGGCGTGGATCCTGATCCGCTTTGCCGAACTGACCGGTGAAGACACAGTTGCGCTTGCCGAAGGGCTGGTGGCTTTTGCGGAAGCCCATGGGGTCGATCAAGCAACGGGCCGCACGATGCAGGTGGTGATGGACGATGGCATGCCGGTCGATGCCGGCGCGCGCACCTGGCCCAATACGGAGCGGATCAAGGCGCATCTCGCCCTGTTTGAGGCGACCGGAAAGGATCCGACCGAGGCGGTAGCATCGAGCGTCCGCCTGTTGCTGGACCAATATTTCGACACGGCAATTCCCGGCCTCTGGATCGAGCGGTTTACCGCGGATGGCAAGCCGGACGCCAATGATGTCCCGGCGTCGACTTTCTATCATGTCTTCCTTGCGTTTTCCGAAGTGTTGCGCCTTCAGCCGGCCATTGAGGCGCTTGCAGACTGACCTTCCGGCATTCGTGCTGCGTTTGGCTCGGAACTCGGTCATTGTCGGGCGCGTTGGTGAAAGTCCGTGATCGTTCCCCCTGACGCGTTTGCTGTGCCAGATTCATGGGCAAAGGCGACGATTCCGCGCGCCAATGCGCGTTGTTGCTTGGTTCTGGCCTCAGACGCGCCTACATGGGAAGCAACAGGAAAGGGATTATGGCGAGCGCGAAGGCGGCAACTTCGGCAAAACCGCCGGGACGATTGATTGCGATCTCGAACCGGACGGCGGCAGGCAGCGAGAACAAGGCGGGCGGGCTCGCCGTGGCGCTGTGGGAGACGCTCGTCGAAACCAAGGGCCTGTGGATCGGCTGGTCGGGCCGAGTCGCCGAATTCGAAACCGAACGTGTAATCCACTCTGAGGAAGAGGGAGTGGGCTTCGCGCTCAGCGACCTGTCCCGCCGGCAATATGACGGCTTCTACCTTGCTTATTCCAACAGCGTGCTCTGGCCGGTGATGCACAACCGGATCGACCTGGCCGTGTTCGAGGCCGACACCTACCGCACCTATCGTTCGGTGAACGAGAAATTCGCGCGCATCGCTGTACAGGAAGCCCGGCCGGACGATTTTGTTTGGGCGCACGATTATCATTTCTTCCTTTTGGGCCGGATGATGCGCCAGCGCGGATGGACCGGACGGATCGGCTGGTTTTTGCACATTCCGTTCCCGGCGCCGGAAGCGTTCAGGGCAATTCCGGAACACCGCAAGCTGGGCGAGGCCCTGTGCGCCTATGACGTGGTCGGCGTGCAGACCGGCAAGGATCTCTACAATCTCTCGCGTTATCTCGAAGAGGAATTCGGGGCGGAAGAGCTGCCCGACGGGCGGTTCCGCGTCGGCGAGCGGACCGTGCGACTGCTACATTGCCCGATCGGCATTGATGTCGATGCCTTTGTTTCCGCTGCGACCTGCGACGATGCCCAGCTTGCGGCTGCGAAGCTTGCGCGCTTCCTCGGCCGGCGCCAGCTCGTCCTGGGCGTAGACCGCATGGATTATTCCAAGGGCCTGCTGCACCGGTTCGAGGGAATGGCAGATCTGTTCGACCGGCATCCGGATGTACACGGACGGATTTCCTTCACCCAGATTGCGCCTCCCTCGCGTTCGGTCGTGGGGGGCTATGCGCAATTGCGCGAGCAGCTGGACGAGTTGTCCGGCCGTATCAACGGCGATTATGGCGACCTCGACTGGATTCCGATCCGCTATCTCGCTCGCGGCTATGCGCGGGACGAGATTGCCGGCCTCTACCGGATGGCAAGGGTCTGCCTCGTCACACCGTTGCAGGATGGGATGAACCTTGTCGCGAAGGAATTCATCGCCGCGCAGGACCCGGAAGATCCCGGCGTGCTGGTTCTTTCGCAATTTGCCGGCGCGGCCGAGCAGATGAAGGAAGCGCTGATCGTCAATCCCTATGATGCCTCGGCGATCGCGGAGGCGGTTTACAGGGCGATACATATGCCGCTGGAAGAGCGCCGCGCGCGCTGGAGCGCGCTGATGGAGGGCCTGCGGGCTCAGGACCTCGTCTGGTGGCGCCAGCGGTTCCTGAACGCGGTACCGGCGGGGACGGGAGTGCGGGTACTGACATGACGGGGGCTATGACGGGCCCGCCGCCATTGCGCGAGGGCGATGCACTGTTTCTGGATTTCGACGGAACGCTTACTGGGCTGCAGGACGATCCGGATACGGTGTATCTGGCGCCGGGTCTTGGTGGCATCCTTGAAGCGGTAGCAGAGCGCCAGGACGGCGCACTGGCAGTGATTTCCGGCCGGGATGTGGGTGATCTTGCCCTTCGCGTACCGGCAGGCGTCTGGCGGATCGGCAATCACGGCCTGATCGAACTTGCTCCGGGCGAAGCGCCGCCGGTGTCGCGGGCCGCCGCGCCGGAGCGATTACAGGAGGCCTTTGAGGCGATCTGCGCGCGCTTTGCCGGCACGCGGGTCGAGACCAAGGGGCCGGTGCTTGCGCTGCATTACCGGCAGGTGCCGGAGGCGGCAGGCGGGATCGGCGCAGCGCTTGCGGCGGCGGACCTGACCGGCGCCGGATACGCCCTGCAGAACGGCAAGTTCGTGTTCGAGGCCAAACCGGACGGGGCGAACAAGGGCAGGGCGCTCGAACGGCGAATGGGGGAAACGCCTTTTGTCGGGCGGCGGGCCGTAATGATCGGCGACGATACGACGGACGAAGATGCCTTCGCGGCGGCCAATCGGTTAGGCGGTATGTCGATTAAGGTCGGCTCTGGCGAGACGCAGGCGCACCATCGGCTGGATGATGTTGCGGCGGTGCATCTTTACTTGAAGGAGTTGTTGCGGGGATGAGCGGACTGGACCTCGGCATTGTGGGCAATGGCAGCGTTGCAGCCCTGATCAATTCGCGTGGCGACTATCAGTGGTTCTGCCTGCCACGGTTCGACGGCCAGCCCGTGTTCAACCAGCTGCTTGGCGGCGGCGGCGTCTTCTCGGTCTGGATGGACGGTCTGGCCGAGCGCACCCAGTCCTATGATGCCAACAGTGCCGTACTGCGCACGCGCCTTGAGTCGCAGGATGGGGCGGTTGTGGAGATCACCGACTTTGCGCCGCGGTTCGAGAACCAGGGGCGGATGTTCCGGCCGGCTTCGCTGGTGCGCCGGTTCCGCGTCCTGGCCGGTACGCCGCGCCTCCGGATCACGTTCACGCCAGAGACCGAGTGGGGCGGACGCAAGCTGAAGCCGGTGCGCGGGGTCAACCATGTCCGCTTCGTGGACGAGGAGTTCAGTTTCCGCGTCACGACGGATGCGCCTGTTTCCTATATCCTCTCAGGCACGAGCTTCATTCTCGACCGGGAGGCCGCATTTATTCTGGGAGCGGACGAAACCCTGTCGGATCATCCGGAAGTGATTGCCCGGGACTGGGAGGAGCGCACGCGCAATTACTGGAGACGCTGGGCGCGCAGCCTTGCGGTGCCCTTCGAGTGGCAGGAGGCGGTGATCCGGGCGGCGATTACGCTGAAGCTCTGCGTCTTTGAGGAAACGGGCGGCATTGTTGCGGCCCTGACCACGAGTGTGCCGGAACATGAAGGCTCGGAGCGCAACTGGGATTATCGCTATTGCTGGATTCGCGATGCCTATTTCACCGTGACGGCGCTGAACCGATTGTCCGGTATGGGGACGCTGGAACATTACATGCGCTGGGTGCGGAATATCGTGGCCCAGTCGAAAGGCGGGCATATCCAGCCGGTCTACGGGATCGGGCTGGAGGCCGACCTGGCGGAGGATATCGCGGCTTCCCTGCCGGGCTATCGCGGCATGGGGCCGGTGCGGCGTGGCAACCAGGCGGCCGAACATGTGCAGCATGACGTCTATGGCCAGGTCGTGCTCGGCGTGGCGCAGAGCTTTTTCGATACGCGCCTCATGAAGCGACCAGGCCTTGCCGAGTTCGAACAGCTGGAACCAGTCGGAGAGCGCGCCTTCGCCGTCCACAACACGCCGGATGCTGGCATTTGGGAATTCCGCACGATCGCGCAGGTGCATACATCCTCCGCCATCATGTGCTGGGCGGCATGCGACCGGCTGGCGAAGATCGCGGCGCATCTGGGGCTTGCGGCACGCGTGGATTACTGGCGCGAGCGAGCGGACATCATCCGCAAGACGATCCTCGAACGGGCCTGGAACGAGACGGTCGGCGCTTTTACGGCGGCTTTCGAAGGCGAAGCACTGGATGCCTCGGTCCTGCTGATGGCGGAGATCGGCTTTATCGCCTCCGACGATCCGCGTTACGTTTCCACCGTGCAGGTGATCAACCGAGACCTGCGCGATGGCGATCATGTCTACCGCTACAAGGTGACCGACGATTTCGGGAAGCCAAAGACGGCGTTTACTGCCTGCACGTTCTGGCTGGTCGATGCGCTCTACCGGATCGGCGAAATTGATGAGGCGCGGCGCGTCTTCGGGGCCCTGCTGGCCGCGCGCAACCATCTTGGCCTCCTGTCGGAAGACGTAGATCCGGAAACTGGGGAGCTGTGGGGCAATTTCCCGCAGACCTATTGCATGGTCGGCATCATCAACTCCGCAGCCCTGCTCAGTCGGCCCTGGAGCGACGCGCTCTAGGGCCGGCCAACCTGTTCGCAGATCAGAGGATCAGTTCGTGATCGGAGGTTTCTTCCTCCGAGTCCTCGTGCAGGGCCACGGCGATGCCGAAGCTGAGAATGCCGACCCGGCCCGCCATCATGAGAATAATGATGACCAGCTTGCCGATATCGCTGAGCGAGCCGGTGATGCCGGTCGACAGGCCGACCGTGCCGAGGGCGGAAATCGCTTCGAACACGAGCTGTTCGAAATGCGGCCCGTGCTCGGTCAGGGTCAGGATGAAGACGGAAGCCGTCAGCAGGACCATGAAATAGAACACGGCGGCGCCGGCTGCCTGAAGCCGCGAGGGGCTGATCGGACGATTGAAGAAGACGACGCGGCGGCGTTGTTTCAGGGTTGAGCGCAGGAGGCCCAGCATGGCGGCGAACGTGGTCGTCTTGAGGCCGCCACCTGTGCCCGAGGGCGAGGCGCCGACCGCCATCAGCAGGAAGAGGATGAGCAGGGACGGATACCCCATCGTGCCGATCGGGTGCGTATCGAAGCCGACCGTGGTCGAGGCTGTCATGGACTGGAAGAAGGCCGCCATGAGGCGTTCGTCTTGCGGCAGGGAGGCGATGGACGGCTCGGCCAGGAAGAAGACCGCCGTGCCGAGCAGGAGCAGGATCGCCGTCATGCGCAGGATCACCTTGCTCGTATAGGTCAGGTGATGGGCGCGGGAGGTGAAATTGCGCCAGATGTCCCATGCGATGAGGAAGCCGAGCGCGCCGAGCAGGCTGAGCGCCGAGATGATCAAGTTCAGCGCCGGATCGTCGCGGAAGGCCTCGAAACTGTCCGGGTTGAGACTGAAGCCGGCCGTACAGAAGGCCGAGATCGAGTGGAAGATCGCACTCCAGGCGGGATTGTCGATGCCGGCGCGGGCGAGGACGGGATAGAGCGCCAGTGCGCCAAGGGCCTCGCAGGCGAAGGTGAAGAGGATGACCGTCCGGATGAACTGGGCGGGCGTTGCCTGATTGGGCAGGGAGAAGGTTACGCGGGTCATCCGGCTGCGCATGGAGGAGAGGCGCGCATGCCGGGCCAGCATGATGAAGGAGCCGATCGTCATGTAGCCAACGCCCCCGGCCTGGATGAGGCAGAGAAGGACGAATTGTCCGAAAGGGGAATAGGTCGAACCGGGGTCGACCGTTACGAGGCCGGTGGTGGACACTGCCGACACGGAGGTGAACAGGCTGTCCAGCGGCGCGACCGGCCGGCTCTGGGAAAGCGGCAGGCAGAGAACGAACCAGCCAATCAGCGCATAGAGGCTGTAGCCGATGAGGAGGAGTTTGGCGGGGTTGGTGCGCCGGCTGAGGCGGCGGATGCCACCCAGGAAACGCAGAAGCGACCGCCACGGTGCTTTGAGCACAGGGGCATTCGACATGGGATCTTCGACACCTTTCAGGCCGTTGACGGCGCGGATAACGCACAGTCCGTGCCAGAGTTCCAGTAAATTCTTCAGGAAGCCTTGCGGTCTCTATGCCTAAATTTTGGGCAGGGCGGTGCACGCTTTTTCGAAAGGCGAGCGGGGATTGGGCAGGGCGGGGCGGCCTGCCGCGCCCGCTTGACCGCGCGCCACGGGGCGTGCGTTTCTGCCTTTATGGGAGAGGCGCCTCAATTCTTTGACGAAATGGACGGATTCGACGGAACCGTTCGCGCGCCCTATGGGGCCTATTCCGCCTGGTTGCAGGACATGAGCCGGCCGGCCCTGCTCAAGAAGTCGCTGGAGGCGCAGGCCTTCTTCCGGCGCACGGGCATCACGTTCAATGTCTATGGCGAGGCCGAGGCCGACGAGCGGCTGATCCCGTTCGACCTGATCCCCCGGATCATCGGCGCGCATGAATGGGCCAATCTCGTGCGCGGCATCGAACAGCGCGTGAAGGCGATCAATGCCTTCCTGCACGACATCTATCACCGGCAGGAGATCCTGCGGGCAGGGCGCGTGCCGGAACGGCTGATCCGCGAGAACGCGGCCTTCCTGCCGAAAATGATCGGCATGGACCCGCCGGGCGGGATCTATACGCACATTGTCGGCGTCGACCTCGTGCGCACCGGCCCGAATGAGTTCTACGTGCTGGAGGACAATGCCCGCACGCCGAGCGGCGTCTCCTACATGCTGGAAAACCGCGAGACGATGCTGAAGATGTTCCCGGAACTCTTCTCGCACATCAAGGTCGAGCCGGTTCAGCAATACCCGACCATGCTGCGGCGCTCGCTGGAACGCTGCGGGCCGCCGGCCGCGAAGGGCGGGCGCCCGACCGTGGCGGTGCTGACGCCGGGCATCCATAACTCGGCATATTTCGAACATGCCTTCCTGGCGGATCAGATGGGCGTCGAACTGGTGGAGGGGCACGATCTGCGCGTGACGGACGGGCGGATCGCGATGCGTACGACACGCGGTTATGAGCCGGTCGACGTGATCTACCGCCGGATCGATGACGATTTCCTCGACCCGCTGAACTTCCGTCCGGATTCGATGCTGGGCGTGGCGGGCATTCTCGACATCTACCGCTCGGGCGGCATCACCATTGCGAATGCGCCGGGCACCGGTATCGCCGACGACAAGGCGATCTATTCCTACATGCCGGAGATCGTCGAGTTCTATACCGGCCAGAAGCCGATCCTGCAGAACGTGCCGACCTGGCGCTGTGCGGAGAAGGATGCGCTGGCCTATGTGCTCGAACATCTCGAGGAACTGGTCGTGAAGGAAGTGCACGGCTCCGGCGGCTACGGCATGCTCGTCGGCCCGGCGGCGAGCAAGGCGGAAGTCCGCGCGTTCCGCGAAAAACTGATCGCCCGGCCGGGCAATTACATCGCCCAGCCAACGCTTGCCCTCTCGACGGTCCCGGTGCTGACGAAGGCGGGCCTTGCGCCACGCCACGTGGACCTCCGGCCCTTCGTGCTGGTCTCCCCGGCAGGGGTGGAGGTCACACCCGGAGGCCTGACGCGCGTCGCAATGAAGAAAGGCTCTCTGGTCGTCAATTCGAGCCAGGGGGGAGGCACCAAGGATACCTGGGTGCTGAAGGAGGACTAGGAGATGCTGGGACGGACCGCCGCCGGCCTCTTCTGGCTCGCGCGATACCTCGAAAGGGCGGAGAACACGACGCGCCTCGTCGATGCAGGGTTCCGCATGGCATTGACGCGCGCCGATTCGGATACGGAGGAATGGCGTTCGGTTGTCACCACCGCCGGCTGCACGAATGCATATCTCGACAAGCACGAAGTGTTCCGTTCCGACAAGGTGATCGACTTCGTTCTCAGGGACAAGGATAACCCGACCGGTGTGTTCCGTGCGCTGCAGGAAGCAAGAGAGAATGCGCGCATGACCCGTACCGCGCTGACGCGCGAGGTGTGGGAGGCGATCAACGACGCCTGGATGAGCGTGCGCGATATCCTGAAACGGCCGATTGCCGAGCGCGAATTGCCGGAAGTCCTGTCGCTGATCCGGCGCCAGGCGGCGCAGGTCCGTGGGGCGGTCGCCGGCACGATGCTGCGCAACGACATCTACAATTTCATGCAGGTGGGAACGCTGGTGGAACGGGCGGACAATACTGCCCGCATCCTCGACACCAAGTACTACGTCCTGCTGCCGTCGAGCGCCTCCATCGGTTCCTCGCTCGACAATGTGCAGTGGGAGATGATCCTCCGGTCGGCCTCGGCCGAGCGCAGCTTCTACTGGCTGAACGGCGGCAATGCGAGCCCGATCGCGATCGCCGACTTCCTCATCTTCGATGCACGCCTGCCGCGTTCGCTGGCCTTCTGCTATGATGGCATCACTGAATACCTGAAACGCCTGGAGCAGGAATACGGCACCAGCGCGCCGTCGCACGAACTTGCCATCCGTCAGGAGAACCGGCTGACGTCGCTGAACATCGCGCGGGTCTTCGAGAAGGGCCTGCACGAATTCCTCACTGGCTTCATGGCCCAGAACGCGGCCTTCTCGGTCCAGATCGAAGCCGACTACAGGTTCTACGAATAGGCCATGAGACTCCGCATCGATCACACCACGACCTACACGTACGAGAAGGCGGCGACCTATGCGCTGCAGCAGATACGGCTGCGCCCGCACGATACCGACGCCCAGACCGTGATCTCTTGGGATGTGGTCCTGGACGGCGCGAAGGACGAAGCCCGGTATGCCGACCAGCACGGAAACCTCGTCGATCTCATATCCATCGAACCGGGCACGCAGCGCCTGTCGGTGACCTGCCACGGCGAGATCGAGACACGGGATACGGCTGGCGTGCTGACGGACGACCGGATGGTGCCGCCGCTCTGGCTCTACAAGCGGTTCACGCCGCTGACAGAGGCGGGGAAGGGCGTGAAGGCGCTGGTGGGCAAGCTTGGCCGGGACCTGCCGCTGGACCTCGATACGCTACATGGCCTGATGAACCTCATCGCCGACACGGTCGTCTACAATACGGAGCCGACCAACGTGGACACAACGGCCGAGGAGGCGATCGCGCTTGGCCATGGCGTCTGCCAGGACCATGCGCATGTGTTCACGGCGGCGGCGCGCCTGCTCGGCTTTCCGGCGCGCTATGTCAGCGGCTACATGATGATGCTGGACCGGGTCGACCAGGAAGCTGGCCATGCCTGGGCGCAGGCCTGGGTGGATGGGCTCGGATGGGTCGGCTTCGATGCGGCAAATCGCGTCTGCCCGGATGAGCGCTACATTCAGGTTGCAACCGGCCTCGACTATGGCGAAGCTAGCCCGCTGACGGGTGTGACCTACGGCGCGGGAGACAACGCGCTTTTTGTCAGCGTCCAGGTCCAACAATAGGGTGCGGGTCCGGAGGGGTTCGAAGTGACATATTGCGTGGCGATGCGGCTCAACAAGGGGCTCATCTTCATGTCCGACACGCGTACGAATGCGGGTGTCGACAACATTTCCCGGTTCCGGAAAATGTACACGTGGGAGGAACCGGGCGAGCGCGTGATCACGGTGCTCACTGCGGGCAACCTCGCCACGTCGCAGGCTGTGATCAGCGTGCTGGACGAGCGGACCAAGGCGCCGAAGGAGCGCCGGCCGAGCCTGCTCGAAGCGCCGACCATGTTCCAGGTCGCCAACATCATCGGCGACACGCTGAAGGAAGTCATCAAGACCCAGAAAATGACCGGGCCGGAATCGGAAGCCGATTTCGGGGCGACGATGATCGTGGGCGGCGAGATCGCAGGCATGGGACCGCGTCTTTTTCTGATCTATCCGAAAGCAAATTTCATCGGCAGGCTGGCGGTGCGTTTTTCCAAATGGCGGCGAGAGACCAGACGCAGACCGTCCGATCATTCTGAACTCTTAATTAACGCAAGTTTATCCGAGGACGCTGAAACCTGTCAGTCTCGTTCGACTTCGACGCCTCCAGACATTCTGCCACGTCGGCATGCGCTGGGACCCGCAGGCCTGCAAACTGGCGCGGCGGGCGATGTTCATCGCCGGCGGTCGGAAGGCATCCTGCTCGATGTTTTCCGCAGCTGGGCGACCGCCTAAATGGCGTTCCAGTCATGCCGGATTTTGGCGATGCGATGAACAGTGCGGTATTCGGCACGTGCCCGCGGTACGATCTACTGCCAGAGACCGACTACGCTACTTCTGCGATGAGACATCGATTATCAATACTCATACGGCCTCGTTGGGCCTGGGTGATCCGGCGGCACAGCCTGGATTGCCAGGTCAGGTGGCATTCAGTTCGAGCAGCATCGGGCCCTTGCCCTTGTCGAGCACAATATCGGCGCCGAGATAGCCGAGCCCCGTCACGTCGTATGCCTTGGCGGCCATCAGCAACATCTCGTCCCAGTGCGGGACGGACAGGTTGCCGAGCGGGTTGGCTGTGTCGGGGTGGATATCGGTCGTCTTGCCCTTCTGCATGCCGTGCATGGTCCGGCCGGTGACCAGGTCGAGGCCGACGCCGACGCCGCCCTTGTGCAGGTTGGCCTTGCCGTCGGATTCAGCGGTCGGCAGGCGCACCATGGCGACATAGGGGACGCCGCGCAGAACGATGATCCGGATGTCCGGCACGCCGCCGAACGAGATCGGGTCGAACACGTCATCGAACTTCACCCGGTATTCGATCATCGCCACATCGGGCTGGCCCGAGAGGGAGTACATGCCTGACAGGATATTGTTGACGTGGAATTTCAGGTCTTCAAGCAGGGCACGCTGGCCGTTGGAGCGCCGCCAGCCGCCGCGCATCGGACCAAGGATAACCTGGATGCCGTTGCCCTGTGAGCCGTTGGCAGGCTTGATGACGCAGCCGTCCGGGTGGTCGAGCAGCTTCTCGAGATTGCGCATGTCCGCCGGGCTGCGGATGAGGCCGTAGAGTTCGGGCGTCTGGATCCCGGCTGCATTGGCGAGCCGTTTGGTCTCGGTCTTGTCATCGACCAGACGCATCAGCCGGCGTGGATTGTAGTCGTTGATGAGACGGAGGTTCCGCTCATTGATGCCGAGCACACCGGCCCGGCGGAGGCCAAGCCAGGTCCTGATCATTTCGGTGGTGCGACCTTGGCCAGTTCCCGGAAGCGGATGATCTCGCTGAGGCGCAGGCCGGTATATTTGCCCATGAGGAGGCAGGCCGCCATCAGCACCAGGAGGAGTTCAGGGAAATTGAACAACAGGAATTCGATGTGCTGGTTCGTCATCACCAGATAGGAGAGCGAGGCAACCAGCATTGAACCTGCGCCGGCCTTGATCGCGTCCTCCGCGGAATATTCTTCCCACATGATCGACATGCGTTCGATCGTCATCGTGAGGATGACCATCGGGAACAGGGAGATCGAAAGACCCATGCGCATGTTCGCGCCGTTGAAGATCTGAGCGATCACGGCCATGCAGATCACGATGAAAATCAGCACCACCGCGAGACGCGGGACGAGCAGCAATCGCAATTTCTCGAGATAGAAGCGCATCGCGAGGCCAAGGCCGACGAGCATGGTGAACAGGATAAGTCCGTTCAGGAGGGCGGTTTCGCGGAAGGCGATGCCGATCAGGATCGGCATGAACGTTCCCAGGGTTTCGATCCCGATGAACTGGCGCATGAATACCAGGAGCACGATCCCGGCTGGAATGGTGATCAGGACCTGGTAGACGAGCTGGGTGGTGACCGGAAGGCGATCGAAGCTGAACAATTCGACCGGCGTGCGGGCTTCACGCGCGGCCGTGCGCACGACATCGGACGTGGACGAGTCGATGGGCTGGATCGAGATCTGAGGTTCGAAGTCAAACACGCCATTGGCGCGGATCATTTCCTCGGTGCCATACCAGATGGTGAAGAACTCTTTCGGGTCGGCGCCCGGGAAATAGCGCTTGTCCTGCCCGTCGACACTATATTCCAGCCAGTGCTGCACTTCGGCGCGGCGGCGAGCTTCGTCGAGGTAAACCCCGTTGGCGACGCGCGCCTGGATACCCTGACTCTGCAGGGCTTCGGAGGCGAGCATCAGCCGGTCGAGCGGCGGGGGAAGGGTGGTCGGCAGCAGGGCAGCGATCTCGTCCACATCCTTGTGGACGAAAATTTCCTGCAGGATGAGTTCGGCAAGGGAATCGTCGTCGGCCGAACGGCGGCGCATGTCGGACGACCAGACAAGGAAGGCCTGACGCTCAAGATCGTTCAGGGAATCGGGCGCGCTCTTGTCGACGGGACGGTGCATCTCGGGCGGCAGCGGAGAGCGTTCCGTCTCGCCTTCGAGGCGGGCGCGATAGCGCAGTACCTTGCGGTCGTTCGGGTAGCGATAGGTCCAGATGGCCTTGCGGCCGGTGCCGTCACTGTTTTCCAGGCGCAGACCGAAAGCGCCGTTGTAATACTGTTCCTGCGAAACGCGGCGGGAATCGCTGGCCGACGGAATGAAGGTCTCGATCCGCACCGGCTGGTTGGCCGTGTCGAAGTCGAGATAGATCTCGAAATCCCATGTCGTGGTCTGTTCCCCTGGGGTCAGGGGATACTTGTACTGGAATACCTTGATGCCGAAGATCGTCAGCGCGATCGCCGTCAGCACAAAGGCCAGCAGACGGGTGTGGAAAGTACTAGTCACGCTCTGGGCTGTCGCATTCGTCGTTTGCAATAAAAGTCGATGCCGAATCGACCAGGATGCGGGATGCGAGGAACTCGCGGCCGATCAGGATGTCGTATTCAAAGTCTTCCCGGTCGGCAAGGTTGACTTCAGCCAGACCGCGAACACCTCCAACGCAAACGGGCAGGTGAATGACCGGCCGGCGGATCGTGCCCCCGGTCTTCAGCTTGATCAGGGCGAAGCGGCGCACGTCCTGGTCATAGCGGACGGTTCGGCCATTCTTGCCGCGCAGGCGGAAGGTGACCCAGTCGTCCTTGCCGGATTTCTTGTAGATTTTGACATCGCGGGCGTAGATCGAGGAAGAGTCTGCGCCCGTGTCGAGTTTGCCTTTCATTTCAAGGCCCAACTTGCCGACATGCACGTCCTCGACATAGCCGAGAATGGTCATGTCATCCCGTCCCTCGCGCTCGGCACCGGCTGGACCGGCCAAGAGGCTGAATGCAAGGGCAGCAAAGAGCGGCAGTCTCCACGGATTCACTTATGGTCCTCCTTCCTGACCTGTCGGGCGGCAGACGCCTTAGCATGCGGGGGCTGGGGGCGATAGCTGCCGTACGTAGCGCTTCGCGCCGGCAAAAACACGCGATTCGTGGCGAAAAAAGGGTCAGGCCGCGCCAGCCGCTGCAGAGCGGGCTCAGGCAGAGACGGGGAAGACCGGCCAAGTGTCCACAATGGCGCCGTCCTCATAGACCGCGATATCCCCGAACTGCAGGAACAGGGCCTCGCTCTGCTGGGGCCGGAGGAAGACGAATTCGTCCGGGCGGATCGATAGGTCCGGCCCGCCATTCAGCATTTCCTGGTTCGAGGAGCGGCCGAAGGTCTTGTTGTATTCGAGCCCCGGCGGATCCACCGGATCGGCCAGCCAATGTCCGCCATGGATGAACACGGTTTTGCGGGAATTCGGGTTCCAGGCGGCCGTAGCGCCGTCGGCGAATTCGAGGCCGGGCAGGCGAGTCTTGTCGAAGGACTTGATCACGGGCGTGGCGATGAAGCTCGCCGGCTTGTGCGGTTCCAGAAGCTCGGTGTCGAAATGCGTCGGCTTGACGAGGCAGGAGCCGGCCGAGACTTCATTGGCGATGTCTGTGGCCTGGTAATAGCGATAGGTCGGACTGCCGGCTGCATTGCGGGTGAGGCCTTCGAACGCGTCCGATCCGACGAGAGTGCGGGCTTGGTCCAATGCCGCGGTATAGGTGTCCCAGGCGCCTTTCAGAGCCTTGTCGCGCCACCCGAACGTCGTCGGCAGGGACGGGATGTGCGGCTCGTATCCCATGAAGCCGCAGAACTCGAGCTGCTTGTGCGCCTGGATCGCCTCGATGGTTGCCGCAAGCGCCGGGCCCGGATCGAAGCCACCGCGGTGAAGGCCGACATCGAGCTCCAGAACGAGTTTGAGCGTGCGGCCGGTCTCTTCGGCGAGGGCCGTGTATTGTTGCAGCCGTTCCGGCGTGTCGATCAGCCACTTGATATTGTCCGCCGCGCCGGTCGCATCGGCGGGGAGTGTCTCGAAATAGTGTTTCGCGGCGCGCACCGGCAGCGGCTTGCCGAGGAGCTGGCTCGCCTCTGGCATGTCGACCGAGAGTCTGGAGAGCATGGGCTGGTTGAAGGTCATCAGCCGGTCCGTGCCGGCAAGGGCACGGATGTGCGAGAGGAGGGGGATCGAGGGCAGGGACTTTGCCACGATCCGGTAACCCATCCCGGCGGGGAGGTGGGTTTTCAGAGTACGGATATTTTCGGACAGGCGGGCGCGATCGATGACGAGGGTCGGCCAGGCGATGCCGGCGCCGACAAGCGCCGCCTGCATGCTGAGGAAGTACGGATCGCGCGGGCCGCTATTGTCGTGGGGCTTGCTCATCAGGACGGCTCCTCCAGCGGCGACGGCAGCGCCGCCCAGAAACAGGGTGCGGCGCGAAAGTTCAGGCATTGAAGTCTTCTCCGAACAGGCCGGCAAGGTGGGGGTTCAGGAACTTGCCATCCGGATCGAGGCCTTTGCGCAGGTCACAGAAGCGCTGGAAATCCGGATAGAGCGCAGCAAGATCGTCGTGCTGCAGCGAGTGGAGCTTGCCCCAGTGCGGCCTCCCGCCATGGGCCCGGTGGATCGGTTCCAGCACGGAGAAGAAATAGTCGTATGGCTCGTCCACGGCCGCGTGCGTGGCAATCGACATGCGCGGTCCGTCATTGAAGGGGCTGAGCCAGGCATCGTCCGGGGCGGTGATGCGAATCTCCATCGGGAAATAGAGATCCTTGCGCGACTCGATGGCCTTGATGATGGCGCGCAGGCAGTCGAGGCCAGCCTCGAGCGGGATATGGTATTCCATCTCGTTGAACTTGGTCGGGCGCGCGGTGGCGAGCAGCTTCCAGGAAACGTCCGAGCTTTCCTCGATCAGACCCTTGGGCAGGTTGCCCGCGGCGACGCGGCGACGCAGCCAGGGCGACCAGCCAAACACGTCCCGCAGGTCCTTGAGGCCTGCCAGCGTGCCTTCGTCTTCATCCGATACGCGGCCAGTCACTTCACCTTCGAAGATGTCATGCGTGATCGCAGCGGCATAGCCGGTGAAGGGGAAGTAGTAGAACTCGAAATTGCGGTGCTGTTCAGAGAATTCCATGGCCCGTTCGAGTATACTGTCGAGCGTGAAGACCTCGACGCGGCGGCGCAGGTTGAAGGCCGGCACGCATTTCAAGGTGTATTGAGTGATCACGCCGAGTGCGCCAAGCGAGACCTTACCGGCGGCGAAGAGGTCAGGGTCCGAGCCGGCGGTCACGTCGCGAACCTCGCCGCTCGCGGTAACGAGGCGGAAGCCTTCGATATGCGCGTGAAGTGGCTTCAGGGTACGGCCGGTGCCATGCGTCGAAGTGGAGAAAGAGCCTGCCAGGGTCTGCACGTCCACGTCCGGCAGGTTTTGCAGGGCGAGCCCGGCCGCATCGAGTTCCCGTGCCGCCTGCCGGATACGAGTTCCGGCACCGATCGTCGCAAGGCCGGTACCGGCATCTGCCGAGATGAGACCGGAGAAGCGGCTTGCATCGACGATCAGGTGTTCGGAAGGGACGAGCGCGGTGAACGAGTGGCCACTGCCGACCGGACGGACATGACGGGCTCCGGTGATCGCGGCGGCGAGTTCTTCTTCCGTCGACGGAACGGATATGCCGGTGGGTGTTGCCTGCTGGATGCCGGACCAGTTGGACCAGGCAACTTCGCCCTCAGGCGCAGGTGGCATGTCCGGCCTGTAACCGTCCCGTGCAAAGTCCTTCATGTTCCAGGCGGCATACTGGACGCCAGGAATGGCGGCGGCGACTCCGACGGCGGCCGTACCGGCGAGAAGCGCGCGGCGCGTCGTGCTCATGGCAGGCCCTCCGTGGACATGAATTCAATTAGGGCACGGAAGTCCAGGTCTGTACAGTCGGCGCAATACCCCATGGCCGGCATGGAGCCGCGGCCGCTGTGCACCGAGGCGAGAAGTCCGTCCATGCCGCGCTCGGAGAGGCGAGGGGCCCAGGCCGCTGAATCCCCGGCGAGCGGAGCGCCCAGCCCTTCCAGTGCATGGCAGGCGCGGCAGGACCGGTCATAGATCGCGGCAAGGGCCGGGTCGGCGGGCACGTGCGTTTCGGCCAGCGCAATATGCGCGGCATCCGGGACTGGCACCGCTTCCGGCGCTGCATTCGTCGAGCTTTGCGAGCAGGCGCAAACTGCCCAGAACAGGGCAACAGTCCAGACTATCCTCAACGCCTCACTCCCCAGTCGGCAATTAGATAGCTAATGCTACCTATTTTTCGAGGCGGCGCAAGTCCTCTCCGGTCAGGCGCTCAGGCGCCCGGCCGTGCCTCAGTTGCCGGCTTCGGACGTCCGGATGTCTTCGTTCTGGGAAGCGAGTTTCAGGCTGACCGCGTAGGCCTTGCTGGTCTCCATGCCGGCGAGGATCATGCCGGCCTGTTCAGACCGCATCAGCCGCAGGAAGCCTGCAGCGAAGTCGGAATCCATCTGGTTGAAGATAGAGGCGGCCTGGTCCGGTTTCATGGTGCCGTACATGCGGGCAAGATGGTCCATGTCGTCATTGGAAGCCTCCTGCATCTTGTCCCACCGCTCTGCGAGCGTGTCCTGCACGGCCTGGAGGTCTGCAGCGCGGCGGTCGAGTTCCTGCTGGCGGGCGGTGAGTTCAAGCTCCAGCTCCTGCAGCGCGGCCTGCTGCTCCCTGACCTTCTTCTGGTCCTCGGCAATCAGCGCGGCTGTTTCAGCTGTGAAGCAGACCTGGTCGATCTGTTTTACGTCCGGCAACGTCGCCATGCTGACAGGCGTCGGCGAGTGGCTTTCCCCGGCTGGATGGTCCGTCTTGCGGGCCTCGTCGGCAACCGCGAGGCTGCTTGGCAGGAAGCGGACCGCGGCGCCAAGAGAAAACAGGAAACCCAGCGTGAGCAGGACATAGGACCGGCTGTTTTTGAGGGACTTCATGGCGATGGTACCAGTTCGGGGTTGGTCGGGTCAGCGTCCCGTTGTCCGGGCGAGGGGGCTATAGTCTTCATCGGCTTCGTCGGTCATCTCGCGGAGCTGCTGCATGACACGGTTCATCTCCATGATGCGGGTCTTGGACTGGTCCAGCATGATCCGCATCATGGTGCTGAGTTCGGCCTGCGCGGCATGGACCTGGTCCACCGAGTCCTTCTGGGTGGCTTCGAGGGAGGCTTTCAGTTCTTCCAGCCGGATACAGGTCTGGCGGGCGTCCTCGAGCTGGGTCGCGAGGCGCGCGGCCATCTCGCCGACATGCGAACGTGTTTCCTTGGTGGAGGAGGACATTGCGGCGACCGATTTGGTCATCGCCATGATCGTCGCGCCGAGCCCGTCCTTGGTATCCTGCAGGGCCTTCAGACGACGGCTCAGCACGAAGCAGTAAACGCATGCCGCGAACGAGACGAGAATGATGACAATGTCAGTCGCTTGAATCGGCATGGGTCATCTCAACAGGAATTCGGTGATCAGGACGCCGTCGGACACATCGCTTCCCAGAACGAGCTGGGACCGGCGGCCCAGCTGCTCGCGCATGTGGGCGTAGAAGTCGGGATTCTCGAAGTCGCTGAGTTCGACCGACCGGAGGTAGTTGGTAAATGCGTCGATCAGCACGGGCTCGGCCTTGCTAACCATCGTGGTCCCGGCGCTGTCGGTCACGACTGCGATTTTCATCTTGAGATACCGGGTCGCCGGCTCGCTTCCGATTGTGATCAGAATGTCCCGCAGCTCGACATAGGCCTGGTCTTCCTTGGCGATCGGCTCGACGCCTGCAGTGGCGTCCGCCGGGGTGCAGGCAACCGCTGTGGATCGCGGGTCGGAGGCCAGAACATAGACAGTTGCGAAGGAGCTTGTCATGGCGCCCACGGCGAGAATGGCCAGGCCGACGATGCCGCCGCCCGACTTTTTCGCGCCGGCCTGAGCGCCGCCCTCCGCGGTCTGCTCGCCGGCGTCCGACGCGCCTTTTTTAGCCATGCTCTTCCCAGCTATCCCAATACTCCCGCTGCCACTTAAACAAGGAGCCGGGTAAAGGAACCGTTAATAATTTTCGGCCAAATCTTAACCATTCCATCGAACCGCCCTGATACGGGAAACGCCGATTCATGAACTTTCTCACGAACCTGAGAGCACTGCCCGTGAGCCGGCAGATAATGCTGGCTGCCGCTGTGCTGGGAGTCGTGATTGCCATGACGTTCATGGTGCAGGGTGCAATGAAAAAGCCCATGGCGCTGCTCTATTCGGGCCTTGAGGCTTCGGTGACGGGCGACATCATCGACGAGCTGGAAAAGCGCGGGACGGAATACGAGATCAAGGGCGACGCGATCTTCGTCCCGCAGGACGATCGCGATTCGATTCGTTTTGCGCTCGCCCGGGACGGGCTGCCGAAGCAATCCGTCCAGGGTTACGAGCTGCTGGACTCCGTTAATGGCTTTTCGGTCACGTCCGAGATGTACAATGCCGCCTACTGGCGGGCGAAAGAGGGCGAGCTGACCCGCACGATCCTCGCCGTTCCGGGCGTCGAATCGGCCCGGGTGCACATTGGGGCGAGCTTGCGCTCCGGATTTGCCCGTTCGGAGCCGGCGCAGACCGCTTCCGTTACCCTTTCGACCGTTCATGACCTGACCACCAGCCAGGCGCAGGGCATCCAGTACCTCGTTGCGCTTGCCGTTTCCGGACTGAGCCCCGACGAAGTTGCCGTCATTGACCTCAAGAAGGGCATCCTGGCCGGACCCGGTCTCGACACGGCGGAACAGCCGGGGGTTCAGGCCGAATCCCAGGAAACCATGCTGGAACAGAAGATCCTTCGCCTGCTCGAGGCGCGGGTAGGGCCGGGCAATGCGCGCGTGTCGGTCTCTGTCGATGTCAGCCATGAACGCCAGCGCACGTCGATGGTCTCCTTCGATCCGGACTCGCGAGTCGTCCGGACGCGCACGACCGGGGATGTCAGCGAGTCGAGCGGCGGCACATCCACGGGCTCCCTGACCGTTTCCAGCAACCTGCCGCAAAGCGCCACGCCGGGCGGAAGCCAGAGCAACAGCACGACCAAGAATTCGTCCGAGTCCGTCTCCTACGAAATCAACGAGACGCGCACGGAAACCGAAACGCTGCCTGGCAAGATCGAGCGAATCTCGGTCGCCGTCCTCGTCAATGACCAGATCCTCGGACTCGATCCGGCAGCAGCCGATGCGGCCGCAGCGAGCGATCAGGCGATCGCGGACTTCCGACAGCTCGTCGTCTCGGCCATCGGTCTCGATCTTGGCCGCGGGGACAACCTGACCGTCGAATTCATGCCCTTCCAGGCTGCGCCGGAAACCGATCTCGTCGCCGCGCCCGGTATCATGGATCAGCTCATGCAGCGGTATCTCTGGTCGGGCGTGCAGATCCTTGTCCTCGGCCTGGTGGTGATCGTCCTGGCGCTGGGCGTCGTGCGCCCGCTGCTGAAGCAACCGAAATCCGCAGCCATCGCGGCCGAAGATCCGGCCCTTCTGGGAGCCGATGGCGCCCCGGTTGCGGCCGATCCTTTCCTGTCGCTGAAAGACTACGCGATGGAACGGCAGGATGATGCCGCCGCGATCCTTCAGGAATGGCTGAACGAAGACCGGAAGGTGGCCGTGAATGAGTAGCGCTCTGCTCTCCAGCCTCCCGAGGTTCGACCTCGAGGACCAGCCGCCGGCCGCCGGCCGGCTGAAAGCACTGCTCGGTCAGACACCGGACGAGAAGCCTCAGGCCGCACCGCTGGTCGTGGAACCGGCAGCCGCGGTGGAAGTGCCTGCCAATCCTGGTCCGACGCTTGCCGAAGCCGAACGGCTCGTCGCCGACCTGTCGGGCTTGATGAAACGGCTCGAACGCGACTCGCGCGAGCAATCCATGCATGTGCTTCAGTCGCTTGCTGCAAGACTGTTTCCGGAATTGTCCCGGCAGTTCCTCGCCGAGGAGATCGGCCAGCATATCGGCAAGCTCGTCCCGGCGTCGGTGCCGGCCGTGGAAATTCGCGCGCGGCAGGTCATGCTGGACCGGCTGGAGCCGATCGTCCGCCGCAACACGGTACTGTCCGGCCGCTGCACGCTGGTGCCGGCGACGGCGCCGGAGGACACGCGCGTGGAAGTTTCCTGGAAGACAGGTGGCGTCACATTCGATTTCGAGGGGCTCCTGGCGGCATGTCTCGCCCATCTGGATCCCGCACAAACCTTGATTGAGGAGTAGAACCGCATGGCTGTTCCAATGGAAGCCGACCCGAAGGCCGCAGACGTCGAGCGCAGGGATGCCACGGCCGTGAACCAGTACCGCCGTTCGATCTTCAACGTCCCGGTGACGGTGACGGTGTCCATCGGCCAGGCCCGTCTCAGCGTTTCGGAGATTCTCGAGCTGCAGCCGGAGGCCATCGTGCCGCTGACTTCGCGGATCGACGATCCGGTCGATCTGACGATCGACAACAAGATCATCGCCAAGGGCGAACTTGTGGAGACCGAAGACGGCTCGCTCGGTGTGAAGATCACGGAGATACCGGAGCAGTCCTACGATGCCATGGGCTAGGGCAGGGGGCATCCTCCGCTTCAGTTTGGCACTTTCCCTTGCCGTGGCGGGCCTCGCGTTCGCCGCGCATGCCCAGGTTGCCCCGCAGCTTGACCCGGTTCCGACCCTGAATGACGTGCTGAACGGCAATGGCCAGGGCGGTCTCAGCCGCTCGGTCATCCAGCTGTTCCTGATCGTTTCGGTGCTGAGCCTGGTGCCGGCCATCGCGATGATGGTCACCTGCCTGCCGTTCATGGTGATCGTCTTTTCGTTCATGCGACAGGCGATCGGCGTGCCGCAGGCGCCGCCCAACATGATGATCATGGCGCTCGCCATGTTCCTCACTTTCTTCGTCATGGAACCAGTGTTTACTGACGCCTGGGACAACGGCATCTCGCCCTACATGGACGGTGTGCTGACCGAGGAGCAGGCTTGGGTGCAGACGACCGATCCGTTCCGGGCCTTCATGGCCAAACGTACGGATCCTGAGACGATTCTAGTGCTCAGCGACGCCCTCAACCGCCCGGTGGCGGAAGGGGAGGCGCCGGCGTTCCCGCTGCTCGCGACGGCTTTTATGCTGTCCGAGGTGAAGCACGCCTTCCAGATCGGATTTGTGATCTTCCTGCCTTTCATGGTGATTGACCTGGTCGTTGCCTCGGTCCTGATGGCGGTTGGCATGATGATGGTGCCGCCGACCGTCGTGTCGCTGCCGTTCAAGCTCGGATTTTTCGTTCTGGCGGACGGCTGGCTTAAGATTACGGAAGCCATTTTGCGCGGATATGCAGGATGAGCCAGGTTCAGACTCAGTCGAACATTGAAAGCCTCGCTGCGCGCCGTGCGGGCACGCAGGTTGCCACTCGTCCCCAGCCGAAGGCGGCGCCCATCAGTTCGGCCCAGCGCGCGGCCGTGATTATCGCACTGCTGGGTGAGAACGCCGCCAAGCCGATCGTCGAGAAGCTGGACGATGCCGCCCTCGCAAAGGTCGCAAGCGCGCTTGAGAATATCTCGATGCTGACGCGCGACGAACTGGTCGAGATCGTGATGGATTTCATCGGCCACCTGCGCAAGACGTCGGGCGCGCTGCGCGGCGGCCGGACCCGGGCGAGGGAAGTGCTGTCCGGCGTCGTCGATCCGAACCGCTACAATTCGCTGTTCCGGGAAAGCCAGCCCGAGGTGGACGAGGAGTCCGGCGAGGAGCTCGACGTCTGGGGGCGCATGGAGCGCAAGGACCCGAAGCAGATTGCCGCGTATCTGGCCCGCCTGTCGCCAAACCTGATCGCGATGATCCTTCAGAAACTGGACGTGTCGGTCCAGTCGGAAGTGCTTGGCCATATGGATGGCGAGAAGCTCGGACCGATGATCGGCCACATGGTCGAAGGCCGGAAGGCCGATCCCGGTGTCGAGCAGGTGCTCGGCCGGATGGTCGAAATGGAATTCATCAACATGACGCAGGAGGCAGAGGCCGAGGAAGGCGAGAATCTCGCCTCCGTGGGCGAGCTGCTCAGCCTGATCTCTGCCGAGAAGCGCGACAGCCTGGTCGCTTTCCTGCGCAGCAAGCATGAGGACAAGCTGGCCGGTATCGAGAAGTCTATCTTCACGATCGAGGGCCTGCCGGAGCTGCTGCCGAAGAATGCCGTGCCTGTGGTGTTCCGCGAAGTCGACCAGTCCTTCCTGCTGAAACTGCTGGTCAGCCTGCAGGGCGCGAACGGCAAGGTGGCAGACTATCTCCTGAGCAATATTTCATCGCGGATGGCCGACCAGTATCGCGACGATCTCGGCAATGCGAAGCCGTTGACGGGCGAGGCCGCCGAGGCGGTGCAGCGCGAGTTCCTGAATGTGCTGATGGGCCTCAAGCGGCGCGGCCTGATCATCCTGGAACGACAGGAAGAAGGCGCCTGAGGCGTCCCTGGTTGGTAGGCCTGACGATGACAGTCCCGGACCATACTGGACTATAGCGGATCAGCGGATAACCAGTTCGGCGTGAATCGCGCCTGCTGCTTTCATCGAGCGGATGATGTCGGCCATTTCCTGCGGTGTGACGCCGAGGGCGTTGAGGCCAGCGATCAGGTCCGAGAGGGCGACGTTCGGCTGCAGGAGCGCGATGTTTCCGCTGCCGGTCTGGCCGATGGAGATTTCCGAGCGCGGCAGGACCGCCGTCTCACCGCGGGAGAAGGGGTTCGGTTGCGAGGCGACTGGCGTTTCCGTGATCTTGATCGAGATATTGCCCTGAGCGATGGCGACCTTCGAGATGGTCACGTCTTCACCGAGGACGATCGTGCCGGATTTTTCGT
>JAWKUV010000023.1:0-48074 GCA_041398365.1 Hyphomonas sp. | reverse complement strand
AGAAAGGCACCGGATAGGGCTTGGCCGCATCGAAGTTCTGGTAAGGCGAGATCGTCTCGAGGAAGGCACGCTCTTCCGGCACGTCCGGCGAGCCGTATTCGTCCACCCACGACGCGCCCGCCAGCAGGAGGTGGTAGCGCAGCATGTCCAGCAGAGGCACCTGCACCACGACCGCGTTCCAGAGGTCCGGACGCTGGTTCAGCATGACCCCCATCAGAAGGCCGCCGTTCGAACCGCCCATGATGCCGAGGTGTTCCGGGCTGGTCACGCCGGTTGCGACAAGGTCCTCGCCGACGGAGATGAAGTCGTCATAGATCCGCTGGCGGTTCTGCTTGAGGCCCGCCTGGTGCCAGGCCGGACCGAACTCGCCGCCGCCGCGGATATTCGCCAGCACATAGGCCCCGCCCTGCTCCAGCCAGAGCCGGCCGGTGACCGGGCTGTAGGACGGGTTCATCGACACCTGGAAGCCGCCATAGCCATAGAGCAGCGTCGGCGTCGTGCCATCCATCGGGATGTCCGCCTTGCTGACCAGGAAATACGGCACTTTCGTCCCGTCCTTCGAGGTCGCGAATTTCTGCACCACTTTCAGGCCGCTCGCATCGAACTTCGCCGGAACGCTCTTCAGCGTGGTCACCGCGTCCGTGTCGGAATCATATTCGAGCAGGGAGTCCGGCGTGAGGAAGTCCTCGTAGTTGAGGAACACTTCCTTCTCGCGGTCGCTGGAGAAGGCGACATTCGCCTGGCCCGATCCCGGCAGCTCGATGTTCCAGACGAGCCAGCCGTCCTCGCCCGGCTCTGCTCGCATCACCTTGCCGACGGCCGTATCGCTGACGCCGAGCAGGAGCGCACCTTTCGCAATGCTGACGCCTTCCAGCGCCTGCGCCTCGTTCGGGTGGAAGACGAGCGAAACCGGCGGCAGGATCCGGTCGCTCAGGAAGGCCTCAACGTCGAAGGCGACGAGATCGCCCGACTTGAACGTCTCTTCCTGCCCTTCCGGGGCCCAGTCTTCCTGCAGCGAAACCAGCAACTGGCCCGCATAGACGCCGTTCGGAGTCGACTTCAGCGGGATCGGCCATTGCACGGCCTCGCTCTCCCCTTCCGGGAACCACCAATAGGTGGAGGTGAAGAAGGTCTCGGCCTCGACAGCGCCCTGCAGTATGCGGCCGTCTTCCAGTTCGATCGTCATCGGCCAGACGCCGACATCTGTCTTGTCGCCGCGATGGACTTCCACTGCGCTTTCGAGCGGCGTGCCGCGCTGCCAGCGTTTGACAACGAAGGGATAGCCGGACTCTGTCACCGTATCGCCGCCCCAGTCGGTCGCGATCAGGATCGTGTCTTTGCCCGCCCAGGCGATGCCCTGCTTGGCTTCCGGCGTCACGAAGCCGCCGTCCACGAAGGTCTTCGTCTGCAGGTCGAACTCGCGCTGGATCACCGCATCCTTGCCGCCGTCGGACAGGGACACCATGCACTTGTATTCGGCCGAATCCTTCGGCGCGAAACAATTGGCGCCCTTGTAGACCCAGTTCTTGCCTTCGTCGGCCGAGAGCTTGTCGAAATCGACGATCGTTTCCCATTCCGGATTTTCCGTGCGGTAGGACTCGATCGGCGTGCGGCGCCAGAGCCCGCGAACATGCTCATCGTCCTGCCAGAAATTGTAGACGAGGCCCGACCGGACGGCGCCGTACGCGATGCGCTCCTTCGAATTCAACGCGTCCAGCGCGGCTGCCTCGAAACCGGCATAGCGCGGATCGGCCTGCAGCTCCGCCAGGGTCCGCTGGTTCTGCGATTTCACCCAGCCCAGTGCGGTCGCACCCTCGACATCTTCCAGCCAGAGATAGGGGTCCTCCACCGCCTTGTCGGCTTCGGGCATATCGGCAGCATTGGTGTCGGCCACGTTGGTCTCCGGAATCTGTGTCGTCGCACAGGCCGCAAGGGCGAGCGCGCTCAGCGTTGCAAGGAAATTGCGCATGAAGGGTCCCGTCAGAAGGGGCCGGTCCCGTTGGACTGGACCGGCGCGTTTCGTTTCTACGCGCATTCATAGCGGCGCCGCCTGTCCAGACAACCTCTGCGCGGGAACGGCCGATTATTTGGTCCAGCGGGCGAGGCGTTCGAACGTCACGCTTTCGACGATCAGGGCGCGCGACTTGTCCGGCACGACGGGCCGGATTGCGAAATAATCGACGCCCTGGTCACCCTCGATCAGCGGCACATCGTATTCGAAGCTGTAATCCGCAAAGCCCGGTTGAAGGTCGAACACCTGCCAGCCGGAATTGCCGACGCGGCCGGCGGAATAATTCGTCTGCATCTGCATCGCGCCATGGTCGTCAGCGGGCCGCGCCCGTACGGTCGCGCGGATGCGGTAGCCGGAAAACTGCAGTTCCAGATCGGCGGCAAGCCGGAAATGCGGGCCGAGCTCCGGTGCGCTGTCCAGTGCACCGGCATCGGCTTCGATATAGAGTTCCGTACGGCCGTTCTGCCCCTTCTGAAGGCGTGTAACGGCATTTCCACCCGCGATGATCTTGTTCAGGTACGTATCGGCAACGGTGATCCGGTCATAGTGCTGGCCATCCCCGGTCAGCGCACCGCTCGGCAGGCGGCCGATGCCCGGCGACACGGCCAGCACCACCATTCCGGCAGCCACGAGAAATGCGAGCGGGAAAAATATCCGGTCCTTCATCTGGGCCTTTCCGTCTTCAGCGCCGCAACGGTTCGGCGCGCTGGCCAATCCGGTCCGCTCCTGTTAGCAGGAGCTCGTCGGGTCTGGCGAGCCGCATTCGCTCCCGCATCTGCTACGGGGTTTGCGTCACATGTCAAAGTCCGCCTTGAAGCGCCGGGCCCGCGAAGCCCGCCACTGGCTGATGGATGCCTGCTTTCCCCTCTGGTCGGAACGCGGCATCGGCGACCACGGCCTGTTCCGGGAGGCCTTGGGGCCGGATCACCAGCCGGTCGCGTCCGGCCCGAGCCGCGTGCGCGTTCAGGCGAGGCAAACCTATGTATTCACAGAGGCCCTGCGTCTTGGCTGGAAGCCGGACGACGCCCTCGATCACATTTCCATGGGGCTCGTCACCCTGACCGGTCCGGCCCGGCGCACCGATGGCCTGATCGGGCGGACGATGGATGCGTCCGGCGGCGCGCTTGATGACGACACGTCGGACCTTTACGACACGGCGTTCGTGCTGTTCGCGCTGGCAGAAAGCGAACTGGCGCTCGGCGAGGACACCGATGCCCGCCAGACCAGCGCCTCGGTTCTCTCGGCGATGGACCGGCACCTGCGGTCCCCCGATGGCGGTTATTTCGAGACACTGCCGCCCGCCGCGAAGCGCTACCAGAACCCGCACATGCACCTGCTTGAAGCCTGCCTGTCGCTTCACCGGGCCCAGCCGGAGGCGGGACATCTTGAACGGGCAGCGCAAATCCTCGACCTGTTCGACCGGTCCTTCACCGCCGGGCCGGGCGGCCTGCTCGGTGAAGCCTTCGCACCGGGCTGGGCGGAGCCGGAAGGCGACGCCGCCCGGATCGTGGAGCCCGGCCACCAGTTCGAATGGGTCTGGCTGCTGCACGCCCATGCCCGTCTGACAAAAACGCCGGTCAGTCCCGCGGCCGACCGGCTCTACACCTTTGCCGCCTCCACGCTCGACGAGGCCGGCCGGGCCGTTCAGGAAGTCACGCGCGAGGGCGCCATCGTCGACGGCTCGCGCCGTACCTGGCCGCAGACGGAAGCGCTGAAAGCGCATCTCGCCCTGTTCGAGGCCACCGGCGAGGAACGCTACGCCACGGCCGCCTGCCGCAGCTTCGATGTGCTCATGGACGAATACCTGACGCCGGAAGGCGGCTGGATCGACCATTACGATGCGACCGGCAAACCGCTTTCCCAGACCATGCCGGCCTCGACCGGTTATCATGTCGTGCTGGCCTTTGCCGAACTGATGCGCGTGATGGGAACTTGAATCCGGGCCGTTTTGCGCCGAAAAGGCCGCCAGAAAGCCAAAAGGACCTCAGACTTCGATGCCAAAGCTCGCGCTCGTCCGCCACGGACAATCCGCCTGGAACCTTGAGAACCGCTTCACCGGCTGGTGGGACGCAGACCTGACCGAGAAAGGCGAAGCCGAAGCCCGCAAGGCCGGCCAGCTCCTCAAAGGCGCCGATGCCGATTTCCGCGCGGCCTTCACCAGCGTCCAGACCCGCGCGATCCGTACGCTCTGGCTGGCACTGACCGAAATGGGCCGCGCCTGGATCCCGGTCACCAAGGACTGGCACCTCAACGAGCGCCACTATGGCGGCCTGACCGGCCTCGACAAGGCCGAGACCGCGGCGAAGCATGGCGATGACCAGGTCCATGTCTGGCGCCGCTCCTATGACGTGCCGCCGCCACCGCTGGAAAAAGGCTCGACCTGGGACCTGTCCACCGACCCGCGCTATCAGGGCATCGACATTCCGGACACGGAAAGCCTGAAGCTGACGCTCGACCGCGTCCTGCCCTATTGGGATGCCGAGATCGTCCCGGTCCTGAAATCCGGCAAGGATGTCGTCATCGCCGCACACGGCAATTCGCTGCGCGCGTTGGTGAAGCATCTCTTCAACGTGCCGGACGACAAGATCACCGGCGTCGAGATCCCGACCGGCAACCCGCTGCTGATCGACCTCGATGACAACCTGAAGCCCGTCTCGGTCCGCTATCTCGACGCCGAGCGCGCTCAGCCGCTCCCTGCCCTGCCGTGAGCAGGCGGCGCGACCGGCGCATGATGGGGCGGGCCCTCGCGCTCGCCCGGCTCAATCACGGGCTCACCGGCGTCAATCCGTCCGTTGGCTGCGTGATCCTGGATCGGCACGGCCACATTGTCGGCGAAGGCGTCACCGGTCACGGCGGCCGGCCGCATGCTGAGGAAATCGCGCTCGACGAGGCCGGTGCAGCCGCCCGCGGCGGCACGGCCTATGTCACGCTGGAGCCCTGCCGCGAGCGATCGCAGGGCGGCAGGTCCTGTTCCGTCAAACTGGAAGAGTCGGGCATCGCACGCGTCGTCTGTTCCGTGCTCGATCCGCATCCGGTCGCGAATGGCGGCATCCTGCGCCTGCGCCGGGCGGGCATCCGCGTGGAAGTCGGTCTCGGCCGGCAGGCCGCCGAAGGGCTCTACCGCGCCTTCTTCGCGAGCGTCGGCTAGCCGGGGAACGGCCCGGCGGTCGCGATGATCTTCTCGTAGAAGGCAATCGAGTCGCGCTGGAAAGCCGCCTTGGTGAACTGCGCCTCGTAGGACGCGCGGCCGCCTGCAACGATCTCAGCCGCAAACGCCTTGTCCGTGATCACCTTGCTCAGCGCATTCGCCAGTGCGTCGACATCGTTCTTCGGAATCAGCACCCCGTTGACGCCATCCTTCACATAGGCTGCCGGGCCAACGGCATCGGCCGCGACCAGCGGACGCGAGGCCGCCCAGGCATCCACCGTCACCGTACCGAACGGCTCATAGCGCGACGGGAAGGCGACGACATCGCAGGCCGCCAGAAGCGCGCCGCGATCGTTCCGCCAGCCGAGGAAGCGGACACGGTCGTCCAGTTCCAGGCGTTTGCAGTGCGCGCGAAGGTCCGCTTCGAGCGGGCCCTCCCCCGCGATCCAGACATAAAGGCCCGGTACCTTCGCCGTCGCATCGAGCAGCGTGTCGAGCCCCTTCTTCTCGTGCAGGCGGGCGAGCGCCAGAGCGACGGGCGCATCGGCCGGCGTATCGAGACTTGCCCGGTCGACCGGATCGGCGCCTTGGAAATCCGCATAGGTGTGGATGATCGCGGATCGCTCGTCCGTCACGCCCTGCTCGCGGATATGACGCAGCAGGTCGATGGTGAGGCCCACATGCCACTCGCAATTCGTGAAGCGGGCCAGCTTGTAATAGCCGCCATACCAGCCGATCGATCGGTTGCGGTATTCCTTCGGCGCGAACTGCCCGGCGCGACCCATCCAATATTCTATCACGTCCGGCTTGAACGTCTTGATCGCATCGCCAATCACGCGGCGCGTCGGGAACGGCCAGGTATTGTTGAACGCGGCGAGATCCACGCCGATTCCGGCCTCACGGAACTTTTGCACACGGAACTCATTGTCGGGCCGGGTCACCACGTGTTGGGCGAGGCCTGCCTCTGCGAGCGCCAGAACGGATTCCAGCATGATGTTTTCCGCGCCGCCTTCAGCAGCACCGGCCATGACGTGCATCACGCGCATGGGCCAACTCCTTCCCGTCAGGTCAGATTGTCTTGCCACGCGCATACCCATTTACAGGCGCGGCGGCAAACACTGCTTGGCAGTCAGGACTGAAATGCCTAAGCAGGGCGCGAGCCGACCCGGAGCTTTCACGCCATGCAAGCCTACCGCCTTTTCGGCGCTGAAACCTCGCCTTACTCGCTGAAAGTACGTTCCTTTCTGCGGTACAAGGGCGTCGATTTCGAATGGATTACCCGCTCGCGCGATACCGAAACCGATTTCCGCGCGCTTGCCCGTCTTGCGACCGTGCCGCTGCTTGTTTCGCCGGACCGTCCGGTGAGCCAGGAATCGACGCGCATGCTGTTCGCGCTGGAAGCCTCGCATCCCGAGCCTTCGGCAACCCCGGACGATGCCGCCTGCGTCGCCCTGTCGCTGGTCCTCGAAGACTATGCCGACGAGTGGCTGAACAAGTGCATGTTCCAGCAGCGCTGGGGCAACAAGCCGGATCGCGACCAGGCTGGCCTGCGCGCCCTGGTGCAGCTGTCCGGCGGCAAACGCCCGCGCGCCTGGAAAGCACCCTCGCAACAGGTGGCCGACCGCATGGCCGCCCGTCTGCCGATCGTCGGCGCTTCGCAGGAAAACTGGCCGGCGCTCGATGCCTCCTGGCGGCGCACGGCTCTTCATCTGAACGCGCACCTCAAGGATCACCTCTTCTTGTTCGGCGGCCGTCCAGCCTTTGCCGATTTCAGCCTTGCCGCCCAGTTCCAGCAGATGCTGCTCGATCCGACCCCGGCAGAATGGCTGAAGGACCGCGCGCCCTTCCTCGTCGCCTGGTGCGAGCACATGGACGATCCGAAAGCCGGCGGCCCGTTCGCCGCGCTGGCCGATCTTGAGCCCACGCTCGCGCCGCTCTTCGCGGAAGAGATCGGCAAGACCTACCTGCCCTGGGCGCGCGCCAATGCGGCGGCGGTCCGGGTCGGCACGTCGAAATTCTCCGTCACGCTGCAGGACGGCGCCTTCGAGCAGTCCGCGCAGACACATGCGGCCAATGCTTTCGCTGCCGTCAGCCGGCAGGTGACCCGCGCGCTCGCGGAGTCTCTCGCGCTACAAGTCTTCCTCGGCGAGACGCATTGCCTCGCCTTCTTCCGCCAGGCCGAGAAGAACACGCTCAGCCCCGCCTGAGACCCGCCCGAAAGAAAAACGGCGCGCCCCGGTATGGAGCGCGCCGTGGTTTTGTCCGCAGCCGGATGGGCCGGGCTTATGCCGCGTCGGCGGCTTTTTTCTTGCCGATCAGCTTCGGCTCGGGATTGGTCTGGGCGCCGATCTCGATCTTGCGGGCTTTCTTCTCTTCCGGAAGCTCGCGGACGAGGTCGATGCGGAGCATGCCGTGGCTGAGATGCGCGCCGGTCACGAGAATGTGATCGGCCAGCTGGAAGCGGCGAATGAAGCTGCGCTGGGCGATGCCGCGATGCAGGAAGTTGCGGCCGTTGGCGTCTTCGGTCTCGGTTTTCTTGCCGGCGACTGTCAGCAGGCCTTCCTTGGTTTCGATGTCGAGATCGTCTTCGGTGAAGCCGGCGACGGCAATCTCGATGGCGAAAGCGTTTTCGTCGACACGCTCGATATTATAGGGCGGATAGCCCTGCGAGCCGTCGAGGCGGGATGCCTGGTCGATCATGTTAGCCATGCGGTCGAACCCGACCATGGTGCGGTAAAGGGGGGTGAGATCAATGTTCGACATGGGTTCAGTCCTCTTTCTCAAAGCAACTGGGAACGCCCTGAACGAAGGGCTTCCTCTGGGGTTCGGACGTCGCGAACACCCGGCCCGGTCAGTGGCGCCGGCACGAAATCCGGTCCCGGCCCGCATTGCGGCACCGTGACACGATACATGTGGGAGCCTAGAAGGACCGTTCAAGAGGTCCCCCGACAGAGAGAAGAATCATGAAATCAGCTGCTTCTGTGTCCCTTCTGGCCCTGGCACTGCTCGCCGGCTGCTCGAAAGCCCCTGCCGGAGACGCAGGCGCCGCGCCGGCTGCAAGCCCTGCAGCAGAGGCCGCCGCCCCTGCCCCGGTCGACGCCTTGCAGGCCGCCATCGACAGCGACCTGCGCTCGCCGGAGGAAAAGGCGCGGGACGCCTGGCGCCATCCGAAGGAAACGCTGGAATTTTTCGGGGTGACCCCGGACCAGAAAGTGCTCGAGATCTGGCCGGGCGGCGGTTGGTACACCAACATCCTGGCGCCCTGGATCGCGAGCGGCGGCGGCCAGCTCGTCGCCGTCCTGTTCGATCCGGTGGGCATCGAGGATGCCGACCGCGTCGCCCGGATCGAACGCAATAACGAGACCTTCAAGTCCGGCTATACCGACCCGCGCTTCGGCACGATCGAGTATTCCGGCTTCTCGGCAAACAGCGGCATCCTGACGGAGCCGGGTACGGCCGATGTGGTGCTGACCTTCCGCAACATCCACAACTGGATGAGCGGCGGCTACGAGCAGAAATTCTTCGACGATGCCTATGCGGCGCTGAAGCCCGGCGGCGTGCTCGGCGTTGTCGAACACCGCCTGCCCTCAACCGCGACGCAGGACCCGAAGGCCGGCAGCGGCTATGTTCACGAGGACTATGTGAAGGCGCTCGCCGCCAAGGCCGGCTTCGAGTTCGCCGGCTCCTCCGAGATCAACGCCAACCCGGCCGACCTTGCCGATCATCCGTTCGGCGTCTGGACCCTGCCGCCGGTGAACCAGCAACCCGCGGAAGGCGAAGCGCCTCCGGAAGGCTGGGACCCGGAAGCCTACAAGGCCATCGGCGAAAGCGACCGCATGACGCTGAAATTCGTCAAACCCGCCGAATGATCCGTCTACCGAGCACACGCTGACATGACCCTGAAAACCCTGTTCCCGACCCTCGTGAAAGAGGCTGCGCTCGGCACGCCGGACCTGCGCCACCAGCTCGAAGCCGTCTGCTGGCTCCTCGAAGAGGAAGACACGGCCGGCGGCGACTGGTGCGACGAACAGGGCTATGACGGGTACACGTCCTATGCCTCGCTGGACGACCTGCCGGAACGCTTCCCGGAATTTGCCGAGCTGAAAGAGATGCTCGACCGGGAAGCCGCCGCATTCGCGAAGGACCTGCACTGGGACCTGGACGGCTTCCACCTTTCGCTCGATGCGATCTGGGTGAACATCCTCGGCGAGGGCGGCAGCCATTCCGGACATATCCATCCGGGCAGCGTGATTTCCGGCACATTCTATGTCTCCGTGCCCGACGGGGCCGGCAGCCTGAAACTGGAAGACCCGCGCCTCGGCCGGATGATGGCCGCCCCTCAGCCGGCGGACGATGCGCCGGATACCGCCCGGCGCTTCGTCTACCTGACCCCGCAGGAAGGCCATGCCTTCTTCTGGGAAAGCTGGCTGCGGCATGAAGTGATGCCGAACCGGTCGGAAGACCCCCGCGTCTCGATCAGTTTCAACTACGCCCTCCTGCGCGACTGAGGTCCCCATGATCATCGTCACCGGCAGCGTCCGCACCACGCCCGAGACCAAGGCCCGGCTGACGGAAATCTGTATCGGGCACTCCGCCCGCTCCCGCGCGGAGCCCGGCTGTCTCGGCCACAATGTGCATGCCGATTGCGAGGACCCGTCCCGCCTTGTCTTCCTCGAATACTGGCAGGACATGGCCGCCCTGAAGGCGCATTTCCTGCTGAAGGAGAGCCGCGAGTTCGTCAAAGAGGCCCGGAAACTGTCTGCCCCGGCTGACGGAATGCTCATTTTCGAGGCGGTGGAAGTAAAGGCACCGGCCTAGGACATTAGTCCACTGCGTCATCCCCACCCTTGACGCGGCGACCGCGAAAGGCCATCGCCACGCGCAAATCTCACTTCCTCCCAAAGCGAGCGGACACATGGACCTTTCCAAGATCACTTCCGGCCAGAACCCGCCGGACGACCTCAACGTCCTGATCGAGGTGCCACTCGGCGGCGACCCGATCAAATACGAGATCGACAAGGCCTCCGGCGCCATGTTCGTGGACCGTTATCTCTACACCGAGATGCGCTACCCCTGTAATTACGGCTTCGTGCCCCACACGATGAGCCTCGACGGCGACCCGATCGACGTCATGGTCGTCGGCAACCGTCCGCTGGTTCCGGGCTCGGTCGTGCGCGCCCGTCCGGTCGGCGTCCTGATGATGACCGACGACAAAGGCCCCGACGAGAAAATCCTCGCCGTGCCGCACCCGAAACTGACGGCCTACTACGACAAGATCGCGACCTATCACGACCTGCCGCAGACGCTTTGCGACAAGATCGCGCACTTCTTCACGCACTACAAAGACCTCGAACAGGGCAAGTGGACCCGGATCGAAGGCTGGTACGGCATCGAGAAGGCCCGCGAACTGATCACCGCCGCTGTCGAACGCGGCCAGAAGGAAGGCGCCTAGCCTCCTGAAGAGCCCTGAATGGACCTGTCCGTCTGGCTGGCGCTTGTCGCCCTGTTCTTTGCGGGCGGTCTGACACCGGGACCGGCGGTCATGCTGGTGATGAGCACGTCGCTGCGCTATCGCGCGCCGACGGCGCTCATCCCTGCCCTTGGCGTCTCCGCCGCAAACCTCGTCTGGATCTCGCTCGCCGCCGGCGGGCTTGCCGCCTTCGCGGCGAAATTCCCGCTGGTCCTGATCGTGCTGAAGGTCGCCGGCATCTGTTTCATCGCCTGGCTCGCCTTCACCATTGCCTTCGCCGACCCGAGCCGGCCGCACGCCCGCGCCTCTGACGCCCCGCCGCGCGGCAAGCTGTTCGCCCGCGGCGTCGGCCTGCAGCTCCTGAACCCCAATGCGCTGGTCTTCTTCGGCCTGCTTCTGCCATCCTATTTCGACATGGCGAAGCCCGTCGTGCCGCAGGCGCTGGTCATGATGGCCACCATCACCGTGTGCGAGATGTTCGGCCTCACCGTCTATGCTTGGCTAGCCGATGCGATGAACCACAGGTTCGAGTCGCCCGCCTTCACGAAATGGTTCAACCGCGGCGCCGCCTTCGCCATGCTGGCGGCGGTCATCTTCGCGTCCGTCTCGACGATCCGGCCGGCGGCCTGACTTACGGTGCGATGATCTCGAACCGGCCCGTCTTACCGTTTCGCCAGTGCAGTTCGCCATGCTTGATCGCAAACCAGGCGCCGTGGAGCGTCAGGTGACCCGACTCGACCGCCTTCCGCACGAACGGGAAGCTCATCAGGTTGACGATCGAGGTCTCGATCCCCTCCAGTTCGAGGGCAAACTGCATGTTGACCGAGCCGGACTCGATCACGCGCTCACGGGCCTCTTCCAGCAGCGACACCCAGGGCGTCACGAATTCGCCGATGGCCGGGTTGCCGCCGCCGGCAAGCGACGCCGCAATGCCGCCGCAGCCGCCATGGCCCATCACCACAATGTGCTGCACTTTCAGCACGTTGACCGCATATTCGAGAGCCGCGCTTACCCCGTGCAGCTTGCCGTCCGGCATGTAGGGCGGCACCAGGTTCGCCACGTTGCGGACGACGAATAGCTGGCCCGGCGCGGCGGCGAAGATATCGGAGGGCTCCGCCCGGCTGTCTGCGCAGGCGATCAGCATGATGGCGGGGTTCTGCCCTTCCCCAAGTTCGCGGTAGAGCGCGGCCTGCTGGGCATAGGTTCCCGCCCGGAAACGCCGGTATCCGGCGATCAGGTCTTCGATACTTCTCATGGTCGTATTCCTGTTCCTGCGGGCGCTTCACTAGTCCATACTACAGACGTCGCAAGCGTTAATCGGACATTGTTTACCGGTTTGTCCTAGGTTCATGAAAGAAAACCCCGCAGTTTATGCTCACGGAGGCGGGTCGGATGACCACCGAAGCCGACACGAAGAAAACGTCCCGCAAGGGGCCGACCCGAAGCGAGGAATCGCGCTCGGCCATCCTTGAGGCCACACGAGCGGAACTCGCTGAAAACGGCTGGCGCTCCTTCAGCGTCGATGCAGTGGCCAAGCGCGCCAGCGCCTCGAAGCAGACGATTTACCGCTGGTGGCCCTCGATTGGCGCCATGTGCGTGGATGCCGGTCTGGCCCTCATCCCGGACAGTCCGGACGGCGGACGCGACCCGCAGGAGCGGATCGCCGCTCTGATCGTGCCGCTCGAAGCCGCCGCCCGCACCGGCAACGGGCACGCCGTCCTGCGCGGCGCCCTGATGGCCGCCGCCGACGACAAGCATGCCGGCGAGGCCTGGCGCGCCTGGATGAACCGGGACATCCGCCAGCCGATGCGCATGGTACTGGCCGAATTGTCGACCAAACGCGTCATCCGCCGCGATTTCGACCTCGATGAAGTGATCGAGCAGCTGCTCGGCCCGCTTTGGCACCGGATCTGTGTGATCCGGGCGCCTGTGAAGGAAGGCTACAGCGTCGAACAGGCCCGCCACGCCCTGCGGATCTATTCGACGATCTGACCGCCCGCGGGGGTGCCTACCCGCCCCTGAATCCCGTCTTGCACGAATCTTGCACCGGTACTCCCCAAGCAGGGAGGTGCCACGCATGGCTGCCGGACGTGTTGCCTGGATCGATTATTCAAAGGGAATTGGCATCATCCTCGTGGTGATGGTCTATTCCGCAGGCGTTTTCGGCGGCGCGGACGCCTCCGGAAACTGGATGCTCGGCCTCGCGGCCTGGGCAAGGCCGGTCGTTCTGCCGGCCTTTTTCCTGATTTCCGGCCTCTTCCTCCGCCGGTCGATTTTCGGCTCGGCGGCCACCTATTTCGACCGCAAGGTCCTGCATCTCGCCTATTTCTTCGCCATCTGGCTCGCCATCGAGGCGGTTTTCCTGAATGCCGGCGTCATCGCCCGCAGCCCACTCGCTTTCCTCAGCCTCTACGCGTCCGGCTGGATCGCACCGGAGAGCCCGCTCTGGTTCATCCATGAACTGGCGGTCTTCTACATTGTCACCCGGCTCGCGCGCCGCCTTCCCGCGAACCGCGTCTTCATAGGCGCAGCCGTGTTGCAGGTCCTGGTGACTGCAGGCCTGTTCCAGACCGGCTGGACGGTGGCGGACCGGTTCGCCGCCTATTACGTCTATTTCTTCGCGGGCTATGCCGCGGTGCCGGTCGTCTTCCACTATGTCCGCGGCATTGCCCGGCGGGCGAATGACATCACTGGCGTCCTTGCCGTCTGGCTCGCGGTCCATACCGCATTCGTGGCCATGGGCATCGCCGGCCTTCCGGTCGTATCGCTAATCCTCGGTTTTGCCGGCACGTTCGCGCTGATCGCAGGTGGCGCTCTCCTGTCACACCTGCCGGCCGCCCAGTTCATCGGCTATGCCGGGCGCAATTCCCTGGCCGTCTATCTCTGCTTCTTCATCCCCGTTCATGTCCTGCACGCGGTCCTCACGGCGACCGGCCTGATCCCGGATGCAGGCGCCGCCTCGCTCGCGACGGCGGTTGCGTCCATCGCCCTGTCGCTGCTGGCCTGCCGTCTTGCGCTCGAGACGCCGCTGCGAGTCCTGTTCGTCCGTCCCCAGATCCTGCGCTTCAAGGCGGCGCGCTCCGCCCAGCGGGGCAGCCTCCTGTCAGCCTCGATACCGACAAGCAGCCTGCCGGAACTCTAGCGGCGGTGCCACACCATCAGCGGATCGAACGCGCCCGTCTCGGCCGCCTTCTGGAGCTGGGCAATCTGGTCTGACACCGGATTGGCGGGCGAACCCTGCGCCGTGGAGCCATAAAGGGCCTGGTCCAGCCGGCAGATCTGCTCGAACAGGGCTTCCGACCGCTCGACCAGTTCGAGGAACCGCATTGGCAGGCCGCGGCCCATCTGCGCGCTCACGTCCAGCGGCGGATCTTCTCTCCGTATGCGGTATTTCTTGGCGGCCGCATCGTCGCGCTTCATTTCGCCGTCGCGCACGGCCTTCTGCATGACCAGCCAGCTCGCCGCCTGCATCAGGCGCGTCGTCAGCTCCATGCTCCAGGCCGCATAGGTCAGGCCCGGTTCGCGGTCCAGCGTCTTGGCATGCTCGCGGCCGGGACCGTCGAGATAGGAGGCGGTTTCCTCCACCAGCGCCATGCCGCGGGTGAAGACCGTGTCGAACAGTTTGCCGCCGGTAAACCCGTCGGGCACCGTCCTGTCCCCCCCACCGTGCGACTGTTCTGCTGCCATGATCCTGTCCCTGCTACGCTGGACACCAAGACGGACCCTAACCCGGCTCGTCTTTATGTCCGCTTAATCCCCGCCGCCGAACAGCGCCTCGGCTGCGGATTTCTGCGCCCGTTTCCGGACGATTTCAGCCTCGCAGGCCGCGATCGCGTCTTTCAGCGCCACGATGCGCGCTTCCAGCTCCGTCACAGACATCTGCTCCAGCGTCTGCGGCTTGTTCACGAGGATCGGTTCTTCGTCTGAAATGGCCATCTTCGCCTCCGCATCCTGTTCCGGGGTTCATCAAAGCAGAAACCTGCCCTACATGCGACTCCTCAACACGGGAGTTAAGGCACATGGGCACGATGATGAAGGCCGTCGAAATCGAGAAGGACCGTCCCCTCTTCCTGGCGGAGATCGCAAGGCCCGAACCCGGCCCGAACGAGATCCAGGTGAAGACCGCCTTTTCCGGCCTCAACCGGGCAGACCTCGTTCAGCGCATGGGCGCCTACCCGCCGCCGCCCGGTGCCTCCCCCATTCTCGGCCTCGAAATCTCCGGCACGATCACCGCAACCGGCAGCAGCGTCACGCGCTGGAAGGTCGGCGATCACGTCTGCTGCCTTCTGGCAGGCGGCGGGTACGCCGAATACGTCACCGTCGACGAAGGCTCGGTCTTCCCGGTGCCGGCCGGCATGAGCCTCGAACACGCCGCGTGCCTTCCCGAAGCCATGATGACCGTCTGGGCCAACGTCTTCGACCGGGTCCACCTGAAGGCCGGCGAGAACTTCCTCTGCCATGGCGGCACCAGCGGCATCGGCGTCATGGCGATCCAGATGGCGCGCGTCGCCGGCGCCGCAAAAGTCTTCGCCACGGCGGGCTCGGATGAGAAGTGCGCCCTGACGGCAAAGCTCGGCGCGACCCGCCCCATCAACTACAAGACCGAGGATTTCGTCGAGGTTGTGAAGGCCGAAGGCGGCGCCGACGTGACGCTCGACATGGTCGGCGGCGACTATATCCAGAAGAACATCTCGGCGGCCAATCCGGACGGCCGGATCATCAATATCGCCTACCAGAACGGCTTCCAGGCGACGCTCAATTTCGCCCCCGTCCTGATGAAGCGCCTGACGCTCGCCGCCACCACGCTCCGGGCCCGTCCCCTGCCGGAGAAAAAGCGGATCCGGGATGCCGTGGAGGCCGATTTCTGGCCACATGTGGCCAGCGGCGCCATCGTGCCGGTCCTGCATGCGGTCTTCCCCGCCGGTGAGGCCGAGGCGGCCCATACGCTGATGGCCTCCGGGGCGCATTCGGGCAAAATCCTGCTTTCCTGGTGAAAAACAGGCTTCTGAGGCTTTAGCCTTTCCATTTCGGGGCGCTTGTCATATACGTCACGGCAAGGTTCAGCATGCGCCTGACCCCATCCGCCCGGCACGATGTGTCGGGCGGCTGCATTTCTGGCGCCGGAAAATTCACTCAGGGAGAGCCCTATGTCCGAAGTCCTCATGCCCAAGGCGACCGCCGTCTGGCTGCTCGACAATACCAGCCTCACCTTCGCGCAGATCGCCGAATTCTGCGGCCTGCACCACCTCGAAGTGAAGGGCATCGCCGATGGCGACGTGGCCGAGAACATGCGCGGCGTCGACCCGATCGCCGGTGGCATCCTCTCGCGCGAGGAAATCGAGCGCGGCGAGAATGACGAAGGCTACCGCCTGAAGGTCGCCGAGTCGAAAATCGCCCACATCCCGCAGCCGAAGCGCAAGGGCAGCCGCTACACGCCGGTCATCCGCCGCCAGGACAAGCCGGATGCCGTCGCCTGGTTCATCCGCAACCACCCGGAAGTCTCGGACGCCCAGATCTCCAAACTGATCGGCACGACCAAGTCGACCATCAACAATGTGCGCGACAAGAGCCACTGGAACTCGGGCAATATCCGCCCGGTCGACCCGGTGACGCTCGGCCTCTGCAGCCAGATCGAACTCGACGAAGTCATCGCCAAGGCCGCCGACAAGCGCCGCCGCATGGAAGCCGAGAAAGCCCTGCGCACCGAAGGCCCCGGCCTCTCGCCGGCGCAGGACGACATCGACGCCTATGACACGCATGAGGAAGAAGAAGACATCCACAAGAAGGATATCTCCGCGGACGACGTGTTCCGCGACTTCAACTGACGCGACACCAGAGCGAATTCAGGAAAGCCGGCCCACGTGGCCGGCTTTTTCTTTGGAACGAGCGCCGCACTGCGGGATAGCGCTCCCCCAATCCCTCACGCGCCTTCAACCGCTTCGGCCGATGCGGGCGCCTCTATCCTCCCGTATCGTGCGCGGGCCGCATTCGTCCGCGGCCCGCCCTGGCGCACCAAATTCCCGAAATCAGTTTTTTCACCGGACGGCTAGCGCCGCGCCGGCCTCAGGTGCTGGCGCGAAGGAAAACGTAGAACGCGCCTGAGCCGCCATGCCGCGGATGGGCTTCCGAATAGCCCGAAACAAGCACCCGCGCGGCCGGCATTTCCAGCCAGCGCATGAAATTGCGGCGCAGCACGCCCTCCCCGCCCTTTCCCTTGCCCGTAATCACGAGAACGCAGCGCGCGCCGTCCGCCTGCTTGCGGGCCAGGAAGTCCGCCAGCGCCGCTTCGGCGCTCAGCTGCGTATGCCCATGCAGGTCGAACCGTCCGGCGAGTTCCAGCTTCCCGCGGCGGACACGTTTCTCATTCGCCCGGTTCTGGGGGACGGCCGGCTCTTTCGCGGGCTTCGCAGCCGGCTTCTCCGGTTCAGCCGGCGCTTTTGGCGGGGCGCGGCGCAGGACCGGTTCGCCATGTTCCAGCGCTTCGATGAAGCTGCTGATATCGTCCGCCGCCGGAGCGATCGGCTTCACCGTCCGGGCGACACGCGCCCAGGCGCGGGCTTCATCGGGAGACAGGCGGCGGTGGCTCATGCCCGCCCCTTAAGGTGCCGCTGGCGCGGTGTCGAGGCTGGCATAGCCGTCCGCGCGCATCCGCCGGGCCACATCGCGCGGCAGGAAGACCCATAGCCGGCCCGGCGCATTCGTCGTCCCGGCCCGGTCCCCCGCCTCCGGTCCGGTGCCGAAATAGATGTCGCCGCGTACGGCGCCCTTGATTGCCCCGCCCGTATCCTGCGCCACCAGGACGCCGGACCATGCCCCGCCCAGTCCGGGTGCGGAGGTTTCCACGAACATCGGTACGCCCAGCGGGTGAAGGCTCGTATCCACCGCCATCGAGCCGAGCGGTGTCAGCGGGACACCCTGCGCTCCGGCCGGCCCGAGCGAGGGGTCGCCTTCGGCCTCGGCCCGGAAGAACACGAAGCGCGGATTCTGGTTCATCGCCATCCGCGTCTCAGCCGCGCCCGCGCGGTCCATCCACGCCCGGATTCCCTGCATGCTGGCTTCGCCGCGTTTGATCCGCCCGGTCTCGATCAGCCAGTTGGCGGTGGAATGGAACCGGTGCCCGTTATGCGCGGCATAGACCGCACGCATCGTCGTTCCGTCCGGGAACTTGAGCCGGCCCGAGCCCTGGATCTGCAGGAAGAACACATCAGCCGGATGCGCGTAGGCAATCGCCTTGACGCCGGATGTCGTGATCTGCGCCCGGTCCGGATAGGGTCGCGTCTTGCCGTTCGGCAGGCGCTGCAGCGGGCTGTCGCCGTTCGGAACAAGGTCTTCCGGAAGCGCCGGAACCGGCTCGGTGAACGGCGGCGTCGGCGTGCGGCGTGCCTCGTAGGTCGGCTCAAAATAGCCGGTGAACCTGCTCTCGCCATCCGGCGCGATCACCTCGATCGGTACGAAGGCCTGCTCGAACAGGCTGCGCGCCTCCTCGTCGCTCCGCGCCGCCGACATCTGCCCGCAGGGCACCGCCCAGTCGCCCACCTTGCCGGCCCAGGGCGCGGCCGAGGAGAGATCAGCCGAAAGGTCCCGGCCCGAAAACTTCTCACAAGACCGCTTGAACGCACTGACCGCCGCCTCGAGCGGCACCGACGACCAGTTCGGCAGGTCAGAGAATTCAGACGCCGTCTCCCAGGATGGCAGGTGCGGCTGCGTGACGGCCGGCAGAGGCACCGCCGGCGGCGTCACAACCTTAATCGGCGCATGCGTGCTCTGGCAGGCCGCGAGCAGGAGCAGGAGGAATATCGAACGGACACGCGACCACATGCCCGCTTTATGGCGTGCTTTCCGCGACAGTGTCACCAGAAAGATTCCGGCCTCACGGCCTAGTTCGCGACCTCGACATCGTCGAGAATCCAGTTCGGATCGCCCGTGCTCACGTCGCGCATGAAGGTCCAGATTTCCTTCGCTGTGCGCACCATTTCGCCATCGCCGAGCTCAGCCTCATAGCGCACGGTCACCCGCGCAATACGGCCATCGAGTTCGGCACTTTCGATTTCCGCCTTCTTGATCCGCAGCAGTTCGAACGCCGTGTGGGAGGCATCCCGGGCAGCAATCGCAGCATCCCAGGCCTCGTAGACATCGTCGTCCAGCATCGGGCGCAGCTTCGCCCGGTCGCCGCGCGCATAGGCCGAAACGATGATTTCGTAGGCGGCGCGGGCGCCTTTCAGGAAGGCGGACGTGCTGAAACTCCGGTCAGCATTGTAGATGTCCTCGAGCCCGCCCGCGGCCGGGCCGGTGAAGATCGGCCGGTCTGCCTGCGAAGCCGGAAGGTCCTGCACCTTGGCCTGCGCCTGCGCGTCATCCGGCGTGGTTGCGGGTGTCGTCCGGCTGACAGGCCGGTTATTGTCGCCCTTGCCGAGCGCAAAATACAGGCGCGACAGGACGAACAGTGCGATCACTGCGAGCAGCATGACTTGCATCACTGGGTCCATCGGGAAGGCCTTGTTCTTGCGTTTCTATACGGTCCAGCCCCAAGATAGGACCGACGGGCCTGTAGTGCCAGTGATACATTGCGCTTCAAGGGGCCGCATGTTAGGCGCCCGCCCGGTAGAGTTGGGAGGATTACATGACCGATACGAGCGCCCCGCAGGCACCTGGCAATGGCACCAATGGCGCACCGCCGCCGGGCCTTCGTGTCCTGGGCCAGTATGTAAAGGACCTCTCGTTCGAGAATCCGGGCCACGCCCCCGTTCAGACCCAGCCCAATATCGACCTCGGCATCGACGTCGGCGCGGCCCCCCACACGGACGGCAACGGCATCTTCGAAGTCTCGCTGAAACTCTCTGCCAAGGCCGTTTCCGACGGAACGGTCCTCTTCATCTGCGAACTCGACTATGCCGGTCTCTTCCAGCTGCAGAACGTGCCGCAGAACCAGCTCGAACCGCTGCTTCTGATCGAGTGCCCGCGCCTTCTCTTCCCGTTTGCCCGCCGCATCGTGGCCGAGATCACCCGTGAAGGTGGCTTCCCGCCGCTTCTCATCGATCCGGTCGATTTCGTGCAGCTGTACCAGCAGCAATACCGCCGTGCGCAGGAAGCTGCCGCAGCCGCCGGCCAGACTGGTCAGGCGTAACGCTTCCAGACTGCTTCATCGCCAAGCTTGCCCACGAAAGCCTCATGGGCAGCGGCTTCCTCGTCGCTGAGGCGTGACCCGAGCGGTGCTGGCCGGGGCTTTGCCGGCCTCTGCTCGGTGACGATTTCAGCCTCGACCACGGTCTCCTCGAACGTGAAAGCCCGTGCCCGGCCGCCCAGAAGCTCGAGATAGACGGCCGCCAGAAGCTGGCTGTCCAGAAGGGCGCCGTGAAAGGTCCGGCTTTCCAGCGAAATCTCGAACCGCTTGCACAGCGCATCGAGGCTGGCCGGAGCGCCCGGGAATTTCCGGCGTGCGAGCGCGGCGGTATCCACCCAGCGCTCATCCGGAATGGGCGGGCGCCCGCACCGGCCGAGTTCCATGTTGAGGAAGCCCCGGTCGAACCCGGCATTGTGCGCCACGAGCGTTGCATCGCCGATGAATTCCAGGAAAGCGTCGATGACCTCCGGGCTTTCGAAGCTCGGCGCGTCCTTCAGGTCTTCGTCGGTAATCCCGGTAATGCGGACCGTATCGGCAGACACCGGTCGGCCCGGGTTTATCAGGGTGCGGAACGTGCGGCCGGTCGGGATATGGTTCAGCAGCTCCACGGCGCCAAGTTCGATGATGCGGTCGCCGTCATTCGGGCTGAGGCCGGTCGTCTCGGTATCAAAGGCAATCTCGCGAATCTGGCTCATGTCTCTTCCTCTGCCGCCAGGCGATTCATCAGGGCAACTATGGCCCTTACATGGTCGCGCGCAAACTCAAATCCATGGGCTGTCGACAGGATAAAGTCGGCTTTCGCCCGCTTTTCCGCATCCGGAACCTGACGGGACAGAATGGCCCTGAAAGTCTCCTCGGTCATTCCGGGCCGGGACAGGACGCGCTCGCGCTGCACATGTTCCGGCGCAGAGACCACAAGGACATAATCGCAATAGGCAAAGCCGCCGGTCTCGTAGAGAAGCGGGATGTCGAGGACGACAAAGCCCGCGCCCGCCTCTTTTGCAGCCTCCCGGAATTTCCGCTGCGCTTCGCCGGCAAGCGGATGGACGATGGATTCCAGCCGCTTCATCGCCTCGGCATCGTTCAACACGCGCTCGCGAAGGAGGACCCTGTCGATCGCGCCGTCGATCTTCACGCCCGGAAACGCCGCCTCGACCGGAGCGACGGCGGCGCCGCCCTCGAGGTAGAGCTGGTGCACGGCGGCGTCCGCGTCATAGACCGGCACGCCTTCATCGCGGAACAGGGTCGCCGTCGCGGACTTGCCCATCCCGATGGACCCGGTGAGGCCGAGAATGATCATGCTGTTGCCTCCACGAGCTTTCGGCACCGCTCGAGCGCTTCTGCCGTGTCGGGAAGAATGCCGAACCAGTACTCGAAACTGTAGGCCGCCTGCGCAACCAGCATGGGCAATCCGTCCAGCGGGCGCCAGTCTTTCGCCAGAGCCTCCTTCTGTGTCGCCGCGGCCGCCTTGCCGTAGGAGATGTCGTAGAAATACTGCCCGGAAGCTTTCGGCAGGACGAGCGACTCGCCAGAATGGCCGAGGCTGAGCGTGTTGACGACAAGATCGGCGGTGGCTGCCGTGGCGATCCCTTCTTCCAGCGAACAGATGTCCGCGGTGATGCCGGTTTCCCGCACGAGCGTTTCAGCGCGCTCGCGCGTCCGGTTCGCGATGGTGATGTCTGCGCGCAGGTCCGTCAGGCTGATGGCGACCGCCCGCGCGGACCCGCCGGCGCCGAGCAATGTCACCCGCCGGCCCGCCACATCGATGCCGGCATCCATCAGGCTGCGGACAAAGCCGGGCGCATCGGTATTCTCCGCGCGCCAGCCGCCGTCTTCGCGCCGGATCAGCGTGTTCGCCGCACCAATCCGCCGGGCAACGTCGCTCGCCTCGTCCGACAGCGCGAGCGCGTCTTCCTTGTGCGGCAGCGTGATGTTGAAGCCCAGCGCATTGCGTTCCGACAGCGTCGCCAGGGCCGGCCCGAGATCGCCGCGCTCGACCCGCAGGGCTTCATAGGACGCATCCAGCCCGTGTTCGCGGATCCACATATTGTGGATCACCGGGGAGAGCGAATGCGAAACGGGATCGCCGATGACGCCGAGCAGGTAGGTCATGTCGGCAGCACGCCTCTCACGCGGAGATAATCGAGCAGCGGCAGCAGCGGCAGGCCGAGGATCGAAAAGAAGTCCCCTTCCACGCGGGCAAAGAGCTGCGCGCCCAGCCCTTCCAGCTGGTAGGCACCGACCGTGGAAAGCAGCGGCTCGCCCACGCGCGCAACATATTGCGCGATGAAATCTTCCGTCAGCGGCCGCATCGTCAGGCGCGGCCGGGCGAGGTGGCGCCAGACCGGGACGCCGTTCTCGCAAACGACAATCGCGGTTTCGAGAATGTGCGGCTTGCCGGAGAGTTTGCGCAAATGCTCCTTCGCCGCATCGAGGTCTTTCGGCTTGTCGAAGGCCTCTTCGCCAAGCGACAGCATCTGGTCGCCGCCGATGACAAGGCCCTGCTCGCGCTGGGAAACCTTGATCGCCTTCATCTCCGCGAGACGCATCGCCTGCTCGCGGACCGGCAGGCCTTCTGCACGGAGGCCCGCTTTCATCGCGTCCTCGTCGACCAGCGGCTTGATCGCCACAGCCTCGACGCCGGCCGCCGCAAGAACGCGCCGCCGGCTTTCGCTGCCGGAGGCGAGGATAACGGCAAGACTCACAGATGCCCCCGGCGTTCGTTCAGCATGTTCAGGATGCCCGCGGCCGTTTCCTCGACCGAGCGTCGGGAGACGTCGATCGTCCGCCACTTGTTGCGCTGGAACAGGCGGTTCGCCTGGGTCACCTCGTCCCGCACTGCATCTTCGTCGGCATAGATCGTATGCTCGTCCTGGTTCAGCGAGATGAGACGGGCGCGGCGAATCTGCACCAGGCGTTCGGCGCTGATCTTGAGGCCCACGATCAGCGGGCCCTTGTCGCCCATTTGCTCGATGAAGGGCGGTAACGCGACGCCCGGCACGAGCGGGATATTCCCTGCCCGGACTTTCCGGTTGGCGAGATAGACGCAGGTCGGTGTCTTCGAGGTCCGGCTGACGCCCAGCAGGATCACGTCCGCGCCGGTCAGGCTCTCGACATTCTGTCCGTCGTCATGGGCGAGCGTGAAATTGATCGCCTCCATGCGCTCGAAATAGTCTTCATCCAGCGCGTGCTGGCCGGCAACCTTCTGGTTGGCCGAAATGCCGAGATGGCGGCTCAGCATGGCAATTGAGGCGTCGAGCACCGGCAGGGTCGGTACGCCTTTTTCGCGGCAGAAGGATTCGAGCCGGCCGCGCAGGCCTTCGTCCGAGATCGTGTACCAGACGACGCCTGGTGCCGCCTCGATTTCCCGCATCACGCGTTCGAGCTGGCGTTCCGAGCGCACAAGGTAGTAATTGTGTTCGAGCGCCTGGACGTTCTCGAACTGCGCGCAGGCTGCCCGCTGAATGGCGTTCAGGGTCTCCCCCGTCGAGTCCGAGACGAGGTGGACGTTGAAATAGATGCTGGGGCGTTGGGGCCGTGTCATGACCTTCCCTGTCTTGCCGAGGTTTGGGGATTTCACAAGGCCTGTGACTCGCCTGTGGATACAGGATTTTGTCCCGCTGGAATCACATAAATCCCACAGGCGGTGGAATCCGACTCCGTGGAATCACCTTCCGTTCCGGGCTGTGACTCCCATTGGGGCGTTTACGGTTGGTTAACCATTGGAATCCGGCCTTTGGAGTGGGTCCGGACCTGTCCCCAACCCTGTGAGTCCGGTGTGGAATTCTCTGGACAAATCCGCGCATGGCCCTTTTTCCCAGTTCTCCACGGTCTAATAGTCATAAGCGCCCTGACGGGCTTGTTTGAAGAATTTGGAAAAGCGCATGGGCACCGACAGTTCGAAAAAACTTCTCCGGGTTCTTCACGGAGAGCACTTTCAGAAGCCACCGGTATGGATGATGCGTCAGGCAGGGCGCCATCTGCCCGAATACCTGGAGCTCCGGGCCCGGGCAAAGGACTTCCTGGATTTTTGCTACACACCCTCGCTTGCTGCTGAAGCGACGCTGCAGCCGGTCCGGCGCTATGGCATGGATGGGGCGATCCTGTTCGCCGATATCCTTCTGGTGCTGGATGCGATGGGCCTCGGGGTCGATTTCGAAAAGGGTGTTGGTCCTGTGGTCGAGCAGGTCTCTGGCCCTCAGGACCTGGACCGGGTCCCGGCGATCAAGGCGGCTGACCGGCTCTCGCCCGTCTATGAGACCGTTTCCCGTGTGCGTAGCGCGCTTCCGCCGGAAACGACCTTGATCGGCTTTGCTGGTTCTCCGTGGACAGTCAGCCTCTATGCCATCGAAGGCCGCGGCAAGACCGACAAGTCTGATGCCTGGCGCTGGGCGCACGGCCGTCCGCAGGATCTCGCTGCCGTCATGGACAAGGTGGGTGAGGCGACCGCCGAATACCTTGCCCGCCAGGTCGCCGCCGGCGCCGATGCCCTGATGCTGTTCGACAGCTGGGCCGAAGGCCTGCCCGACAATATCTTCCGCGAAGTCATCATCGCGCCGACGAAACGACTGGTCGAACGGCTGCGTGCGATGGGTGTCACCGTGCCGGTGATCGGTTTCCCGCGTGGTGCGGGCGTCATGCTGGAGGCCTATGCAAAGGAAACCGGCGTCACGGCGGTCGGGCTCGATACCGCAGCTGTCCCCTCTTTCGTGAATTCCGTGCTCCCGGCGGGCATGCCTGTGCAGGGTCATCTCGATCCTCTTCTGCTGATCGAAGGCGGCCCGCGGATGGACGCACGTGTGCGGGAATTGATGGCGGCCTATGCCGGCCGTCCCCACATCTTCAATCTCGGCCATGGCATCCGGCCGGAGACGCCGATCGTAAACGTCGAGCGTGTACTGCAAATCCTCCGGGAAGGCTGAAATGGGTCGGAAGATCGCTGTTGTCCTGTTCAATCTCGGGGGTCCGGACAAGGCGGAGTCGGTCCAGCCGTTCCTGAAGAACCTGTTCCGCGATCCGGCGATCATCACGGCGCCGTTGCCGGTGCGCTGGGTTCTGGCGCGGCTGATCTCGAAGTCGCGCGCGCCGATGGTCATCAAGAACTATGCGATGATGGATGCCGGCGGCGGCTCACCCCTGCTCCCGGAAACCGAGGCACAGGCGGAAGCGCTGCAGGCCGTGCTCGCACAGCGCCTGCCTGATGATGAGGTCCGTTGCTTCATCGCGATGCGTTACTGGCACCCCTTCACCGAGGAAGCGGCCCGCGAGGTAAAAGCCTGGGGCGCCGATGAAGTCGTGCTGCTCCCGCTCTATCCTCAGTTCTCAACCACGACGACCGGCTCGTCACTGACAGCGTGGAACAAGGCCTACAAGGGGTCCTCCCGGACGATCTGCTGCTATCCCTTCGAGGAATCCTTCATCGATGCGCATGTCGAACGGATCATGCAGGCTTGGGAAAAAGCCGGCCGGCCGGAAAACGTCTCGCTCCTGCTGTCGGCCCACGGCTTGCCGGAAAAGATCGTCCAGGGCGGCGACCCCTATCAGTGGCAATGCGAAATGCTGGCCGAGATGATCAAGGGCCGCGTGCCGGCCGACTGGGATGTCACGGCCTGTTACCAGTCACGCGTCGGACCTCTGAAATGGATTGGCCCGGCAACCGAGGTCATGGTCGAAGAGAAGGCGAAGGAAGGCAGGAACATCCTGATCGCGCCGATTGCCTTCGTCTCCGAGCATATCGAGACGCTGGTCGAACTCGGCGAGGAATACCGGCTGGTTGCCGAACAGCATGGCGCCGCGAGCTACACGCGGGTCGAAGCGCTCGGAACCCACCCGGACTTCATCGCCATGCTGGCGAACGAAACCATCGAAGCGCTCGGCATGAAGACGCCGATGCGGTCCTGCGCCGGCGACCGGCTATGCCCGCATGACCTTGGCCGTTGCCCGCACAAGCAAGCCATGCACAAGTCCGGCATGGTCATCAACAAGCCCGCCAAGGTCGTCTGAAATGCTCTATAACTGGATCAAGGCCGGTCATGTGATTTTCGTGATCGCCACAATGGCGAGCCTGATGATCTATCCCCGCTACAAGATCCACCAGCTGTCCAGCCAGCCGGGCGAGCCGCTGTTCGAAACGATGAAATCGGCCGCAAACAAGCTGCGCGTGATCGTGATGAACCCCAGCATCGTGCTGATCTGGGTGTTCGGCGGCCTGATGCTGTGGATGAATCCCGCCCTGCTCTCGCATCCCTGGATGCACGTGAAGCTTGTCCTCGTGACCCTGATCTCGGCCATGCACGGCTATTACATCTATGTCGGCAAACGCATCGACCGGGGAACCTCGAAGGTCACCGCCCGCCGGCTTCGCATGCTGAACGAGGTGCCGTTCCTGATGATGATCGGCGTGGTCATCATGGTGATCGTACGTCCGTTCTGACCGGCGCCATTGCGCATAAAGCCTTGACGCAGCGGGCCCCTTGAGCCCATATGCCGCCAATCCGGTGCACAGTCCTTGTGCCTTGCGACCCTTCTTTTTCGCCCGGCCCCCCCAAAACACGTCTCTCGCAGACCCCTATATTCGGAATCCATCGGCATGGCCTCTTCGATGCTCGACAATGTCACCAGCGTAACCCTGCGCGAACTGAAGGCGAAATCGCCCGAGGAACTGCTCGCCTATGCAGAAGAGCTGGAAATCGAGAATGCCTCCTCCATGCGGACGCAGGACATGCTGTTCGCGATCCTCAAGGAACTCGCCGACAGCGAAGTCGAGATCACCGGCCAGGGCGTGCTGGAGGTTCTGACCGACGGCTTCGGTTTCCTGCGCTCGCCGGAATCCAACTACCTGCCCGGTCCGGACGACATCTATGTCAGCCCGGAAGTGTTGAAAAAGGCGAACATCCGTACCGGCGATACGGTCGAAGGCCCGATCCAGGCGCCGCAGGATGCCGAGCGCTACTTCGCCCTGACCGACGTGTCGCGGATCAACTTCGAGGATCCGGACAAGGCCAACAAGAAGGTTCACTTCGACAACCTGACCCCGCTCTATCCCGAGCAGCGCCTCAAGATGGAAAGCCGGGATCCGACCCGGAAGGACCGATCGGGCCGCGTCATCGACATCGTCGCCCCGATCGGCAAGGGCCAGCGCGCACTCATCGTCGCGCCGCCGCGGACGGGTAAGACGGTGCTCCTGCAGAATATCGCCTCGGCCATCGAGGAGAACCATCCGGAATGCTACCTGATCGTCCTCTTGATCGACGAGCGCCCGGAAGAAGTGACCGACATGCGCCGCACGGTGAAGGGCGAGGTTGTCGCCTCGACCTTTGACGAGCCCGCCACCCGCCACGTTCAGGTCGCTGAAATGGTCATCGAGAAAGCGAAACGTCTCGTCGAGCACAAGCGCGACGTCGTCATCCTGCTCGACTCGATCACGCGTCTCGGCCGCGCCTACAACACGACCGTCCCCTCCTCCGGCAAGGTTCTGACCGGCGGTGTCGACGCGAACGCCCTGCAGCGTCCGAAGCGTTTCTTCGGTGCGGCGCGGAACGTTGAAAACGGCGGCTCGCTGACCATCGTCGCCACCGCGCTGATCGACACCGGCAGCCGGATGGACGAAGTGATCTTCGAGGAATTCAAAGGCACGGGTAACTCCGAGGTCGTGCTCGACCGGAAGATCGCCGACAAGCGGACCTTCCCGGCCATCGACATCATGAAGTCCGGCACGCGGAAAGAAGAACTCATCACGCCGCAGGACCAGCTGTCGAAGATCTATATCCTTCGCCGCATCCTCGGCCCGATGGGCACGAACGACGCCATCGACTTCCTCATCGACAAGCTGCGCCAGACGAAGACGAACGACGAGTTCTTCGAAGCGATGAAGAACTGATCGGGAGCGTATAGCCATGAGCGAGCGCGACACGATCTGCGCCCTCGCTTCGGGCCAGCCCCCGGCTGCGATCTGCATCATCCGCCTCTCGGGCGACCGCGTGTGGAAACTTGCCGGCGAGCTCCTGGAATGCGGCCTGCCGGAACCGCGCCGCGCGACGCTCACGAAGTTCCGCGATGAAGACGGCAACCTGATCGATGAGGGCCTCGTGGTCTTTATGCCGGGGCCGCACTCCTACACGGGCGAGGATACGCTGGAGCTCTACCTCCATGGCGGCCCCGCTGTGATCAAACACTCACTGGAGACACTGACTTCTCAACCCGGCGTGCGGCTGGCTGAACCGGGCGAATTCACTCGCCGCGCCTTTGAAGCCGGCAAGCTGGACCTGACCGAAGCCGAAGGTGTCGCCGACATCATCGAGGCGGAGACCGAGGCGCAGAAGGCCCAGGCCCTGCGGCAGCTGACCGGCGGCCTGACCGAAACCTATGACCGCTGGCGGGCAGAGCTTACCGGCGTGCTCGCGCTGATCGAGGTCATGGTCGACTTCCCGGACGAAGGCGACACGCCCGAGGACACGGTCCGCCCGATCCTGGAGAAGCTCGACGGACTGATCGCCGAACTAGACGACGCGCTCGGTGACCGGGGCGTCGGCGAGAAGATCCGTGACGGGTTCCGGATTGCCATCGTAGGGCCACCGAATGCCGGCAAGTCGTCCCTGCTGAACCGGATCGCCAGACGCGAAGCCGCCATCGTCACGGACATCGCCGGCACGACGCGGGATATCGTGGAAGTGCGGCTCGTGCTCGGAGGCCAGGTCGTCTGGCTGGCAGACACGGCGGGCCTGCGTGAAACATTCGATGTCGTCGAAGCCGAAGGCGTGCGGCGAGCGGAACGCGCGGCCCGAGAGGCCGACCTGCGTGTGCACGTGATCGATGCCGCGAATCCGGAACATCCCAAGGGACCCATCGAGCCGCAGGACATTATCGTCTTCAACAAGGTAGACCAGCGCCCGGCGATCCTCGCCCCCGATGGTGCCCTGCCCGTCTCGGCAGCGACCGGCGAAGGCGTAGATCGGCTGGAAAGCTGGATTGGGAGTTTCGTGACGCAGCGGGCCGCTTCCGTGGAAGCCCCGGTGATCACCCGGGCGCGCCATCGGGAAAAGCTGAGCGCCGGCCTCGCGAGCCTGATCGCAGCACGGCAGATGCTGGAAGATGACCTGGGCGCTGAACTCGCGGCAGAGGATGTGCGCATGGCCCTCCGCCAGCTTGGCTCGATCATTGGCGTGGTGGGTGTGGAAGACGTGCTGGGCGCCGTGTTCTCGCAGTTCTGCATCGGCAAATGACCTCTAGGGTTTGAGGGCCTGCGGCGTTATATAGCCCGCTCACTTATCCACAGGGTGCAAGAGAACCATGCCGGGTGAAGCCCGCTTTGATGTCATTGTCGTTGGCGGCGGTCATGCCGGTTGCGAAGCTGCGTCCGCAGCTGCCCGCTATGGTGCCCGCACCGCGCTCGTCACCCACAAGCTCTCGACCATCGGCGAAATGAGCTGCAATCCGGCTATTGGCGGGCTCGGCAAAGGCCACCTCGTCCGGGAGATCGATGCGCTCGATGGCCTGATGGGACGGATGGCCGACAAGGCCGGGATCCAGTTTCGCATGCTGAACCGGTCCAAAGGCCCGGCCGTCTGGGGCCCCCGCTCCCAGATCGACCGCAAGCTCTATCGCCAGGCCATGCAGGACGCGATCCTGAACCACGAGAACCTGACCGTTATCGAAGACGGCGCGGAAGATCTGATCGTCGAAGACGGCCGCGTTGCCGGTGTGATCGGACTAAGCGGGGAAACCTATCGGGCGCCTTGCGTCGTGATCACGACCGGCACCTTCCTGAAAGGTGTCATCCATATCGGCGCCAAGCGCATTCCAGCGGGCCGCGTGGGTGAAGCGCCGGCGATCGGGCTTTCGGACCGGCTCTATAGCCTAGACCTGCCGATGGGCAGACTGAAAACCGGAACGCCTGCCCGGCTCGATGGCCGCACCATCGCCTGGGACCGGCTGGAAATGCAGCCGGCCGACGAGGAGCCCGTACCCTTCTCCTACATGACGGACCGGATCACGGTGCCCCAGATTTCCTGCGGTATTACCTGGACCACGCCGGAAACCCACGCGATCATCGAAGAGAACATCACCCAGTCGGCCGTCTATTCCGGCGCGATTGCCGGGCGTGGCCCGCGCTATTGCCCGTCCATCGAGGACAAGGTGAACCGGTTTGCGGATCGGGATCGCCATCAGGTCTTCCTCGAGCCGGAAGGACTCGACGATCACACCGTTTATCCGAACGGTATCTCCACCTCTCTTCCGGAAGAGGTTCAGGAGCGCTTCATCCGGACCATTCCCGGCCTCGAGGACGTCAAGATCCTCCAGTACGCCTATGCCATTGAATACGACTATGTCGATCCGCGCGCGCTCAATGCTGCGCTGGAAGTGAAAGCCCTGCCAGGTCTCTACCTGGCGGGTCAGATCAATGGCACGACGGGATACGAAGAAGCGGGTGCTCAGGGCCTGATGGCCGGTCTGAACGCGGCGCGCGCGGTGGATGGGAAAGAAGCGGTCGTTCTGGATCGGGCCGAGGCCTATATCGGCGTCCTGATCGACGACCTGATCACCCGCGGCGTCACCGAACCCTATCGGATGTTCACCTCACGCGCGGAGTATCGCCTCGCGCTTCGGGCCGACAATGCCGATCAGCGTCTGACCGGGAAAGGGATCGACGCCGGTTGCGTCGGTCCGGAACGGGCGGCGATGTTTCACGTGAAACATTTGGCCCTCTCCGAAAAGCGAAAAAGGCTCCAAACCCTGTCACTCTCCCCGGCGAAGGCCTCTCAGGCCGGCTGGAACGTTAATCAGGACGGCCGCGTCCGGACCGCCTGGGAATATCTCGGGTACAAGGACATCTCCATGGCGACGCTCGCCACAGTCTGGCCGGAACTCGCAGACATCGATCCGGCGGTGACCGCGCAATTGGAGATCGAGGCCCTCTATTCTGGATATATCGAACGCCAGGCCGGAGACGTGGAATCCCTTCGCCGCGATGAAGCGCTCCAGATCCCGGAGTCAATCGACTATTCCGCTATTGGAGGTCTCTCGAACGAGGTCCGTCAGAAGCTGGAAGCCATCCGCCCGGCAACCCTTGGACAGGCAAGCCGTATCGAAGGTATGACGCCGGGCGCCCTGACAGCGCTCCTCGGTCACGTCAAACGCCGCCGGAAAGCAGGCTGAGCCATGGTAAATGAAGACCGGGCGGCTTTCCTGGCCGCGAACGATGTTTCACGTGAAACACTGGACCGCCTCGACCGGGTGATCGAGACGCTCGATCACTGGCGGACTCGGAGCAATCTGATCGGCCCGCGCGAATGGCCGGTCATCTGGACCCGCCATGTCGCCGATTGCTACCAGCTCCTCGATCTGATCCCGGAAACGGCACGGGTTGTGGATCTGGGGTCCGGCGCCGGCTTTCCTGGTCTGATCATTGCGGCGGCGCGGCCGGCCGGCCATGTCACGATGGTGGAAAGCGTCGGAAAGAAGTGCGCTTTCCTTCGCGCGGCCATCGAGGCGGCCGGTCTTTCAGCATCCGTGCGCCAGGAACGCGTGGAATCGGTCGAGCCGACGCCCGCAGATTTTGTCACGGCCCGGGCCTTTGCGCCCTTGCCGAAACTGCTCGACTACGCGTCACCCTGGCTGAAACGTGGTGCAACGGGGCTTTTCCTGAAGGGCGAACGCTGGAAAGAAGAATTGACGGAAGCCCGCCAAACATGGAATTTCGCTCATGAGGCGATTCCAAGCCGGGTTGGTGGGTCAGGTACAATTCTGATTGTCAGGGAGCTACAGCGTGGCAGGCACTAAGCCCAGGATTTTTGCCGTGGTTAACCAGAAGGGCGGCGTCGGCAAAACCACCACGTCGATCAATCTGGGCACCGCACTCGCCGCCGTCGGCCGACGTGTCCTCATTGTCGACTTCGATGCGCAGGGAAACGCGTCCACCGGTCTCGGCATTGGCCGTACCGAGCGGGAAATGACGTCATACGATATTGTCGTCGACCGTCTTCCGCTCGAAAAGGCCGTTCTGTCGACCATCGTCCCGCGGCTCGACATCGTCCCGGGCGATGAAAACCTGTCGGGCGTCGAGACCGAGCTTGCCGCAGACCCGCACCGATCCTACCGGCTGCGTGAGGCGCTGCACTCCTATATCGACCGGGCCGAGGCCGAAGGTCTCGCCAAGTACGAATACATCCTCATCGACTGCCCGCCTTCACTGTCGTCGCTGACGCTCAATGCCATGACCGCTGCCGATGCGCTTCTGGTTCCGCTGCAGTGCGAGTTCCTTGCGCTGGAAGGCCTCAGCCAACTGCTGCGCACCGTCGATGTCGTCCGGCAGGGGCTGAACCCGAGCCTGGAAATCCAGGGCGTTGTCCTGACCATGTATGACCGCCGCAACAACCTGTCGGACCAGGTTGCGGATGAGGTTCGCGCCTTCTTCGGCAACAAGGTCTACAACACGGTCATCCCGCGGAACGTGCGCCTGTCCGAGGCGCCATCCTTTGGCAAACCGGCACTGCTCTATGATTACCGCTGCCCGGGCAGCGAAGCCTATATCCGGCTCGCTTCGGAAGTCCTGCAGCGCGAGAAGGCGCGGGCGGCCTGAACGAAATGGTCGAGGAGCCCAAGCACAAGCAAAGCCGACTTGGCCGAGGCCTATCGGCGCTGATCGGAGAAGTCGAAGCGTCGACCCCGGCCGCACCCGCCGCAGGCGCGGCGCCCGCTGCCGGCGTGAACGAAATCCCGATAGACCATATCCGGCGAAACCCCGCCCAGCCTCGTCGGACCTTCGACGAGGCCTCGCTCCAGGAACTGGCGGACTCGATCCGGACCAAGGGTGTGCTGCAGGCCATCCTTGTGCGACCGGATCCGAAGGATCCCGGCAAGTACCAGATCATTGCCGGTGAACGCCGCTGGCGTGCGGCGAAGCTCGCTGGGCTCGGCGCCATTCCGGCGGTCGTGCGCAATCTGGACGAACTCGAGCTGCTGGAAGTCGGCATCATCGAGAACGTGCAGCGCGCCGACCTCAATCCGATTGAAGAAGCGGAAGCCTATGAGGCGTTGATGAAGCGCTTCGGCCGGACGCAGGACAGCCTGGCAACCAGCGTCGGCAAAAGCCGGGTCCACATCACCAACACGCTTCGCCTTCTACAGCTGCCGGAAGCCGCACGGGCTTTCGTGCGCAGCGGCAAGGTAAGTGCCGGCCACGCCCGCGCTGCGCTCGGTGCTCCTGACCCCGCCGCCCTGGTCGAGCTGGCCGCGGAGAAGGGGCTCAGCGTTCGTGAAGTCGAGGCGCTTGCCAAGGGCGCCCGAGACGGCGGCATCGAGACCAAGTCGGCGCGCGCGCCCGCCGAGGAAAAGGATGTCGATACCGAAGCGCTGGAAGCGGACCTCTCGCGTCAGCTCGGGCTGGAAGTGGATATCCGCCATGGCCGGAACGGGGGCGAGCTTCGCATCAAGTATCGCGATCTCGAGCAACTCGACGATATCTGTCGCCGCCTGACGCGCCGCAAGGGCTGAAACTAGCGCGCCGCTTCGGCTGCCCGCGCCAGGTCATTCATCAGTACACGAACAACAGCGTCCGTGCTGCCGCCGAACCGCTTGGCCTGGGATTCTGCCTCATAGATTCGCTCAAGCACGCGGGTGAGCCTGCGCACCGGCCACTTGTTGAGCCGGGCCCGATAGGCGGGCCACTCACTCTGCCAGACCGGCGGACGCAGTTTCATGTTCGGGCTGGCCTGGCCTTCCTCGATGCGGACATGCGCATCCAGCATCCGGCGAACTTCGAACTGGAGTGAGCGCAGGACACTGATCCCAGCGGTGCCGGCCATGGCGAGTTTCTCGAAGGCGGCATTGGCCGCGGCGGGATGACCATCGAGCGTTGCTGATATCGCCGTGGAAAGCGTCTGCTCCAGTTCGGTTGCACAGAGCGCGCGGACATCGGCGGCGGAGACGGCCCGGCCAAGGCCACGGGCATAGAGCGTCAGCTTCTCGATCTCGGAATTTGCGGCAAGCCGGTGTCCGGGCAAGTCGCCCACGAACAGGCGCAAGGCATCTGGTTCGATCGTTACACCTGCTTCGAGCAGGGCCTGCTTTACGCGGTGCTCGATATCGCCCGCGTCATCGGCAAAAAGCTGGAGGCAGGCCGTGCGCGTCGCAATCTCCGCTGCCGTCCGCAACTTGGACTTCTTGGCAAGCGAGCCGGCCTCGATCAGCAAGTGGGCGCTGAAGCGGCCCTCGGCCTTGTCGCCTTCGGTGATAGCCTCGATCAACAGGCTCGCGATCTTGTCACCGCTTGTCCTGACGCGGACAATGCGGGGATCGCCGAGCAGGGAAACAGCCTCGAGCGCATCGAACAGGAGGGCGGGCTCCTTCCGGACGGCATCTTCATCCAGAAGGCTGATATCGGCATGGGCATGCTTTCCGGACCAGGCAGCGATCAGCATCTGGCCGCTGTCGCTGGCGAGGCCTTCGTCGTCGCTGAAAGCAAGGACTGCCCAGATTTTCGGATCCGGCTTGCGGGCGAAGGCTGCGGCTTGTTTGCCCTGCAGCAGCATCAGTTCTGCGTGGAGAGCTTCAGCCGCATATCGTCGACGATCCGGCTGGCCAGCTGACGCATGGTGCGATCTGCCGCGCTGGTCTGCGAGGAAATGTCTCCATACGGCGAGTCCGGAACGGAAAAGCTGGTCTCGGCATCGACATCGCCCGTCAAGGTCCGGGCCTCGGTCGACAGCGTATAGGTGCCATGGGCAATAAAGGACGAGCGCGAGGCGGCACCGTCCGGCATGAACTGAAGGCGGGTCAGGTTATCGTCGACCTTGACGACCAGGGTCGCCGAGCCGTCGATATTCGGCAGGCCGGCGGCCAGTTCCTGCTGCAGGGCGCGGCGGAGCATATATCCGGACCGGCCAGGGATCTCGGCCACCGTGATATTGCCGGCAGTGAAGCTTGCACTGCCGCCCGGTGCGTAGACCGGTTGGAAGCCGCAGGCCGGCAGAACGAGAGCGAGCGCGATCAGGAGCCGTTTCATGCGACCACGATATTCACGATGCGGCCCGGCACAACAATCGTTTTCTTCACGCTCTTGCCGGCGATGAAGGAAACGACCTCCGGAAGGGCGTGTGCTGCGGCCTCGACGGCCTCGTTCGCTTCGCCTTTCGGAACGGTGATTTCGCCCCGGCGCTTGCCGTTGACCTGAACGGCCATGGTAACCGTGTCGTCTTCGGTGAAGGCCTTGTCGACCGCTGGCCAGGGGGCTGCAGAGACGAAGCCCTCGCCGCTGATCCGCTGCCAGCAGCTCTCGGCCAGGTGCGGCATGAAGGGGGTCAGGCAGCGTGCGAGCATGGAGGCGCCCTCAAAGCGGGCACCCACAGCGGCCTCGCCGACGCCTTCGGCCTTCTTCAGCGCCGTCACCCATTCATGGATGCTGGCAACCGCCGAGTTGAAGCGGAATTCCTCAATCGCCTTGTCGATGGCGGCGACCGCCTTGTGGCTCGCCTTGCGGACGGCAACGGACTCATCATCGGAGCCGGGTTCCGCTTTCGTCAGGTCGCCGAGCGCATCGAACACGCTCCACAGGCGCTGGGCGAAGCGGGCCGCGCCCTCAACGCCTGCCTGAGTCCATTCCACATCGCGCTCCGGAGGAGAATCCGAGAGCACGAACCAGCGTGCCACGTCCGCGCCGAACTGGGCGATGATGGCATCCGGATCGACCGTGTTCTTCTTGGACTTCGACATCTTCTCGATCGGGCCGGGCGTGACGATGCCGCCGGTAGCCTTTTCGATCCAGATGCTTCCTTCCTGCACGACCTCGGAAGGCTGCAGCCATTGGCCGGCAGCCGATTTATAGGTTTCGTGGGTCACCATGCCCTGCGTAAACAGGCCTGCGAACGGTTCGCCGCTCGGCAGGTCCAGCTCGCCGACGTCCCGCATCGCGCGGGCGAAGAAGCGGGCGTAGAGCAGGTGCAGGACAGCGTGTTCGACACCGCCGACATACTGGTCGACCGGTAGCCAGTAGGCGCGCTCTTCCATGTCGCTGATGCTGGCGAAACGCGCGTAATACCAGGACGAGTCCACGAACGTATCCAGCGTGTCGGTTTCCCGGCGGGCGGCCTTGCCGCATTTGGGGCAATCGACATGTTTCCAGTTCGGATGCCGGTCCAGCGGGTTGCCCGGCTGGTCGAACGTCACATCGTCAGGCAGGCGGACGGGCAGGTCGCTTTCCGGTACCGGCACGACGCCGCAGCTGTCGCAATGGATGACCGGGATCGGGCAACCCCAGTAGCGCTGGCGCGAGACGCCCCAGTCGCGCAGACGGTAGTTCACCGTGCCCTGACCCTGGCCCATGGATTCGATCCGCCCGATGGCCGCGCGCTTGGCATCTTCGATGGCCATGCCGTCCAGGAAGTCCGAATTGAAGATCGTGCCGGGGCCGGTATAGGCCTCGTTCTTCACACCGAACGTGCTGCTATCCGCGCCGGGCGGCAGCACGACGGGCGTGACGTTCAGGCCGAACTTGCGCGCGAAGTCGATGTCGCGCTGGTCGTGTGCCGGGCAGCCGAAAATGGCGCCGGTGCCATATCCCATCAGGACAAAATTCGCGACCCAGACCGGGAGCGTCTTTCCGGGCAGGAACGGGTGCTTCACGCTGAGGCCCGTGTCGAAGCCGAGCTTCTCGGCCTTCTCGATGGCTTCCTCGCTGGTACCGACCTGCGCGCACTTCGCACGGAACAGCTGCAGGTGGTTGGAATTCTCCGCCAACTGAAGGGTCAGCGGATGATCCGGAGACAGCGCGATAAAGCTCGCCCCAAACAGCGTGTCCGGACGTGTCGTGAAGATCTCGATGCCGCGGTCAAAGCCGGCGGGCGTCGCCCCGCTCCATTCGAACCGCATCTGCAGGCCTTCCGACCGGCCGATCCAGTTCGCCTGCATGGTGCGGACCTTCTCCGGCCAGCGCTCCAGCTTCTGGACTTCCTCCAGAAGGTCTTCGGCATAATGCGTGATGCGGAAGAACCACTGCGTCAGCTCGCGCTGTTCGACTAGCGCGCCGGAACGCCAGCCGCGCCCGTCGATCACCTGCTCGTTTGCGAGAACCGTATTGTCGACCGGGTCCCAGTTCACTTTGGAGGCCTTGCGGTAGACAAGACCCTTATCCAGCATCTTCAGGAACAGGGCCTGTTGGGCACCGTAATAGTCCGGGTCGCAGGTCGCGAATTCGCGGCTCCAGTCCAGCGACAGGCCGAGTTTCGCAAACTGGGCCTTCATCGCGGCGATGTTCTGGTAGGTCCAGTTGCCCGGATGTACGCCGCGCTCCATCGCGGCATTCTCGGCCGGCATGCCGAAGGCATCCCAGCCCATTGGGTGCAGCACATTGTAGCCTTTGGCGCGACGGTGCCGGGCAACCACATCGCCCATAGCGTAGTTGCGCACATGCCCCATGTGCAGGCGTCCCGATGGATACGGGAACATCTCCAGCACGTAGGCCTTCGGCGCGTCGCCGGCCTCCTTCGGAGATTTCGCCTTGAACAGTTCGGCCTTCTCCCAGGCCTCACGCCAATGCTGCTCCGCAGATTGCGGATCGTAACGGGTGGCCATCGGCCTCTCCCCTGATTGTCTTTAAGTCAGACCGGCTTCTAGCCGAGTTGCGAATTCTTGAGGGTCCGCGCGCGGGCAAGGATCGCATTTTCCAGCTGGATCGCGGTGTCCGGATCGACCGTCGCATCCGTCCAGGTGCCGTTCTCGTTCACCTGCCGGAACACGGCCACTTTCACGCCGTCGGCCCGAAGTCGTGTGTCGAGGATGTAGACGGTCGCCTTGATCCGCTCGCTCTCGGAACCCGGGAAGCTCTTCCAGTCGTACACGATCAGGCCACCGATCGGGTCGGTGCTCTGGACCGGCATATTCTCGAACGTGTCGAGCGCGGCGCGCCACAGGTACGGATTGACCGTGCCGATGTTTTTCGTGGCGACCTGGGTCTCGGTCACGCGCGCGCGGCCACCCGACTGGCATCCTGCCAGCGCAAACAGGGCAGCAGCTGCCGCGGAGAAGACATATTTGTTCATGAGGAGAGTTCCCGAGCACAATACCTTGTTGACCGGGTTTTGTATAACAACACGAGTCTGGGCTCGCCAGTACTGATGTGTACAGCGACCGGCAGGGAGAAAGACATGAAACGCCTCATAGCCCTCGCTGTCGTCTCGACCGCCGCGTGCGTTCCGGCGGCCGCTCAGGAAGACTGGGATGCGTGGGAAGCCAAATGGATCGGCGAGGCGGCCATCGTGCTGGCGCCAGGCGCCGATGAGGTGACGCTTTACCGGTTCGGGCTCGGCTTTGACGCCAATCGGGTGCTCGATAACGGTATGGAAGTCGGAACCGTTGTCCGGCTCGATGCTGAGCAGGATTACGGCCAGCGCGACGGATTTTCCGGCATTGTGTCCGATCCGGCACCCGGCGCCTATGCGCTCGCCGGCGCGTTCAGCGGGCTCGGCCGGTCTTCCGGGTTCGAAGATCGCGGCGCTCGCGGTGCGCTGCAGACCGCCTATCTCTATGCCGAAGGCGGCTATGGCGAGGTACGCCTCGGCCGAGACGAAGGTGTCGCGAAGCGCTTTGCGCAAGGCGCACCCTCGCTGTTCAGCACGCTCTCTCTTCACGCGCCCCGGCTCGATCCGGATGGCGGTGCCATCGTGCGGACGGATCATGACCTGACCGGCCCGGCGGCAAAAATCTCATATGCAACGCCGCGAATTATCGGGCTGCGGGGCGGCGTGTCCTTCACCCCTGAGGCTGACGCCGGCGGGCTCGACCGCGATCCGGCGCGGACACTGCCGGGCACCGCAGCGTTGTCGCTCAGCAATGCCACGGAGGCCAGTCTCAGCTTCAATCACCGCTTCCGCGAAAGCGGCGTCCGCCTGCGGGGATCTGCGGGCTGGAGCCGGGCGGATGTCGAGGCGGCACCGACAGCGCCCGCAGCTTATGGAGAAGTCGACACCTGGTCCTTCGGCGCGAATGCCGAGTGGAAGGACACGGTGATCGGAGCCAGCTGGATCGGCAGTGACAACGGCCTCGACAGCGTCTCGGGCGACTATATGGCCTGGACATTCGGACTGACGCAAAAAGCGTTCGGCCTGACCTGGGGTGCCGAATATGGCGAGGCAACCGACGACGCGGCCGGGGTCGAGGGAGAGTCGTGGCGGGCCGGTATCGGCCGGTCTCTCAATGACCAAGCAGCCTTCGCGCTGGGCTATCGGAAGGACAAACTCGCTCCTGGCGGGAGCATTGTCACACCCCGGTCACTTGGCGGGGAAGGCATTGTGTTAGAAATCACACTATCCCGTTAGAATTGCATCCCTGACCGAATATTAATCTTCTGTTTACAGTGCCTGGCGCCTAATCTCTGTGAGGGAAAAGGTGCGAATATGCGGCTCGGGCTCATGCTCTCCTGTGCGTTTGTGATGACAGCTGTGGCTATGCCAGCAGCTGCACAGGAAGATTCGCGCGCATCTGCAGTGACTGTTGAAGCTCCGCAGCTTTCGGAGACCAAGGCCGGAAAGGTCGACTGGTATCGCCAGTTCGCCATGTCGAAGCCTTCCGAGTCCCGCCCCGTCTGGCAGGCCGAATCGACCGAGGACCTTTCGATGCAGTTCAGCGGCAGCGACCGCTGGGAATTCAGCATCGACCGCCTCTCCCGTCCGTCTGCTTCGGTTTCGCCGCTGCCGCGCGAGGAAATGCAGGCCGGCGCCACGTTCAAGATCACTCCGCGCTTCTCCGTTGGCGGTGAAGTCAGCGTCGGGGCGGATGACCTGAATGCCGTTTCGACCTGGGAAGACCGGGACGTCGAGACGGGCATCCGGCTGAAATCAGCCTTCAAGTTCTAGGGCCGAAGACGGCCTCAATTCCTTCTATTGCTGCAATACCTGCTACAGAAGCGATCCTGCTGGCCGTATCCGCGTTGACGCCGCCGAGGGCATAGACCGGCACACGAGACCTTCGGGCGAGCTGGCGGAAGCGGATTGAACCGAGTGGTGCTCTCGCGCTGGGGCTCTGAGACGGGAAAGCCGTCGACAGGAGCGCTGCGTCAAAACCCGCATCCTGTAGTATCCGCAACTGATTCGGCGAATGCGCGCTGACCGTCATCAGGGCGAAACGGCCCTGCCAGCGCCGGGCTTTGGCCCTTTCCGCGAATGGCCAATGGACCCCGTCCGCGCCGACCGCTAGGGCGAGCGCGGGATCGTTCGCGATCAGCAGCTTCAGGTGTCTTTGCCGGCAAACAAGGCGCAGGCGTCTGCCAATGAGGTGCGCGTGACGGTGATTCTGATGCCGGTATACGACCCCCCAGCCGCGCGGCAGGTGCCGTGCGGTGGCGACCGGGTCGGGCGTCCGGTGATCATCCGTCAGATAGAGGACCGGCGGAAGGCCGGCGGGCAGGTGCCGGCCCGCCGCACGTGCGGCGGCGCGGAGCTTGCCTTCGGCGCGGTTTCGGTCTTCCTGCATCATCGTCATGACTGATACCGACACGCTCTCCATTGCCAAGCGCCGCGAGGCGGTGCTGGCCGAACTTTCCGCGGCCGCGAGCCCTCCGCCTGTCCTTGTGGCGGTGACCAAGACCCAGCCCGATTCCGCGATCGACGAGATCCTGGCCACCGGCCAGCGGGTCTTCGGAGAGAACCGGGTGCAGGAGGCGGAGGCCCGCTGGGCCGGCCGGCGCCGGGACTTTCCGGACCTTGAACTCCACCTGATCGGGCCGCTGCAGACCAACAAGGCGGAAGACGCCGTGCGCCTGTTCGATGTGATCGAGACGCTGGACCGGCCGAAACTGGCGGATGCGCTGGTGAAGGCGATGGAGAAGGTCCGCCGCACCCTGCCCGTCCTGATCCAGGTGAATACGGGCGAGGAACCGCAGAAAGCCGGCGTCGCCCCGCGCGATGTGCCGCAATTGCTGCAGTATGCTCGCGACAAGGGGCTCGAGGTGCGGGGCCTGATGTGCATTCCGCCGGTGGACGAGCCAGCCGGGCCACACTTTGCCCTTCTGGCAAAGCTTGCGAAGGATGCCGGCCTGCCCGTCCTCTCGATGGGGATGAGTTCGGACTATGTGACGGCAGCCCGGTATGGTTCGACCCATGTCCGGGTCGGCTCCGCCCTGTTCGGGGCGCGTATCTAGGTCCGGATTTCGACTTCAGATCCGTCGCTAGCCAGTCTGAGTACGGAAAGCAAATCCGGAAGGGCGAGCGCGACACAGCCTTCCGTGCCGGACCAGTCCGGGCGCGCCAGGTGCATGAAAATGGCACTGCCCCGTCCCGGCACAGGCGGATCGTCGTTGTAGCCGAGCTCGACCACGACATCGTAGACATGGTCCTCGCGCCACATCTTCTCGTGACTGGCCGGATAAGGCAGTGCGACCGGCCGGTTATAGGCCGGGTCGTCCGGCGCATCGCACCAGCCGTCTTCCGGCCCGATCGGCGCAACCGGCAGCGAGGTCTCCGGCGGGTCGATCCGGTCCGGCCTGTACCAGACACGGCGCATGAGCCAGCGCCCGGCGGGGGAGGCCCCATCGCCTTCCCGCTTCAGATCGCCGGGAACGACGCCGCGCTTGCCAAGCGCGCAGCGCGTCTCGCGCCCGTCCAGCAGGAAACGTCCGTCCGGAAATGCCACGAATTCGGCGCTCACGCTGACCTCCCGCTCTTGTGATCAAATGGACGTTACATTCTTATGGCATCGGAAACCGATATGGATAGAAGCAGCACTCACTTAATGGAGAGGCGCATGGCTGCGAAGAAAACCATCCTTCTGGTCGACGACGACGAGGACCTTCGCGAGGCCCTGTCTGAACAGTTCGAACTGCACGACAGTTTCGAAACCCTGCAGGCCGCCAATGCGAACGAGGGCATTGAGGCAGCGACCAGCCAGCGCGTGGACCTGATCCTGCTCGATGTCGACATGCCGGACATGGACGGGCGTGAGGCCTGCAAGGTCATGCGGCAGAAGGGCGTTCGCGCCCCGGTCATCATGCTGACGGGCCAGGACGGCGATTCCGACACGATCCTCGGGCTCGAATCCGGCGCTAATGATTACGTGACCAAGCCGTTCAAGTTTTCGGTCCTGCTGGCTCGCGTGCGCGCTCACCTGCGCAGTTTCGAACAGTCGGAAGATGCGACCTTCCGGATCGGGCCCTACGAATTCCGCCCGGCGATGAAACTTCTGGTCACGGACGAAGGCCGCAAGGTCCGCCTGACCGAGAAGGAAACCAATATCCTGAAATATCTCTACCGCGCCGGCGGCAAGCCGGTCGCGCGGGACGAACTGTTGTCGGAAGTCTGGGGCTACAACGCCGCTGTCACCACGCACACGCTGGAGACGCATATCTACCGCCTCAGGCAGAAAGTGGAGCCGGACCCGGCGCATGCGCGCCTTCTGCTGACCGATGCGGGCGGCTATCGCCTGCAGCCGTAAGCCTTAGCCAGCCTTGATCTGTATGCTGATCGGAGCGTGGTCGGAGGGTTTCCAGCCGCCGCGCCAGCCGAGGTGGATCCTGTAGCTGTCAAGCTTCGTCTCCGCCAGGGCGGCCGGGTTCACCCAGATATGGTCGAGGCGGCGGCCCTTGTTGGCGGCGGCCCAGTCTTTCGCGCGATAGCTCCACCAGGTGTAGAGCTTCTGGTTTTCCGGCACGGCGAGGCGGGCCACGTCCGCAAACTTCGCCTGCAGGCGCGAGGCTTCCAGACGCTCGGTTTCTTCCGGCGTGTGGGAGACGATCTTCAGGAGCTGCTTGTGCGACCAGACATCGTTCTCGTGCGGCGCGACGTTGAGGTCGCCGACCAGCACGCGCGGCACGGATGTCTGCTTCTTGTAGGCGGGCCCGAGGCGTTCGAGGAAATCGAGCTTGTGGGCGAACTTGTCGTTGATGGCAGGGTCCGGCTCATCCCCGCCCGCGGGCAGGTAGATATTGTGCACCTCGATACCGGCGACCTTCGCGGCGACGACGCGGGAATGGCCCTCGCGGCAGAGGTCCGGCGCCTCGATCCGTTCCAGCGGCAGGCGCGAGGCGATGGCGACGCCGTGATGTCCGCCCTTCTGGCCGTTCAGCAGAAGGTGCTTCAGCCCCATCTCGCGGAAGATCTTTTCGGGGAATTCCCCGTCCTGGCATTTGGTCTCCTGGAGGCAGACAATGTCCGGCTTCTCTTCGGCGACGAAGGCTTCGACATTCGGGGCGCGCAGGCGGACCGAGTTGATGTTCCAGCTGACGATCTTGAGGGGCTTTGCCATGTGCGCTGCGTAACACTCTTCCCTGAAACGTCAACGCGCCCGAACGCGGGGGAGTTCGGGCGCGCCTGACGCGGTTTCCAACGTCTCGCCGGGAGGGGAAGGCTCCGGCGGCGACAACACGGTGGTTCACAGCGGGGGGGTCGGGTGCTGCGCGGGGTATGCCGTGTGTCGACAGTTGCAAAGATGTCACTGCGGGGAAAAATTTCAAGTAAAATATGTGTTAACTGCTTGGCTGTTGCAGTGCAGCACTCGCCCCAAGGGGGAATTTCCCTGGGGCGTTGCTGCACTGAATCCTGCAGGATCTGCGAAACTACTCGTCGTCGAAGTCTTTCACGATGAAGAGGCGCGGGTTGAGCTTCTTGCCCGTGACGACATCGTGCAGCGTGACGCTCGTCATGTTGCCGGCGCTGTCCAGCGTGCGCCAGCCGGCGAGATCATGGGCCGCGCCGGTGAAGATCAGGGTCAGCGTGCCGTCCATCTCGCCTTTCGGGTCGGAGAGGGTGACCTCGATCTGATCGCCGGTCTGGCTGACATCGTCGATCTCGGCGTCCTTGCCGAAATCCAGCTTGTCATCGAGCAGGAGTGAGAGCGGGGTCGAGCCGAGCGGCACGCGGTCGGTGGTCTCGAGTTCGGAATCCTGCATGGCAACGGTCGTGCCGTTGGAGACGATCAGCAGCGGCGAGGGATCGTCATAGTCGAAACGCACCTTGCCCGGACGCGACAGGGCGAAGCTGCCACTCGCGAGGCTGTAGTCCGGGGAGAGCTGGTCGAAGCGGCCGGAGGCGGTTTTCACTTTCTCCAGGGAGGCGGCAACCTCGTTCAGGAGCGCCGTGCGCTGGGCTGCGGTCATCGGGGCAGACGTGATCCGCGTCGGTGCAGCGGGTTCCGTTCCTTGCCTTGCGAGCGCAAGCGGCGCGCCGGCAAACACGGCAGCGGCAACGAGGGCGGCAATCTTGGTCTTCATCGAACGGGTCTCCTTTAGTGACCTTGCGCTTACATCTAGTCGCCTGAACCCCGCCTAAACAGGGCGGGAACAAGGTATTTCGGCCGCTTTTCGTTGGCCGGCATTCAGCTTTCACAGGCCTCAAGCGCAAGAACGGACCGCAGATGAACGGACAGGTGCGGCGGCAGTTCCGCTTGCGAAGCGGCGATCGAACGCCCATCTTCGCGCCAGCTTCTAAGGGATTACTGCCATGGCCGATGCCGCCGCGCTGCACACGAAAGACAGCACAGACCAGGACTTCATGACCGATGTCGTCGAAGCCTCGAACACCCAGCCGGTGATCGTGGACTTCTGGGCACCGTGGTGTGGCCCGTGCCGCCAGCTGGGTCCGGTGATCGAGAAGGTCGTCGAGGGCCACAAGGGCGCCGTGAAACTGGTGAAAATCAATATCGACGAGAACCCGGGCTATGCCGGCCAGCTCGGCGTGCGCTCCATCCCGGCCGTCTACGCCTTCGACAAGGGCCGCCCGGTCGATGCCTTCCTTGGCGCGCTGCCCGAGGGCCAGGTGCGCAGCTTCATCGAGAAGCTCGTCTCGGGCACCGATTCCGCGAAAGAGATCGCCGATGCGCTGGCGCAGGCCGAAGCCGCGAGCCAGGCGGGTGACATCGCCACCGCGGCGCAGATCTATGCCGCTGTCGCCCAGCACGATCCGGAAAACGTCACCGCGATTGCCGGGCTTGCCCGCTGCTACCTCGCCAATGGCGACAAGGAGCGCGCCACCGCGACGCTCGACATGGTGCCGGCGGACAAGCAGAACGACACGGCTGTCAAAGGCGTGCGCATGGCCATCGAGATGATGGCGGATGCCCCAGCCGAGGATTCCTTCGACGCGCTCCTGAACGAGGTTCTGGCTTCGCCGGGCGATCATGCGAAGCGGTACGAACTGGCCGAGGCCTATGCGAGCGCGCAGCGCTATGCCGATGCGGTGGACCACCTCCTGATCATCCTCGGTGCGAAGATGGACTGGGAAGAGGGCAAGGCGAAGCAGAAGCTGCTGAAGATCTTCGAGGCGGCAGGCCCAACCGATCCGGTCACGGTGGATGGACGGCGGCGTCTTGCCTCACTGATGTTTGCCTGAGGCGGCGCCGTCCCACATAATGCTGTGGAGGGCCAGGAGGCCGGAAGCGGCATGAGCAGTGCGACCTATCATTCGCTGGACCAGTTGCCGGACACACTCACCGTGTTTCCGCTGCCCGGTGCCATGCTGTTCCCGCACTGGCACCTGCCACTCAACATCTTTGAGCCGCGCTACCTGAACATGGTGGACGATGCCATGGCCGGGAACCGGCTGATCGGCATGGTGCAGACGACCGGCGGGGACCGCCAGAAGCCGGACCTTGCCGGCGTCGGCTGCGCCGGCCGGATCACCGCCTATTCAGAGACAGAGGACGGGCGCTACCTGATCACGCTGACCGGGATCGCACGCTTCCGAATCGCTGCCGAACTGAACGTCCGCACCCCCTATCGCCAGGTGCGGCCCGACTGGGCCCCGTTTGCGCATGACCTGAAGACGGACTCCACTGAGGGCCTGCCGCCCCGCGAGGCGCTTGTCTCAGCCCTTCGCGACTATGTGGAGACGCACGACATGCAGGCCGACTGGAAGGCCGTCGAGGTGGCGCCCGTCGATGCACTCGTGCAGGCCCTGGCGGCCGGAAGCCCGTTTTCCGTGATGGAGAAGCAGGCCCTGCTGGAGGCGCCGACGCTGAAGGCGCGTGCCGACATGCTGATTACGCTGCTGAAGATGGATTCCGCTGGCCCGGACGGCGGAACATTGCAATAGGACAGCCATGACCGACGAGACCTCCAGCGAGACGCCCAGCCGCAAGCGCCCACATTCGGGCGTCGATCCGCGCCTGCTCGAAATCCTGATCTGCCCGCAGACGCGTCAGCCCCTGCAATACGATCCCGAGCGGGACGAACTCGTCTCGCCCAAGGCAAAGATCGCCTATCCGATCCGCGGCGGCATCCCGATCATGCTGCCGGAAGAGGCGCGCGATATCGACGGAGACGGTGAATGAGCGCCGAGTCCTGGCCTGTGAAGATCGTCTTCCGGAAAGCGGCCCACGAACTTCATGCCGAGTTCGACGACGGCCGCTCCGGCGCCGTGGCCTACAAGCGCCTGCGCGAGAATTCGCCGTCTGCCGAGGTGCGCGGTCATGGCGGTGGCCCGCCCCCTCCACAGGCGCCTGTCCCGGACGATATCGGTGTCCTCCGGGCCGATCCGGTTGGACGTTACGCCCTGCGGATCGTGTTCACGGACGGACATGACAGCGGGCTCTACACCTGGCCGCTGATCCGCCAGCTGACCGTGGCGGACTAAAAACCCGGACAAGCCGGGCTGGCTCAGCGCATCAGGCTCGGGAGGCTTTTCTGGTCGGCGCTCGCCTGACGGGCCATGGCGCGACGGAGCGGCCCGATCCGGCTGGCGGCGGTGAGGGCGAGCCCGCGCAACGGCTTCAGGATCGCATTGTCGTTCGAGAAGGCGCGGTCCACGACATCCATGAACAGGGCGACCTGCATCATGTCGAAGCGGCGGGCCTCCTGGTAGCGCTCCACGGCGGTTGCGGCGCCATGGTCGAGCCCGACATCGCGGGCCTCGACAATCACGTCGACAAGGGCCGCGACATCCTTGAAGCCGAGGTTCAGGCCCTGTCCGGCCAGCGGATTGATCCGGTGCGCGGCATCGCCGAGCAGGACGGTGCGTGGCCCGGTCATCTTGCGCGCGAGGCGCATCTTCAGCGGATAGGCGATGACGGGCCCGTCGATGGTCATGCGCCCGGCAAAATGCTCGAACCGGGCGTTGAGTTCGGCTTCCATATCGGCAACCGGCAGTTTGGCCAGCGTCTCGGCCGCGCCGCGCTTCATGTACCAGGCGAGGTTTGCCCGGTTTCCGGGCATGGGCAGCGTGGCGAACGGGCCTTCCGGCATGAAAAGCTGTCTTGCGATGCCGCCGTGCGGCCGGTCGAGCTTCACATTCGCCGCGAAGACTGACTTGCCATAGTCATGGTCCTCGGTGCCGATGCCGAGGGCGTCGCGGACCGAGGAATTCACCCCGTCACAGGCTGCAATGAGGCGGGTTTCGATCCGGGTGCCGTCGGCGAGGGTCACGGTGGCGGAAGCCGGGCCTTCTTCGAGGCCTGCGAAACGGGCCCCTTTCAGCCAGATCAGGCCTTCGGTACGGCCGGCGATCTCGTCCAGGCCGTGCTGGAGGTCCGCGGCGGGCACCATCTGGCCAAGCGGCTGGCCGTCATCGTCCTCCGGCAGGTCGTCGCTGCCGAAAATGACACCCGGCGCGCCGAAAGCATGGGTGCCGCCGTCCACGGCTTCCAGTCCGTTCAGGGGTTCGGTGACCCCTTCGAGCAGGGGGTGAACGCCCGTCGCGCCGAGCAGACGCCAGCTGCCACGGACGATCGCGAAAGTGCGCGTATCCGTAGCAGGCACTGCAGATGGCTCGCGCGCGTCGATGAGGATCGTCGAGAAACCGCGCTGCACCGCAAGCACCGCCAGCGAGGTGCCGACAGGGCCGGCTCCGATGATGACGAGGTCCACGATTTCGTTGGGCAGCGCAGATGGTTTCGACATGATGACTAGGTAGCGCTGCCCCCTGCCACCGTCCAGCGATGGCGTGGATTTGGGCGATTCGCCGCAACCCTGCCCAGCCTTTGACCACGAGTCTTCAGAATGTGCCCTTGAAAGGACCCGCCGAGCGACATTCACCGGCGCCCGAAATCATATCGGACGTGGGAGAGCGCGGGGGGTCCCGAGCTCCGAAACCTGCGACATGGAGGGGCCGAATGGGCCAGTTAATCAAAAGAATGACGCGCGGGGTGGCCTTGCTGCCGGCCTTCGCGTTGACGGGGGCGCTCGCATACGCACAGGACGCAGACCTGGAAGCTCGTCTTGCGGCACTGGAAGAGTCGGTGAACGGCAGCGCAAGCGCCTATGTCGACAACTCCTACCTGTTCCTGATCGGCGGCCTGATCGTCATGTTCATGGCAGCCGGCTTCATGTGCCTTGAGGTCGGCCTGGTTCGTTCGAAGAACGCCGCCATGCAGTCCATGAAAAACGTCGTCCTGTACGCCGTTGCCGGCCTGA
>JAWKUV010000022.1:0-49848 GCA_041398365.1 Hyphomonas sp. | reverse complement strand
CTCGCCAAGGCGCTGGAAGCACAGGGCAAGACGGAGGAGGCGGCGGAACTGCGCCATCACCTGATGATGGCCTGGGCCAAGGCGGACGTCGCGCTGGACGGCTCGCGCCTCTAGGCCGGCCTCGTCACGCGGCGCTTTACCGGCCGGGCTGCTTGGAGTACCGATACCCCCAAGAGGTATCGAATATGCGACAGGCAACAAAAGACGCAGCCCTGAAACGCCTTGCCCGGATCGAGGGGCAGGTGCGCGGCGTGGCGAACATGGTCGAGGAAGGGCGTTACTGTATCGACGTCGTCCGGCAGGTGCAGGCGATCAAGGCCGCCCTCAGCGGATTCGAGGCGCTGGTCCTGGACGACCATCTCGAGACCTGCGTGGATACGGCGCTGAAATCCGACAAGCTGGAAGAGCGCCGCGCCAAGGTTGAGGAACTGGTCGCGGTGCTGGGCGGCCGGCGGAAATAGTGCGGCACACGAACAGGTATCGCGCGGCGCGCTGATGGCATAGGGTCTGCAGGTTCCGGTCCGGGAGGCGGAAATGCTGGATCTGCTGCGTGCCCTGCTGAGAGCGGAGTCGGTGTTCGACCTGCGCGATTCGACCATGGCGGCTTTTGCCGAACTGGGGTTTTCCGCTGCCTATTATGTCTCGCCCGTGGTGCAGGACCGCAGCGAAGGCCGCATGATGATCAACATGGGCTTTCCCCTCGAATGGGAGCGGGCCTATCGCGAGGCGCAGCGGGGCAGCGACCCGCTGCCGGATATCGCCCTGCGAATCGGCCGCTCGTTCCGGTGGGGCAAGCTGCCGGAGGGCGTAATCCTGCAGCCGTCCGAGGCGGCCTACCTGAAATCGCTCGAACAATGGGGCATGGCCGAGGGGATCGGCATTCCGGCCTATGGCTCGGCCGCGCGGGTCGGCTTTGTCGGACTGGGCAAGCCGCTGAAGCCGGACGGGTTCGAGACGGCGGACCTCGACTTGCTGCGCATCGCGGCGGAGACCTCATACCTGCGTTATTGCGAGCTGATCGTGGCGGATGCCGACGACATCCCCCGCCTGTCGACAAGGGAACTGGACGTCCTGCACTGGATGGCACAGGGCAAGAGCAATGCCGCCATCGCCCGCCAGCTGGAGCTGGGACAGGAGACGGTGGACACCTATGTGCGGCGGATCTTTACCAAGCTGAACGTGTCGGACCGGACCTCGGCCGTGGTGAAAGGGGTGACACGGGGCCTCGTGATTGCCTCGGAACCCAAGATCGACGCGGCCATCCAGGCCCGCCAGCCCCGGAAGACCCCGGAAGGGGGCACTGAATGAAAGTGAACGGTATCGTTCACTTCGCATTCAGAGCTGGCGCCCTATACGCCACCCTATGAAACGGATTGCTGCCCTTCTCCTGGCCCTTGGCCTCGCTGCCGCGCCCGCCGCGCTGGCGCAGGACTGGATGAACCAGTTCTCGCCCGGCCAGGCCCGCGATTCGCGTGCACAGGGAAAAACCGTGCCGCTCAGCCAGATCTTCAGCGGGCTGAAGCGCGAATATGGTGGTTACCAGCTGAGCGCCGACCTTTATGACAAGGGCAACGGCAAGGCGGTCTACGAGATCGACTGGATGACGGGCGACGGCCGCAAGATGCACTTCGTGGTCGATGCGCAGTCCGGTGCCATCCTTGACCGCCGCGGCGCCTGAGCCGACATTGGGGTTTTCAGGGAGTAGCTGAAGCATGCGTATCCTGGTTGTTGAAGACGATGCGGACCTCCGCCGCCAGCTGGCCGATGTTCTGGGCCAGTCCGGCTATGCCGTGGACCTGGCGGCAGATGGCGAGGACGGCCACTTCCTGGGCGATACCGAGCCCTATGATGCGGTGATCCTGGACCTTGGCCTGCCCAAGATGGACGGGGTGAGCGTGCTGAAGAAGTGGCGCGCCGACGGCAAGTCGTTCCCGGTCCTCATCCTCACGGCCCGCGATTCGTGGAGCGAGAAGGTGGCGGGCTTCGATGCCGGAGCCGACGACTACCTGACCAAGCCCTTCATCACCGAGGAACTGCTGGCCCGCCTGCGCGCCCTGCTGCGCCGCGCCGCCGGCCATTCGGCCGCGACGATCGAGGCCGGCAAGCTGATGGTCGACACCCGCGCGGCCCGCGCCATGATCAATGGCGAGCCGATCAAGCTGACCGCGCACGAATATCGCGTCCTGTCCTACCTGATGCATCACCAGGGCCGGGTCGTTCCGCGCACGGAACTTGTCGAGCATATCTACGACCAGGATTTCGACCGCGACTCCAACACGATCGAAGTTTTCATCGGGCGCCTGCGCCGCAAGATCGGGCAGGACCGGATCCAGACCGAACGCGGTCTCGGCTATCGTCTTGTCGTGCCGGAGAACGAAGCGCGCGTTGCAGGCTGATGCTGCCTCGTGCTGAATGCCGGGCATGAGCGAGGCCGAAGAGAAACCTGTCACTTTCCTTGACCGCTGGACGCGCCTGTCCCTGGCGCGGCGGATCATGGTAGCTGCCGCGGTCTGGGGCCTGATCGTCCTCGGCGGCGGCGCCGTGGCGCTGTCGGCGGTCTACCGGGCCCAGACGCTGGCCCTGCTGGCGGACGACCTCGACCAGACGCTGGTGACCCTGACCCGCGACATGACGCGCGAAGGGGCCTTCCTGCCGGATGGCCGCGTGACCGACGACAACCACATCTTCCTGTCGACCGATTCCCGGTACCAGACGCAGTATTCCGGCCGCTACTGGGCCATCGTTGCGGTGGACGCCGACGGCCAGCCGGCGGGCGACCTCCGGTCGCGCAGCCTCTGGGACGAGCCGGTGCCGATGTCGCCCCGATTGCTGAAGCGCGCGCTGGGTACACCGGGGACGACTCAGTTCGGCATCGGGCCGGGGCCTGCCGGGCAGCGGATCTTCGCGGCGGCAAAGGCCATCATCGTCGCCAACCGGGAGACGCCGCTGGTCCTCGTGGCCGCCGCCGACCGGGCGCAGAACGATGCCGCCGCCGTGCGGTTCCGCAGCCTCCTGATCGGCACGATGGTGGTGCTGTTCGGGGGCGTGTTCGCGGCCATGGTGGCGGGCATCCGCTATTCGCTCCGGCCGCTGACGAAGCTCGGCCACGACATCGCGGAGATCCGCGAGGGCACGCGCCTCAAGCTGGCGGACGATTACCCGTCCGAAGTGCGGCCGCTGACCGAGGAACTGAACAAGCTGATCGACCACAACCAGACGGTCGTGGAGCGCGCCCGCACGCATGTCGGCAACCTCGCACACGCGCTGAAGACGCCGATTGCCGTGCTCAAGAACGAGGCGAAGGGCGCGACCCAGCTGGACGATGTGGTGCGCCGGCAGGTCGATTCCATGCAGACCAATGTGGAGCACTACCTGAAACGCGCGCGCATGGCGGCGCGGGCCGAGGCGCTGGGGGCGCGGACAGAGGTGCGGCCGGTGCTGGATGGCATCGCGCGCATGCTGAACCGCCTCTACGATTCCCGGGGCATCGACGTTGCCGTGTCTGGCGGCGAGGGTGCCGTGTTCCGCGGCGAGCAGCAGGACCTTGAAGAGATGATGGGCAATCTCATGGAGAATGCCTGCAAATGGGCGAAGGCCGATGTGCGCGTCCGGGTCAGCGACGATGCTGCCGAATTGCGGATCGAGGTGGACGATGACGGGCCGGGCCTGACCGGGCAGGAGCGCGAAGGCGCGCTGAAGCGGGGGGTGCGACTTGATGAAACAACCCCCGGTACCGGGCTGGGCCTTTCGATTGTCACGGAGCTGGCGGAGCTGCATAAGGGCGTGCTTGAACTGGACGAGGCCCCGGCCGGGGGCCTGCGCGCACGCCTGAGGTTTCCGAAGCGATGAACCGACTGAACATTGGGATCGCCGTTGGCTGTGCGGCGCTCGCCGTTGCAGGCTACCTGATGGTGGGATCGCCCGGCATGCCGGACGAACCGATGGAGAAGCGGCAGGAAGGCCTCGCCGAAAAGATCCGCACCGCCCCCGAAACGCTGACTGCGGCCGAGACCTTGTCGCGCCTCGAACTGGCGACGCAGAAGAAGCCGGACGATCCGCAGCCGCACTACTTCATCGGCGAGATGCTGCGCGCCGAGGGCCGGCCGGAAGACGCTGCGCGGGCCTATCAGTCCGCACTGCGCAGGGACGGGAATTTCGTGCCGGCGCTGGTGGCGCTGGCCGACACGCTGGTGGAACTCTCCGGCGGCGGTGTCAGTCCGCAGGCAACGGAGCTCTATGCGCAGGCCTACAAGCTGGACCAGACGCAGGTGCGTGCCGGCATGTGGGCCGCGATGGGCGCTGCGCAGGCAGGCGACCAGGAAAAGGCCGAACAGGCCATGCGCTACATCTACAACCACCTCGCCGAAGACGACCCGCGCCGCGAACGCTTTCGCGCGATGATCGACGCCCTCGGTCAGGGCGACGAGGCACCGCCGGCGCCGGAAGTGGCGCCGACGGAGTAGGGCACCCGCAATTTCCGGTTTTGTCTCGCGGAACTCTAGCTGCCACGCCCGTCGGTGGGTTGTAGCTTCTTCGGTGTCGAGGCGCGGCGGGTTCTGGCGCTTGCTTTCGGTTTCGGCAGGAGGCGGAAGCGAGTCTGGCACCAGGCGAAGCCCACGCCGACATCGAGCAGCGCATCGGACCGCCCACAGGGACACGCAAACTCCATCACTTCGAGAACACGATAGGTCTCGCCGGCCACGAGGGGCACGGGTTGTCCAGTCACGTGGTTGGGGGCCGCGTTCACGCACAGGACCAGATCGCCGGGACCGAGGGCATCGCTCATCGCCCCGATCCATTACCACAAAGGGCGTGGCGAGCCTATGCGGGAGGCAACGGGATCAGGCCTCCACCCGCGCGTCCTCTTCGTGCCAGCGGAGGGCGAGCTGGCCGAGGCCGTCGAGCACGTCTTTCAGTTCCATGCCGCGCGGCGTGAGCGCGTAGTAGACCGAAGGCGGGATGGTGGGCTTGTAGTCCCGGCTCACGAGGCCGTTTTCCTCCAGCATGCGCAGCCGCTCGGTCAGCACCTTGGAGGAAATGCCGGGCATGTTCGTCTTCAGCTCGCCGAAGCGCAGCGTGCCCTGGCTGGCCAGAAGCCACAGGATGTAGGTCGTCCACGGGCCGGACAGGGTCTGCAGCAACGCGTCCATCGGGCAGGACGTGTGGGCATGAGACTTATTCGGATTCTTCGTGGTCATGGAAATGTACCTGTTTTCCGGCAAGACGTACCGTCCGGTCCTTTAGTTACTTATAGGAACCTACTTTTTCAAGGGAAGTGTAGCGCCATATCTGCGTCGCCGGCCTGCAGGGGTGGGCCGAACAGGATCAGATCACGCGGAGATAAGCGCCATGACCAAAATCGGAATTGTCTATTACAGCGGCTACGGCCACACGGTGAAACAGGCTGAGGCCGTCGCGGCCGGCGCGGCCTCTGTCGAAGGGGCGGACGTCGAAGTCTTCCGCATCGACCAGGACGGCAACCTGCCGGACGGGACTTTCGAAAAGCTCGCCGAGCTGGACGCCATCATCTATGGCAGCCCGACCTACATGGGCGGACCGGCCTGGCAGTTCAAAAAGTTCGCCGACGCGACCTCCAAGCCCTGGTTCACGCAGGTGTGGAAGGACAAGATCGCCGGCGGCTTCACGAACTCCGCCTCGGTCAACGGCGACAAGAAATCGACCCTCGATTACTTCTTCACCCTGTCGCAACAGCACGGGCAGGTCTGGGTCGGCACGGGCCTCCTGCCGTCGAACACCAAGGCCCACGGCCCTGACGACGTGAACTGGACGGCCGGTTTCAGCGGCGCTCTGGCCATCTCGCCCTCCGATGCCTCGCCGGAAGAAGCCCCGCGCAAGGGCGACCTCGAAACGGCCCGCGTCTACGGCGTGCGGATTGCCGAAGCCGCCAAGCGCTGGGCCCGCGGCAAGTAAGGTGACCGGAGGCGGCAGGTGCGATGCATCTGCCGCACTCCCATTCCCGCGCGGGGCGCTCTATAAGAGCCGCCATGCGCGCACGCACTCGACGACTCTATACGTTTGCCATCGCCGCGGTGCTGCTGCTTGCGGCCGCCGCGCTTGCCTTTGTGGCGCTCCGCCAGAACGCTGACCTGTTCTACACGCCGCGGGTCCTTGCCGAGAAAGGCCTGCCCAAGGCCGGCCGCGAGGTGAAAGTGGGCGGCTGGGTGGAACCCGGCTCGCTGACCTATTCCGATGACGGCGCCACGATGGTGTTCACCGTGATCGACAATTCCGACAGCAATATCCGCGTGGCCTTCACCGGCATCGCGCCGGACCTGTTCCGCGAGGGGCAGGGCGTGGTCGCGATTGGCGAGTTCCAGCCGGACGGAAGCTTTGTCGCCCGCCAGATCCTCGCCAAGCACGACGAGAACTACCAGCCGCGCGAGTTGCGGCCCGAGGCGGCCGGCGGATGATCGAAGCCGGGCATTTCATGGCCTTCCTCACGCTGGGCGCAGCGCTGGCGCAGATGGTCTTCGGCCTGAAGGGCGACCGGCGCTGGGCGGGCATGGCGGCGATTGCCGGGTTCGGCTTCATGGCCCTGTCCTTCCTGACGCTGGTGCACGCGTTCGCTGTGTCGGACTTTTCCGTACTGCTGGTGGCGCAGAACTCCCACACGCTGAAGCCGATGCTTTACAAGATCGCCGGCACGTGGGGGAACCATGAGGGCTCGATGGCGCTCTGGGCGCTGGTGACGCTGGGCTTCGGCGCCGCAGCCGCCGCGCTGATGAAGACCGGGCGCGAGACGTTCGAGGCGCGGGCCCTCGGCGTGCAGGGCCTTCTGGCGGCTGGCGCGATGGCCTATCTCCTTTTCGCTTCCTCGCCCTACCTGCGGCTCGACCCGGCGCCGTTCCAGGGCGCGGGGCTTAACCCGCTGCTGCAGGACCCGGCGCTCTCCTTCCATCCGCCGATGCTTTACCTTGGTTATGTCGGCTACTCCTTCGTCTTCGCGCTGGCGGCGGCCGGCATGATGGAGGGGCGGATCGACCGCGTGTGGGCCAAAGAGGCGCGGCGCTGGTCGCTGGCGGCCTTCGTGCCGCTCACGTTCGGCATCGCGCTTGGCTCCTACTGGGCCTATTACGAACTCGGCTGGGGCGGCTGGTGGTTCTGGGACCCGGTGGAGAATGCCTCGTTGATGCCCTGGCTGATCGGGGCGGCGCTGCTGCACTCGGTGATCGTGACCGAGAAGCGAGAGAATTTCGCTGCCTGGACGGCGCTGCTGGCCGTGGTCGCTTTCCTGTTCTCGATCATGGGCGCCTTCCTCGTGCGCTCCGGCGTGCTGACCTCGGTACACGCCTTTGCCGTCGATCCGAAGCGCGGCACGATCCTCCTGTTCGGCCTGATGGCCTATGGCATCCTGGCCCTCGGCCTGTTCGCCTGGCGCGGCCCCGGCCTGAAGGGCGCCAAGCCCTGGCTGATGGTCAGCCGCGAAGGCGCCTTGATGGCGAACAATGTCGTCCTCGTCGTCGCGGCGCTGACCGTCCTGCTCGGCACGCTGTTCCCGCTGATGGCGGAGGCGACCGGGCGGACAATGTCCGTGGGCGAACCGTATTTCCGGCTGACCTTCGTGCCGATTCTCGCCTTGCTGTTGGTTTTTCTGCCGGTGGCGCAGAACTGGGCCTGGGGTAAGGCGGACGTGAAGCAATGGACGCGCTGGGCGATTGCCGGCGCCGTCGTTGTTGCCGTGTTTGCCGGCCTGGGCGTCGGCGTCTGGAAGATCTCGCTCGGCGCCGCCCTCGGCATCGCGCTTGGCGTCTGGCTGATCGGCGGAGCGCTGTGGGAACTGAAGCGGCGCGCTGTGACACTGAAGCGCGTGTTCGGCGTGTCGCCGCGCGTCTGGGGCATGACGCTCGCGCATATCGGCATCGGCCTCTTCATTATCGGGGCGGTGGTCGAGACGACCGCGCGATACGAAACCACGGTGGCACTGGCGGAAGGCGCGTCGGACAAGGCGGCCGGCTGGACGCTGACGCTGGACGATGTCGGCTCTATCGAAGGTCCGAACTGGTATGCCGACAAGGCGGTGCTGACCGCGGTGAAGGGCGGCACGAAAACCGTTCTGGAGCCGATGAAGCGCTACTATCCCGCCGCGCGGATGCCGACCACCGAAACCGCGATCTTCAAGACCGGCACGGGCGACCTCTATGCCGCGCTCGGCGAGCAGCGCGTGGTGGACGGGCAGACGCGCTGGGTGTTCCGGGTCTACTTCAACCCGCTGATCGACCTTGTGTATGCCGGGGTCCTGCTGATCGGCCTCGGCGGCTTCCTCAGCCTGGTGAAGGTGAAGCGATGAAGGCGCTGCTGCTCTCGCTCGTGATCGCCATGATGGCGGACGTGCCGCTGCAGGACCCGGCCGAAGAGGCGCGGGCGCAGGCGCTGATGCGCGAGCTGCGCTGCGTCGCGTGCGAGAACGAGCCGGTGTCGCAATCCTCTGCGCCGATCGCCGAGGACATGCGTGCGCGCGTGCGCGAAATGATCATGGAAGGCTCCAGTGACCAGGACGTGCGCGACTGGTTCGAGAGTCGCTATGGCGAGTTCGTGCTGTTCCGTCCGAAGGGGCGGGGCTTTGGCGGGACGATTCTCTGGGCGGGCCCGTTCCTGCTCCTGGTGGCCGGTGCGGCCATCGGATTTCTCACGACTCGGCGCAAGCGGACCGAAGCTGCGGCCATCGAGTCGGAAGACGCCTGAGGCATCTCACAAGAATTTGTTCGCAGGGTTTGCCGGCGCCGACCCCCGCGGGAATAGCCGTCAGGCTGGGTGGGGACATTGCTTGACGTCTGAATGGGACCCCGCATGGAACCTTGGCAGTAGGCCCGTACGAGATGGCGAAAGACGCCGGTGGGCCCGGGGAATGGGCCTTTTCAGCGCCGGCAACTGGCAAGGGACTGGCGCGCGACCAGGCAACGGCCTCTTCGGCGTGCAGTAAATCAAGCGCACAAATCAGCCCCTTCGATTTGTCGTATAGTTAAGTATGTAACACAGACCGTTATAGTTCAAGAAGTTTTTCTGTTCTGCCGTACCTTCGGTATGATTATTCCCCGTCGCCTTTTAGGAGGTTTTCTAAACCGGATGGCGCCTCTCCGGGAGCGGGAAAGCCCCCTTGGTGGACCATGCCCGGCGCGAGGGCGCAGGCGCGGGGGAGGTGGCAGCGGCGCGCGAGCCGTGCGCTTGCGAACGCGCGTGCCCTCGATCAGGGCCGGTCCGGCGGCGCGAAACGCTGACGATCTGAATCCATTCGACTTACTGACATTTAATGACCACATTACCACGCGTATGATTATGTAACGGCCGTCCGTACAAACGGCGATATTTCAGCGAGTTGGAGAGACGTCACATGAAACTTGGCATATCGCGGCAGGCCATGGTTGCAGCGCTTTTCGGGGCGGCCGCAGTCGGCACGTTGTGGATCTCGCCCAAGATTCTCAGCCCTGAGGCGGGCGCGCAACCCATCGCGATCCAGCCGCCTTCGGGCGCACCGATGAGCTTCGCGGACCTGATCGAGCAGGTTGAACCTGCGGTTGTCAGCGTCAACGTCCTCTCGGAACGCAAGGTCAACGACCTCGGCGACATGGAGCAGTTCTTCGAACAGTTCCGCGGCCTGCCGGGCCTCGACGACTTCCTCGAACAGCGCCGCCAGCAACAGGAAGGCGAAGAGGAAGAGCCCCAGACCCAGGAAGCCCGCTCGCTCGGGTCCGGCTTCTTCATCTCGCAGGACGGCTACATCGTCACCAACAACCACGTCGTCGAGGACGCGGTTCAGATCGAAATCGTCACCAAGGACGGCAAGGAACTGGAAGCCGAACTCGTCGGCACCGACCCGGATACCGACCTTGCCGTGCTGAAGGTCAAGGAAAAGGGCGCCTATCCCTATGTCCGCTTCGGCAACTCGCATGCCCTGCGCAAGGGCGATTGGGTGGTCGCGCTCGGCAACCCGTTCGGCTTCAGCGGCACCGCGACAGCCGGCATCCTCTCGGCCGATGGCCGCGAACTCGGCAATGACAGCCCGTACACGGACTTCCTCCAAATCGACGCCGCCATCAACCGCGGCAACTCCGGCGGCCCGACCTTCGACCTTCAGGGCAACGTGGTCGGCGTGAACACGCAGATCCTGTCGCCGACCGGCGGCTCGGTCGGTATCGGGTTTGCCATCCCCGCGGAACTCGCCGACGAAGTCACGCAGGCGATCATCAAGAACGGCCACGTCTCGCGCGGCTGGCTCGGCGTCTCGATCCAGGACCTCACCGAGGACATGGCCGAAGCGCAGGGCATGCCGGACAATGACGGCGCCATCATCGCCGACGTCACCGTCGACAGCCCCGCCGAAAAAGGTGGCCTGCAGCGCGGCGACATCATTCTCTCGGTCAACGGCCAGAAAGTCTCCGATGCGACCACGACGACCCGTCTCGTCGGCCGCCTGATCGCGAACACGTCCAACAAGTTCGATATCATGCGCGGTGGCAAGCGCCAGACGATCAGCGTCACCGTCGGCGAACGCGGCGATACGACCAGCACCCAGCGCGCCCCGGCCGCTCCGTCCTCCAAGGGCAGCGAGACCAGCCCGGACGAATCGACCATGGACTCGCTCGGCGTCACCTTCGTGCCGCTGGATGCGGACATGCGCGAGCGCCTCGGCCTCGACAAGGATGAAGCCGGTCTCGTCATCACCGAGGTGAAACGCGGCAGCATCATCGAGGAGGCCGGCCTCCAGCGCGGCATGGTCATCCTCGAGGCCAACAGCCAGCCGGTCAGCAGCGTCGACGCGCTCCAGAAAACGATCGACGCGGCGAAGAAGGCTGGACGCACGAAAGTGCTGATCGCCGTCCGCATCGGCCAGATCACCCAGTACCGCACCATCGACATCGGCGACAAATAAGTGAGGCGTAAATGTTCGACACAGACCAGGAGAATCCCATGCGCGTCCTCGTAATCGAAGACGATGCCGAAATGGCGAGCTTCATCGAGAAGGTCCTCGTCGAAGCCGGTCACTCGGTCGACAAGGCGAACGACGGCGAACGCGGCCTGGAGAAGGCCCGTTCGGAGGATTTCGACGCCATGGTGGTCGACCGGATGCTTCCGGAGAAAGACGGCCTGACCCTGCTGAAGGAGTTCCGTGACGCAGGCGGCACGACGCCGGCCCTGTTCCTCTCGGCTCTCGGCGACGTCCAGAACAAGGTGCAGGGCCTGAAGGCCGGTGCCGAGGACTATCTCGCCAAGCCGTTCGCGCCAGCTGAACTCGCGGCCCGCGTCGAGGCACTCGGCCGCCGCCAACCGTCCGGCCAGGAAGCCCCGGTCACGGTGCTGAAAGCCGGCGATCTCGAGATGAACCTGCTGACCCGCAAGGTCACGCGCGCCGGCAAGAAGATCGACCTTCAGCCACGTGAATTCCGCCTGCTGGAATTCCTGATGCGCCATGCCGGACAGGTCGTGACCCGCACGATGCTGCTCGAGAAGGTGTGGGACTATAATTTCGACCCGCAGACCAATGTCATCGACGTGCACGTCTCGCGCCTGCGCGCCAAGATCGACAAGGACTTCGACGAGCCGCTGCTGCATACGGTCCGCGGCGCCGGCTACCGCGTCCAGGGCTAGACGGACGGGCAGGGCGCTGGCACCTAGCGAGCCATGAAACTCGCCCTGCCGTCTTTCCTTCGGACGACCACGTTCAAGCTGGCGCTGCTCTACAGCGCCATGTTCGCGGCCTTTTCGGCGGCCCTGCTGATCTATCTCTACTATTCAACGGTCTATTATATCCGCGCGGAGTCCGACCGGCGGATGGACCTCGAGTTCGAACAGCTCGGCAATGCCTACTTCACCGGGGGCATGGAGCGCCTCAGCGAGTCGGTGTTCGAGCGGATGACCCGCAACGGCTCGACGTTCTTCTACTATCTCGAAGATGCCACCGGCCGCCGTATCGCCGGCCATTTCCAGCGCATGCCGGCGCACAATCCCGAACTCGACGTGCAGACGGTCTACTTCGACATCGACGTGCAGGAACCGGACGGGACAACCGTCGTGCGTCCCGCGGCCGGCCGCATCGTGCGCCTGCGCGACAATGGCGGGGCCCTGCTGGTGGCGTTCGATACGGCGCAGCAGACGGCCATTGTAGGCCGGATACAGAACGCGATCTTCATTGCGGCGCCGATCGGCCTGGTCCTGTCGCTGCTCGGCGGCCTGTTGATTTCTCGCGGGGCAGCGCGGCGGGCCGACGAATTGGCACGGACGGCAGAGGCCGTCATGGGCGGAGAACTTGGCCAGCGCGTGCCCGTGCGCGGTTCCGGCGATGAGTTCGACCGGCTCGGCCAGCGGATCAACGCCATGCTCGACCAGATCGAGAAGCTGATCGAGTCGACGCGCAATACCGGCAACGCCATCGCGCACGATTTGCGTTCGCCGCTCTCGCGCCTGCGCAACCGGCTGGAGATCGCCCTGTCGGAGCCGATGTCGAAGGAAAGCGCCGAGGCGACGCTGAGCGAGACGGTCGAGGAAGTCGACCGCGTGCTCGGCACGTTCAACGCCATCCTGCGCCTCGCCCGGCTGGAGGCCGGCGCCGAAGGCGAGCGCATACGCATGGATGTCAGCGAACTCGCCGAGGAACTCGCCGAACTGTTCGAGCCGGCCTGCGACGAGGCGGAGCAGAGTTTCAAGAGCCAGATCACCAAGCACCTCACCGTGCTGGGCGACCGCGATCTGATCGGCCAGGCGCTGTCGAACCTGCTCGACAATGCCATCAAGTACACGCCCGCCGGCGGCACGATCAGCCTGACCGTGGCACGCGGACCGGACGGCATGGTGGACCTCACCGTGGTCGATACCGGGCCCGGCGTGCCGGCGGAAGCGCGCGACCGCGTGGTGCAGCGCTTCCAGCGCATGGATTCGGCGCGCACCCAGCCCGGCAGCGGCCTCGGGCTCGCGCTGGTCGACTCTGTCGCCGAAATGCATGGCGGCCAGCTGATTCTTGCCGATGGCAGCGGCCCCGCCAATGCACCGGGCCTGAAGGCCACGCTGCGCCTGCCGCGCGCGTGAGGGTCTCATGCTGAACGTCAGACCGATTGCCGACACACCTGCCGCTGCGCTCGAGGCGGCGATGCCCTATGCGCCCTACCTGCGGCGGCTGGCCGGGCGGGAGGTCGAAGGCGACTGGTGGGAGGCGCTCGAAACCGTCCGTATGCTGGCAAGGCCGCCGCAGCCCGGCCCGTCTTATGAGGACGCTATGCGCATCCTGCGCCAGGCGAAGCTCGCAACGCACCTGTCGCTGGCTGCCGAAGACCTGTCGGGCACGCGGGATGTCATGGACGTCACGCTGGTCCTCACCGAATTTGCGTCCGAATGCCTCGATGCTGCGCTGCGTGTGGCACTGGCCCATCATGGCCTCTCCGGCGAGGGCATCTTTGCCATCGCGCTCGGCAAGATGGGCGCGTTCGAGCTCAACTATTCCAGCGATATCGACTTCGCCGTCTTCTACGATCCGAACACGTTCGATGGCGGAGCGCGTTCGCCGGGCGAGGCAGCGCAGCGCGTGGTACGCGACATGGTCCGCATGTTCGACGAGACGACCGAGGACGGCTACGTCTTCCGCACCGATCTGCGTCTGCGGCCCGATCCGTCCTCCACGCCGCTGGCCGTCTCCACCGACATGGCGGAAGTCTACTACGAGAGCGTCGGCCAGAACTGGGAGCGCATGGTCTGGATCAAGGCGCGCGCCGCGGCGGGCGACCTGAAGGCCGCGCATCGCTTCCTCGACCGCATGGTGCCTATGTCTGGCGGCGCAACCTGGATTACTGGGCCATCGGCGACATCCAGGCGATCAAGCGGATGATCAATACGAAGGCCGGGGCGAAGGATTTCGCCATTCCGTGGCCGGACGTAAAGCTCGGGCCCGGCGGCATTCGCGAGATCGAGTTCTTCGTGCAGACGCAGCAGCTGATCCTCGGTGGGCGGCGGCCGGAACTGCGGGACAATACGACGCTCGGCGCGATGGAGGCCCTGCGCGCCGGCGGCGTGGTCAATGACGAGACCGCGCGGGCCCTGTCCGAAGCCTATCGTCAGCTGCGCAATGTCGAGCACCGCATCCAGATGCGGCATGACGAGCAGACCCATACCGTGCCGAAAGATCCGGCCGAGCGGGAAGCCGTCGCCCGTCTTTGCGGCTATGACAGTCTCGAAGCCTTCGACCGCGACCTGCTGAGACGCGCCGCCGGGTGCAGGCGGCCTATGATGCGCTGTTTGCCGCGGAAGACCGCGCCGTTGGCGAAAGCCGTCTGGGCAACCTCGTCTTCACGGGCGTCGATGACGATCCGGCACGGTCGAAACGCTGAGCGGGCTCGGCTTCAGCGATCCCAGCGCCGCCATCGACACGATCCGCAACTGGCACCGCGGCCGGGTTCCGGCGACGCGGACCGCGCGGGGCCGTGAATTGCTCACCGCCATCCTGCCGCGCCTGCTCGAGGACATGGGCAAGACGGGCGAGGCTGACGAAGCCTTCCGCTGGTTCTCGCGCTTCTTCGGCGGGCTCTCGTCCGGCGTGCAGACTCTGGCCATGCTGCTGGCAGAGCCGGACCTGCTGGATGATCTCGTCGCCACGCTGGCGCTTGCCCCGCGCCTTGCTGAAATCCTGTCGCGCCGGCCCGACCTGCTGGAAGCGCTGGTCAGCGGGCAGGCGCCGCCGCGGCCGGAGATCGGCCCGGGAACAAGTTTCGATGCCGCGCTCGATAACTGGCGGCGCTATCACCGCGAGCAGAATTTCCTGGTCGGCCACCGCCTGTTGCACGGACTGATCCCCGCGAAGGATGCCGCGGAATACTGGACGGGACTTGCCGACGACACGATCCGCGAGATGTCGGCCGCCGCGATCTGGGAGACCGAGCGGCGCAACGGGCCACAGCCCGGCCGCTGGGGCGTGTTCGCCATGGGCAAGCTGGGCGGGGCGGAACTGACGGCCGGGTCCGATCTCGATATCATCGTCATCTACGATGCCGATCCGCTGGAAGCGCAGACCTGGTACACGCGGTTCACGCAGCGCCTGATCACGGCGCTGACCGCGCCGACGGCCGAAGGGGCGCTCTATGAAGTCGACATGCGGCTTCGTCCGTCGGGCCGGGCTGGCCCGGTCGCCGTCAGTCTGCCGGCGTTCGAGACCTACCAGAACAAGGAAGCCTGGACCTGGGAGCATATGGCGCTGACGCGCCTGCGCCCGGTGGCGGGCGACGAGGGCTCGGCGCGACCGTGATGGATATCGCGGCGGATGCGATAACCGGACGTGCCCGGACGAATGCGGAGCAGATTCCCTACCGACATCACCGACATGCGCCGCCGCCTGCACCGGGAAAAGCCGGGCAAGGGCCTGTGGGACCTGAAGACCGCGGATGGCGGCCTGATCGATGTCGAGTTCGTGGTGCAGCAGGACATGCTGCTGAGCGGTGAGCGCGATGCCATCTGCGCCTCGACGCTGGAGGCGATCGCGCACGCCTCGTTTGAACCCGATGACTGCAATCTGCTTACGGAAGGTACGGTGCTGCTCCAGGCATTGCAGCAGATCCAGCGCCTTGCCATCGGTGCCGAGACGAGTTCCGACGCGATGCCGGCCGGCTTGCGCGACCGGCTGTGCCGGGCCGTTGGGGCTGACACATTTGTGGCACTCGAGGCAGAATTATCCTCTGTAAAATCAAGGCTGCACGCGCTTGCGGTCAAAAAACTGCATCTGGATGCGACGGAAAGCTGACCCCTCCTCGTTCAATTGACAATGGTTGCCGGCAAGCAAAGGCGACCGCCAAGGAGAGGAGTTTCCCCCTATGAAACGTATCATTCTGGCCACTGCATCTATGGCGGCAATTGCCGTTCTGGCCCTTCCTGCAGCAGCGCACGGTCCGCGCGATGGCGGCAAAGGCCATCCCGGCATGATGAAGGAAATCGACACGAACGGCGACGGCGAAGTCTCGGATGCCGAGATCCAGGCCCATCGCGATGCCATGTTCGCCGAGATCGACACCAACAAGGACGGCAAGCTGTCCGAAGCCGAAATGACCGCGCATCACGACGCCCGGCGCGCTGAAATGCAGGCCAACATGGCCGAGATGCGCGCGAAGCGGATCGACGACATGTTCGAGACCATGGACGCCAACAAGGACGGCCTCATCTCGCGCGAAGAAGCTGAAGCGCACCAGGCCACCCGCATGGCCGAGCGTCAGGAAGAGCGCGCCGAATGGGTCGAGAAGCGTGGCGACATGGCGGACAAGCGTTTCGCCGAACTCGACACCGACAAGGACGGCACGGTCAGCAAGGCTGAATTCGACGCCGCGCCGATGATGATGAAACGGATGGATGGTCCGGGCAAAGGCCGGCGCTTCATGTTCGATGGAGACATGCCGCCCCCGCCGCCGGAAGCCGAGTAACGGAGAGGCCTCCCGGCCGGGCTGAGTGCATGCGATGCGCGTCCCCCGCAAATTGCGTATCAGACACGTGCATTCAGCCCGCACTGGGGTAAATTCCGCTTCGTGGCTTTTTTATCGGACCTCGACCAGATCACACGGGCGGCGGCGGGAGACCCGTCCGCCGTCGCGTGGCTGGTCGACAGGTATTCACCGGGAGTTCTGGGGCTCGCCACGCGCATGCTGGGCGATCGGATGGAAGCAGAGGACGTGACACAGGAGACCTTCCTTCGCGCATGGAAAGCGCTGCCGGGCTGGGAGCCGCGGGCAAAGTTCTCGACGTGGCTGCACCGCGTCGCGCTGAACCTTTGCTACGATGTCCTGCGCAAGCGGCGCGAGTCCCTGCCGGGCGAGCTGCCCGATATGGAAGACCCCGGCCTCACCCCGCACGATCGCCTGCTGCAGACTGAACGCGTCCGCGCCATCGAGGCCGCCATCGCCGCGCTTCCGGAGCGCCAGGCAGCTGCCTTGACGCTGTGTGCGCTGCAGGGACATTCTCAGGCAGAGGCGGCGGAGATCATGGAAACAAGCGAGGAAGCGCTGGAAAGCCTTCTGGCGCGCGCACGGCGCAGCCTGAAGGCGACTCTGGCTGAAAGGAGTGTTGCATGAAACCGTCCTTGATCAGTGATGCCCGTATCCTCGAGCTGATCGGGGCCTATGGCGCCGATCCTGCAGCCTTCCCGGAAGCCGAGCGCGCCGAGGCCGCCCGCCGCATGGCCGAAATGCCGGCCGTATTCGCCGCCGCCCTCGACGAGGCGCGCCTTCTGGATGACTTTCTGGGCCGGATGCCGGACGTGACGGTCTCGCCCGCCCTGCGCGAGGCGCTCGTATCGTCCGCACCGAAAGCAAAGACCGCGCCTGTCCGCAGCGGAACCGGCCTCCGCCGTTTCCTGCCGGGCTGGCTGCCGGCCGGGGCCGTGGCCTCGCTGGCCATGGGCCTGCTGATCGGCGTGAACGTCTCGATGCCGGCAACGGTTGCGACCGCCTCGGCCGACGATGAAGCCGACGCCGTGATGTATGCGGCGCTGGGCTTCGGTGACTATTCCCTCATGGATGAGAGCACGCAATGAACGACAAGCCCGCATCCTCGCGCAAGATACCGTTCTGGCTGGTCATATCGCTGATGGCGAACATGATGCTGCTCGGCCTTCTGGCCGGTGTCCTGCTGCGGCCGAAGCCGCCGGCCCCGGAATTCGACCGGCGGCACGAACACTTTACCTGGGTGCCGAAGGAAGGCTCCGAGCGCGATACGATCATGAACGTCCTGCGCGAAGCGTTCAAAGCGTCCGAGCAGCCGCGCGAGGCTCGCAACGCCGCTCGCAAGGCGCTTGCGGACGCGGTGACGAAAGAGCCCTATGACGAGCAGGCCGTCCTGGATGCCTTCGAGCTGCTGCGCTCGGCCGACGATGCCGTGAACACGTCCACCCACCGGGAGATGGCGCGCCTGTTCGGCGGCCTGACACTGGAAGAGCGGACCCGCATGGCCCGGTTCCTGATGCGTGGCCCGCGCGAACGCGAATTGGACGGTCCCGGCCGCCGCGGCGGTCCCGATGGTCCGGACCGGATGCGCCTTGGTCCGCCCGGATCTATGCCTGAACCCGGCCCGGACGGCCCGGACGCACCTCCGCCCGAACTCGAGCCCTGATCGGGGTTTCCTTTCGGCCCCCGGCGTTCCACACTGGAACCACTTAAAGGGAGGGCCGAATGAAAGAATACGGCGACTATGATGCACTGGGCCTTGCGGAGCTTGTGCGCACGAAGCAGGTCAGCGCCGGGGAACTGCTCGATGCGGCCCTGACGCGAGCGGACGCCGCGCAGGCGAAGCTGAACTGTTTCAGCGCCCTCTTTGCAGACCTTGCCCGCAAGCAGCTGGAAGCCGGTCCCGGCGACGGCCCCTTCGCCGGCGTGCCTTTCGTAACGAAAGACCTTGCCGCCGAAGTGAAGGATGCGCCGCTGACCAATGGTTCGGTGGCGTGGAAGGGCTATGTCTCCGCGCGCGATTCCGTGCTCGTCGGTCGCTACCGCAAGGCGGGCCTCGTCTTCTTCGGCCAGACGACCAGCCCGGAATACGGCCTCACCACGACGACCGAATCCACGCTCTACGGCCAGACGCGCAATCCCTGGGATGTGACGCGCACCTCCGGCGGCTCGTCCGGCGGGGCGAGCGCAGCGGTCGCGGCGGGCGTCCTGCCGCTGGCGCATGCCAGCGATGGCGGTGGCTCGATCCGTATCCCGGCCTCGTGCACGGGCCTCTTCGGGCTCAAGCCTTCGCGCGGCCGCGTGCCCATGGGGCCGGGCCGTACCGAGGGCTGGAACGGCATGTCTACCGTCCACGCCGTCAGCCGCAGCGTGCGGGACAGTGCCGCCCTGCTGGACATCTGCCATGGCCGCGAGACCGGCAGCCGCTATGTCGCGCCGCCCCCGGAACGTCCGTACCTTGAGGAAGTGAGCCGCGCGCCGGGCAAGCTGCGCATCGCGCTCTGGCGCAAGGCGCCGAACGGCACGATGCCGGATGCCGATGCCGCCGCCGGTCTGGAGGCCACGGCGAAACTCCTGGAAAGCCTTGGCCACGATGTGGTGGAGGCAGGGCCGGTGCTCGACGGCGAGACGCTGGCGAAATACGCCCTGTTCACGATCTCCGCGAACATTGCCGCCGCCTTCGACGACCGCTCCACCATGCTCGGCCGGCCGGTGCGTGAGGACGAGATGGAGCCGATCACCGCTGCCATGGTCGGCCTTGGCCGCTCCGTGCCGATGGTAGAACTGGCGCGCGCCAACAATCTCTTCAATGCCGTGGCGATCACCTACGAACAGTTCCTGGACGATGGCGGCTTCGACCTGACCCTGTCGCCGGTCACGCACCGCGCGCCGGACAAGCTCGGCACGATGGCGCTCACCCAGTCCGGCGACGCGATGGGCAAGGCGATTGCCGGCTTCGGCGCGCACTGCCCGCTGTTCAACCAGACCGGCTGCCCGGCCATGTCGGTGCCGCTGCACTGGACAGGTGCAACGGATGAGGCGCCGGGCGGCCTGCCCATCGGCATGATGTTCGGTGGGCGGCTCGGTTCGGAAAGCCTGATGTTCCGCCTGGCGGGCCAGCTGGAACAGGCACGGCCCTGGGCCGGGCGACGTCCGCCGGTCTGGGTCGGCTGAAGCTTGTTATTGCAGCGTTCATCTGGCGTGTGACACTAGAAGCCGGAACCTCCATGGAGACGAACGTGCTGAAACCTGCCCTGATTTCCCTTGCTGCTGTACTAGCGCTTGCCCCGGCTGCCCTCGCTGCGCCGATCACGCCGGAAGCGGCGGCCGACGTGCTGCGGGCGGCGGGCGATACCGACGTCGTCGTGAACGAGGCAAGCGATTCGTCCGTCCGGATCGATGCGAGCCGCGATGGGATCTTCTACAGCGTCCGCCTGTTCGGTTGCGACGAGACCAGCACCTGCGAGGGTGTGATGATCTTTGCGACCTATGCCGAGCCCGGCGCACTCGACCTGTCCGTGTACGAGCGGAACAACCTCTACAATGACAGCTTCCCCTTCGGCCGGGGCTTCCTGCTGCCGGGCGACGAAGGTGACGGCACCTACACGATCGGGCTCGACTACTCGATCGACCTCGGCGGCGAGGCCGTGTTCGACAATAGCGATGTGGAACTCTTCTTCGGGGCGCTCGGGGCCTATGTCGTCCATATGGAAAGCGCGGAATAGATGCTGACGACCCATTCCGGCGGGTGCCATTGCGGGGCGGTGCGCTTCGAAGTGGACCTGCCGGACGCCTTCGACGTCGAGGACTGCAACTGCACCATCTGTGCGATGAGCGGCAACACGCACGTGATCGTGCCGTCGAGCCGTTTCCGCCTGCTGAAAGGCGCGGACAATCTCGGCGAGTACACGTTCAATACCGGTGCGGCCAAGCACCTGTTCTGCAAGACCTGCGGGATCAAGAGCTTCTACATCCCGCGCTCGAACCCGGATGGCGTTGCAGTCACCTGGCGCTGCCTCGACGACTGGGAAACGCTGGACGTGACGATCAACCGGTTCGACGGCCAGAACTGGGAAAAGCACGCCCACACGCTGGCGCACAAGTCGAAGGACTGAGGCTCAGTCCATACTGTCCAGCAAGCGGTGCATCTCCGCGTCCGACCAGCCGAAATGGTGGCCGTATTCGTGGATCGTGACATGCGCGACCAGGTCTTCCAGCGTGACGTCGCCGCGCGCCGACCATTCGAACAGGATCGGCATGCGGTAGAGGAAGACCAGCGGCGTCTGCAGCGACGGCTGGGTCACGCTCTCGTGCGTCAGCGGCACGCCGGAATAAAGCCCCGTCAGGTCCAGCGGGTCGTCGATGTCCATCTCGTCGAGCACATCGTCGTCAGCATAGTCCTGCACAATGATGCGCACGTCGCGGGCGGCGGCCTGCATGTGCTCCGGCAGCTGCTTCAGGCAGGCCTCGGCCGCGTCGAGAATGTCCTCCGCCGACGGAGCGGTCGTGGGCAGCCGGCTCACGTCAGCGTCACCGCCGTACCGGAGACCGCCACCATCATCATCGAGCCCGACTGGCCGATGACCGTGTAGTCAAACTTCACGCCGACAATCGCATTGGCGCCCAGCTTCTTCGCTTCGGACACCATTTCCGCCAGCGCATCGTCGCGCGTCTCGCGCAGCGTGCTTTCATAGGCGTTCGAGCGCCCGCCGACGAGGTTGGTGAAGCTCGCGAGAATGTCCTTGCCGAGGTGCGCGCCGATCACGACCTCGCCACAGACGACGCCGAGATATTTCGTGATGTCATGACCCTGAACGGTCGGCGTGGTGGTGAGCAGCATGGCGCGATCCTTCTCGTGTTTCCGTTTCCGGAAATATGGGGAGAACCGCGCCCTGCGAAAAGATGCAATCGCCGCTTATTCGGCCGCCGTCTTCGCGCCGTCGCCGGTCAGCAGGTCCAGCATCTTCAGCGCGCTGTCGGCGATGACTGTGCCGGGCGGGAAGATCGCTGCGGCACCGGCGGCATAAAGCGCGTCGAAGTCCTGCGGCGGGATCACGCCGCCGACGATGATCTGCGCATTGGCCGCGCCTTCATTGCCCAGCGCGCGTTTCAGTTCCGGCACCAGCGTCAGGTGGCCGGCGGCGAGCGAGGAGGCGGCGACGATGTCCACGCCGGCCTTGCGCGCATCGGCGGCGGCTTCTTCCGGCGTTCGGAACAGCGGGCCGATCACGACATCCCAGCCAAGGTCCATCAGCGCCGAGGCGACGACCTTCTGGCCGCGGTCGTGACCGTCCTGGCCCATCTTGGCGATGTAGACTTTCGGTCGGCGGCCATGCGCCTTCTCGAAGGCCTGGGCGAGGCTGAGCGCTTCGTCGGCTTTCTCCGTGCTCTTCACGCCGCCGCCATAGACGCCCTTGATCGAGCGGATGACGGCCTGGTGGCGGCCCTGGCTGCGTTCGACGGCTTCGGAAATCTCACCGACGGTTGCCTTGGCGCGCGCAGCGTCCACAGCGAGGGCCAGCAGATTGCCCTTCGTACCGGCGGCGGCTTCCGCGATGGCATTCAGCTTGGCTTCGACTTCGGCATTGTTCCGCTCGGCCTTCAGGCGCGCGAGCTTGTCGAGCTGCATGCGGCGCACGGCGGCGTTGTCAACCTTCAGCACCGGAACATCCTCGTCCTCGTCGAGCAGGAACTTGTTCACGCCGACCACGGTTTGCGTACCGCTGTCGATGCGCGCCTGCGTGTTCGCGGCGGCTTCCTCGATGCGCAGTTTCGGCAGGCCTTCCTCGATGGCCTCGCCATGCCGCCCATTTTCTCGACTTCCTCGATATGGGCGAGCGCCTTGGCGGCGAGGTCGTGCGTCAGGCGCTCGACGTAATAGGAGCCGCCCCACATGTCGATCGTCTGGCAGGCGCCGGCTTCCTGTTGCAGGAACAGCTGCGTATTCCGGCTGATACGGGCGGAGAAGTCCGTCGGAAGGGCGAGCGCTTCGTCGAAGCTGTTCGTGTGCAGCGACTGCGTCTGCCCGCCCGTGGCCGCGATGGCCTCGAGGCAGGTGCGGATCACGTTGTTGTAGACGTCCTGCGCCGTCAGCGACCAGCCGGAGGTCTGCGAGTGCGTCCGCAGGCTGAGCGACTTGTCCGACTTCGGCGAGAAATTTTCCTTCACGAGCTTTGCCCACAGGAGGCGCGCAGCGCGCATCTTGGCGACTTCCATGAACGTGTTCATGCCGATCGCCCAGAAGAAGGAGAGGCGCGGCGCAAACGCGTCCACGTCGAGGCCCGCGGCCACGCCGGCGCGGATATACTCAATGCCATCTGCCAGCGTGTAGGCGAGTTCCAGGTCTGCCGTCGCGCCCGCTTCCTGCATATGATAGCCGGAGATCGAGATCGAGTTGAACTTCGGCATGTTCTGCGACGTGTACGCGAAGATGTCCGAAATGATCCGCATCGAAGGCTTGGGCGGATAGATGTAGGTGTTCCGCACCATGAACTCTTTGAGAATGTCGTTCTGGATCGTCCCGGCCAGTTTCTCCGGCCCGACGCCCTGTTCCTCGGCCGCCACGATATAGAGCGTGAGGATCGGCAGGACGGCGCCGTTCATCGTCATTGACACCGACATCTGGTCCAGCGGAATGCCGGAGAACAGGGTGCGCATGTCATAGATGGAGTCGATGGCCACACCGGCCATGCCGACATCGCCCGTCACGCGCACGTGGTCGGAGTCATAGCCGCGGTGTGTCGCGAGGTCGAAGGCGACCGAGAGACCCTTCTGCCCGGCCGCGAGGTTGCGGCGATAGAAGGCGTTGGAATCTTCAGCCGTCGAGAAGCCCGCATACTGGCGAACTGTCCAGGGCTGGTTCGTGTACATGGTCGGGTAAGGGCCGCGGCCGAACGGGGCGAGGCCCGGATAATCGTCGAGGAAGTCGAGGCCGGCACTGTCGGCGGCGGTATAGGCGGTTTTCACCGGAATGCCTTCCGGCGTGTTCCATGCCGCGCCGGTCTTCGGTGCGGCGGCCTTCGCGTGCGGCGTGCCAAGCTCAAGCTTCGTGAAATCGGGGAAAGTCGTCATTTGGACGTCTCCAGGTTTGCGGTCCACGCGGGCGTGGCGGCATTGGGATCCTGCACTTCGGCAGGTGTAATCGCAGGAGGCATGCGGCGGTGTCCGCGCACGTCCATCCCTCCGGCCAGGCAGCCCGTCGCGTGCGAAGGGCCTTTCCAGGTCTCAGCGGTGAATATCAGGTACATGGCCGACCCTATCCTTCGATCCGCTTGCAGACGGTATGGCTCGTCCGGTCATGCACGGTCATCTCGTCGGCGGTGAGCGTGTCGATCGTGAACGTGTAGCCAACGGCGGCGAGTTGCTGCGCTTCCAGTTCCTTCACCTGCGCCTCGTCATAGGCGACATCGTCCATGGAGGCCCACTCCACGTCGATGTCCTTGTAGATCGCAATGAACTGGTCTTTCGGCGTGGTCAGCTTGCCGCTGCCCGTGAAGGCGAACTGGAAGTGGCCCTCGTCGAACTGGCCATCGGCCTCGGCGTCCACGAAGAAGCGGCCCTTGGGTTCGATCTCCATGGTGAAAACCATTTCCTCATAGGGAGTTGGCTGCACCTCAAGACAGTCCCATTTGCCCACAACGTCTGCACGCGGCGCATCGGAACATGCCGCCGGCACCGCCAGCAGCAGGAGCCTGAGCAGGCGGAGAGGTGTGAGGGGGGCGCGAGCCTTGCGCATGGATCAGAGCCCCAGTTCTGCGTGAGCGAGCTTCAGGGCGTGCAGCACATCGCAGCCCATGAAGATCTGCGAGTCGATGCCGTCGCCTTCGTGCTTGCCGGCAATCCAGACATGGCTGGCGCCCGCCGCCGAGGGCTTCGCGGCCGCCTCGGCTTCCTCGGGATAGCGCTTGCCGGTGCCGCAGATACAGGCGATGCGGCAGCCGGAGGCCTTGAAGGCGGCGGCAACACCGGCCGCATCGGTCGGCGGGACAGGCGCATCCTTGGCGGCGATTCCGCCGGCCGCGAACAGGTTGCGGGCAAAGTCCGCGCGGGCGGTGAACTCCGCCAGTGGACCGAGCGTGGCGAGGAAGATCGCCGGTTCCTTCTTCGCACTGGCGGCCTTGTCGCGCAGGGCTTCGAAGTCCGCGCCGAGGCGGATCGGCAGCAGCGGCTCGGCTGCGGCGTCTGCGCCGGCGGGCGGCAGGTCTGCGACCAGCGCCTGCAGCGCTTCATCGCTCAGCACGGCGTTCGAGCGCACATGCGGCGCGTCGGCGACGGGCGCGGCGATTTCGTCCAGTAGCGGGAATTCGGAAACGCCCGTGATCGGGATCTTGCGCTTGCCGATGTCCTTCGCGCGCGCGGCCTTCACGGCAGCAACACGGGACTGGAAGGCGCCCGCCACCAGCGAGGCGGCGAACCCGCCTTCGCCTTCGATCGCCTGGAATTCCTTCCACGCCGCTTCAGCGAGTTCATTCGCGAAGGTCTCGGTGAACCAGGCACCGCCGGTCAGGTCTGCGACGCGGCCGAGCTGGCTTTCTTCCATTGCGATCAGCTGCGTGTTGCGCGCGATGCGGCGGCCGAGTTCCTCCGGCGTGCCGAGCGGCTCGTTGAACGCGCGCACGGTCAGGATGTCAGCGCCGCCGACTGCGCCGGCAAAGGCGGCAGCCGTGTTGCGCAGCATGTTCGTCCACGCATCGTAGCGGGTCAGCATGCGGGCAGACGTATAGGCCTGCAGGCGCATCGGCTTCGCGGCGAGGCCAAGCGCTTCCTCCACGCGCGCCCAGAGGCGGCGGGCGGCGCGCAGCTTGGCGACGCCGATGCCGTAATTGGCATCGAGGGCGGGCAGAAGATCGTCTTCGCGGCGGCATCCGCAGCGTCCATGTGCGGGGCGAGGCGGCGCAGCGTGTCGACCGCCGAGGCGATCAGCGCGGCGAGTTCCTGCGCTTCCGATCCGCCGGCCTCGTGCACCATGCGCGCGTCGATGCGGAACAGGTTCGCTTCGGGGTATTTCGTGGCCAGCACCTTGGCGAGCGCGCCCGCCTCGGCGAAGGCGCCGTCGAGACCGCCAGCCAGCTTGCCGGTGCGGGCGAGGGCGCCCAGCGGGTCCATGTTGAAGTCGAGCTTCGCGTCGGCCTTGTTTCTGGCCCACTCGGCCAGGAAGGCGGCTTCGCGCGTGCCGGACGTCATGACCGGGTCGAGCGCGACGCCTGCAATGCTCGCAGCGACGCCGTTCAGGGCAATGTCATAGTCCGGCATGGTCACGGCCTGGACGCCGTGGTGCCCGGCCGGGTCCACGGCCAGTTCGACCGAGGTCACGCCGCGTTCCAGGTCGCGCAGCACTTCGCCATGCGTGTGCGCCGGCGAGGCGTGCGTGAAGGCCTGACGGATATCCCATGGCAGCCAGGCGTTCGGCGCGGCGGTCGCGCCGCGCAGGTAGGGTGCCACGCCGGGCGTGCCGAGCGGGTCGGCCGCGGAGGGGAAATCGCTCTCGCGATAGAGCGGGCGGACCTTCAGCCCGTCGGCGGTGGTGCGGGTAATTGCATCGAGACCGCGGCCCTTAAGGGCCTTCTCGACCGAAGCGAGCCACTCGGCCTCGGTTGCGTCGGGAAATGTGCTGGAAAGCGGAAGGATGTCGTCTGCCATGGTGGCCCGTTATTGGAGCAAAGATTTACAATTGTGAACCGTTTCCTTGGCGTCAGAAGGCGGCGGCTTGACGCGGCGGGAGAATAATGCGAATGAGAATTATTCGCAAAAGAGAGGATTCGAGATGAGACAGACTGGTGCGGTATTGAGACTTGTCTCCTCGGCGAAGGCGAACGGGTCTCCGGAAACCGCCTCGGGCGCTGCTCCGGCCGGCAGCAGGATCACCGTCGCCGACACCAGGATCACGCAGGATCGCGCCCCGGTCGCGGACGATCACGCCGCTTCAGGGCGCAATGCGCGCCAGGAACTCCTCCGGGAATGGATGGGTTCGCACACCCGTATCCTCGGCCTCTGGCTCGACCGGCTGCTGGAGGAAGGCGACGACGAGGACCTCATCTCGATGATCCACCGCCAGTATGCCTGGCTGACCATGATGCAGGCGCGGATGGAGCGCGGCTGACGCGGCGTCCCGCTTGCCGTCCGAGCCTGCGGGCGCTTTATTTCCCGGTAAAGATAAAACCGGGAAGGAAAGCCATGAGACTGAAAGCGCCGCGCATCGCGCCCCTGAAGGATTCCGAATTCGGCCCTGAAATCAAGGAGATGCTGGGCGACCGTTTCGGCGATGCCCCGGTCTACAACATCTTCCGCACGCTCGGCCGCTCGCCCAAGGCCTACAAGAAGTTCATGGGCTGGGGCGGCTATATCCTCTCGAAATACAACGACCTCAGCGAACGCGACCGCGAACTCGTCATCCTGCGCGCAGGCTTCAACTGGAAGTCCGGCTATGAATGGGCCCAGCACGTCCGTATCGGGCTCAATTCCGGCCTGACGGCGGAAGAGATCGAGCGGATCAAGCAGGGCCCGGACGCGCCGGGCTGGAGCGCCAATGACCGCGCCCTTCTGCAGGCGACCGACGAGCTGACCTCCGATGCCTTCATCACTGACAAGACCTGGGCGGCGCTGTCCGGCTTCACCGAGAAGCAGCGCATGGATCTCGTCATGACGGTCGGTCAGTACACGCAGGTCTCGATGATGCTGAACAGTTTCGGCATCCAGCTCGACGACGACCTGACCCTCGACCCGGACCTCGCCAAATGAGCCTCGCCGACGTGACCGGCCGCCTCGCGGGCAAGGTCGCGATCGTCACCGGCGCCGGTCAGACACCGGGCGAGACCATCGGCAATGGCAAGGCAATCGCAGTCCTCTTTGCACGGGCCGGAGCAAGTGTGCTGTGCGTGGACCGGGACATGGCCCGCGCCGAGGCGACCGTCTCCGAAATCCGCGCCGAGGGCGGCCGGGCCCAGCCCTTCGCGGCGGATGTCAGCAAGCCGGAGGATGCCGCTGCCATTGCGAAGACCGTTGAGCAAGTGTTCGGCCCGGCAGACATCCTCGTGAACAATGTCGGCATTGGCGATGCGGGTGACGGCCCGGCGCACAAGCTGACCGAAGAGGCCTATGACCGGACACTGGCGATCAATCTCAAGGGCGCGTGGCTGGTGACGAAAGCCGTGCTGCCCGGCATGCGCGAGCGCGCGACAGGCGCCATCGTCAACATCTCCTCGCTCGCCGCCTTCGCTGGCGGCTTCCAGATGGCCTATGAAGTCTCCAAGGCGGGCCTGAACCGGATGACGCTGAGCGTCGCCACCTCTAATGCCTCGCGCGGCGTTCGCTGCAACGCGATCACGCCCGGCCTGATGGATACGCCGATGGCGATCCGAGGCATTGCGGCGATGCGGGGCATTCCGGAGGAAGACCTCCGCAAGGAACGCGCCGCCCGTGTCCCCATGGGATTCATGGGCTCCGGCTGGGATACGGCCCACGCAGCCCTGTTCCTTGCGAGCGACGAAGCGCGCTTCATCACCGGCGCGATCCTGCCCGTCGACGGCGGCGGCAGCGCCCGCGTGGGCTGAGGCGCTATTTGTTCCCCGGCATCGGGTCGATGGTCTGGATGCTGCCTTCGTCATTGAAGTGAAGCTCGGTCATCTTCACGTTCCGCAGGTGGGTTTGTCCTGACAGCTGCGTGTCGTGATAGGCGAGGTACCACTTGCCGTCCTTCTCGAAGATGGAGTGGTGCGTGGTCCAGCCTTCGACCGGGTCCATGATCTTGCCCTGGTACGTGAACGGACCATAGGGGTTCTCACCGGTCGCATATTGCAGGAAGTGCGTGTCGCCGGTCGAGTAGGTGAAGTAGTAGACGCCATCCTTCCTGAACACCCAGGGTGCCTCGAAGAAGCGGCGGTCATGATCGCCTGCGAGGATCGGCGAGCCATCCGCGTCAAGGATCAGCACATCCTTCGGCGCCTCCGCAAACTGCAGCATGTCGTCCGTGAGCTTCGCCATATAGGGCGGGATGGCCGGCGCGCTGTCGTCGCCGAGGTCGCCGTTCAGTTCGTCCCCTGCGATATACTCGCCGGTTTGCCAGCGCTGCAGCTGCCCGCCCCAGATGCCGCCGACATAGATGTAGTAGCTGCCGTCATCGTCCCTGAAGACGGCGGGGTCGATGGAATGGCTGCCTGCCATGGGTTCCGGTTGCGGCGTGAACGGGCCGACCGGCGACTCCGAAGTCGCGACGCCGATGCGGAAGATGTCGTCTTTGTCCTTGGCCGGAAAATAGAGGTAGTAGGTGCCGTCCTTGTAGGCGGCATCCGGAGCCCACATCTGGCGGCCGACCCACGGGACCTGGTCCTTGTCGAGCGCAACCGGATGCACCGTCACCGGGCCGCCGATCTCGACCATCGACAGGACATGATAGTCGCGCATGTCGAAATGGCTGCCGAGATCGTCCTCCGGCACGCCAGCCTCATAATCGTGGCTCGGGTAGATGTAGATCTTTCCATCGCCCCACACGTGCGCCGAAGGGTCGGCGGTGTAGATCTCGGTGACCAGCGGCTGGCTGAGATAGGGGCTCGTTTCGGCTGTCTCCACCGGTGCGGCCGGGGCCTCCGCGCTCTCTGACGGTGCAGCGGCCTTCGTGCAGGCGGCCAGCGCGGCCGCGATTGCGATAGCGCTAACAAATGTGGTCGTGCGAAGCGTCATGAAGTCCTCCGGTTTGTCTTTCTGGGGTGTTTCCTCTGCCGCAAGTGATCCCCGGAATGGGTCCGGGTGTCAACGCCGGGCGAGGGCGGGCAGGTGCAGCTTCCCCTAAGGTTACGGCTTGCCGATGACGGGCGGGACGTTACATTCGGGGGCAATGTAAACACTGTTCACTTTAATAAGGGGAAGCCCATGGCCCTGCCGCCCGTGCTCCAGAATTTGCGCCTGCCGGTGATCGGTTCGCCGCTCTTCATCATCTCCGGTCCGGAACTCGTGATCGCCCAGTGCAAGGCCGGCATCGTCGGTAGCTTCCCGGCGCTGAACGCGCGGCCTGGTCCTGTCCTGCATGAATGGCTGGACCGGATCACGACCGAACTGGCCGAGCATGACGCGAAGAACCCGGACCGCCCGGCCGCACCCTTTGCCGTCAACCAGATCGTCCACAAGTCGAACGACCGCCTGCAGCATGACGTCGAGGCCTGCGTGAAGTTCAAGGTGCCGCTGGTGATCACCTCGCTCGGCGCGCAGCAAGCCGTCAACGACGCGATCCATTCTTATGGCGGTGTCGTGATGCACGACGTGATCGACACCTTCTTCGCGAAGAAGGCGCTGGAGAAGGGCGCCGATGGCCTGATCGCCGTCTGCGCAGGCGCCGGCGGCCATGCCGGGCGGCTCTCGCCCTTCGCCCTGATCCAGGAGATCCGCGAATTCTTCGACGGCCCGCTCGCCCTGTCGGGCTCCATCGCCAATGGCGGGGCCATCGCCGCGGCGCTCGCGATGGGCGCGGACCTTGCCTATATGGGCTCGGCCTTCATCGCCTGCGACGAGGCGAATGCCGTCGAAGGCTACAAGGACGCCATCGTCCAGTATGGTGCCGAGGACATCGTCTATTCGAACCTCTTCACCGGCGTGCACGGCAACTATCTGAAGCCCTCCATCATCGCCGCTGGTCTCGATCCGGACAATCTGCCGGAAAGCGACCCGAGCAAGATGAACTTCGGCTCCGGCGGCAACACCGAGAAGAAAGCCTGGAAAGACATCTGGGGATGTGGCCAGGGCATCGGCGCGGTGAAGAAGCGCGGCCCGGTGGCCGATTATGCCGACCTGCTGGAGCGCGAATACAACGCCGCCGTCGCCAAGCTGAGCCAGCCGCGCACCTGGGGCGCTGCGAAAGTTCCGGCGGGCTGAGCGAGCCTTATCCGACAGGCAATTCCGGCGCGGCCTGTAGCGATACGGGCCGCGTCTTGCAGGGCTATCCTCCGCATAGCCTGCGTGCGTGCGCATGCTGATGATTGCGTTTCTGATTTCGACGGCCGGCTGGCGCTGGCCATTTCACGCGAACTGGCCTGCGGTGCGGCGGGCGGTTCTGTGCCGGCGAATACTGGCACGCGGCGTTCCTCGACGTTGGAAGCGCTGAGAGCCGAGGTGGGCCGGCCGCTGGTGATCACTTCCGGCCATCGCTGCGCTGTGTGGAACACCTATGTCGGCGGTGCCCGGTTCAGCTTTCACCGGTCGATCGCCGCCGACATCGCCCTCGCCGGGCATGACCGCCACGCCCTGCTGACGGCGGCCGAACGGCAGGGCTTCACCGGCCTCGGCCTCGCCACGAATTTTCTTCATCTCGACCGGCGCGTGAAACCCGCGCGTTGGTTCTACAAGGGGAGCGAGCCATCATGGCAGACATCGTAGGACTGGCCGCGAATGCGGCTGGCGGAGGCCTGTTCGGCCTGATCGGCACCGTGATTGGACGGGCCGCGGGCCTTGTCGAGGCGAGGCAGGCGCAGGCACATGAACGGGCCCGATGGGCGCACGAAGGCGAGTTGATCAAGCTTCAGATGCAGGCGGGCGCCGCGGAGAATGACGCGGCGATGCGCCTCGCCGAAACCTCCGGGGCGTGGGCGGGCCTTGCCGCCTCCATGTCGGCCGAAGCCGCCGTCGGCGACAGCTATCGCTGGGTGAATGCAGTGCGGGCGCTGACCCGGCCGGGGCTGACCGTGCTTCTCTGGGGCATTACCGGCGCGGTGTTCACGGGCGCCGATACCGCCGGGCGCGAAGGCATCGTCGAAACGGCGAGTTTCGCCGCGACGGCCGCGACGCTCTGGTGGTTCGGGGATCGCAGTCCGCGCCGGGAGGCGCGTTGACGCAAGCGGGCGGAACGGTCCATCCTCCGGTGAAAATCCCGGAGGAACAGAGACATGGCCGACTGCATCCTGGTGATCGACGAGGGAACGACCTCGACGCGCGCCATCGTGTTCGACCGGGACTTCAACCAGATCGCGCTCGCGCAGGAGGAAGTGCCGCTGGCCTATCCCGCCGATGGCTGGGTGGAGCAGGACGGCGAGACGATCTGGGAAAAGACGCTGAAGGTTTGCCGGGCGGCGCTGGACCAGGCGGGCGGCGTGGAACGCATCGCCGGCATCGGCATCACCAACCAGCGCGAGACCACGCTGGTCTGGGACCGCAAGACCGGCAAGCCCATCGCCCCGGCCATCATCTGGCAGGACCGGCGCACGGCCAGCGCCTGCGATACGCTGAAGGCCGCCGGGCATGAACCTGCCGTACAGGCGGAAACCGGCCTCCTGATCGACCCTTATTTCTCCGGCACCAAGATCGCCTGGATCCTCGATACGGTTACGGGCGCGCGGGACCGTGCGGCAGCGGGCGAGCTTGCCTTCGGGACGGTGGAGACCTTCCTCATCTGGCGGCTGACCGGCGGGCGCGTGCACGCGACCGACGCGACCAATGCTTCGCGCACGCTGCTCTACCGGCTGGGCCTCGGCAAGGCGGGCGGCTGGAGCGAGGCGATGGCGAACCTGTTCCGTGTGCCGATGAGCCTCCTGCCGGAAGTGAAACCCAATGCAGCCGATTTCGGCGCGAGCGATGCGGCCCTGTTCGGCAAGGCGCTGCCCATCCTGTCGGCAGCTGGCGACCAGCAGTCGGCGCTGGTGGGGCAGGGATGCCTCGCGCCCGGCATGGCCAAGATCACCTATGGCACTGGCGCTTTCCTCGTGGCGAATTCCGGTGCGGAAAAGCCTGACTCCCATAACCGCCTCCTCGGCACGGTCGGCTACGAAGCCGCCGGCACAGGCGCGATGGCGCTGGAGGGTTCCATTTTCAACGCGGGCACCGTGGTCAAATGGCTGCGCGACGATCTCGGCCTGATCGCCGATGCCGCCGAAAGCCAGGCCGTGGCGGAAGTGCTGCCCGGCAATGGCGGCGTCTATATCGTCCCGGCCTTTACCGGCCTCGGCGCGCCACACTGGAACGCGGATGCCCGCGGCACGATCAGCGGCATTACCCGCGCGACGACCGCGGCGCACCTCGTGCGGGCCGGCCTCGAAGCCGTCGCCTACCAGACGCGGGACCTGCTGGACGCCTTCGCAGCGGATGGTGTGGAGATCCGGGAACTGCGGGTCGATGGCGGCATGGTGGCCAATGACTGGCTGATGCAATTCCTGGCCGATGTCTGCGCGCGGCCCGTCGTGCGGCCGGACTATCGCGAGATGACGGCGCTCGGTGCGGCGGCGCTCGCCGGGATGCAGCTGGGTGTGCTGACGCCGGGCGACTGGCTTGCCCGCAAGGTGCCCGGCACAAGGTTCGAGCCGAAGATGGACGCGCCGACGCGCGATGCCCTCCTGAAAGGCTGGTCGGCCGCCCTGCGCCGTACGCTCGCCTGACCGTGCCTGCGCGCGGGCCTGAGCCGCGTCTCACCCTGAGCCCAAAAGAAAAAGGCGGACCCGAAGGTCCGCCTTTCCCGATTATCCGTTTCCGGTGCCTTAGAAGGTCTTGGAGACCTGGAAGAAGGCGCGGCGGCCACGCAGGTCGTACTGCGTACCAACCAGCGGAACCTGACCGCGGAGTGCGGTGACGCCGTTGTTCGACACGGTCGGCGGAGCATCGTCGAAGATGTTCCGGATACCGACGGTGAACTGCCACGTGTCGCCGGTCCAGCGGACCGAAGCGTGGTGGTAGATCGTGGCTTCGGCCGTGTAGTCGAAGTTTGCCACGGTGCCGAAGTAGGGTTCTTCAACGCCGTTGTCGTCGGCGTAGCGCGCGTCAGACGTGCGGCCGATGTAGTCGGTGGCCCAGGTGTACGTCCAGTCGCCGCGATCCAGCTGGATACGGGCGTCGCCGACGAAGCTCGGTTCACCGATGGTGCCGTTGAAGTCCTGGTTGTCGAAGCCGACCACAGTGCCCGGATCGAAGTTCTGGAAGAGGCTTTCCAGGGTCCAGGTACCACCACCGTCGATGATCAGGTCGCCGAACTTGAACTCATGCTCGTAGCGGAAGTCGAGGTCGATACCGCGCTGGAGCTGTTTGTTGATGTTCAGGTAGTAGTCGTTGACCTGCTCGATGGCGAATTGGCCGGGGCCGTTTGCCAGGTCGCGGGTGAAGAGGTCGCAGTAGGTGTTGGTGGCGAAGTTCGCCGGTTCACCACCGTAGCAGGCCGTCAGGATGTTGCCTGCGCCCAGCTGACCGATCTGGTCGCTCACTTCGAACTCATAATAGTCGACGGCGATGTTGATGTCCGCGAAGGTCGGCGTGAAGACCGTACCGATCGTGAACGAGTCGCTCGTTTCGGCTTTCAGACTGTCCCCGTTACCGCCCGAGACGATCAGAGCCGAGCTGCCGGCACCGGCATAGTCGTCCGGGATGCCAACGGCGGCACAGTTCGCCTGGATGTTCTGGTTGTTCGACTGGCCCCAGTCGATACAGGGGTCGATCGCCGTCTGGCCGAGGAAGGCCGTCTGGGCGTCGAGGTATTGTTCGAACAGCGCCGGAGCGCGGAACGAAGTACCCTGCGTTGCGCGCAGGCGGATCGACGGAGTGATCTGCCAGTTTGCACCGACCTTGTAGACCGAGTCAGAACCGAACGAGTCGTAGTCGAACGCGCGGCCCGAAACGTTGACCGTCAGTTCTTCAGCGAACGGAACGCCCTTCAGCAGCGGGATTTCGACCTCGGCGAAGATCTCCGCAACGTTGTCGGAACCCTTGGTGATACCGGCGGTCGACGAACCCCAGATATCGCCGGACTGGGTATATTCGCCCGGAACGTCGTTGATCGAGAAGTCGCGGTATTCGAAGCCGACAGCGGCTGCGACTTTACCGGCCGGGAGCGAGAACAGGTCGCCCGAGACGGAGCCGTTGACCAGCCACTGTTCGTACTCGGTGTTGCCCGTGTCGATACCGGTCAGCAGGTTGTAGACGTCCTTGCTGTAGTTACCGGACAGGAAGTCCGGATCGAACGGATCGTAGGTCGGCGCGCTGCCGTTGCCCACGTTCAGGTCGCCCGACGTGGAAGCCAGGATCTGGTTACGGGTGTAGGAAGCGTCCGATTTGGAGTAGTTGCCGCCGAGCGACCAGCCCCAGCCGGTCGAACCGATGTCACCCGAGAACGACTGGGCGATGTAGAGGTAGTCTGCATCGATTTCCGTGTTCGACGGCCAGATCGTGATCGGCAGGGCGAGCGTGCCGAGCGGGTTGGTGTAGCTCGGGTCGTTCGCGTAGGCGAAGTAGTCCGTGTAGTACGGTGCGTAGAGAGCACCGATGGTCGGACCGTAGTACTGAGCCAGGAAGGCTTCCGCCACGTCGAGCGACATTGCGCTACCGATGGTCGGGAAGAACTGGCGCCAGCCTTCAGCGGTTGTTTTGCGGTTCGTGAACAGGACTTCGGTGATCGACTTGGTGCCGCCGAAGATGTTCAGGTCGAAGTCGCCGACGCCGTAGACGCTGGTCAGCTCACGTGCGTTGATCGCATCGGCGCTGCGCTGTTTCGGGTTGGTCAGCACGTCTTCGTAGAAGGCCGGGCCGTTCGGACCGAACACCGAGTTGCCATAGCGGGCGTTCCGGCGCGGGCGGTAGCCAGCAATCGAGCCGCCGGTGAACGGGTCAGCGACAGTCACGCCGTCCGTCGACGGGACCAGACGCGGGCCGCCGATGAAGGCGCGGTCGAGAACCGTGTTGTGGTAGATGTTCGAGCAGCCGAGTTCGCCGTCAGCGGTGATCGAGCGGTTGACGCGGTCGAGGTACTCGCCGGTCTGCGGATCTTTCGCCAGGTCAGCGGTACAGTCGAGGTAGGAACGGTCGCCGACCGACAGGTCTTCGTTCTTGGTGTACGAAGCGGCCAGGGCGATCGAGCCCATGTCGAAGTTGAAGCCATAGGCGCCCGAAAGCTCATACGACTCGCCGCCGGTATCGAACGGCTTGGTGATGTTGAGGTTCAGTTCCGGCTTCTCGACCTGGGTACGGGTCACAACGTTGACCACGCCGCAGACAGCGTCCGAACCGTAGATCGTCGAGCCCGAGTCTTTCAGGACGTCGTAGCGCTGGACGATCGAGCCCGGCAGGACGTTAAAGTCGAACGCGCCGACAGCGCCGCGCGTGCCCGACGGGCCGGGGCGTTTGCCGTTAATCAGGACCAGGGTACGGGTCGTGCCGCAGCCGCGAAGGTCGACCGTGTTGACGCCGGTACCGCCGTCCACGACGTAGCCGGCGAACTGGTTGTTGATCTGGGTCGAGCCCGAAGCGAGCGAGGAGCCCTGCAGGATCGAGGCGGAGTCGACGAGACCCTGCAGCGAGGCAGTGTCAGCCGTGATCACCTGGATCGGAGAAGCCGAGGTGAATTCGTCGCGGCGCAGCAGCGAGCCGGTAACCGTGATCTTTTCCTGACGGGCTTCGTCTTCGGCAGGCTTCTCGGTAACGACTTCAACGGCTTCGTCTTCGGTCGTTTCAGTGGTGGCGTCCTGTGCCCAGGCGGCGCCCGACAGGGTCAGGGCCCCGAAGGCAACGCCGCACAGGAACGTGCGACTAAATGAGCGTTTGCTCGACATGTAGTATTCTCCCCCATGGAGTAACTAAGTTGATGAACCTCACCAGACATGCGCGCAGGACGCGAATGCGGCTGTCAGGCAGCTTGCACGGTGAAGGCGCGGTATCAAGGCAGCATGAATAGATTTTCATGTTCGCGGGTGCCGCAGAAAAAATACTGTTGCATTTCGGTAACGCGAGCAGTTGCTGCCGTGGTTTTGGGGGCTGTGAAGGTAAACTTGACCTGCCTACCGGCGCTCTTAAAGTGCTTTTCACCCCACCGGAGGAAAGCCCTTATGAAATATGCACTTTCTGCGCTGCTTGCTGCCGGTCTTGCAGCAGGCGCGGCCGCAGAGCCGATCCCTATCGAAGAATTTGCCATGGAACCCGCGATCGCGTCGCTGTCCATGGCGCCGGAAGGCGACTTCATTGTCGGTCTGGTTGCAAAGCCGGGCAGTGACAATGGCGAGCTTGCCCTGGCCGTCTGGGACATTGATGGCGAGATCGACACATCCAAGCCCCTGATCCCGAACCGGATCACCCCGTCCAACAAGCGCGCGCGATTCTACGCAGCCGATGCCATCGGGCAGGGCCGCCTGGTCGTGCGCAGCAAGCAGGTCTGGACCGGTCAGACCTACTGTCTCGAAGGCGGCGGCGCCGGTGCGGTGAAGACCTTCCTGTTCAAGACCTATTACGGCGACAAGAGCATCGACCCGAAAAAGCTCGATGAAGGCTTCGCGAATCTCATCGACAAGGATGACGACTGCGCCCAGCTGGGCGATGTGATCGGCGTTGCCTCCACGCTGCCGCTCGACAAGGAGAACATCCTCGTCTCCGCCCGCGACATGCAGCAGCGCACGCGCAAGTACTACCGGGTCAACCTCAAGACCGAGGCGAAGACCTTCCTGTACAACGACGCAGGCGATCTCGGCATCGACTATATCGACCCACGTGACGGATCGGTCCGGACCAAGCAGGAACTCGAGCCGGTCAGCGGCAACGATTACGAGATCCGCACCTACATCCTCAATCCGAAGACCGGTTCCTTCGACCGCGAGGATCCGCTGACCTATACCGCCGGCAAGCGGTATCTCATGCAGGTCGACGGTTATGATGAAGCGACAGGCAAGTATTATGTCCTGACCGACAAGTTTTCGGACAAGGCCCAGGTCTGGATGTACGATCCGGCGGCGGACAAGTTCGACGACGAGCCGGCCTTCGCACACCCGGAATTCAGCGCTTCGGGCGTCATTCTCGGCAGCAAGGCGCACAACTGGAACAAGCCGCTCGGCTTCACCTATGACGGCGCCACCCGGCAGACCTACTGGATCGACCCGGAATACCGCGGCATCGTCGAAGGCCTCGGCACCGTGTTTCCCGGTCTCGACATCGATATTCTCGATACGAACGAAGACCTGTCGCGCGTCCTGATCCGTACATCGGCATCGAACAGCCCGCCGGCTTATTACCTGCTGATCGACAAGTCTCGCCTTGCCGTGCTCGGTTCGTCCCGTCCGTGGATGCTCAAGCACAAGCTCGCCAAGACGGAGCTGGTCTATTACACGGCGCGTGACGGCCTGCGCATTCCGGGCCTGCTGACGCTTCCGCCGGACTGGAAGAAGGGCGACAAGCCGGGTGCTGCGATCGTGCTGCCGCACGGCGGTCCGTGGGCCCGCGACTATGCCGGCTGGGACTCCTCGGGCTGGACACAGTTCCTGTCCTCGCGCGGCTATGCCGTTCTGCAGCCGCAGTATCGCGGTTCGGAAGGCTGGGGCCGTGAGCTCTGGTTCGCTGGCGACAACCAGTGGGGCCTGAAGATGCAGGACGACAAGGACGACGCGGCTGCATGGCTCGTTTCCGAAGGCATTGCCGACAAGGACCGTCTGGCCATCTTCGGCTATTCCTATGGCGGTTTCGCAGCCTTCGCGGCGACGGTGCGTGAAAACGGCCCGTTCCAGTGTGCCATTGCCGGTGCTGGCGTGTCGAACCTTGAACTGTTCCGCACCAAGGTTTCCGACAACCGGATCAACCGCGCTGTCCAGGGCCACACCATGACCGGCATGGACCCGCTGGCAAACGCCAGCAAGGCGAACATCCCGATCCTGGTCTATCACGGCGACCGCGACGTGCGCGTGCCGATCCGCGATGGCCGCGACTTCTACAATGCTGTCAAAGGCCGCGTGCCGGCGAAGTTCCTGGAAGTGAAGGACATGTTCCACCAGCTGCCCTGGTGGCCGGAACACCACCGCCAGACGCTGACCGCGATCGAGGACTTCCTCGCCAACGATTGCGGACCCGGCGGCCTCTAGGCTCAGGTGCCCGAACGAGAAGGGGCGGCTTGCGGGCCGCCCCTTTTTCTTTTCCGCCACCCTTTGCGCACCAAGGGTTCTCTGTTAAAAGTTTCGTCAAAATTAGAATAAATTCGGGAACACGACATGACCAGAAAACAGACCTTCCTGTCCTTCATTCTCGGCTCCACGATGATGACGGCCTGCGCCGGCACCACTCCGGACGCGGCGAAATCCGGATCTGCCGGCGCCTCGACGATGATCGAGACGACCGCGTCGGAAATCCAGGAGCCGTCTGCCGCCTGGTCTCCGATCGATCCCTTCACCGGCCCCTATGGCGGCGTGCCGGCCTTCGACAAGATGGACATCGCGCTGCTTGAGCCCGCCATCGCGAAAGGCATGGCTGACGCCCAGGCCGAGATCGATGCGATCACCGCCAATCCCGACGCGCCGACCTTCGAGAACACCGTCGCCGCCATGGAAGACACGAGCCGCGAACTCGACCGTGCGCTGACGTACTACTATCTCTGGAGCTCGAACCTCTCCTCGCCGGAGTTCCGCGAGATCGAATCCCGCGCCGAGCCGGAAATCTCGGCCTTCTACACCGCGATCAACCAGAACCAGGACCTGTTCAAGCGCTTCGCCGCAGTGCGCAACGGGCCGGAATTCGACACGCTGACGCCCGTGCAACAGCGCCTCACCGATTTCTACTACCAGCAGTTCACCCGCAATGGCGGCACGCTGACCGGGGCGAGCGCCGAGCGCTTTGCCGCGATCAACAAGGAACTCGCGGGCCTCTATTCGGAATTCTCAGCAAACCTCCTCGCCGATGAGGAAGGCTGGGTCACGTTCCTGACGCCGGACCAGACGGGCGGCCTGCCGGCCTCCTATCTCAGCTCCGCGGCGGCGGCGGCCGAGGCCCTCGGCAAACCGGGTATGTATGCGGTGCGCAACACCCGTTCCTCGATGGACCCGTTCCTGACCTATTCGACCGAGCGCGGCCTCCGTGAGCAGGTCTGGCGCAACTATTACAACCGCGGCGACAATGGCGATGCGCACGACAACAACGCCATCATTGCAAAAATCCTGAAGCTGCGCGACGAACGCGTCGGTCTGCTCGGCTACGACAACTATGCCTCCTGGCGCCTCGGGGATCGCATGGCCAAGACGCCGGAACGTGCGTTCGACCTGATGCTACAGGTCTGGAAAGCCTCGACTGCGCGCGTGCACGAGGAAGTCGCCGACATGCAGGCCCTCGCCGATGCCGATGGCGCAAAGATCAAGATCGAGCCCTGGGATTACCGCTACTATTCGGAAAAGGTCCGCAAGGCGAAATACGATCTCGATTCCGAGGAAGTGAAACAATACCTGCAGCTCGACAACCTGCGCCTCGCCATGTTCGACGTGGCCGAGCAGCTGTTCGGCTTCCGTTTCATTCCGATCACCGACGGTTCGGTCCCGGTCTTCCATCCGGACGTGACCGTGTATGAGGTTGTCGACGCGAAGACCGGCGCCAATGTCGGGGTCTGGTATTTCGATCCCTTCGCGCGCGACGGCAAGCGCTCGGGCGCCTGGGCGACGACCTACCGGGCCCATGAGAGCTTCCGCGGCGAGACCAACGTGCTGGCCGCCAACAACTCGAACTTCGTGAAACCGGCGCCCGGCGAGCCCGTGCTCGTCTCGTGGGACGATGCCGAGACGATGTTCCACGAGTTCGGCCACGCGCTGCATTATCTCTCCTCGAAGGTCGAATACCCGACCCTCAATTCCGGCCTGCGCGACTATACCGAGTTCCAGTCTCAGCTGCTGGAACGCTGGCTGCCGACCGATCACGTGATCGACACCTATCTCGTCAGTGCAAAGACAGGCGAGCCCATGCCGCCTGAACTGGTCGAGAAGATCCGCAAGGCCTCAACCTTCAATCAGGGCTTCGCCACCACGGAATACCTGGCCTCGGCCCTGATCGACATGAAGTTGCACATGGCCGATCCGGAAGGTCTCGATCCCGACGCGTTCGAGCGCGAAACTCTGGCCGAACTCGGCATGCCGTCCGAACTCGTGATGCGCCACCGCACCCCGCAATTCGGGCACATCTTCGATGGCGAGGGTTATTCGGCCGGCTATTACGGCTACATCTGGGCCGACGTGCTCACGTCGGATGCGGCGGAGGCCTTCGCCGAGTCGCCAGGCGGTTTCTACGATCCGGACGTCGCGGCCCGCGCGGTGAAATATCTCTTCGCTGCTGGCAACTCGATGGACCCGGCCGAGGCCTACCGCCTGTTCCGCGGCCGCGATGCCGAGATCGACGCCCTGATGCGCGACCGCGGTTTCGGCGAATAGGCCGCGCCAGTTACCCTAAATCTGAAAAGAGGCTGCATTGCAGCCTCTTTTTTTTGTTCCGGTGCGCCGTGTGCGGAGAATTATTCGGGCGAAATAACGAGATCCATGTCGGTCCCGTCGCGCTGGATGCCCAGGGTCGTGCCTTCGGTCAGCAGCAGCGCCTGCTTGCGCCGGGGCGAAATGCCCTGCGCAGGTTCGCCATTCAGCTGCAGGATGACATCCCCCACGAGCAGGCCCGACCGTTCGGCGCGGCTGCCCGGCTCCACCGAGCGGATCTCCGTTCCGCCGCCATGGCGCGGGCTCGTTTGCACGCCGATGGTCCAGAAGGGCGTCAGCGCCTCGATGGCGCGTTGCGGCCTTCCCGACCAGCTCCATTCCATGGCCTGGGTGTCCACGGTGATGATCATGCCCTCCAGCGCATCGTTGCCCAGATTGGCGAGCGGAAGCGCGGTAAACTGCACGGAGTTCAACGTGAACCCGATACCGGCTATGGTCACCGGAACGTCGAGCTCGCCGCGATAGACCGGCAATTCGGCGTCGATGGTGCGGATTGCGCCGGTCTGAACCAGCTCTCCCTTGATCGGTAATGTGCTGGCAAATTCGAGCGGCAGGAGGAGGCCGCCCGGATTGCCGGTGTCGATGTGAATGTCGATGGTCTGGCCGTCGATATCCAGCATCCCGAGGGGGAGCCCGTCGGCGTCCAGGGGATGCCAGACCGTATCGGTATCCTTCCGCGCCGCGGGAAACAGGAGCCGGTGGGCCTCAAGGTCGACTTCGACCAGCGGGGTCTTCAGCGATTGCGGCCCGATCAGTCCGTCCGCACCCGGCACCCGGATCACGTTCGGCGGCATGACGAGGGCTTCGGCCTGTTCGACCGTCAGGCTGTCGATGGCCAACCGGTCGACCCTGGCGGTGTTCATTTTGACGGGCTCGCCTTCTGCCGGGCTGTCGACCAGCATGCCGTCGCCTTCAGGGAAGTTCATCCGTTCCTGCAGGGTCTGCGAGATCAGGAAGCCGCCCGATGCCGTGTCGAATACGAGCTTCACCGGAACCTCTGCGGCTCCGATTTCCGCATCGAAGACAGGCCGTCCGCTGTCGAGGCTGAGGGCGACACAGGGGCTGTTGGCGCCGGCACACACATCGGCGGATGTGGGCCCGGAACAGGCGGACAGGGAAACAAGCACAACAATGGACGTAAGCGGTCTGAACATATGGAACGACTCCGGGGTGATCGTTCAATAAATCTTACATATTTGAATTTTGTGCAATACAAATGAAATTGAATTTTGGGCGCATGCGACCGCACGCGGCATTCGCTGGGCTTTCAGGGGAGGACTGTTTCAGCGTGCGAGCTCAGGCGGCAGCGACAGGCGGTTCGGCAACCGGCTCGACGACAGGGGCGAGATGGTCTGCTGCCTGTCCCTTCGGCGCAAGGATACGGCAGAGCACGAGGTCGCCGGTCACGTTCACCGTGGTGCGCGCCATGTCGAGCAGGCGGTCGACGCCCATGACCAGCGGCAGGCCGGTCAGCGGCACGCCGAAGCTCGTCGCCGTCGCCGCGAGGATCGCGATACTGGCGCCGGGCGCCGCTGGTGCGCCGATCGAGGCACCGGTAAGGGTCACCATGATCATGGCGAGGTCCGCGGGTGACAGGTGCGTGCCCGCAAGGTCGGCCAGGAACACGATGGCGACGGACTGATAGAGCGCCGTGCCTGCCATGTTCACCGTCGAGGCCAGCGGCACGACAGCTCCGGCCAGCGAGGCGGGCGTCTTCAGCTTGTCGATGGCGGTCTTCATGGTCAGCGGCATCACCGCGGCCGAGCTGGACGTCGAGAAGGCGAGCAGCTGCACCGGCCCGGCCGCGCGCAGGAAGGACACCGGGTTCATCTGTCCGAACACGGTCACGATCAGCACATACATGACCAGAAGGCAGCCGAGCCCGGCCAGCACGATGCCGCAATAGACGGCAAGGTCGCGCAGCGTCGCGAGCCCGTTGGCGGAAATCGTCTCGGCGATCAGGCCGAACACCGCCAGCGGCGCAAACCGCATCGCCGTCCGGATCACCGTCATGCTGATTTCCAGCAGCGCCTCCGACAGCGCCACCAGCGGCCGCGTCAGTTCCTTCTTGTCGGCGCTGATCACCGCCAGCCCGACGAAAATCGAGAACACCACGATCGCGAGCATGTCCTGTTCGAGAACCGAGGCGACGATGTTCTGCGGGATGAGGCCCGTGATCATGTCCGGCAGGTCGCGCGTGATGCCTTCCAGCGCCGAGGGCGCCGGTTCGGCCAGGGCGAGGTGTTCCGGCTTCAGGCTCGGCGCGGCCGGGAAGACGCTTTCCAGTGACCGTCCCGGCCTAATGGTGCGCGCCAGGGTCACGCCGATCATCGTTGCGATCACCGTTGTGAGCAGGATGAAGGTCACCAGCTTGCGGCCGACCGTCTTCAGTGCCTCGCCACCGCCGGTGCCCGCGATGCCGAGCACGATGGAACTCGCCGCCAGCGGCACGATCACCATGCGCACCAGGGCCAGGAACAGCTTGCCGGGCAGGGCCAGCCAGTCGCCGATCAGTTCCGCCGTGGTCCGGCTGACAAGGTCGAGATCCGGACCGAGCGCCAGCCCCGCCGCTATGCCGGCCGCCAGGGCCAGGATCACCTGCAGCCACAGCCGTCCCGTTACTAGCACGTCCAGCCGCTTGTTCAGGCGGTTATAGGTGAATCTCGGTTTCTTCGGCTGGCTCATCGAATCGCATCCCGCGGCTCAGGGCTTGGTTCCCCTTAGAGACCCGGCGCCAGAAATAAAAGGCGGCCAGACGTCCCGCCCGGCACAGGCGAGCGGCGGGCAACCGATTGCGGGGGCCAGCGCGATGAGAGGGAAGACATGTCTACATTTATGCTGACATGGCAAAGAAATTTGTCCCTGTATGAGTGGACGAGAGAAATTCAGCCCGAAAATAAAAGTGAGATTATAGTAGCAATTTTAACCAATTTCGTGATATATTGATTATCATGATAGCACTTTTGAGCGCCTCTAAGGCCCAGGAACAACTCGCCCGCAATCTGCAGGCGCGCCGCCTTGCCATGGGTCTGACCCAAGCCGGGCTGGCGGCCCGTTCCGGGGTCGCACTTGGAACTCTGCGTAAATTCGAGCGCACGGGGGCGGCCTCGGTCGAGACCCTGCTCAAGCTTCTTATGGTGGTTGGTGGATTGGAACAGGTGGTCGCGGCGAGTGCGCCTGAAGCGGAGACATTCAGCTCAATCGATGAAGTCCTGCAGGCAGAGGACAAACCCAAGCGCAAGCACGGTTGGCGCTCATGAGCTTTACTCCCGTGAACACGGTCAATGTCGGGATTGATTTCGGAGATGGACCATCGCCGATTGGCCGCCTCGCTATCCGCGAGCGCAAAATCTATTTCGAATATGACCGCAGCTTTATCGCACGCAGTCTTGAAATCTCCCCCTTGCGCCTGCCTCTGCAACCCGGCCTCAGAAGTTTCGAAGCTGGGCTTTTCGAGGGCTTGCCTGGCGTCTTCAATGACAGCCTGCCGGATGGCTGGGGCCGTCTTCTGTTTGATCGTGCAATGCGGGCGGAAGGTATTCTGCCGGAGCAGCTCAGCCCGCTTGACCGGCTGGTGCATGTCGGCAGCGCTGGTATGGGCGCGCTGGTCTACGAGCCGGACATGGGGCCCGAGGCAATAGATGGCGATATCGATCTGGACCGCCTCGCTGGACAGGCGCTCGATGTGCTGGAAGGACAAGCGGACGACGTCCTGAGCAAACTGATTGCGCTGAACGGTTCTTCGGCGGGTGCCCGCCCCAAGGCGATGATCGGCTATGACGCTGCCAGTGGTGCAATGATCCATGGCGCAATTCCTCTGCCGGATGGGTTTGAGCACTGGCTTGTCAAATTTCCGAGCACACAAGATGGCGTGGATGCCGGGGCCATCGAGTTTGCCTATGCTGATATGGCGCGTGCGGCTGGTATCGAGATGATGGCAACGCATCTTTTCCCCGCCAAAAAGGGCGCAGGCTTCTTCGCAACCCGAAGGTTCGACCGCGATGGTAGCAAGCGGCTGCATGTGCATACAGCGTCCGGTCTTCTACATGCCGACCACCGCATCCCTTCGCTCGACTATGAAGACCTGATTGTTTTGACCATGCGCCTGACGCGCGACATTCGCGAAGCAGAGAAAATGTTCCGGCTCGCCGTGTTCAATGTATTGGCCCATAACCGGGACGATCACGCCAAGAACTTCACTTTCCTGATGGATGCGGCGGGCAACTGGCGGCTCTCCCCGGCATACGATCTGACATTCTCATCGGGCCCCGGCGGAGAACAGACCACGATGGTCAAAGGCGAAGGGAAAGCGCCCGGTACGGAGCATCTCCGAAAGCTGGGAACAGATGCCGATTTGCCGAAGGCGCGGATTGACGAGATCATCGTACAGACACAGGACGCGCTCAGCAAATGGGGCGAGCTTGCCAAAGGCTACAATGTCCGCGCGGCCAATATCAAACTGATCGGGGAGCGTCTTGGAAGCATCAGATAAGAATCCGCCTCGCAAATCTGAGGACGACGCAAGCCATCAGAGGATTCTGAAAATCCGTGCGATGCAGCGTTGCATCGACGCCGCTCTCGCAAGCGGCCACGCCGAACCTTTTGATGCGGAAATATTTCTCTCCAGGATGCGAAGAACGCATTTGCCTGAATGAGGCTATTCTACACCCTTGAGGTCTTCGATTACCTTTATGGTGCAGATTCGCATCCAGGCTTATGCCCACCGCTTAGGTGTCAAAATCAAACAATCAACGAACCCGCGCGTCATCAAAGCTTATGAGCGTCGGATCGCTGAAGCCGAACACCACAAGCTTGTGGCACTTGAAAGTGCCTCTCATGCAACGAGCCCGCCGATACCTTTCGAGAGTTTGATTAAACTCTCCCTGAAGTACCTGTCAGCCCCGAAAGCACTATGGGATTCGTGGATTCTGGGGCTTCGCAGACTGGTGCTGAAACTCACATTTTCGGGGCATATATACTCGACAAAGAGAGCGGTATTAAACTCCCTCAATTGACGGCGCTGTTCAGATTTTTGAATAATATCAGTGATGTGGGGGTGGGGTGAGCCCTGCTGGCTCTGATTTTACCCTGTCGGGTGAACTGGTGCCGCGAGAGAGAATTGAACTCTCGGCCTCATCATTACCAATGATGCGCTCTACCACTGAGCTACCGCGGCATTGCAGGTGCGGAAAGCGGCGTTTAGCTTAAGCCATCCGACATGAAAAGACCGTTTCGCCGCGAATTGCACCTGACATGACAGACAAACCGACGCCCGAGGAAGAGAAAGCCCGCCGGCTGGCCGAGGCGCTGCGGGCCAATCTGCGCCGCCGCAAGGCCGCCGCCCGCAAGGCCCCCGCCACCACCACGCCCCGCAGCGGCGACGGGAAGTGACCTTGAACCTCACATCGCAGGCCTATCTGCTCGCCCCGCACCGGGTGCTGGCGGAGGCTGTCGCGGCGGGGCCGTTCCTCGACACCAAAGTGCCGTTCTACGGCCGGGTCGCGCTGCTGACCCGGCACGCTGCGATCCAGGAGATGCTGAAGGATTCTGCCCGTTTCGCCACGGACGCGCGCAATGCCGGCCACAAATACGCGCTCGGCATACCCTTCCTGCCGAAGCGGCTGAAACTGCTGGCCGAGAACCTCCTGACGCTCGACGATCCGGACCATGCGCGCCTGCGCCGTCTCTCGGAGGCGCCGTTCCGCCGTGCCGCGATCGCGGCCTCGCGCCAGAAGGTCTCGGCCGCTGCACACCGGCTGCTCGATGAGATGGAGGCGTCCGGCAACAGTGATCTCGTCTCCGGCTTCTGCCGCCGCCTGCCGCTGCGCGCGATCTATGACCTCCTGGGCTTCCGGCCGGAGACCGAAGCGCGCCTGAACGGCCTGCTCGACGGTGTCGCGGGCGGGGACTCGCTGTGGACCGTTCTGGGTGCCGTCATGAAGATCGGGCAGGTGCAGGACATGCTGCGCGAGGAGTTCGCCGTCCTCCGCCGCGAGCCGCGTCCCGGCCTCGTCACCGAACTCGTGATGGCCGAAGCGGAAGGCCACCGGATGAGCGACAATGAACTTGTCGCCATGGTCTTCGTCCTCTTCGCGGCCGGTCACGAGACGACGACGCATCTCCTCTCTACCGGCGTGTGGACCCTGCTGACGATGCCCGGCGCGGCGGAGCAGGTCCGCGCCATGGACGAGGACGCCCGGCTTGTCGCGGTGGACGAGTTGATGCGCTGGTGCACGCCGGTCCAGATGACCAAACCGCGCTTTGCGAAGGAAGACACCGAGATCGCCGGCCGGCCCTACCGACGCGGAGAGAAGGTGATCGCGCTGCTGGCCGCAGGCAACATGGACCCGGACGCGTTCGCCGACCCGCTTGTGCTGGACCTTGCCCGCCGGCCGAACCGGCATGTCGGCTTCGGCACCGGGCCGCACCAATGCCTCGGCCTGCACCTCGCGCGTCTGGAAGCGGAAGTCGCGCTGGAGGCCCTGTTCTCGCGCTATCCGGACCTTGCCGTGGACGGCGACCCCATGGCGGTGGGCTGGATCGCCCGGCCGGGCCTGCGCGGCCTGAAGCGCCTGCCGCTGAGGTTCGGCGGCTGACGCGGGTCTAGAGGAAGGGCCGTGCCAGGAGATTGGCGAGCGCCCCGAACCAGCTGCTGCCAAACGCGAAGACCTCGACGAGATGGATCAGCACCATCCCGGTCCCGGCGAAGACGTACACCGGATGAATACGGCGCTCCCGGACGACATCCACAACCGCCGCGATCACGACAAGGGAATCGGCAAGCAGCACCGAATAGAGGAAGACCGGGTTCTCGACGGGCGGGAAATAGTGGCGAAACCGGAACCAGGCCGGCCCGAGCGACGCAATCAGCGCCAGCAGCATCAGGCGTTTGTGCATGCCAGGGCGCCGGCGCCATGCGAATGCCGCCGCGACCAGCGCCGAGAAGACCGTCATTTCGATCAGGATGACGAACAGCTCCCGGCTCGCCAGATCAAGGTCGCCCGCGGCGGCCGTTCTGCGGCTGGCGAGCGTTGCGACCGCAAGCGTGGACATCACGACCGCCGCAACGAGGCCGGCGCCGAACCAGCCCATCTTCCTGTGGAGGCGGACGTTCCGCCGCTGCACCCAGAGGGACTGGGTGGCAAAGAAGATCACCCACCCGAACAGGAAAGCGCCATGCAGGTAGACCACCGCATGCGCGGAGAATGTGCCCGCGAACAGCGGCAGGAAGAATGTCTTGGTGAACCCGATGATCGCGACGGCAATGCCGAGCGTACCGAGCACAGCGAACAGTCTGGATCGCTGGACGCGACTGGCCTGTTGATTCATCGGCTCCCCCCACCAGAAGCAGGTTATCCTGCTTCCGGGCGCCCAGAAAGGTGCCCTTTCGGCTGCCGGACCCAGCGGGATTGCGCAGGTTGCCTTCGCAGGCGGGACGGGTACGCTCGCCGCAACGACACAAGCAGGTCTCAGGAGCATTCCATGCGGGTTCTCGGCGCACTCACACTCATCGCGGCCCTGTTCGGCACCACGTCCGCGAACGCAGAAGACTGGGCCGCGCAGGCTGAGAAGCACTCGGTGGACCTCGCGGATTTCGCCTTCCACACCGGCGAGCGGCTGCCTTCGGTCACGATGACTTACTACACACTCGGCACGCCGCAACGCGATGCGGACGGGCACATCACCAATGCGGTCATGCTGCTTCACGGCACCGGCGGCAACGGCACGTCGTTGCTGCGGCCCTCCTTCGGTGACGAACTGTTCGGGCCGGGCCAGCCGCTGGACCTTTCGACCCATTACATCGTCTCGCCGGACAATCTCGGCCATGGTGACAGTTCCAAACCGAGCGATGGCCTCCGCGCCGCGTTCCCGCGCTACGATTATGATGACATGGTCCAGGCCCAGTACCGCATGCTGACCGAAGGTGTCGGCGTCGAGGGCCTAGACCTGATCGTCGGCACCTCGATGGGCTGCATGCACAGTTTCGTCTGGGGCGAGACCTATCCGGGCTTTGCACGGCGCCTCGTGCCGCTCGCCTGCAACGTGATCGAGATCGCCGGGCGCAACCGCATGTTCCGCCAGATGATCATCGACGGCTTCGAGCAGGACCCGGCCTATGTCGGCGGCAACTATGTCGATCCGGCCGACCTGAAGACCGGGCAGGCGATCTATGCCAACACGCTCGTCCTCGCCGGCTCGAACCCTTACCGCATGCAGGCCGACGCACCGACGCGTGTGGACGCCATCGAACAGCTGCACGCCACGATGGCGCGCTATGGCGCCCATGCTGCCGATCCGAACGACACGATCTACCAGTTCGACGCGTCTCGGACCTACAACCCCGCGCCGCGCCTCTCCGAAATCACCGTGCCGGTCCTCTGGATCAACTCGGCCGACGACTTCATCAACCCGCCGGGCCTCGGCGACCCCGAGGCGCTCGCCGCCCGCATGCCGAACGCCCGCTTCGTCCTCGTCCCCGCCACCGCCGAGACGCGCGGCCACGGCACCCACACCTGGCCCGTCTTCTGGAAAGACGACCTCGTGCAATTCCTCGCGGACAATCCGTGAAACCCGCTGGGCACCGCCAAGGTTTGTCAGGGGTGTACACTCAATAGGTAGGTATTTGCCTAAGTATCTTGACGCGAGAGCGGTCGGGCTGTTAGTTAGGCAAATGGCTAACCAAAAGCAGGCCCTCACCAACCGTCTCGATCAGGGATTTCATGCGCTTGCCGATGCAACGCGGCGGGCCGTGATCGCACGGCTGGCCGAGGGCGAAACCAGCGTGTCCGATCTGGCCGCGCCCTTTGACATGGCGTTGCCGAGCTTCCTGCAGCACCTGCGTGTGCTGGAAACCGCCGGACTGATCACCACAGCGAAGCAGGGACGGGTCCGCACCTGCCGTCTGGAGCCCGGCCGGCTCGCCGAACTCGACCGCTGGATCACCCAATATGAAGCCGGCTGGCGCCAGCGCCTCGACCGGCTTGGCACACTTCTCGACCGCAAAGGGGACACGCAATGAGCCACAGGACGATGCGCCACCGCACCATGACACTCGAACAGACCTATGCCGCAAGTCCGGCGCGTGTATTCGACGCCTGGGCCGATCCGGACAAGCGGCGGCTTTGGGGCTCACCGTCGGATACGGTCGAAGTCCGGAACGATGCGGCCGACTTCAGGGTGGGGGGCGAAGACATCCAGACCTGCCTTGTCGATGGTCAGCCCGTCGCCACCGTGATTGGCCGGTATCACGACATCGTACCGGAGAC
>JAWKUV010000021.1:0-50272 GCA_041398365.1 Hyphomonas sp. | reverse complement strand
AAGCGGCGCCTTCGGGCAATGTGATTGCGGAAATCGAGGGCGGCGACCGCAAGGACGAGATCGTGCTGCTCGGCTGCCACCTCGATTCCTGGGACATGGCGACCGGCGCCATCGACGACGGGGCCGGTTGCGGCATAGCGGTCGGGGCGGCCAAGCTGATCGACGAACTGCCGGGCAAGCCGGATCGCACCATCCGTGTCGTCCTGTTCGGTTCGGAAGAGATCGGCCTTTTCGGCGGCGACGCCTATGGCCGTCAGCATGCAGACGAATTCGACAAGCACGTCCTGGCGGCCGAAAGCGATTTCGGCGCGGGCCGAATCTGGCGGTTCCAGACGCGGTTCGGTGAAGGCGCCCTGGCATATGCGGCGGCGATGCACTCGGTCCTGACACCGCTCGGCGTGACGGCGGGCGACAACGAGGCCCATGGTTCGTCCGACCTCGGTCCGCTGATGCGGGGCGGTGTGCCGGTGGTGACGCCGGCGCAGGACGGGACCGACTATTTCGACCTGCACCACACGCCGGACGACACGTTCGACAAGATCGACCCGGAGCAGTTCCGCCAGAATGTCAGCGTCTATGCGGCCTTCGCCTATATCGCAGCCGAATCCGGCTGGGACTTCCGGGCTGAAGCCGCCCCGTCGGAATAAGGCCGGATGGCGCCGCGTGACCGGATCGCCCCGGCGCTGGATGCGGTGCTCGAGGGACTGAAGCTCGCCCGGCGGGAGCTTGCGGGCAGTGAACGCGATCCGCCGCGCCGCCGCTGGGTGGCCGTGGGGCTGGTCTCGGCGCTCCAGGCGGGACTGGTTGCGGCCCTGTCGGGCTATGAAAGTGCCGGGGAAGGGGACATTGCGGACCCGTCCCAGCCGGACCGGGTGGCGCCGGTGACGCTCCTGCTGCGCCGGGCCCGTTCGGCGGGCAGCCTCAACCCGCCCGAACGCCTGGAACTCTCCGGACGCGAGCTCAGGGACATCGAGGCGGTGATCGGCGCGCGCAACGATGTCCTGCACGGACTCGGCGAGGGTACTGAAGCGCCAGTGTACGAGGCGTTCCATTCTGTCCTGCAGGTATTGCTGCACATCTGCGTTCTGGCGCCGGCTTTCCCGGTGACGGGACACGGTGTGATCCTGGCACTGATACGGGACGAAATTTCCGCACTGGACCGGGCGCTCCGTCCGACTGGTTAATGTGGAGGTCATGATCTTTCGGCAAGACTGGCCGGATGAAGACTGTCCTGCGCACCCTGGCTCCGGCCCTGTCCCTGTTGCTACTTGCAGCCGCGGCGCCGGATTCCTTTTCGCGTGAGGAACTGGACGCGCTGGAGGCCGAGAAGCGCGTTGCCGAGCAGAAACTTGCCGCATTGCAGGCGAGCGGCGATGACGCCCGGCAGGACATCAAGAATGTCGACGCGGACCTGCTCGCCGCCGCGATGGAATCCCGCCGCCGCGAGGAACAGGCGGCCGAGGCGGAAAAGAGCCTGGCCGATCTGGGCACGCGCCGGGTGGCCGCGCAGATGCGTCTTCTCGAGGACCAGCAGGCGCTGGAAGACCTGCTCGCCGCGCTCGCGGCCTCGAACCGCCGCAAGCCACCCGCACTTGTCGTCTCGCCGGGCAAGGCGAACATGGCGGTGCGCCGGGCCATTCTGATGAGCGAAACCACGCCGCGCCTCGCCGCGCGCACCGATGAAGTCCGTGTCGAGATCGACGACCTGAATGCGCTGGAGCGCCGAATCCGGGGCGAGAAGGCGACGCTGGAGGCCGCCGAGGCGACACTGGCGCTGAAACAGGTGGAGATCGAACGTCTCGCCGCCGCCAAGCGCGGGGCGTTCGAGGACCTATCCGGCGATATCGCCCGGTTGAAATCGCGCACGGCGGAACTGGGCCAGCAGGCCGATACGCTGCGCGGCCTGTTGCAGGCATTGGAATCCGAAGCGCCGTCCGCACCGGGCGCCAAGCCTTCGCTGCGTCCGCGGCTCGTGTCCGCTTCGCCGAAAGAGGCGACGCCGAAACCGATCGCGCCGTCGCCCCGTCCGCTCGGCAAGGCGGCGCTTGGGGCGCTGCAGCAACCCGTCGCCGGGTCCGTGGTACACCAGTTCGGCGACAAGCTTGCCGCGGGCGGCAAGGCGGAATGGATCACATTCGCGACACGTCCGGAGGCGCAGGTGACCGCACCCGCTGCAGGAACGGTGGAATATGCCCGCCCGTTCCGCTCCTACGGGTCCATGCTAATTTTGCGGACGAGCGACGGATACCATGTTATCCTTTCGGGTATGAGCCGCATTTACGTCACCGAAGGCCAGAGCGTGGCCGCGGGCGAGCCGGTAGGCCGCATGCCGGACCGGTCTGACCCGCCACCGGAACTCAATATGGAATTGAGGCTTGGCGATGCGGTCATGAATCCTGCAGAGTGGTTACCGCGCCGCGGATGAGGCACCCATGAAAGAGGTTTGGAACATGCGTTCATTGCTGATTGGCACCGGAATTGGCCTGGTTCTCGGAGCGACTGCCGTCGGCCTCTCCGCCCTCGCGGCACCCCAGGATCCCGGCCCGTCGAACGATCCGCGCACGGTGACCTACCAGCAGCTTGAACTCTTTGCTGAAATCCTTGCCCGCGCCCGTCAGGATTATGTGACCGAAATCGACGAGCCGGAGGCGATGGAAGCGGCCATCAACGGCATGCTGACCTCGCTCGATCCGCATTCGGGATATCTGAACGCCGACGATTTCAAATCCATGCAGGTACAGACCTCCGGCGAATATGGCGGCCTCGGTATCGAAGTGACGATGGAAGACGGCTTCGTGAAGGTGATTTCGCCGATGGACGACACGCCGGCCAGCCGGGCGGGCATCCAGCCGGGCGACCTGATCACCGCCATCGACGGCAAGCCGATCATCGGCCAGACGCTGAACGACGCGGTCAAGGAAATGCGCGGCGAGAAGGGCACCGAGATCGTCATCTCCATCCTGCGCGAAGGCCAGGACCCGTTCGACGTGACGCTGGTGCGCGAAGTCATCGAGCAGAAGTCCGTGACCTGGCAGCTCGACGACAATGACATCGGCTATATCCGCATCTCCACCTTCAACGAGCGCACCACGCCGCTGCTCGAAGCGGCCAGTAAGCGGCATTTCCGACAAGACCGGCGGCCGGCCCGCGCGGCCTGATCGTCGACCTGCGCAACAATGGCGGCGGGCTGCTGGATCAGGCCGTGTCGGTCAGCGACATGTTCCTGTCGGGCGGTGAAGTCGTGTCCACGCAGGGCCGCCGCGCCTCCGACGTGGAGCGCTACAACGCGCACAATGGCGAAGTGTTCAAGGGCGTGCCGATGATCGTGCTGATCAATGGCGGCTCGGCCTCGGCCTCCGAGATCGTGGCCGGTGCCCTGCAGGACCGCCGCCGCGCAACCATTGTCGGCACGACCAGCTTCGGCAAGGGCTCTGTCCAGACCGTGATCCCGCTCGGGGCCGACCGCGGCGCCCTGCGCCTGACGACGGCCCGCTATTACACCCCGTCCGGCCACTCGATCCAGGCGCTCGGCATCGAGCCGGACGTCTCGATCTCGCAGGCCCGCCTCACCGAAGAAGAGCTGGCCAAGATCAAGCGCTTCTCCGAGGCAGACCTTCCGCACGCGCTGGAGAACGAGGACGGGGAAGAGCGTCACGCCCTGACCATGCCGGACGAGCAGCCGCCGGAAGACTACAAGGGCGAGGACTTCCAGCTCGAGCGCGCCAAGCAGATGCTGAAAGACGGCACCATCACCGCAAGCACAGGCCTGAAAAGGGCTGGTTAACCTTCGTTTGCGACCTGTTAACCGGAATGATGCGATTCTGGACGTTCAGAGTCGACATGACGAGTTAAGAGGATGCCCATGGCGAATCGCCGGGATGCTGAGCCTTCGCCCCTGAGAACGGGGCTGATCCATACGGGTCTCAGCCTGTTGGTGTTTGGTGGACTGGCCGGTGCCGTGGGCGCCGGGGCCGTTCTTTTGGGCGATCCGACCGATGCCGGCCCGAAGCAGACACTTGCCCTGTTCGAGACGCAGGACATGGCATCGCCGCCACTGAAAACCCGTCTGAAAACCGATATTGCCTCGGCGACCCAGTCTCTCGAAACGCCGGATTATGACGGCGAAGACGGTTCCGGCGACATGCCGGATCTCGGCATCGGTGAGCCCGAGGGCGAGGTCCAGACCGCTGCACTTGAAGGCGATCTTCCGGCAGGTGAGGGCGATGCGGACACGAGCGGCGTGCGCATCAATGGCAAGCTGGTCAAACCCGGCGAGTCCTATAGCGAACTGACCCGTGTGATCTCGCTCGACCGCGCGCCGGCTTCCGGGATGACGGAGAAGATCAACGGCATGGTCCTGCCGCGCGTGTCGCCCGATGGCCGCGCGCCGGCGGACGTTTATGCGCGGCCGTTCGCCAATCCGGGCAACAAGCCGGTCGTGGCGCTGGTGATCGGCGGCCTCGGCATCAATGCGACGCATACCAAGTCGGCCATCGACGAACTGCCGCCGGACGTGACCCTGTCCTTCGCGCCGGATGCGACCAGCCTCCAGACCTGGATCAACCAGGCCCGCGCGGCCGGTCACGAAGTGCTGATCGAAACGCCGATGGAAGCCTATGACTATGGCCGGATGAAAATCCATCCGCTGACCCTGCTGGCGAAGGATGACGGCACGCAGAACCTGCCCCGCCTCGACCGCATCCTCAGCAAGTCGACCGGCTATTTCGGCCTCATCAATTATCAGGGCGCCAAGCTCGGCGACGACGAAGGCGCGATGAAACCCGTCCTGCAGGCCATGGCAGAGCGCGGCCTGGCCTTTGTCGACGATGGCAGCCTCGATTCCGGCCGGATGAACCAGATGACCGGCGAAACGCGCCTGCGTTATGTGCGGGCCGATGCCGTCATCGATGCCAAGCTTTCGGCCGACGAGATTTCCTCGGCCTTCATGGATCTCGAAAGCCAGGCGCTGGAACAGGGCGCCGCGATGGGCGCCGGCTATGCCTTCCCGATCACGATCGAGATGGCGAAGACCTGGGCTGCCGGACTGGAGCAGAAGGGTATCCTGCTCGCGCCGGTGTCTGCCCTGACCGCGACCAAGCCACCGGAAACTGTGCGCGATGGCAGCGTCCGGACTGGAAGCATCGATCCGGCTCCTGTAAACCCCCGCGGGTGACACAGGTTAAACAGGATCCCGATCGCTACCGTGCGAATGTCGGTCTGGCCCTCTTTTCGAAGGCCGGGCATGTATTCATTGGCCGGCGCATCAATGGCCGCGGGGCGTTTCAGTGGCAGATGCCGCAGGGCGGCGTCGACAAGGGCGAGGCGCCCGATGTAGCAGCTTTGCGCGAACTTGAAGAGGAAGTCGGGGTTCCCGAAAAGCTGGTCGACACGCTCGAAGAAACGCCGGACTGGCTGTATTACGATTTCCCGCCGGACCTGAAGAAGCGCCTTCCGGGCCCGTATCTCGGCCAGCGGCAGAAATGGTTCGCCTTCCGCTTCAAGGGCTCCGACAGCGATGTCCGGCTCGACCGGCACACGCCGGAATTCGACGCCTGGCGCTGGGCCCTTCTGGAAGAAACCCCGTCACTTGTCGTGCCGTTCAAGCGCGCTGTTTATGCCGAGGTCGCCGACCGCTTCCACCGCTGGACGGAGCCCGTACTCGGCGGCAAGGTGCCCCAGGGCTGAGACCCGGAAGAAGGGGAGAGGGGCATGACGAAGACCCTGTTGATGATTCATGGCATCGGGTGCGGCGGCGATGTCTGGGACCGGATGCGGCCGGCCTTCGAAGCCGATGGCTGGACCTGTGAGGCGCCGACCCTGTTCCCGGACCGTCGCGTGAAACAGAACCCGCCCGACAGCCTCGCCGAGCTGGGTCTCGACGATTACATCTCTGCGATGTCCGGTCAGGCACGCGCCATCGCCAAGGCGACGGGCGAGCGGCCCGCCGTGATCGGCCACTCGATGGGCGGCCTCATCGCGCAGGTGCTGGCGGAGCGGGGCGATGTGAGCCAGGCGGTGTTCCTGACCCCCGCCCAGCCCAAGGACTGCGCCGTGATCGGGCCGTCCGTTGCAATCACCTTCCTCAACATCCTGCTGCAGCAGAAGCGGACGAAGTCCTACAAGATCTGGCGCACCGGTTTTGACTTCGGCGTGACCAACTGCGTGCCGAAGCGCCTGCGCGAAGAAATCTACTCCCACGCGCTCTGATTCCGGGAAGGTCTACGGCGAGATATCCGACGGCATCGAGATCGACGAGTCCGAAGATCACCATCCCTACCCTGACGATTGCCGCCGGCAAGGACCGCGCGACGCTCGTGCCGCCGTGCGCAAGGTGGGGGCCAAGTACGGCCAGTCGCCCGTGCCGGGAGATTTCCTCGAGTATCCGCCCCGGAACAGCGCACTGGATCCTGGATGAGCCGGGTACGGACAAGGTGGCCGCCGACATTGCCGCCTGGCTTGCCAGAACACGCGTAAAGGAACCAGCCTGATGGAAGACGACGCCCACGGCGTGCGATTATGTCGCGGACCCGCGCAATGCGGACATCGATTTCGGTGAACGGCGAACTCAAGAAGCGGAACGAGGCTGTCGTCCTCGGTCTTCGACAGCGGCTACATCCTCGGCGATGGCGTGTGGGAAGGCCTGCGCGTGATGGATGGCGGTCTCGCCTTCCTTCCCGAGCACCTAAAGCGCCTCTGGGCGGAGTGCCAAGACGATCGACATGGATATCGGCCTGACCAAGGACGAATTGACCGCGCGCCTGATGGATTGCCTGAAGGCGAACAGCATGAGCGATGGCGTGCATATCCGCCTGATGGTGACGCGCGGTATCAAGAAGACCCCGTATCCCGGGGTCCACGCGTTTCACGATCACCAAGCCGACCATCGTGATCATCCCGGAATACAAGAACCCCGTGCCGGAGATCATCCAGCGCGGCGTCACGCTGTTCACGGTCCATGTGCGCCGTACGGGCCCCGCCGAGCAGGACCAGAAGCTCAGCTCGCATTCGAAGCTCAACTGTATCCTCGCCTGTATCCAGGCCGACAAGGCCGGCGCCGACGAGGCGCTGATGCTGGATCCCTTGGGTTTCGTGGCGACCTGCAACTCAACGCACTTCTTCATGCGCGACGAGAAGTGTGGACCAGCCCGCCGGAATATTGCCTTGGTGGCATCACGCGCGGCAATATCATCAAGGTCTGCCGCGAAGCCGGCATCCCGGTGTTCGAAGCGCTTCTCCCTGTTCGATGTCTATTCCGCCGATGAAGCCTTCATCACCGGCACGTTCGCCGGTGAGCACCCGTGCGCGAGGTGGACGGACGAGGCATCGAGCACATTGACGGCCCGATCTCGCAGAAGATCCGCGACGCTTACAAGGCCCTCAGGCCCGCAGCCTGACACCGATTGCCTGAGACGCCTGATATGACTGATGTGATCCGTATCGCCATGTGGTCGGGGCCGCGCAACCTGTCGACCACAATGATGCGCAGTTTCGGCGCGCGTCCGGAAGCGGTTGCGTGGACAAGGCCCTTCTTATGCCCGCCTGGCTGACGGCGAGCGGGGAGGTCACCCCGTATGCAGGCGGAGGTCCTCGCGTCGCAGTCCGCATCCGATCCCGCCGTCGTGGCGTCGGAAATGCTGGCGCCGCTGCCGCCCGGCAAGACACTGTTCTACCAGAAGCAAATGACCCATCATGCTGGAGGCTTTCCGCTCGACTGGGCGGGCGGGGTGCGCACGCATTTCTGGTGCGCCACCCCGCGCGCGTGATCGCGTCCTATGTGAAGAAGATGGATACGCTCAGCCTCGAAGCGATCGGTGTGCCCCAGCAGGGGAGCGACTCTTCCGAAGTGACGGAACGCACCCGCAGCGCCCGCGGTCGTGGATTCGACCGGATCCTCGGAGATCCGGCCGTCATGCTGGAGCGTCTCTGCAAGGCACTCGGGATCGACTGGAGCCCGGCCATGTTGCACTGGGCGCCGGGACCGAAGCCGGAAGATGGCGCCTGGGCGCCGCACTGGTACGACGCCGTGTGAAATCGTCAGGATTCGGATCGCCGTCCGGTCCAGCACCGGTTCTGGAAGGCGAAGCGAAAGCGGTCATAGAAAAAGAGGCGCTCGCCATTACAGCGCCTCCTTGAATATCACGTCTAGGTCCGACCTGGATTTCAGCCGTGGCCGGCCATGCGCAGGAAGCGGTTGCGAAGGTCCGCATCCGACTTGAACACGCCGGTGAACTGCGTCGTGATCGTGGAACGTCCTTGTGGTGGACACCGCGGGTCGACATGCACTCATGCACGGCGTCGATCGGGACGGCGGTACCCATCGGCGCGAAGGCTTCGGTGATCGCGTCACAGATCTGCGCGGTCATCGTTTCCTGCGTTTGCAGGCGCTTGGAGAAGATCTCCACCACGCGGGCGAGCTTCGAGATGCCGACCACGTTTTCCGACGGCATGTAGGCGACGAAGGCCTTGCCGAGGAAGGGCGCCATATGGTGCTCGCAGTGGCTTTCCACGTCGATGTTGCGCAGCATGACGATGTCGTCATAGCCCTGCACGTCTTCGAAGACGCGGGAGAGGTATTTCACGGGGTCTTCGCCGTAACCCGAAAACCATTCCTTGTAGGCGTTCACGACGCGTTTGGGCGTATCGATCAGGCCTTCGCGGGCAGGGTCGTCACCTGCCCATGCGATCAGGGTGCGGACAGCCTCCTCGGCCTCCGCCTGGGTGGGGCGTTTGACGGAATCTGCGCGCACGATATCTTTCTTGGGTGTTATGGCGTCCATGGCCATGGTTCAGGAGTCCTTCGACTGAGGGACGGAGGTCGAGCCGGGGCGTTCGAGGACTATCTTCTATCCCCACCCGGACTTAACGCCCGCCCGAGTTGATACCCTCAGGGCGATAATCTGGAACATAGGGCGGCAAATTGCCCGTTTCCAGCGGATTCTACGGTGACGTGAGGTCACTGGATCGTGAGAATATTGCCTTTCGTAGCGTCAACTGCTATCGGCCCGCCATGTTCGTTCGCGCATTTACCCTTTCGTGTCGCTGCTGTTGTTGCCGCTGAGGCGACAAAGCGCCATTAGGGCTGGCAGCACAGGGTGCGCCGCCGGCACTCCCACGAACGAACCGATCCAGAGACAGTCATGACCATCCGCCTTTACGATTCCGCCGCGCGCGACAAGCGCGTTTTCCTGCCCCAGGACCCGAAGCGCGTGACCATGTATGTCTGCGGCCCGACGGTTTATAACTACGCCCATATCGGCAATGCCCGCCCGCCCATCGTGTTCGATGTGCTGCGGCGGCTACTGATGAAGGCCTATGGCAAGGATGCCGTTGTCTATGCCCGCAACATCACGGACATCGAGGACAAGATCATCCGGGCCTCGCTGGAGAGCGGCGAGCCGATAGCGGCGATTACAAGGAAATACGCCGACATCTACAATGCCGACGTTGCGGCGCTGAACGTGATCCCGCCGACGGTCGAGCCGTGGGCAACGGGCCATGTGGCCGAAATGGTCGACATGATCGGCAAGCTGGTCCGCAAGGGCTATGCCTATGTCGGCAAGGAAGGCGTCTGGTTCTCGGTGAAGCAGATGGCCGATTACGGCAAGCTGTCCGGCCGGAAGCTCGAAGACAATGAGGCCGGCGCCCGCGTGGACGTGGACCCCGACAAGCGTGACCCGTCCGATTTCGCGCTCTGGAAGTTCGCCAAGCCCGGCGAGCCGGAAGATGCGCTCTGGGATAGCCCGTGGGGCAGGGGACGGCCCGGCTGGCATATCGAATGCTCGGCCATGGCCGCCAAGCACCTGGGCAAGACGATCGACATTCATGGCGGCGGGATCGACCTTCAATTCCCCCACCATGAGAACGAGATTGCCCAGTCCGAATGCGCCCACGGCGAGGTGATGGCCAAGTACTGGCTGCACAACGGCTTCCTCGACATGAGCGGAGAGAAGATGTCCAAGTCCCTCGGCAATGTCGTGCTGGTGCATGACCTGCTGAAGGACTGGCCGGGCGAAGTGCTGCGCTTTGCCATGCTGAGCGGGCATTACCGCGCCCCGCTCGAGTGGACGGAAGACCTGCTGAAACAGGCGAAGACCACGCTCGACCGTATCTATGGCGCGCTGCGCCGGGTGTGGGAGGCTGAAGGCGGCGAGGCTCGCGATACAGGTGTGCAGCGCGCACTGGAGGATGACCTCAACACGCCGGAAGCGCTGGCTGAACTGTCCCGTCTGGCCTCGGAAGCCAATACGGCCGCCGATCACAAGGACATGGCCGGCATGGCGGACGCGCGGGCGAACCTGCTGGCGGCGGGCCGGTTGCTGGGCCTCCTGACGAAAACGCCGAAGGAGTGGGAGCAGGGCGGCGACGATGACGGCAATGCCCGCATCGACGCGCTGGTCCAGGCCCGGGTCGACGCCCGCGCCGCCAAGGACTGGGCCGAGGCCGACCGGATCCGCAAGGAGCTGGCCGCCGAAGGCATCGAGATCATGGACGGGGCTGGCGGGTCGACCTGGCGCCGCGTCTGACAAGCTAACGGAAACGTAAATTGACCCGTCCCCCGGCCGGTGGAAGGGTCATGGACGGCCTCATTGGCCACTCTCATGATGACCCCAGTGCCGGGCCGTCTGACCACTTCCCGGTCAGGCGGCCCTTGCGCTTTCGCCGCCTTGCGCCGGCGCGGGCGCAAGGCCATGTTCGCGGGCGATGAGCGAGCTTTACCACAACCGCATTCTCGAACTGGCCGCGGGCATCCCGCATGTCGGGCGCCTCAGCGACGCCGAAGGCTCGGTGACCAAGGTCTCCCGCGTCTGCGGCTCCATCGTGCATGTCGACCTGACGCTGGACGAAGCGGGCGAACGTGTCGCATCCATTGCAGTCGACCCGCAGGCCTGTGCCCTTGGCCAGGCAGCGACGGCCATTCTGGCCGAACATGCCGTAGGGGCGACGGTTTCCGAGATCATTGCGGTGCGAGATGCCTTGAAGGCCATGCTGAAAGACGGCGGCCCGCCGCCGGAAGGCCGGTTCTGGGAACTGCGCCATCTCGAGCCCGTGGCCGATTACCCGCCCCGCCACGCCTCGACCATGCTGGCCTTCGAGGCCGCCGTGGCCGCCATCGAGGAAGCGCTGCAGAAGCGCGCGGCAGCCCGTGTCACAGCCGGATAGGTCCCTCCGCCGCCGGGCGGCCTATGCCTTGCTCTGGGTCTACAAGCATGGGCCGAGCCAGGTCATGTGGGCCTTCGGGGCGCGGTGCCAGCATACGCCAACCTGCAGTGAATACGGGGCAGAATGCGTCGCGCGCCATGGCTGGTGGCCGGGTTTCTGGATGACGCTTGCGCGGTTCCTGCGCTGCCGGCCGGGCGGGACGATGGGCTTCGACCCGCCGCCGGAACTAGTGCCGGATGTACCCTCCTGGCAGCCCTGGCGCATGGGCGACTGGCGCGGTCCACGGCCGGACCCGGTTGAAAAACCGCCCAAGGCATGACATATCGCCCGCATGCATGACCGCCTGATCACCGGACTGACCACGCGAACTCGCCGGGGTGCCTGAGCCGCCCGGCCTGCGCCTTCGCGCGCCTCACGCACCCTGAAAAAATGCCCGAACAATTGCCCGGCCGTAGCCCGAACAGAGGGGCTGACTCCCCGGACAATCGTCTCCGAACCCCGGACCGCTGCAAACTGCACTCCGCCCTCGAAGAGGGTGGGAAAACCGGCAAAGACGCGTTAAGCAAGCCGCCGCATAAGGCCATCCGGAACCACAGATTTCGCGCCCTTCACGGGCGACACGCCAAAGAAGAAGACCGATGATCAAAGTAACGCTGCCCGATGGCTCTTCCCGGGATTATGCAGACGGCGCCTCGCCGCTGGATGTGGCCGAGAGCATTTCCAAATCGCTGGCCAAGAAGGCCCTGGCCGCCAAGGTGGACGGCCAGATGTGGGACCTTGTGCGCCCGCTGGAGGGCGATGCCTCCGTCGCCATCATCACGGACAGGGACCCGGAAGGTCTCGAACTGATCCGCCATGACGCCGCCCACGTGCTGGCGCAGGCCGTCCAGGATCTCTACCCCGATACGCAGGTGACGATCGGTCCGGTGATCGACGACGGTTTCTATTACGACTTCGCCCGCAAGGAGGCCTTCTCCTCGGACGATTTCGAGAAGATCGAAAAGAAGATGGCCGAGATCATCGACGCCGATTACCCGATCGTGCGCGAAGTCTGGGACAAGGACGAAGCCATCGCGATGTTCAAGAAGATCGGCGAGGACTACAAGGCGCAGATCATCGACGACATCATCCCGCCGGGCGAGGCGATCACGATCTACCGCCAGGGCGACTGGTTCGACCTCTGCCGCGGCCCGCACCTTCCGTCCACGGGCAAACTGCCCAAGGCGTTCAAGCTGATGAAGCTGGCCGGCGCCTACTGGCGCGGCGACAGCCGCAACGAGATGCTGCAACGCATGTACGGAACGGCCTGGGCCAATGACAAGGATCTCAAGGCCCACCTGCACCGGATCGAGGAAGCCGAAAAACGCGACCACCGGAAACTCGGCGCGCAGCTGGACCTGTTCCACCTCGACGGCCTCGCCGCCGCAGGCTCTGTCTTCTGGCATCCGAACGGGTTCCAGGTCTGGCGCCAGATCGAAGCCTACATGCGCCGCCGTCTCGATGCGGCCGGCTATGAAGAAGTGAAGACGCCGCAGCTGATGGACTCGGTCCAGTGGGAGAAATCCGGTCACTGGGGCAAGTATCGCGAGAACATGTTCATCGTGCCGGACTTCATCCCGGAAGGGGATGAGGGCGTGGACATCCACGTGCCGGAAGATGCGAAACTGATGGCGCTGAAGCCGATGAACTGCCCGGCGCACGTCGAAGTGTTCAAGTCGGGCCAGAAATCCTATCGCGACCTGCCGCTCCGCCTAGCGGAATTCGGCTGCTGCCACCGCAACGAGCCGCACGGCGCGCTGCACGGCATCATGCGGGTTCGTCAGTTCACGCAGGATGACGCGCATATCTTCTGCCGAGAGGACCAGATCGTCGAGGTCGATCCGCTTCGCCGCCTGCTGGAAGTCGTCTATCGCGATTTCGGCTTCGAGCGCATTGCTGTGAAACTCTCCACGCGTCCGGACGTGCGCGCGGGCAGCGACGAGACGTGGGACCGGGCCGAGAAGGGCCTGGCCGACGCGGTCGCGGCCGCGGGCCTGCCGTGCGAGATCATGCCGGGCGAAGGCGCCTTCTACGGGCCGAAGCTGGAATTCCAGCTGACGGATGCGATCGGCCGCGTCTGGCAGTGCGGCACGCTGCAGCTTGACTATGTTCTGCCGGAACGTCTGGGTGCCGAATATACGGCTTCCGACGGCTCGAAGCAGCGCCCGGTCATGCTGCACCGCGCGATCCTCGGTTCGATGGAGCGTTTCATCGGTATCCTGATCGAGGAATTCTCGGGCGCCTTCCCGATGTGGCTCGCCCCGGTTCAGGTCGTCGTCGCGGCGATCACGGATGCGGCGAACGACTATGCCGAGGAGGCGGCGGCGGTCCTGCGCAAGGCAGGCCTTCGCGTCGAGACGGATACGCGCAACGAGAAGATCAACTACAAGGTCCGCGAGCATTCGGTCCAGAAAGTGCCGGTTATCGCCGTGGTCGGCGGCCGTGAGGCGGAGGAGCGCACGCTGGCGCTGCGCCGTCTCGGCTCCAATGCGCAGGAGATGATCTCGCTCGACGAGGCGGTGAAGGTGCTGGGCCTTGAAGGCCTCGCGCCGGACCTCAAGGCCTCAGTCTGATCATTCCCGGCTGACAAAGCGGCCGCAACAGGACAGAGTGAAGCCATGTCCTATGCGCTCGTGCTTGCTGCCGCCTTTGTGCTCTGGCCCGTGATGGGCCTGCTGGGCGGGCAGGGCTATGCGCTCCTGCTCGGCCTGGCGGCCCTGCCGGCCCTCGTGCTTGCCCGGCCGAAATGGTCGCCGGCCGGCTATGCCATGATGACAGGCCTGTTCGTCGCCTGGGCCGCGCTCAGCGAAATCTGGTCGCCGGCATCGACGGGGTTCATCACCGGCAGCCTGTTCGAGGGCAATTTCGGCGTGAAGGCCGCGAGCCTGCGCATCGTTCTGACGGCCATATTTGGAGCGATTGCGGTCGCCGGCGCCCTGCAGATCAAGGCCGGGAGCGCACAGGTCTCGACCCGGGTCATGCTGGGCGCCTTTGCGATCCAGGGGATTATCCTTGCCCTGTCGGCCGTTTTCGCGGGTCCGGTGCTGGCGATGATCTATGGCAACGATCCGCAGGAGCTGAATTCCGGCGTGCAGAATATCGGGCGCAATGCGAACGCCTTTGCACTTGTCCTTCCGGTTCTCTTCGCCTACCTCGCGGCGCGGCCGGATGTCCGGTGGCGGCCGGTCGTGGCGCTGCTGGCAGTGGTCAGCCTGCTGATTTTTGCGCGGGTCGATTCGCAGTCCGCCATGATCGGAACCGTCTTCATGGTCGCGGCCATGGCGCTCGTGCACGTGCTGCGCGGCGCTGGTTTCCGCGTCCTGTTCAGCGTGCTGGCGGCCTATGTCGCCTCCGCGCCTCTGCTGATTGGTACGGCGCTGCGGATTCTCGATGCCTACGGGATCATGCTGCCGGGCTCGTTCCAGTCCCGGGCCTGGTCGTGGCATGTGGTGATCGGCAAGGTGGCCGAGAGCCCGCTCGCCGGGCACGGCATCGCGGCGTCCAAGACCTGGCGGGAGACTTATGCGGACCATCCGGACTGGCTGGCCCGCCTGCCGGACTTCTGGGCCTATTACGAAGTCGTGCCGGGGCATCCGCACAATATGGCCCTGCAGATATGGGCCGAGACCGGAATGGTCGGCGCCGTCCTCGCGGGCTTTGCGCTGGTCATGCTCGGCTTTCGCCTGCCGCGTCCGGACGTCCTGCGCGCCGACGTGCGCTATGCAATAGCGGGGCTTGCGGGGGCCGCGGCAAGTCCGTTCAGCTTCGCCTACAGCGTCTGGAACGAAGGCTTCTGGTCGAGCCTCGTGCTTGCGGCGGTGGCCATCATCCTCCTGTCAAAACGCGAACGGGCGTCGCTGTGATCGAATTCCCGAGCATCACGGCGCTCGTCGTGACCTATCATACGGGCCCGCGCCTGCACGAATGCCTCTATGCCCTGAAGGGCGATCCGGAAGTGACTCAGATCGTCATTGCCGACAATGGCAATCCGCCGGGCGAGCAGGCATGGATCGACCGCTTTGTCGCGACCTGTGCCAAGGCGAGCCTGATCCGGAAGGGCGACAATCCGGGTTTCGCGGTGGCGGTGAACCGGGCGGCGGAGGTGCGACGGGCGAGATGCTGCTTGGCTGCAATCCCGACTGCGTGATCAAGCGCGGCTGCGCAGGCCTGGTCGAGGCCTGGCGGGGTGCGAAGGCGCCCGCGATTGTTGGTGGGCGGATCTTCGATATCCATGGGCGGGAAGGCGGCAGGGCGCACGGCGCAACACGCTGACGCTCTGGAACGCGATGGGCCTCGACAAGTGGACGCTGGAGCATGAGCCGGAACCGGCCGGACCCGTGGCGGTGGGCGCTGTGTCGGGCGCCTTCTTCCTGATCCACAGCGCGGACTTCCGGAAGCTCGACGGCTTCGACGAAGCCTATTTCCTGCATGTCGAGGATGTCGATCTCGCCGGCGGGCGGGCGATTGAGGCGGGCGGGTCGGTCATCTACCAGCCGGCAGCGGGCGCGCTGCATTACGGACAGACCTCCAGGCGTGTCGCGCCGCGTGGTGAGTGCACACAAGGTGGACAGCCACAAGCGTTATTTCCGGAAGTTCTTCAAGACGCCGCTTGAGATGATCGCGACGCCACTCCTTGTGCCGCTGATCGGCCGCCATGCGCGGCTAGAGGCGAGGACGCCAGCCCGGCGGGGCGAGTTCGAAGCCTGCAAAGGTGAAAGCCGGGCGCGACCAAGCAGGAGACGAGTGTCCATGCGCCGAGGGTTTCCGCCGTCTGCCAGTGCTGCGCGGGTACGATGCCCTGCAGGCTGGCCGGCGCAGGTCCGGGCCGAGGTGACAGCGCTCGCGCCCTCTGCGTCCGGTGGCGAGGTGGTGAGCGCAAGTGGTCCGCCGGCCTGCCAGAGCCAGATCTCGTCGGCGTCCACCCGGTGCCACGCAGAGACTTCATCGGCCTGCAGCAGAAAGTGGATCAGCGTGGAGGGCCGGGCGCTCACCCTCCGGCGCCGCGGCTGGAAGGTCTCGACATAATGCCCGCCTTCCGGGTGAGGGGCCATGTTCAGGAGGCGGATAATCTCCCGTGCGCCGAGGTCGCCGGAGAGGGCCTTCATGGGGCTCTGCTAACAGATGTGGGATTGAGTGCTAGCTCCGACAAATCGTCCATTGTAGTACAACCAGAAATCTTCATCTTTTCACACAAAATCTGATTCAGATATTCATCATCCAATATGCAGCAAAACGTTCCTTTGGCTATTGAAGATGCAAAATCCTCCGCGCATGTCCGGCGCCTGAAGCAGCGCCCAACCTGTTTGTGAGCCATCCCAAAGATACGAGTAATTTTCAATATTCTCCGGCATCTCGGTTGCCTATACAGCTGAGTGTGGCGACAAATTCCCGGAAGCAATTGAAAACGTCAAAGGATCGGCATACGGATCTAATGGCGACTGACTATTGATGGCCAGCATCAGAACCGGTCCTTGCGGCCCACAGTTTCCGCGAAGGTGGCGACCGCGTCGCCTGGATGGCCCATGGCGGCCTGGAGCGCCGGTACGTCGGCGCGCAGGAAAGGATTGGTGGCAAGCTCGCGTTCGAGACTTGTCGGCACGGTCGGGATGCCCTTCGCGCGCAGCTCGTCGATCTTGCGGACATAGGCCATCAGCGCTTCATTGCCGGGCTCGATCGTCTCGGCGAAGCGGGCGACTATCTGCGTGTATTCGTGTGCGCAATAGATGGTCGTCGCTGGCGGCAGGCCTTCCAGCTTGGAGAGCTGGCCCACATCATCTCCATCGTGCCTTCGAAGACGCGGCCGCAGCCGAGTGCGAAGGGCGTCGCCGACAAGGCGGTGTTCTGTTCGGCAAGTGATAGGCGATATGGCCGAGCGTGTGGCCCGGCGTCCAGTACGCGGCGGTCGCGCGGCCGAGTTCACCGTGTCGCCTTCCCTTCAGTTTCCGTCGATACCGGGAATCTTTCCGCCTCGCCGGCCGGACCGTAGATGGTGCAGCCGGTGGTTTCCTTGATCTTCAGGTTCCGCAAAACATGGTCAGGGGATGCCAGTGCGTGTTGAGGATGTGGCTGATGTGCCAGCCCATCCGGTCTGCTTCGGCGAGGTACTTTCCGGCATCCGGCGTGTCGATGGCAGCGGTCTGGCCGGAAAGCGGTTCGTGCACCAATAGCCGTAATTATCATTCAGGCAGGGAAAACGGTGTATGTCGAGGGTGATCTGGGTCATCTGTACCTCCTGCAGACCGGCCTAGCACAGGGAATACGATGCGTCAGGATGCTGTCACGCTCGAGCGCTTTTACGATGCTCCGCTGGGGCAGGCGGTCGCGCGCGTTCTGTCGGGCAAGCTGACGGACCTCTGGGAGGCGCGGGGGCCTGTCCATGCTGGGGGTCGGCTTTGCGGTACCGGTGCTGAACGCCTTCGACGACGCCCCGTCGCGGATCGTGGCCGCCGTGCCGCTGGAACATGGGCCGGTAAAATGGGATTTTTCCGGCCGGGGCAATGCTACCGTGTCGGTCGAGCAGGCGCCTGCCATTTTCCGGACGGCATGTTCGACCGGGTGATCGTGCTGCATGGCCTCGAGGAAGCCGGCAATCCGCAGACCTACCTGCGCGAGATCTGGCGGGTGACGGCGCCGGAAGGCCGGATCGTGCTGGCGGCCTCGGTCGGTCTGGACTGTGGTCGCGGGCGACCCGCACGCCGTTCGGCCATGGCCGTCCATGGAGCCGGTCGCAGCTGATGAACCACCTGTTGTCCTCAGGCCTGTTCCAGGTGACGGCCTCGTCCAGCGCGCTGTACATGCCACCCGTCCCGGGCCAGCCTCGTCACGTCGGCCGCCGAGGGCTGGGAGACGATCGGACGCCTGATTGCGCCGGGGCTCGGCGGGGTTGTTCTGGTCGAAGCGGTAAAGCGGCTCTATGCTTCTGCGGGCGGCGGAGCGCTCGCCCTGTTACCGAAGGTACGCATTTCCCGTCCTGTGACCTCTCAGGGCGCAGCAATGACGCAGAATGATCCACCGATACCTTCGCAACTGCAGCAACTACTAGGGTCAGGGCCATGAAGCTAATCACAGCTATTTTCAAGCCGAGCCGGCTCGACGCCGTGATCGACGCGCTTTCCGAAGCCGGCGCCACCGGGCTCACCGTCTCCGAGGTTCGCGGCTATGGCCGCCAGCTTGGGAAAACAGAGGTCTACCGGGGAGCGGAGTACGAAGTGCGCCTGCTTCCAAGGTGAAAGTGAAGTCGCCTGCGCCGACGAAGCCGCCGACCGGTTCACCGATGCGATCATCCAGGCCACGAATACCGGCACGATCGGCGACGGCAAGATCTTCATCCACGATCTGGGCTCGATCATCCGGATCCGTACCGGCGAGCGCGACGAGCTGGCGGTTCGGGCTGACCTGACCGCGCAGGGACCGGGTTCAGCTATGCTTGTCCCGGTCGAACTGTGCCTCTTCGGCATTGTGGTGCAGCTGCAGGTTCAGCAGGATCGCCTTGGCGACCAGCAGCATCACGAGCACCCAGGCCGATCACCGGCGCTCAGAACCGCGAACGCGATGATCTTGATCCATAGCGGCACGGCCATCATCGGCAGGATAAACAGGAACGGGCCGGTCAGGATCAGAACGCCGAAGCCGACAAAGAAGGCCGGGCCGTCGGCGGTATCTTCGCCATGCATTTCGCGGCCGCAGACAGGGCAGGCCCTCGTTCAGCTTGAGATAGGACTTGAACAGCTTTCCCTTGCCGCAATTGCCGCATTTCAGCTGCAGGCCGGAAAGGATGGGGGAGGGCTTAGACATGTCCGTACTCCGGGGGAACCAGGTTCCCACATCGGGTCTGGCGCCGCCGGCACGATGCAGCACATGGCACGGCCCACGCGCCGAGCGGCACCCGACGGGCCTCCTCGCATTGCCCACCAGAACGGGCGGAAATACGGAAGACGGAACCTCACATGTCAGACCCCAGCTTCGAGCGGATCGCCATTGTCGGCGTGGGCCTTATCGGCTCGTCCATCGCGCGGGCCGCCAGGGCCTATGGCGCGGCGAAGTTCATCGCGCTTTATGACATGAACGAGGACGTGCGCACCCGTGCCGCCGGGCTGGATCTGGGCGAGGTCGCCGGGACGCTGGCCGATGCCGTGAAGGACGCCGACTGCGTCTTCCTCTGCGTGCCGGTCGGTGCGCTGGAAGCGGTGGCGAAGGCTGCTGTGCCGGACATGAAGGCGGGGGCAATCCTCACCGATGTCGGCTCGGTCAAGAAACAGGCCGCCGATGCGCTGGCCGCAGCCGATGACGGCCGGGTGCACATCATCCCCGGCCACCCGATTGCCGGCACCGAACAGTCCGGCCCCGAAGCAGGCTTCCCGACCCTGTTCCGCAATGCCTGGCATATCCTGACGCCGCAGGCCGGCAAGGACGCGGCCTATGAGGCCTCCGTCCAGCGCCTGACGGCCTTCTGGTCCGCGCTCGGCGCCAAGGTCGAGACCATGGATGCCGCCCGGCACGACCGCGTGCTGGCGATCACGTCTCACCTGCCGCACCTCGCCCTTCAACATCGTCTCCACGGCCTTCGACATGGAAACGGTGGAACAGGGCGAAGTCGTGAAATACTCCGCCGGCGGCTTCCGCGACTTCACGCGGATCGCGGCCTCGGACCCGGTGATGTGGCGCGACGTGTTCCTCAACAACAAGGAAGCGGTGCTCGAATGCCTCGGCCGCTTCTCCGAGGATCTGGCCGCCCTGCAGCGCGCGATCCGCTGGGGTGACGGCGACTTCCTGATGCAGGAATTCACCCGTGCCCGGACGATCCGCAAGGCCGTGATCGATGCCGGACAGGATTCGAGCGCGGTGAACTTCGGCCGGAACCAGAACGGGTCCCCGAACGGAGCGAAGAGGCCATCGTGAAACCGCTGAACCTCTCGGACGACCGGCGCGAGGCGCTTGCCGCACACCTGCGGCGGCTGTTCGCCCAACAGTTCGACGAGGACCTGAGCGCGTTCCGGGCCGAGGCGATCATCGCCCTGATGCTCGAACAGCTGGGGCCTGCCGTCTACAATCAGGCCGTCGAGGACGTGCGTGCGCACCTGCAGGGCAAGCTCGACGACCTGTCCGGCGAAGTCTGGGTCGACGGCGGCGTCTGAGGCCGTTCACGACGCCTCACAGGAATTTGTGTCGCATCAGGCCGGCCCGCCGGGGTAGGGAAGGGGCATGACGGATCAGACGCATCTTCTTTCCCGCCGCGGCCTCCTGTTTGCAGGCGCCGCATCGCTCGTGATTGCCGCCTGTTCGGCCGGTGCCCGCAAGGCCGAGGCGGAGGCTGAAGCCAAACCGGGCGGTGAGGCGGACTGGTCCGACAGTGAATGGCGCGCCCTGACGGAAGCGCAGTGGAAGGAACGCCTCAGCCCGGCAGCCTTTGCCGTCCTCCGCCGTGAGGATACCGAGCGCCCGTTCTCCTCACCGCTGGAACATGAGAAGCGTGCCGGCACCTATCACTGCGCCGGATGCGACCTTCCGCTGTTCAGTTCCGGGGCGAAGTTCGATTCCGGTACCGGCTGGCCGAGCTTCTGGGAACATTTGCCTGGCGCCATGGGCACGAGCCTCGACCACAAGCTGTTCTATACGCGTACGGAGTACCACTGCGCCCGCTGTCTCGGCCATCAGGGTCACGTCTTCGACGACGGCCCCGCGCCGACCGGTCAGCGCTGGTGCAACAATGGCGTCGCGCTGACCTTCCGGCCCGCCTGACTCCTATTCGACGATCACGGCGTCCGGCGGGATGATGAAGCCCTGACCGGTCGAGGCGACGCCGATCTCGCCTTCGTCGATCACTTCACCCGGCCCATTTTCACGCCGCTCATAGGCGGCAACCAGCGACGTGTAGGGCGGGACATAGTCCCAGCCGCCATTGCCGTTGTTCTGCGTGATCTCGAAATGGAGATGCAGCACGGTCGGCGTGCCGCCGAAATCGTTCGAGACATAGCCGATCGTGTCGCCGGCCTTCACCGTATCGCCGATCTTCACGGACAGTTTCGCCATGTTGAGGTGGAGATACTTGTAGACCCGGCCGCCGGAGCGGAGGTTCACACTGTAGGACCCGACGTTCGAGATGACGCCGTCCTCGACGGCGACGACCTCGTTCGCAGTCCGATCTGCCGCAGCCTTGGACCGCTCCGACTTGCAGCTGTCCGGCGTGCCGACGCGGATGTCCTGGCCCTGGTGGATCTTGTTCACGGGACAATAGGGCGAGCCGCGATTGGCTGACCGGGTCTCGCAGAAATTGTCCCGCCACGGATATTCGAAATTGCGGCTGTCGCACTGGTCGCCGCCGACCATGCCGCCGCCGAAGGTGAAGACCATGGACTGGAGGTAGGCCGGGGCGGATTTGATCGGGAAGACCATGTCCGGCGCGAAGATCATGTTCTCCGGTGCGCCCTCGCCGGTGCCGGGCAGCAGGGCGCCGGGCGAGAAATAGGCGAATTTCGGTTCGACCTGAACCGGCGGTTCGGGCTCGGCCGTGTCCGGCGTGTCCACCTGAGTGTCGCCGGCGTCGGCCGTGTCGGTCGGCGTATCCGTTGCCGTATCGTCTGACGGCGTGGACGTATCCGTCGTATCGGTGGACGCGGTATCGTCCGGCGTTTCCGGCGTGTCGGAACCCGTTGCGGCGTCCGGTGTCGATGTGTCCGTGCCCGTATCGGTCGATGTCGTGTCCGTTTCGTCCGGGGTGGCGCTGCCGTCATCGGCCGTATCGCCGGTCGTCTGCTCACCGGTGCCATACGGATCGGTGACCGGAACGCTGGGCGGCGGTGGCCCCGGAGCGCCCGGGGGAACCGCCGGGCCGGGCTGGGGCGTCGAGGGCGGCGGGCCGCCATCGCCCGGGAAGCGGACGAAATCGCAGGCCGCAAGACCAAGGAGCGCCGTGGCGGCGAGCAGGATGGAGCCGGAATGTCTCATCAGCGCGACCTCACGGGCACGAGCGATTCAGCGACCGACAGGGCATCCTCTTCGGTAATGCAGTCGGCATTTTCGCCGTCGGCATGGGTGCATTCGAACTCGATGAGATAGTCGGCGCCGTATTTGGTGAAGGCGACCTGCGCGCCGCTCATGGTCGGCATGTAGCGCAGGGGTGTGTCGGTGACGTCCGGGGCCCGGTCGCCAATGACTTCGTTCGTGCCATTGACGACGATATTATAGTCCGTTCCCGGATAGAAAGCGAAATAGCCGTCCGTCAGGGGCTGGAACTTGACGTCCGATTCGGCGCCTTGCGGCAGGACGATGCCGGTCGGCAGCATGACCGGAACCGGCGGGGCATCGCCCTGCGAGGCGACCGAGAAATTGCCGTTGGCGTCTTCGCTGGAATGGGAGGCGACATCGGCGCGGGCGGCGGCCCAATCTATCGAGGCCGTGCTGCTCGTCGCCTGAACATAGACGGGAGTGTCGGCTTCAGGGGCGGTGGCCGTCTCCGGTTCGGTCTCGGCGGTTTGCGCAACCTGCTCGGCAGGCTTTTCATCCATGCCGCGGATGAACTTGTCGCATCCGGCAAGGCCCAGAAGGGCGCAGGCCGGCACCAATGCGAGAGCGATCGACTTCCTCATGCCTGTCATTCCTTTCCGGCTTGGGCGACATAGTCCGGATCTGCATAGGAAACGCTTTCCACCTGCAGGATCCGGCTCTGGATTTCGTTGATGGTGGCACGCGTCGGCTCAAGGCCGGGCGGCAGGGAATAACCGAGCTTGATCTCGCCGGAATAGCTTGCTCCGACGAGGCGGAAATCCTTGAGCACCGCATAGCGCGACTGGAGATTGGCCCAGGCGATTTCAGCGGCCGCCGGGTCGCGCTTGTAGTTGCGGGAGATGACGTCGATCTCGGGTTCACCCTTGATCCGGACAATGAAGATGACTTCGGCGCTTTCGGTATTGGCCTGCGCGAGCCTGATCTGAGCCGGCGCGCTCGTCTGCGCCGAGGCCGGCAGTTCGGCGGGCTGCGCCATCGGCAGCGCGCTGTCATGCGGTGCCGGAAGGGGAGCTTCGCCCGGACGGGGGTCTGTCACCGCGAGCGCGGTTTCATGTGAGGATGGTGGAGAGGCAGGGGCCGGATCGTCCGATCCGGCCATGACGAAGATACCGGTCGCCCCGGCCAGCAAGGCGAGGCCCGCAAGTCCGAGCGGACCGCCAAGGTGCGGGGGAATCCGGTTGCCTGTCATCTGCCGCCGCCTCCGCTGGTGCCGGGCGTCGGCACGTTGGCCAGATCGAGAATCCGCCCGCCGCAGGGACGCCGGCACATGCCGTCGGAGCCTGGGATCGGGGTCGTACCGGGATAGTCGGAACACTTGCCGGAGCATTGTGCATCCGTTCGCGGCTTGGACGCGGCGAGCAGGGTGGAGATCAGCTCTTCGCGGTCGGCGGCCGGGTCGCGCGCCTTCAGCAGGGCGAATGCAGCCGAGACATGCGGTGCCGCCATCGAGGTGCCCTGCTCATAGGCATAGAAGCAGTCCGCCACAGCCTCGCCGGTCACCGGGTCGTAGCAATTGGTCGAGGCCTTGGTGGACAGGATGCCGTCAGGGCGGGAATCATGGTCGTCATCGTGCGACATCTCTCCGCCGGGGGCGAGAATGTCGACGCCGTCGCCAAAGTTCGAATACGAAGCGATCTCGCCGAGGGCATTGCCGGCCGCGACCGAAATGACATTGTCGCAGCCGCCGGGGGCGTAATAAGCGGTGTCGATACGGGCATTGCCGGCGGCCGAGACGACAATCACGCCACGCTCGGTGACCGAGTCGATCGCGTCCTGAAGGGAGGCGGGGCAGTACTCGAACAGGCCGATCGACAGGTTGATGATGTCGGCCGGATTGTCGTTCCAGACTTCGCCGCCGTCGCTGCCTTCAGCCGGGATGAGACCGGCGGCCCAGCGGATGGCGTCGTTGATGTCCGACAGGCGGCCGCCGCATTTGCCAAGTGCACGGACGGGCACGATCTTCACGTTCCAGGCACCACCGGCGACACCGGCGCCATTGTTCGATGCGGCCGCACCGATCGTGCCGGCCACGTGCGTGCCGTGGAAGGAGTCTGCAGCGCCCGGGACGGAGGCGTTGCACAGGTCGCCCGGATCGTTCGGGTCGGAATCGCGGCCGTCGCCGTCATTGCCCATGCGAGGATCGGAGACCATGTCCCAGCCCGGCGCGATATTCGGGGAATCCTTGATGTCCGGATGGTTCATCTGCAGGCCGGTATCCACCACGGCAACAACGACATCGCGCGAACCTTCCGTGCCCTGATGGGTCCAGAAATCCTGGAAGCCCGCGCCGCCGAGCGACTGGCCTTCCCCGGAACCGTTCGGCTTCATGTCCCATTGCAGGGCGAAAAGCGGATCGTTCGGCGTCACAGAGGCCGGAATGGTCGGGGTCCCGGTCGACGGCGGAGTGGTGGTCGTGCCCGTTGACGTCGTGCCCGTTCCGGGTGTCACGCCGGGGGACGTGCTCGGCGAGTCTTTCGGCGGACGGCGCACGAACTGGTTCTCGAAGATATAGTCCTTCTCGACATATTCGAACTGGCCGGAGGCGCGGAGGTCATCGACGAAGCAATTGGTCGCCATCACAGGGTCTGCCTGGATGGATTCAAGATCGTTCGGGTCCGGACAGCCCTTGCCGTCATCGATGGCGAGGAAGCTGAGGGCCGGATCGCTGGCATCTTCCGGTGTGAACAGGGTCGGGCTCGCGCCGGCGACCTGGATCACCATCTGGCCTTCCCGCGAGAGGGTGACCTCGGCATTCATCTTGTACTTGGCCAGCGTGTCCAGCATCACGGCGTTGGCATCGCCCTGTGCCCGGATCGCATCCTGGGAGACGATCGAACGGCGGGCGACTTTCATGGCCGCCTTCTTTTCCGCCAGCGGCGCGCTTTCGAGCGAACGCGGCTGCAGCGAGCGGGTGGCTTTCATGGCCGGCGGCGCAGGCTGGGCGTCCGCCGTGGTCTGCAGGGCCTCGGTGGCCTTGCGGATGTCGTCCATGGATTTCTCGCGGGCCTTCGGATCGAGCTTCACGCGCGGGGCGATACCCATTTCGGTACGGAAGGTTTGCAGGGATCTCGTGGCCGGCGCCGGTGCAGGTGCGGGCGCCGCGCCCTGGTCTCCGGCAGGGCTTTCCACAGCGGCTTCCGGAGCGGATTCGGTCATCACTTCCTCAAGGACGCTTTCATCCTCGAGATAGAGCGTGCCGTCTTCGATCTCGGCCATCGCTTCGGCCGGCTTCGCGACCACGGAGAGAAGGGCGAAGGCCGAATGTGTGGTCTCTTCGCCGGTAATGTCGCTGACGACCGTGCCGGCAATGGCGCGCGCCTCGACCGGCACGGACCGCATCGGATCGGACAGGTGGCCGGGGTCGACGACGACGGTTTCGCCGGAAATCTGCTTCAGGGAGGCATCGGCAATGTCCTTGGCGCGATCCAGCCGCTCGCCCTGACGGTCACAGGCCGTCGCAAGGAGGAGGCTGGTCAGCGCTGCGCCGAGCAGGAGGCGGGCAGGCTTTATGGTCTGGTTCGACATCAATACGGTCCCCGTGAGTTTGCCAAACAACATCCCAGCCTGCCTAACATTAACCCTGTGGAAAGATTATGACGGCGCCTCGCCCATGTCCAACCCAATCCGCTTGCAATAGCAGGGGAAACCATCGGCAGCCCGGCGTAGGCTGACCCGGCGTGAGGTCCCGATGTGCCGCCTGCAGCGTCTGGACAAGCCGGAGGACGCGGCAGAAGAAGAGGCATGCGCGAGGGGATTTCAGAACCGCCGGATCAAGCGCGCCCGGATCGCCGTGGCGCCTTTATCCTTTTGTTCTTCTGCCTGATGGCCATCGGCGCCGGCAACACGATGCTTCTGGCGGCCGTGCTGCCGCAGCTGACACGCGAGCTGGCCATGCCGGACTGGATGGCCGGGGCGGTGTTTTCGCTGTCTGCGCTTCTGTGGTCGCTGACCTCGCCTTTCTGGGGGGAGCGATCGAACCGCTGGGGCCGGCGCAAGGTCGCGGCCATCGGGCTCGCCGGCTATGCGACCTCCATGTTCTTCATCTGGCTGACCGGGCGGCTGGCCATGTCGGGCGTGCTGACGAACATCGTTCTTGTCTTTGTTTGCCTTGCCCTTGCGCGGTCCCTGTTCGGCCTGATCGGATCGGCCGCAAACCCCGCCGCGCAGGCCTATGTGGCCGACCGGACCAGCAAGGCCGAGCGCCAGAGCGAGATGGCCTTCCTGTCGTCAGGCTTCAGCGTCGGCAGCGTGATCGGCCCGGCCTTTGCCGCCGCCCTCGTCGCTTGGGTGGGCATCCTGTCGCCGGCGATCTTTACCGCGATCCTTGCCGGCACGATGGCGGCCCTGGTCTGGTGGCGCCTGCCGGAAACCCGGGCGCCGGTGGCCGATGCGGTGAAGCTGCAGGTCGAGTCGAGCGCCCGCGGCCTCTGGCATTCGGACCGGGTGCTGCCCTTCATCATTTTTGCGGTGGCCATGTCGCTGGTGACCGGCGTGCTGACCCAGGTGTTCGTGTTCGCCGTGATGGACAAGCTCGGCGTCTCGGGCCGGGAGGCGGCGCAGTATACGGGGCCCGCCTTCACGGTCGGGGCGGTGGCCGTGCTTCTGGCGCAGCTGGTGCTGATTCCGCGCCTGCACCTGAAGAACAAGACGCTGATGTGGGTCGGCTGTATCCCGCTGCTGATGGGCGCCGTTCTGATGATCTTTGCGGCGGACTTCGCGACGCTGATCCTCGTCCAGTTCCTGATCGGCCTCGGACAGGGCCTCGCCCGGCCGGGCTTCTCCAGCGGGGCCTCGCTGGCCGTCTCGCCCCAACTGCAAGGGAATGTCGCCGGCCTGATCATCTCCGCGAACGGGGCGGGCTATATCGTGACGCCGTTTTTCGGCCTCTTCGTCTACGAATATGTCGGGCACACGATCCCGTTCTTCATCGCCTCGGGCCTGCTTGTCTTCATGGCGCTGTTTGCGCGATTCTCCCTGCGCGACGGCGTCGGTGAATTCGATCCGAACGAGTCCGAAGAAGCGGTCTGATCAATTCGTGCCGGCTGACGCCGTGCCGACCGTCGCCTGGCCGGTGACCAGAGCCAGCATGTCCTTGGTCGGATAGCCGTCGGCGACGACGCCCTGCGCCTTCTGGAACCCCTGCAGAGCCGTGCGCGTCTTGCGGCCGGGAATGCCATCAACGGTGCCCGCATCGAACCCGCGCGCATTGAGGCTCGCCTGCAGGATCTTGATCTCGGCCACGGTCAGCGGGGCGATGTCGGTCGGCCAGGCTGCGACAGGCACTTTCTTGCCCGTGAAGGCGTCACCCGACAGGCCGACTGCAAGGGCGTAGGAGTCGGCATTGTTGTACTTCTTGAACACCTTGAAATTGTTGAAGATCAGGTATTTCGGCCCGGTCGCGCCGGCCGGCAGCCAGAGCTCGGCAAAGTCCGCACCGCCGGTCTGGAAGTCGCCGCCGGCTATCGGCGAAATGCCCATGGTCCGCCAGGTCTCCATCCGGCGCTCATTGCCGTCGGCCAGCGAATAGTCGAACCCGCCGGGCACCAGGACCTCGATGCCCCAGGGCTGGCCCGCCGAATAGCCGGACTGTTTCAGGTAATTGGCCGCCGAGGCGAGCGCGTCGCCCTCGTTCTTCCAGATGTCCTTCTCGCCATCGCCGTCGAAGTCCTGTGCATAGGCATAATAGGTCGACGGCATGAACTGGGTCTGACCCATGGCGCCGGCCCAGCCTGCGATCAGCTCGTCGCGGCGGGCATCGCCCCGCTCGACGATCTTCATCAGGGTCAGGAGTTCGCTCTCGGCGAAGCTCTTGCGGCGGCCTTCCACGGCCATGTTGGCCAGCGTGTTCGGCCCGTCGAAATTGCCGATGACCGCGCCGAAGGAGGATTCCATGCCCCAGATCGCGGCGACATATTCGGCATCGACCCCGTATTTGGCCTCAATGGCCTGGAAGAGGGCGGCCTCATTGTTCAGGTGTCCGGCGCCGCTGGAGACGCGGCTGTTGCCGAGCGGAACCTTCATATAGTCCCAGATCGGCTTGGCGAACTCGGCCTGGTCGCCGATCCCGACCGCAGCGGTCTGGAAATCGGAGCCGAGATAGAGGTCCAGCGGCTTGATGTCGGCGAGGAAGGATTTGACCACGGCGCGGTCGTGTCCGGCGGCCATGGCGCGTTCGGAAAAGTCCGCCCGCCAGTCATCCATCGCCTTGTTTCCGGAGGGTTTATAGCTGATCGGGCCGGTTTCCGGCTCGGGCGCTACCACATCCGGCTTGGGCGAGGGGGGAGAGGGCGGAGTATGGGCGCAGGAGACGAGCAGGCCGGCGAGAATCGCCGCTCCGGCAATATGCGAGCGCGCTATCGCGTATCGTGCCACGTCCCTTGCTCCTGAAATCAGCTGCGCATGACAGCACGCGTCCTTGACTCTGATGACCGGATTCATTACTCGCACCGCTTTCCAATTCCTTATGACCCACGGGGCCATCCCATGAAAGTCCGCTCGTCTCTCAAATCCCTCAAGTCGCGCCACCGCGACTGCAAGATCGTGCGCCGCAAGGGCAAGGTCTACGTGATCAACAAGACCGATCCCCGCTTTAAAGCCAAGCAGGGCTGAGCAGAACATGAACGGGCAATAAGGCGGCAAAATGGCTGCCCGGATTGCCCTCTTCGATCTTGGACGGGTCGTGCTCGACTGGGAGCCGGCCCGTTTGTATTCGCGCATCTTTTCCGACCCGGCAGAGCGCGACCGCTTTCTCTCTGAAATCTGCACTATGGACTGGCACACCCGCCACGATGCGGGGGCGAGCTGGGCAGACAATGCGGCGCCGCTGATCGCGCAATATCCTCAATATGAAGCCGAGATCCGGGCCTGGAGCGGGCGCTGGATGGAAATGTTCCATGGCTATATCGACGGCACGCCGGACCTGATCGGCCGGCTGGATGAGCGGAACGTGCCGCTCTATGCGCTCTCCAACATGCCGTCAGAGCCGTGGGAGGAGATGCTGGAACGCTTCCCGGTGATGCAGCGGTTCCGCCATGTCGTCGTCTCCGGCCGGATCGGCATGGTGAAGCCGGACCCCGCGATCTATGCCCATGCTCTGGAGATGATGGGCAATCCCGCCCCGTCGGATGTCTTCTTCATCGACGATGCCGCGAAGAATATAGCCGCGGCCGATGCGCTGGGCTTCCGCACGCACCTTTTCCGGACGGCCGGGGAACTCGAAACCGCCCTCTTCGCCGAAGGTCTCCTCTGACAGAAAGAGGACATTGCCCGGCCGCATTGGACGGGTAGTATCGCATCCATGCTGAGAACCCTCGTCCTTGCGCTTGCCTTTGTCCTTGCCGGCCTGCCCGCACTGGCGGTGCCGACGGACGAGATGTTCGAGAAACTGAAGAACGCGCCGAGCGAGAGCGAAGCCAACGATGCCGCGCAGGACATCTGGGCCTCGTGGATGGAGTCCGGCTCCGCCACCGTCGACATGATCATGCAGCGCGGCGTCGAGGCACAGATGATGGGCGACCCGGCCACGGCGCGCGCCTTCTTCGATCGCGCCATCCTGATCAAGCCGGACTATTCCGAGGCCTGGTTCCGTCGGGCGGGTCTTTTCCTTGCCGAAGAGAACTTCCCGGAAGCCCTTCGCGACCTCAACGAGACGCTGAAGCTCGAGCCGCGCCATTTCGGGGCCTGGGCCGGGCTTGGCTCCGTGTTCGAGGCCATGAACGCCAAGGAACAGGCGCTGGAATCCTGGCGCGAGGCACTGGCGATCTATCCCTACATGCGCGACGGGCTGCAGGCTGAAAAACGCCTCGCCAAGGAAGCCGAAGGGCAGGGGCTCTGACGCCTTGCTGACGGCCGCCATCGCCCTTGGTGCAGCCGGCGGTGCCGTCGGGCTTGGCGCGTGCCTCCCGTCGGCCGCCTATACGGCCCGCATGCACAAGGCGCATCCGGCGTCCGGGCGGCGTGTCGAGGTCGGCGGCTATGGCGTGCACGTGATCGAGGCTGGCCGTGTGGGACCGCTCGTCCTGATGATCCACGGCGCCAGCGCCAATGCGCGCGAGTTCACCTGGACGCTCGCCCCAAAGCTGGAACAGGATTTCCGTGTGCTGATGGCCGACCGGCCGGGCCACGGCCATTCGCAGCGCCCGCCGCGTGCCGAGACGCTTGCCGTGCAGGCTGCGCAGATGGCGGGCGTGCTGGAAAAGCTGGCGCCCGGCGAGAAAGCCGTCGTGGTCGGGCACTCCTTCGGCGGCGCTGTTTCCCTGCGCCTCGCGCTCGACCGGCCAGACCTTGTGAAGGGCCTCGTTCTGCTGGCGCCGGTGACGCATGACTGGGGCAATTACGGGCATGCCTGGTATAACCGGTTTGCCGCCTCGCGCGTCTTCGGCCCGGCCTTCAGCCAGGTCGTGCCGCTCGTCGGCCCCGCGCAGGTGGCGGCCGGCATTGGCAATGTGTTCGACCCGGCGCCCGCGCCGGAAGGCTATTTCGAGAAGTCCGGCATTGGCCTCCTGTTCCGCCCGCCGGCCTTCCGCGCGAATGCCCGCGACGTGCGCGTGCTGGACCGGGAACTCGCCGCCCAGTCGCAGCGCTATGGCGAGCTGAACATGCCGATCACGGTCTTCTCCGGCAGCAAGGACACGGTGATCACGCCGGCCAAGCACACGGCCCGGCTGAAGAAACAGGCCGCCATAGACCTGGTCATCCTGCCCGAGGAAGGCCACATGCCGCACCACCGTCACGGGTTGGATGTTGCCGATGCCATCCGGCGTCTGGCCAGCCTGCCTGAGAGCAGGTAAGACGCGGCTCCTTTCTTTCCGAATCTGCCAGCCACTGGCCACCAACTGGAGCGACTCATGGACGATGCACCGATCGAGAACCTGACCGAAGCAACCCGCGAGAAACTCCGCCAGACGGTCGCCAAGATCGAGCGGCTGGAAGAGGAGAAGAAAGAGGTCGCCGAGCAGATCAAGGAAATCTATGCCGAGGCCAAGGCGTTCGGCTTCGACACCAAGGCGCTGCGCCAGGTGATCAAGCTGCGCAAGATCGACAAGGCCGACCGCGAAGAGGCCGAGATGATGCTGGAAACCTATCTCATCGCCCTCGGAGAAGCCTGAGGCTTTGTAGAAATCCCCGGAGCAGGCTAGGCTTCAGCCCATGGGCCGGGATGTCGACGAACGGAAAAAGCGTGCCGCTCTGCGCAAGCTGCGCAAGGCGGCCGAGCTTGCCGAACAGGGCAAGGGCCCGCCGCTGTCCGACTGGGAACGCCAGTTCCTGGAAGAGGTCGAAGAGCGGATCGAGAAATACGGCTCGGCCTTTGCCGATCCGATGAAGGGCGACGAGGGCGAGGCGCTCTCGGCTCTCCAGCAAGTGAAGCTAAAAGAAATCGACAAGAAGGCGCGCGGCAAGGCGCGTACGGGCTTCAAGTCGAAAGGCGGCCCCAAGAAGGGCTTCTCGGATCGCCCGCCGCCGCGTGTACGCCAGCTGGACGAGGATGCCGAAGGCGAGGTGCCGGAGGCCGCGCCGCCTCAGCCGCCGCCGCTCCCGCCCGGCGTCCGGAAAGGTTCCACGCTGAAGGCTGTACCGAAGGTGCCGGCATCCGAAGCGCCGCCGGCCACGTATAAGGAAACACCGCCCGCGCCGCGCCCATCGGGCCGTCCGGCGTTTCGTGTTATCGAGGGCGGAAAGTCGGGCCAGGACAGCTAGGCCCCGTAGACAGGAGCCTGCCATGAAGACCGTTCTGATCACAGGTGCTTCGACCGGGATTGGCGCCGCGGCCGCCCGCCATCTGGCCGCGAAAGGCTGGTGCGTATTTGCCGGCGTGCGCAAGGCGGCTGACGGCGAGGCGCTGACGGCCGGCGCGGAGGGCGACCTCCGGCCGATCATCCTCGATGTCACCAAACCGGATGAAGTGGCCGCTGCGGTCCGGACCGTGTCGGAAGCGCTGGGCGGGAAGCGTCTGGCCGGTCTCGTCAACAATGCCGGTATCGCGCGGATGGGACCGCTGGCGATCCAGTTCATGGAAGATTTCCGGGCCCAGTTCGAAGTGAACGTGTTCGGCCTGATGAACGCGACGCAGGCTTTCGTGCCGCTGCTCGGCGGCGATCCCGAGCGGACCGGTCCGCCCGGACGCATCGTCAACATCACGAGTGTCGGCGGAAAACTGTCCGCGCCTTTCCTCGGCGCCTACGCCGCGACCAAGCATGCGGTGGAAGCGCTGACGGACTCGCTGCGCCGCGAACTGGTCATCTATGGCATCGATGCGATCGCCATCGGTCCGGGTTCGGTCCGGACGCCGATCTGGGACAAGGCGGAGGCTGACAATGCCGACCAGCCCTATGCGAACAGCGACTGGGCGGAACCCCTCAAGGCGTTCGAAAAGGTGATGCTGCACGGCGGCCATACCGGCCTGCCGCCGGAAGAGATCGCGAAAGTGATCGAGGCCGCGCTCAGCGATCCGAAGCCGAAGGCACGCTATGCGCCGGTTCCCGACAAGTTCACCAACTGGACGATCCCGACCCATTTGCCGAAGCGGATGCTCGACGGGATTTTCCAGAGCCGGTTCGGCCTGAAACGCAAATAGGGTTATTGCGCGAGCGCGCCGAGCGCCTCGACCGGCGTCCACGCGAAGAGGATTTGTTCCGCAGCGGGATCATAGGCAAACAGGTTGCCGCCGCCGGCCGGCTGGTCATGTTGCCGGGAGACGGGCAGGCGGGCCAGGTGGCAGAACAGAAGCGTGCCGACACCGCCATGACCGGTCATCAGCACGTCACCCTCCTGTCTGGCCGCCGCGATCAGAGGCGCGGCTTCCCGCACGATGCGCGCCTGCGCGTCCACGGCGCGCTCCCAGCCGCGGATGCTCTCTTCGGGGCGGGCGAAGAACGCATCTGCCACCCGCTCGAACTCGTCCGGTGGCAGAAAGCCCGTGGCGGAGCGGTCGTTCTCGTGCGTCAGCGGCAGGGACAACACCGGCAGCCCGCGCGGCTCCGCGATCGCCTCCGCCGTTTCGACGGACTTCCGCTCGGCACTGGAGGCGATGCGCACGAGTTTCGAGAACTGGGGCGCTGCAGCCGCCAGCCTTGCCCGGGCAAGGCCTGTCTCCGACAGGCTCCAGTCCGGCACCGGCACAGCCGGATCGATACGCACTTGCGGATGCGTGAGATAGTAGAAGCGTCCACCCATCGGCCAACCGTAACAACACTGCTGCCTGCCGCAAGCAGCCGGGTTTTGGAATCGGTGACGCGCTCGTCACCTTTTTCCTTGACGAACCGAGGGGAAACCCCGCGCATGGTGCCTCTTACATAACGGGAGGAAAACAACATGGCGGATCTCAGCGGCAAGGTTGCCGTCATCACGGGCGCAGCGAGCGGTATCGGCCTTGCGGGCGTGGAGACATTCGTCGAGGCGGGCGCGCGCGTTGTCGCCGCCGACATCCAGGACGAGAAGGGCCGGGCCCTCGAGACGCGCTTCGGCACCGACACGGTGCGCTACATCCATTGCGACGTGACCGATCTCGCCGAGCTGGAAGCGCTGATGAACGGTGCGGTCAGCCATTTCGGCCAGCTGGATGTGGTCTGGAACAATGCCGGCCATGGCGGCACGCCTGCCAATGTCGAGGAACTCGACGAGGCCGGGTACGATCACACGATGGACCTCCTGCTGAAGCAGGTCTTCTTCGGAACCAAGTTCGCGATCCCGCACATGAAGGACAAGGGCGGGTCGATCGTGAACACGTCGTCCATTTCCGCGCTGGAAGCCGGCTGGGCGCCGATCACCTATTCGGTCGCCAAGTGCGGCGTGGCGCATTTCTCGCGCATCGCGGCGGCGCAGATCGCCAAGTACAAGATCCGCGTCAACGCGATCCTGCCGGGCTTCATCGCCACCTCGATCTTCGGGGCATCGCTCGGCCTGCCGCGCGAAGTGGCCGACCAGATGGCCGAGATGCTGGCCCAGCAGGGCGGATCGATGCAGCCGATCGGGCGCACCGGCCGCGGACGCGACATCGCCGAAATGGCGGCCTTCCTCGGGTCGGATGCGGCAAGCTTCGTTACCGGCAGCCAGTTCACGGTCGATGGCGGCATCACGGTCGGCCCGCGCCATTCCTGGGACGAGGCCGCCGGCGGACCGCTGCTCGAGGCGCTGGGGATCACGCCGGAACAGGCCGAGCAGATGGCGGCGGCCATGAAGGCACAGGGCTGAGCGCCCTTGGCTCAGCCGGGCCGGACGCGGTTGAGGGCCGGTATCGCCTCGACCGCGGACAGCAATTCCTGGAGGGAGGCCGCCCGGACGGTGCGGCGTCCCTTCTCGTCGGACAGGGCATAGCCCGTCTCGGTCTTGACCAGAGGAAAGCGGCGCCAGTGGGCGCGGGTCCGGAAGATCCAGATCTGCTCGGGAGACTCGCCAGCGGCGGCCCATCCGGTCCACATGTGATCCGGTGGCAGGCTGCGCCAGAGGGCGTCGATCTCGTCGAGTTCGGAAGGCGTGAAGGCAGTCATGGCGATCAGTCCTGATCAATCCGGTTTAGCCGACGTTAATGCCGCCGGCGGCGCCCGCAACCTGGAAGGGGCGCTGTGGATGGCGGCGTCGGGCGCGGTCTTCACGGCCTTCCTGACACTGTCGAAGCTGCAATCGGCGCATTACGACCCGGGCTTCCTGGCCTTCTTCCGGTCGTTCATCGCGCTTGTGCTGACGGTGCCGGTGATCCTGCAGCAGGGTTTCGGCGTGTTGCGCATCCACCAGCCGGGACTCGTCCTGCTGCGCAGCCTGTTCGGCACGATGGGCTTCATCTTCGGCTTCTATGCCGTCTCCGCCCAGTTCGGCCTGCCGCTGTCGGAGTTCAATGCGATCAGCTTCTCGCGGGCCATGTTCATCACGGTCCTCGCGAGTTTCCTGCTGAAGGAACAGGTGGGCTGGCACCGCTGGGCCGCGACGCTGGCGGGGCTTGCCGGGGTGTTGATCATGACCCAGCCGCAGGCGGGGCTTAGCCTCGGCACGCTGCTCGCGCTGGCGGCGGCTTTCTGCATGGCGGGCGCGATCACGCTGGTGAAGGCCCTGTCGCGGCGCCACAAGCCGGTGACCCTGCTGATCTGGGCGAATTTCCTCTCCTCGCTCATGCTGTTGCCGCTGGTGATCTGGAAATGGCCGGACGTCATGCCCTCCCTGCAGGACTGGGCGCTGATCGCGCTGATGGGCGGCTGCGGTGTGGCAGGCCAGTACTTCTATATCCGCGGAATGGCCATCGGAGACGCCTCGTTCCTCTCGCCGATCGACTATCTCCGCCTGCCCATGGCGGCGGGCGTGGACTGGCTCCTCTTCCATTCGCTGCCCGGACCCTGGACCTGGCTCGGCACCGCGATCATCATTTCCGCGACCGCTTATATCACCCTGCGCGAGCAGCAATTGCGCCGCCGGCGCCTGCGCGGCACCGGCTGATCCCGGGTCTCAACCTTCCTCTTGTGAATAGTGTCGATTTCGTTCATTAGTCACGGAAATCAGGGAGAAAGACGTCATGGCCAGGGTTCTCGTTACAGGCGCCACGGGCTTCATCGCCGGGCATGTCATCGTGAAATTGCTGGAAGCCGGGCACGAAGTCCGCGGTACGGCGCGTTCCGCTTCGAAGGCGGACGGCCTGAACCGCAACCTCAGCGCCTATGCGAAACGGCCCGTGAGCATCGAGCTGGTCGCGGCGGACCTGAACAGCGACGCGGGCTGGGCCGAGGCTGTTGCGGGCATGGATTATGTCCAGCACGTCGCCTCGCCTTTCCCGGCAAATATTCCGAAAGACCCGGACGAGCTGATCCGCCCGGCCCGGGACGGTGCGCTGCGTGTGCTGAAGGCGGCAAAGGCGGCCGGCGTGAAGCGGGTGGTCATGACGTCGTCCATGGCGGCCATTGCCTATGGCTGGGGCGACAAGCGTCCGAATCCTCTGACCGAGGCACACTGGTCGAACCCAGACAACCTCACCGACAACACCGCCTATACCCGTTCCAAGACCATCGCGGAGCGCGCCGCCTGGGATTATGTGAACGGGGAGGGGAAGGGGCTGGAACTGGCGGTCATCAACCCGTCCGCCGTGCTTGGCCCGGTGATGAGCGATGACCTTTCCGGTTCGCTCGAAATCATCACCCAATTGATGACCGGCAAGGTCCCCGCTTCGCCGCGGGTCGGCTTCTGCGTGGTGGACGTGCGCGACGTGGCCGACGCCCATCTGCAGGCGATGACCGTCCCGGCCGCCGCCGGCGAGCGTTTCCTCGCGGCCGGCCGGTTCATGTGGATGAAGGAGGTGGCGGACGTCCTGCGTGAGAATTTCCCGGACTATGGCAAGAAGCTGCCGAAGGGCGAGCTGCCCGACTGGCTCCTGAAACTGATCACGCTCGTCAATCCGCCGGCCAAGCAGCTGATTCCGGAACTTGGACGCGAACGGCATTGCTCGAACGAGAAGGCGCGGCGCGTCCTCGGCTGGAAGCCGCGGGCGGAAGAGGAATCGATTGTCGAAGGCGCCCAGAGCCTGATCGACCTGAAAGTCATCTAGGCGGCGTTACGTCCGCGGAACGTGGCGCCGGCGGCGATGAAGCTCGCCACGGCAAGAACGGCCGAGATCACGCCGTTCCATCCGGCCATGGACAGGCCAAGCACGTAGAAGGGTGCGTCCGTACAGGAGGGCACGTGCATCGGCCGGTCGATGGAGCTCATGTCCATGAGGTCGATCGGGCCTTCGCCTGCACAGCCGGCCGGAGGCGGGAAGAATTTCCACTCGACGCCCGAATGGTAGAAGGCGACCACGACGCCGACCCCGAAGACGAGGCCGATCAGTACGTTCAGTGCGACCAGGAACCGGCGCGTCGGGCGCATCTTCCAGAGGGCGAGCCCGGTCAGCGTCATCGCGATCAGGGCCCAGTAGACCTCGCGCTGGCGCAGGCAGAGAGGGCAGGGATAGAGCTTGCCGAACGTCTCGAAGCTGTGAGCGCCTGCAAGCATGAGGGCGGACACCACAATCGCGGCGACCGGCCATTTCCAATCTCTGAGCAGGCTCTTCAGGAAGCTCATCGGCGGCACGCTATCACGCACGCTGACAGGCAGAAGTGCGGCGCAGCGTCACGAGCCTAACAATCCCGTGAGCCAGTCCTTTCCGAAGTGAATGGCGGCCAGAACGGCGGTCGGGCCGAGAATGAGAAGGGCGGAGACCCAGACAAAGCCGAGCAGGCAACCGAGCACGACCAGAATGCCGTCCCGGTTGATCAGCCCGAAGGCGGCTAGCGCCACGCCGAAGCCCGGTACGGTATTGGTCATCGGCAGCGGCACCAGGATCGAGGCGCAGAAGATGCAGAGAATGACGCCGATGAAGCGCTCCGACATGGGACCGGTGATGGTGGTGAAGCGCGGCTTGGAGAAGTTCTCGATCCAGCCGAGCCATTTGCGGCCGCCTTTCGCCATGGCGGAGAGACCGGCCTTGTCGATCTTGCGGTTGCCGAGGGCATCCGGCAGCCAGGGCTGGTCATGACCGAGCGCCATCTGCACCGCCAGCGCCATCATCGGCAGGGCGACGACCTGGGGTACGCCATAAAGGAAAGGGATGCAGCAGGGCAGGGCCAGCAGGAACAGGCCCGCGCCGAACGCGCTCTCGTCCAGCTGGTCGAAAATCTCGCGCAGTGTGTAGCCCTCTTCGGGTGCGCTGCCGGCCATCGCTTCGATGGCCTGCAGGAGGGTCTTCTCGGATCCGGCTTCCGTGACAGTCATGCGCGTTCAGTTCGTCCCTGTACTTGCGCCGTGAGGCGAGATTGACGGACCAGCGGTCCTCGGGCAGGAGAGGCCTTCCCCAAGAGGGCCTCTGTGGCGGAATTGGTAGACGCGGCGGATTCAAAATCCGTTTCTGGTAACAGAGTGCCGGTTCGAGTCCGGCCAGAGGCACCAGGCCCCCCGGCTGGCCTTCAGGTCAGTATTCGTATTTCTCCACCCGTGTCAGGTCGATGATATAGGCAGCGTCCGCCAGGTCGCTTTCCTGTTTCTCGGCATGAAGCGTGCCTTCCACCCAGACCGCCTGCGGCAGGTCCTTCAGCAGGATCGGCTTGTCCGTCCGGATGAAGATGGTCTGGTTCGGCGGCGGGGGCGGGGCGTGAATGCAGGCGCCGAAATAGGGCACGAGCAGGAATTCGCTGATCTCGGCCTTGGCGTCGTAGGAGAAGGGCACCGTGTAGCCGGGGATGCGGATCTTCTTGCCGTCATAGGTATCGACCGTGTTGAACGAGCCGATCTGCGTAGCCGTGTCGGCCGACGAGCCCTCGGCAATCGAATACATCGCGGCCATCTGGGCGGCATACATCTTCTGCAGGCGTTCTTCCTCGCCTTCCGGCATCAGGTCTTCCCAGCCGATCGTGGCGACGCCGCGGGCCTTGATCTCTTCTTCCTTCTTCAGGGCCGCTGCGGCAGCCGCGGCGACCGAAGACTCCTTGGCAGACTGTTCCGCTTCGCTCTCGCCGATCTTGTCGCCGACCTTCGGCTCGCTTTTCGCGGGCGTGCCGGCGGGCGTCTCGGCCTCAGCGGGCGGGGCGGAAGCCTGGCCGCAGGCCGGAGTGAGAGAGAGGAGGGCGAGGGCGGGGAGGAGGAAGAGACGCTTCATGGGACTTTCTTACGGCTTCGGCACGGGTTTCGCCAGACGGGTTCAGCTTCGCACGGGTTCCTGATTACAGCCTGACGGACAGGCCGTCGGCGAGCGACCTGCGGAAGGCTGCCCAGGCCGGGATCGCCCCGGCGAGCAGGGAGGCGCCGGTCACCGCGGCCAGCGTGATGAGGTCGGTCAGGCCGGGCCCCGTGCCGCCGAGCGAGATGCCGTAGCGCTGCATGACGATGGGGCCCGCAATGGCGATCAGGCCGTGCACGATCACAATGCCGAGCAGGGCACCGAAGAAGCCGATGAGGCCGGCTTCCAGCGTCAGCAGGCCGAAGATATGGCCCGGCCGCGCCCCGACTGCGCGCAGGATCGACATCTCGCGCCGCCGCTCGTTCAGACTGGTGAGGATCGAGGTGAGGATCGAGACGACCCCTACGGCGATGACGAAGATCGAGACCGCCAGAAGGGCGCGCTCGGCCATGGCGGTGACGCTCCACAGTTCGGCCAGCGCCTCGCCGGGAATGATCGCCATCAGCGGTTCGCCCTTGTTGGTGTTGATCTCGCGCCGCGTGCGCAGGATCGTGCCCTTGCGCGCGAGGCCGGCATAGACCGCCGTGACCGACTTGGGCGTCAGGTTGAAGCTGCGGATCATGTCCTCGGTGATCGTGTCGGCGAGCGGGTTCTTCGCGCCCGTCTCCCAACCGACGTGGATGGCGGTGATCGCCTCCAGCGAGACGATGACACTGCGGTCGACCGGAGTACCGGTCGGGGCGAGCACGCCGACGACGCGGAAAGGCCGGTTCTCGTGCCCGGCGCCGAAATCCGCCTTGCCGAGACCGTGCGACAGGACCAGCGGCGTGCCGACATCATAGCCGAGTTCGCGGGCGACATCGGCGCCGATCACGGCATCGAACAGGTCGCTGAATTCCTCGCCTTTGGCAAAGCGCAGCGACTGGCCGCGTCCATACTGGTAGTGCTCGAAATAGGAATGGTTCGTACCCAGAACACGGAAGCCGCGATGGCTGTCGCCGAGCGAGATCGGCACGGTCCAGGCGATGTCGTCGCGCGCGGCGATCTTCTCATAGGTCGGCCAGGAGACTTCCGCTGTCGCATTGCCCATCCGGAAGACCGAATAGAGCAGCAGGTTCACGCTGCCGGTCGGGGCACCGATGATCAGGTCCGTGCCGGAAATCGTGTGACCGAAGCCTTCGCGCGCGCCGGTGCGTGCCTTGTCCACGCCGAGGAAGAGCGCAACCGAGAGGGCGACCGCAAACAGGGTGAGCAGGACCGATCCGCGCCGGTTCAGCAGGCTTTTCCAGGCAAGCGAGAAGAGCGCCTTCATGCCGTCACTCCTGCCTTGTTGATTTCGGAGAGGTCCACGGCCCGGTCGAACAGGCGGGCGAGGCTGGCATCATGGCTGACGAAGAGGAGCGCGGCGCCGGTGCGGCCGGCCTCTTCGCTGAGAAGCTCGATGAACCGGTCGCGCGCATCGGCGTCGAGGGCGGAGGTCGGCTCGTCGGCGATGACGATTTCCGGCCCGCCGATCAGGGCGCGGGCGGCGGCGACGCGCTGCTGCTGGCCGACGGAGAGGTCCGACACGCGCCGGTCGAGCAGTTTCTCGTCTGTCAGGCCGAGCCGACCGAGCAACCGCCGGGCTTCCGCGTCAGCGTGGGGCCCGACAGCCTTGCGCCGGGCAGGGGAGAAATGCAGCGGCAGCGTGACGTTCCCGGTGACCGAAAGATAGGGCACGAGATTGAACATCTGGAAGATGACGCCGAGATGATCGGCCCGCACGCGGTCGCGCGACGCGGCGTTGAGGTCCGCCATGTTGCGGCCGAGGACTTCGATCGTCCCGGCCTGCGGGGTCAGCACGCCGGCGATGAGGCCGAGCAGGGTCGACTTTCCGGACCCGGACGGTCCGCGCAGGAAGAGCTTCTCGCCCCGCGCCACATTGAAGCGCTCGATGTCGAGCACCGGCGGATGGTCCGGCCAGGCAAAGCGCAGTCCTTCGACCCTTATCGCATCCGGACCGGGGGTTTCAGGTACCATCAGTCGAAATCGAGTTCTGTGTCTGTGGGGGTCAGTTCTTTTGCCACCTGCTCGCCGTTCGGGCCGAGATAGATGGCGTCGACATGCTCGAACCCGGGATAGATCGAGAAGAGCTCGACCTGCATGCCCTCCACGCGCTCGATCTTCTTGCAGCGCCAGACGACGGAAATGGTCATGGCGCCATGATCGCCACTGCTGCGCGAGGTGACCGAGCGTTCGGTTTCGCGGCACTCGGTCGGGCCGAGGGGCTGGGCGATGCCGGTTGCGTAGTCTTCCGCCTTCGTGCCCTGGGGCGGGTCGCTTTCCGACAGGCCGAAATTGTGGAGCGGCGCGTCCAGCGTCAGCGTCAGGAAATCGTCCTCGCGTGTCACGGAGAGGTCGCCGCCGCCATGCACGTGCGGCTCGCCGGCATGTTCCTGTTCGGCATCGAGGAGCGGGTCTGCGCCGGGGACTTCGCCGGCGGCCGGGATCTCCATCTCGCCGGTTTCGGCAGCCGGTTGGGCATCATAGGTGGTGGACGCGGCTTCCCGGGGTTCGTAAGGCTGGCCGGCGGGGCTGCAGGCAGCCAGAACGATGAGGCTGGCGCCGGCAAGGAAGGCGCAAGGCCAGGATCGGTTCAGGGTCATTGTGGGCCTCCGGTGCGCCACACAAGGGATTGATGCGAAAAGGTCAAGATTTTTGTCGCGATCCTGATAATGATACTATATCACATTTATTCAAGGTGGGGCTTGCAGAAGTCCTTCTGCCGTATTCCATAAAGCCACCCGTCCAGACATTCATGCTCGAATCCCTTCAGGCCCCCCTTCTGTTCGGCTTGACCGCCGCGTTCATCACCACGCTCGGCCTCATCACGGTGGCGATGCGGGGAGACTGGAGCGCGCGCTATTCCGGCCTCTTCGCGCTGGCCGCCGGCGGCATGCTTGTCAGCCTGACCCTGCTGCACATCGCGCCGGAAGCGTTCGAGCTGTCGGCGAACGCGCCGCAATTCCTGATGGCAGGCTTTTTCGGCGGCCTCCTCCTGCGCTTCGGGATCGGCGCCCTGTTCCCGGAAAGCGCAGACCGGGGCCGCGCGGCCGCCGTCACGCCGCTGGCCGCCGTCGCGATCCATTCCTTCCTCGACGGGGTGATCTATTCGGTCACCTTCGCGGCGAGCTTCTCGTCGGGCGTTTATGCCGCGGCCTCGCTGATGCTGCACGAGTTCCCGGAAGGGGTGATCGCCTTCGCGATTCTCCGCCGTCACAGTTTCTCGAACCGCGAGGCCTTCTTCTGGGCCTTTCTCGCCGCCGCGCTGACGACGCCGCTTGGCGTTATCCTCGCGACGCCCTTCATGTACGGCCTGACGCCGGACCTGATCGGCAACCTGTTCGCCGTGTCGGCCGGCCTGCTCCTCTATGTGGCGACGGGTCCCCTGATGGATCCTCTGGACGAGGAACCCGCGAGCCGCAGCCTGCTGGCGCTCGGGGCAGGGGTCCTGCTTGCCGTGCTGATGGCCCTGATGCCGCTGCATCCCCACGACGACCCCGGCGGACATGAAGCGCCGGCCCCCCGCGCCCTGGCCGATCCGGTAAACTGACCCCGCTGGCTTCAGGCATGTCGCTTGCAGCGGCCTGACCGGACGGGCCGTTTACCGGCCGGGAAGGAATCACAGGTGAAAGGTGGGGAACCGGAAGGCTCATTCTGCGCGTATCGCGGAACGCAAGCCCCTCCGGGACACCGGAGACCCGCCCCCCATGCTGTCCCTGCCGATCCTGGCACAAATGTCCTCCGCCGCATTCGCCGCAGCCCTCACCGCCTCTCTCACATACGGTCAGTATGCGGTCAGTTCGGGCGCGGCCGGCTCCGGCCTGATGCCGCCTGCCGGCATCCTTCGGCCCGGCGTGCCGCCGGAAGCCCTGGCCGATCCCCTCGGTGAGATCGCGCAGGCCCTGGCGGGCATGCAGCTCCGCGAAGCGAAACTCGAGCGCAACAAGGCGATGGTCGACTGGCTCGCCAGCCTGCCCTCGGTCGATCGGTCGCCGGGCTTCTCCGTCCAAAGTCTGGAATCTGGCCTCATCTATACCGTGAACTACACGCCGGCCGGCGGGGACGGGAAGGTCCTGCAGGATCTCGTCGCGGTCCCCTTTGGACCGGAGATGCCGTTCGCCGTCAGCCTGAGGTCGGCGCCGGACATGTCGGTTGCACTGGAGGGAGTTTCCTGCCGGGGCACCGAGGCGTTGGGCTTCGTCAGCGCCGCCGCCGGGCCGGACGTGGCCGAGGCCGAAGCCCGTTCGCATGCTGAGGCCTATCTTGCCGCGCCGGACGCCGCAGACCCCGGCCTTCCGGCCGATTGCCTCATGCAGTTACTGAAGCGCCGCTAGCGGGCGGTGGCCGTCGCGGCCTCGTCCAGCTCGCGCTGGGTGAAACGGCGGGTGAATTCTGTCACGCGCGGTGCGATTTCCGTGCGGAACCGGTTGCCGTTGAACACGCCGTAGTGGCCGACGCCGGGCTGGATATAGTCCGCCTTCAGCTTGTCCGGAATGTTCGTGCACAGATCGTGCGCCGCCTGTGTTTGGCCGATGCCCGAAATGTCGTCCTTCTCGCCCTCGACCGTCATCAGCGCGATGTCGCGGATCTTTTCCGGGCGGATCTGGCGGGAATAGCGGTATTTCATGATACCGCGCGGCAGGTGGTGTTCCTGGAACACGCGCAGGATGGTCTGCAGGTAGAATTCTTCCGTCAGGTCGAGCACGGAGAGATATTCGTCATAGAATTCGCGGTGTTTGCCGGCACTGTCGCCGTCGCCGCCGACCAGGTGGTTGAAGAACTGCCACTGGGCGTCGACGTGGCGTGACCAGTTCATGTTCATGAACGAGGCAAGCTGCACGAAGCCCGGATAGACGCGCCGGAACACGCCCGGATAGGGGCCCGGCACCGTGTGGATCATGTTCTGCTCGAACCATTCGAACGGGCGCTGCTCGGCGAGCTCGTTCGGCACGGTCGGGCTGCGGCGCGCATCGATGGGCGAGCCCATGAAGGTCATCGTCGCCGGACGGTTCGGATCGTCGTCCTCGGCCATCATCGAGATCGCGGCCAGAACCGGCGGGCCCGGCTGGCAGACGGCTAGGACGTGCGCGCCCGGACCGATATGCGTGATCATCTTGCGGACATGGTCCATGTAATCGTCGAGATCGAACCGGCCGAGCCAGACCGGCGCGAGGCGCGCATCGGCCCAGTCGGTGATGTAGACGTCATGCGTCGGCAGGAAGCCCTCGACCGTGCCGCGCAGCAGCGTCGCGTAGTGGCCGGACAGCGGCGCAACGATCAGCATCCGGGGCAGAGGTGCCGCGCCGGGCTTGCGGGCGGCGGCCAGCGCGTCGGGGTCTTTCCGGAAGTGAACGAGATTGCACCAGGGCGACTGCCAGGCCGTCACCGGCGTCACCTTGACCGGCGCGCTGTTGATCTTGACGGACTCGATGTTCCATTCCGGCTTGCCGTAATACCGGGTCGTGCTCTCGAACACGTCGGCGAAGGCGGCCAGCGCCTTGCCATAGTCGGTCTGCGCGATGGGGTTCATCGGCGAGTGCAGTGCCATGCGGCCTGCACGTACGGCCAGGCGCATCGGCGCCATCGCGGCACGGTTCAGTTCGACAAGGGAGTAGAGCATCGCCTTACCAACCTTTCATGTTGCATTGCAGCATATGGCCGTCATGCGAGTGTTGCAAATGGATTCGCCACCCGGGCGTCCTAACGCGAGGTTAACGCAGTCGATTGAATTTGCTTGAAACTTCCCCCTTCGCGCCCGTTCCTGATTAAGGCCGGACTGCTAGTTTTTAACGGCGCGACAGGCGAGGAGAGGCACAATGTTCCTCAAATGCGAACCCAATCCGCATCAGGGCGGCCGCATGACGCGGGCGGTCCTGTTCGATCATGGCGCCGGCCAGCGCTTTGCCATCGATGCCGAGGCGCTTCACAAGCACCCGGACCTGCTGAACGAATTCGGCGCCCATAACGGGCTCCGCTTCAAGACGCTGGATGCGGTAGCCTACGGGCTCTGCTTCGTCGGCGGGGTCGGCACGGTGACCGTTGCCTGGTGGATGTTCTTTATCGGCCTCGCGGCCTGCGTGCTGATGCTGGCGGCGAACCGCAAGTCTGCCGGAGAGGCGGCACGCAACGCGGCCCGCCGGTCGGTCGACGATTTCCGCCGCCTGCACGAACTGGGCTGCCTCTGGCTGGTCTATCCCTGAGCCGGACCCGGCCGGGCGTCAGATCCCGACAATGCCGAGCACGCCGGCCACAACGGCCACCAGCATGAACATCAGCGACAGGCTGACCGAGACGGTGCGCTGGTCCTTGTGGCTCGTCTTGGAGCCTCGCGGCGCCTTGCCCGTCTTCGGGGCCAGCATCCAGCGGTTCGAATAGAAGCCGAAGGCCGCAAGAAGGGCGGTTGCGCCCGCTGCCCAGCTCGTCGCCAGCAGGAAACAGGCCCCCGAGGCGAGCATCATCCCGGCAATCGGCGTCGAGGTCGCGTGCAGGAGCTCCCGCACGTGCCGGTCGGCGCGGGTGCCGTCGAGCTTGTCGAAACTGCAGTTCGGCGAGGCGATCGCCGCGACCCATGAGGCCCCGATGGCGAGGGCGCTGAAGATAAGTCCCAGATGGGTCGCGAGCCTGGAGATTTCCTGAATCATGGGCGCGACTATGCGCGGGATTCGCCGGCCGGCCTAGAGGAAGGTTGCCGAGATGACCTTGTCCACAAGGTCCTCGTTCGCCGGAACCTGACCGTCCAGCATCAGCATGGCGAGGCCGTGCACCATCGCCCAGGCCTGCAGGCGCTTGACGTCCCGCGCGCTGCGGGGGGCGTCGGGCGGCATCAGGGCGTCCAGCGTGTCCGACAGCATGGCGAACGGGTCGTCAACGGCTCCGGGCGGGGCGCCGCGGCGGTCCTGCGGCACCGACTGGGTCATCGTCACCCGGAACAGCGACGGATTATGCAGGGCGAATTTCACATAGGCCCGGCCCATCTGGTTGAAGGCTTCGCGCGTGTCGGTGGTTCCGCTCATCGCTTCCCGGAACGCGGCGGCCATGCGCTGGCCGGCGACGTCGCACAGCGCCTTGAACAGGGCGGCCTTGTCCGGGAAGTGGCGGTAGACCGCCGTGGCGGAGACCCCGACATTGCGGGCAATCTCGCGCAGGCTCACCTCGTCGGGCGCCTTCGCTTCGAGCTGGGCGAGGCCCTCTTCGATCAGGGCCGCACGCAGGTCGCCATGGTGATAGCGGCCTTCGCGATTCGGGATGTTGACACTGTTATCATTCTCTGACATGTTATCAGTGTAAACATCATTCCCCAGTCCTGCAACGCGACAAGGAGTCCCTGCCATGCCTAGTCCTGTGGAAACTGCCATCCGCGGCGCCGTCACCAAAGGTGTCGTCGCCATTGCCGGCTTCAACCGGGAACGAAAGAAATCGAAGGCGCCCAACCCGTTCCTGGAGGGCATCCACAAGCCGGTGACCGTCGAAGCCACCGACACCACCCTCCGCGTGACCGGCGAGATCCCCGCTGGCCTCAACGGGCTGTATGTCCGCAACGGGCCGAACCCGCTCGCGAAGATCAATGCCGCAACGCATCACTGGTTCGTCGGCGATGCCATGCTGCACGGCGTGCGCCTACAGGATGGCAAGGCCCTCTGGTACCGGAACCGCTGGGTCCGCTCCAATGCGGTCAGCGATGCGCTGGGCGAGACCCGCGCGCCCGGACCGCGCAATCCGCGCACCGATACGGCCAACACGAACATTGTCGGCCATGCCGGCAAGCTCTGGGCAATCGTCGAGGCCGGCGGTTTCCCGGTTGAAGTGGCCGATGACCTGATGACGGTCGCGCATTCCAATTTCGACGGCACGCTGGGCGAGGCCTATTCCGCCCATCCCCACCTCGATCCGGAAACCGGCGAGATGCACGCCATCTGCTACAATGCCCCGAACCCGAAAGTGATCTGGCATACCGTTCTCGGTACGGACGGCCGCATCCGCCGCAACGAGCCGATTTCGGTTCAGAACGGCCCGATGATCCACGACTGCCAGATCACGCCGAACTATGTGATCGTGATGGACCTGCCGGTGACCTTTTCCATGCTGGGCCTGATCACTGGCGACAGTTTCCCCTATCGCTGGAACCCGAAACATGCCGCCCGCATTGGGCTCCTGCCACGCGAGGGCAGGGGAGAAGACATCATCTGGTGCGAGGTCGACCCGTGCTACATCTTCCATCCGGCCAACGCCTACGAGACCGAAGACGGCAAGGTGGTCATGGATGCCTGCGTCTACGACACGATGTTCGACAGCAAGGCCCACGGCCCGGATTCGCCGACGGCGAAGTTCGAATCCCTGACGATCGACCCGGCCACGCGACGCGTGACGCGCGACGTGGTGGACGCTGCCCCGCAGGAATTCCCGCGCTATGACGAACGCCTGACCGGCAAGCCCTACCGCTATGCCTATGTGGTCGCGCTGCCGGAACGCCAGGAAGATGCCTTCATGGGCGACACGCGCCTCTACAAGCACGATCTCGGCAGCGGCAAGCGCGAAGTCCACGATTTCGGCCCCGGCCGGGTGCCCGGCGAGTTCGTCTTCGTGCCCGCGCACGAGACGGCGGCCGAGGACGAGGGTTGGCTGATCGGCTATGTCAGCGATACGAACACGGACAGTTCCGAATTCGTCGTCCTCGACGCGGCGAACTTCTCAGGTCCGCCGGTCGCGACCGTGCATATCCCTTACCGGATTCCGCCGGGCTTCCACGGCAATTTTGTTCCGCGGGCCTGACGGGGGATGCGGACGGGGCCGCGCCGGTATCAGCCGAGCGCGGTCTCGTACACTTTGGCGTAGTCGTCGGCGCTCATCGGCTTCGGATTGCCGAAATGCGCGAGGTCCTTCAGGGCATAATCGACGATACCCTGCGCATCGTCCATGCCGAGACCAAGCGTCTTCAGCGATTTCGGGATGCCGATCTCCTCGTTGAGTTTCTCGATGGCGTCGGCAAGGTCGGCGCCTTCCTTGAGGCCCATGGCCTGGCGCAGCCGCGCATATTTCGCGTCCGCAACGCCCTGGTGGAAGCGCAGGATGTGCGGCAGGAAGATCGCGTTCAGCGTGCCGTGGTGCAGCTTCTTGTCATGCAGGCGGCCGGCTGCGTGGCTGAGCGCGTGCACGCCGCCAAGGCCTTTCACGAAGGCGAGCGCCCCTTCATAGCTTGCCATCATCATGTGCCAGCGGGCTTCCGGATCGGAACCGTCCTTGACGGCGCGCTTCAGCCAGCCGTCGCCGATCGCGCGGTAGACGCCGTCATAGCCGATGCCTTCCGCAGGCGGATTGATCGCCGGGGCGAGCACGGCTTCGATACAGTGGGTCACCGCGTCCATACCTGTCGCGGCCGTCAGGCCGGCCGGCAGGCCGAGCGTCAGGTCCGGGTCGCAGATCGCGGTCGCCGGGATCAGGTTCGGCGAGACGATGGTCTCCTTGCGGCCGTTCTCCAGCGTGATGACGGTGCCGACCGAGACTTCCGATCCGGTGCCGGCCGTCGTCGGAATGGCGATCAGCGGCGGGATCTTCTTGATGTTCTTCGCGCCGCCCGTGATGGCGGCATAGGTTGCCAGCGGCTCCGAGTGGCTGACCAGGAGGCCGATGGCTTTGGCATGGTCCATGGACGAGCCGCCGCCGACCGCGATCAGGCCGTCCGCGCCACAGGCCTTGTAGGCCTCGGCGGCGATCTTCGCCTGCGACTCGAGCGGGTTCGGAACCGTCTCGGCGAACACGCCGGCCGGCTCGACGCCGAGCGCTGCCTCGACCTTCGCCAGGATGCCGACGGCCTTGATGCCCGCATCGGTGACGATGAAGGGGCGGGTCATGCCGAGATTCTTCGCCACTTTGGGAAGCTGGCCCAGGGCGCCTGAATCGAAAATGCAGGTCGTAAGGAAGTTGATCACGGGCATGGGGAAGGCTCCTGTCTCTGGCGGGCGCACTCTTGCGGGGCAGGGGGCCGGACGCAAGCCTCACGCCGGGTGATGCGGCGTTTCGCTCATCCCGCGCCGGAAAGGCCTTGCCGGGCGCGGCGGGAAGACAGAACGGAATACGGGTTGCGTTCTTACAGTCTGGCGCCTGTCCCGAAGGGTCACAATTCGTGGAAATACCTAATTGCGCGCCCGTGTCGCGCGGCACGCAACCGCGCGTCAAACTGGCCAATTATCCCCAAAAAAACAAACGTCTATCTCCCCGCCATCAGAGCTACTTTCTTGGAGTGAAAGACATGAAACGCCTCTTCTGTGCCGCCCTTCTGGCAAGCGCAACCTGGACCGCCGTTGCAGGCGTTGCCACCGCCGACGAAAACCCCTGGATGATCCGCGGCCGCGTGATCGGCGTGATGCCGAGCGAGTCGGCTGACCTCACCGCTGGCGGCGCTGGCATGGCCGGCAGCGTCAAGATCAGCAACGAGTACGTGCCGGAACTCGACATCTCCTACTTCTTCAACAAGCACATTGCGGCCGAGCTGATCCTCGCCACGACCCAGCATGACGTGAAAGCCACGAAAGTCGGCGCCGTCGGTGGCGCGAATGTGGATCTCGGCGACGTGTGGGTCCTGCCCCCGACGCTGACCCTGCAATACCACTTCACGGACATGGGCAAGTTCAAGCCGTATGTCGGCGCCGGTGTGAACGCCACGCTCTTCTACAATGAAGACGAAGGCTCGGTGGCTGACAGCATCGACTACGACTCCAGCATCGGTCCGGCGCTGCAGGTCGGCTTCGACTACGATCTCGACGGCCAGCCGGGCGGCTGGGCCTTCAACGCCGACATCAAGAAGATCTGGATCAATTCCGACGTGACCGTCGACTTCACCACCGCCCTCGGCGCCACGGTGAAGGCTGATGTCGACATCAACCCGACCGTTGTCGGCCTCGGCTTCGGCTACAAGTTCTAAAGCTCCCTGAGCTTCCGCATCCAATCCCTTTTCTAGCGGAATCTTGGTAACTTGGCCGCGTCCCTCCCCGGACGCGGCCATTTTTATGCACGCGATTGTTGCGCCCCCGGTCCTGCCCGCTACAGATGTGGGCCATGAGCATACTTTCCGTGAAGGACCTCCGGGTCACATTCGACACGCCGGATGGCGACGTAAATGCCGTCAAGGGCATCAGCTTCGATCTCGCTGCAGGCGAGTGTCTCGGCATCGTCGGTGAAAGCGGCTCCGGCAAGAGCCAGTCAGCTCTGGCCGCCATGGGCCTGCTTGCCGGCAATGGCCGCGCCACGGGACAGATCCTTTTCGACGGCACCGACATGCTGACCGCGCCCGTGCCGGTCCTGCGCGACATTCGCGGCGCCCGCATGTCGATGATCTTCCAGGACCCGCTGACCAGCCTCACGCCCCACATGACGGTCGGCGCGCAGATGCGCGAAGTCCTCGCC
>JAWKUV010000020.1:0-50898 GCA_041398365.1 Hyphomonas sp. | reverse complement strand
CGCCGACACCGGCCTATGACCTTCTCGACAAGGCCGGCCTCTTGCCGGGCCATGACGCGCGCAACTTTGAGGACCTGATTGAAGGCGAACGTGCCGGGGCGAAATTCGCACTCGTCGAGGCGAAGCTCACGACGTCGGGGGACAAGAGCTCCAAGACTGTCTTCCAGGGCATCCTGATCCATATTGCCTATCCGCAGCGATTCACCGGGCGCACGCTCATTGCGCGCTCAGGCTGGTGGAAGCGGGGCAAGGGCGCCGGGGACCTGAAAAAGGTCGACCTTATCTCCCGCGAACTGGAAGAGGCCTTCACGGTCTATTCGAGCGATCAGGTCGAAGCGCGCGCGCTGCTTTCACCCGATAGGATGGAGCGGCTGATCGCGCTCGAGCGGCATTTTGCGGGGGGTAAGCTGCGCGGCCTTTTCCATGAGGGGCACATGACCCTCGCCCTCGAGGCGCCGAACCAGTTCGAAGCAGGATCCGTCTTCGAGCCGCTGGTCGATCCGCGGAGGTTTTCCAGCGCACTTTCCGAACTCGGACTCGTCTGTGATCTGATTGATGGCTTTTTCACGCGCGAATGGGTTCAGGGCCGGATCTAGGATTCGGCTCGGAGGCGATAGAGCCGATTGGCGGCACCACTACGCTTGCGTTCTATCTGAACTGAGTCAGGATGCCGCGTCCCGGAGAACACTGCCGTTCACCTAACCTCGATAGAGTCCCGTCTAGCTTTGAGGCGGGTTGAGGCCGCGCCAGTAGTATGACATGGCGCGGACCGACTTGGTCAGCCATTCCAGAAAAACAGCATCGTTTTTTGGATCACCGTTGTCGCACCACATGACATATGTATTGAGCAGAAAATCCGTGATTGCCTCAGAAGAAAGCTGGCCCTGAAGGAGCGGCGGATCGTCCTTCATGATCTCATTCTGCCGTTCTTCGACACGAGAGACGAGGGCATCCTTCAGTTTGCTGAAATGGCAGACATATTCCGGATCATGAGCGGCGTGGTGCACCAAGAGTTTCATGGCTGCCGGGATCTTGCGCGCGATCTTCAGTGTGCGTCCCATGCGTTCTGTCCACCAATCGGCGGGTTCCTGGTCTGCCTCCAGGAGCATGTCGACAAGTTCTTCGAGAACGGCGTGAACAAGTTTATTCTTGGCGCCGAAATATCTGTAGAGCACAACCTTGGAGACGCCCGCCCGATCGGCCACGTCTTCCATCGTGGTGTTGTGGATGCCCTTCTCGGAGATCACGTCCGCAGCATGGCGAAGCAATTGCTCGCGCCGCGCCTCGCGGTGTTCTCCCATCAGGTCCGAATAGGTCTTGGTCATGGCGGTACTTTGCCTCCCCCATCTTATCTTGCAAGCGTCGGTTCCCTTTACCGCAACGGATCGGCACGGCACCCGGGGTCATTTCAAAGGGTGTTTACACCATAGTAACACAGTGTTACGGAAAAGTATCACTGCCTGACCATGGATACGCTCAAAGGCGAATGTCAGGCGCTATCGGGAGGTAAACATGAAGACTCGCAGACTGAACTCACGCCATCATCTTAAGGCAGGCGCCGCAGCGCTGGCGCTGGTTTCTGTCGTTTCGGGGGTTGCGAACGGGCAGGAAGCGGATGCGGCTTCCACGGCGCCGGCCGACAAAGGCGATGAGACGGTTCGTTACGATACGGTGGTCGTCCAGGCCCGCAAACGCGACGAGACGATTGAGGATGTTCCTTCCTCGGTAACTGTCCTTTCCTCGGGTGCCTTGCAGGACCTACTTCTCGACAATGCAGAGGAACTTGTGCGCCAGGTCCCCGGCGCAATCCTCGTTTCGTCTGGTCCCGACTACCTCGATGATATTGCGCTTCGCGGCCAGGGTAGTGGCCGTCTCGGATTTGCCGAGACGACGACAGGCATCTACCGCGACGGCATTTTTATCGCTGGCGGCGGCTTCGGTGGCAGGACCTTCAGCAAGATCGACTTTCTCGATGCCGAAAACATTCAGGTATATCGGGGGCCGCAGGGAGCCCTTTACGGTCGGAATGCCGTGGGTGGCGCGGTCAACGTAATCACGGCCAAGCCCAGGGACGAATTCGAGGCTCGGGCGAAGGTCGGTTATAATTCCGTTGAGGAATACAGCGCCGAGGGCATGGTCAACATTCCGGTCGGCGACAAGGTCGCGCTGCGCTTCGCGGGTTACTACGCCGATCAACAGGATGGCTTTATCTCGGATGCAAGCACCGGGCGTGTTCTCGATCCCGCGGAAGACTGGGGTGTCCGCGGAATTATCGGTGTTGATGTGTCGGCTGATACTCGCGTCAATCTGACCGTAGAGTCCTCCCATTCCCTTGGCTCCGGTTTCGCCGACGAAGGACAGAACATTGTCATCGACACCCAACCATTCAAACGGATCGGCATTTCGACTAATGAGGAAGTGAATATCGACCAGACTTCGGTCTTCGCCGAACTGACGCATGACTTTGGCGGCGTGGAACTGACCGTGCTCGGCAATTACAAGCAAAGGGATGGGGAGCGGACGGAATCCGACCTTGACCACTTCCTCGGCTTCAACAGCCCGCTCCTCGAACTGATTGAGGAACAGCGGGAAGACTTCGAACGCCAGGGGCTTGAGGTGCGGCTCGCATCGGCAGACAACTCCAGGATCACCTGGCTTGTCGGCGCCGACTACAATGCTTACACGTCCGAGATCGTAACTCCGCGTACGGGCACGCTGCTCGGACCATATGCGGCCTCTGCCGCGCTGCGGGGACAATTGCGCACCGACTATGCGAATGAGGATCTTACCTCGTATTCGATTTTCGGGCTCGTGGGGTTCGATCTCACCGATAAGCTCAATCTGACTGTCGAAGGTCGGGTCCAGGTAGACCAGAAAGACTTCAACTTTGAACGTGTGGATGGCGATCCGCAGACGGATCAGACAATACCGCTGACGTATTTCTCGGAAGAGTGGACAAGATTTCTTCCGGCAGTCTCCCTGAAGTACGCCTTGACCGACGACACGACCCTGTATGCCAAGGTCGCAACGGGCTATCGTCCCGGTGGCTTCAACCAAAACCCGACACCCGGCTTCTTCGACCAGTTGCCCTACGATCCGGAAGACCTCTATAGCATCGAGGCTGGGTGGAAAGCGAACTACCTTCTCGGTGACACGCGCGTGATGCCGCAATTGTCGGTCTATTATTCCGTGACGGACGACCTCCAGCAGACGACATCCCTGTCTCAGACGAACACGACTTTCACATTGCAGAACGTCGGTGGAGACTATGTCTACGGTGCTGAGTTCGAACTGAACGTCATCAAGCCAATCGGGAAAGGACGTTGGGTCAATACGTTCGGCCTGGCCACCACGCAGGGCATGTTCGATGATGGCACCTCTATTCTGTTTCAGGGAGCGACCGTTGATCTTTCTGAGAACCGCGTTCCCCGGACGCGGGACTATATGGTCAACCTGACCAGTCGATTGAGCCAGCCGCTAACGGACAAGCTCTCCGCCTTTGGCGTCTTCAGCGTCCAGGCAGAGGGGGGTGGCTACGACAATGCGACCAATGATCGGGGGAGCGAAAGCTACGAGATTTTCGATCTTTCAGTTGGTCTGAGTGCGGATAACTGGCGCTTCGCGATCTTCGGCAAGAACATCACCGACGAACTGTACCGTACAGTCGAAGTGAACCGGAACGTCTTCTACAACACACCCCGACTCTACGGGGCGAACCTGACGATCGAGTGGTGATGTCATGAGACCGACGCACATAATCTCCCTCATGGTCCTTGCCGCAGTATCCTGTCTCGGTGCCTGCGCAGGGCAGGGTAAGTCTGAGGCTGTGAATGAGCGTGAGGAAGCCAGCGGGCCCGGTACCCTCGTTCGCCGAACAATCCGGTCGGCCGGGGACGACCGGACCTACGATATTTACGTCCCTGCAAGCGCTTCGGGACCGTTGCCTCTTGTCATCGCGCTACACGGCGGGGGTGGTAACAGCTCTTCGATGGTTGCGTCTGCGGGTTGGGTCAAAAAAGCAAAAGCGGAAGGATTCATCGCAGTCTTTCCAAATGGAGTGGGACGCATGGAGAAGCGCTACACCTGGAATGCTGGAGGGTGTTGCGCCTTTGCAATGACCGAGAAGTCTCCGGATGTGAAATTCATCGGGGACCTGATTGATGCAGTTGAGGCGTCGGAGCCGGTAGACCGGCAACGCGTTTACCTGACCGGTATGTCAAATGGAGGTATGCTGACTTTCAGGGTAGCTGCGGAACTAGGTGACAAGCTCTCTGCAGTCGGAACAGTGGTTGGCGCCATGTTCGAGGACCAGCCACTGCCGAAGGGCAACATGCCCATCGTCATGATCAATGCGGTGCAGGATGGGGTTGTCCCCTATGACGGCGGCATGAGTCCAATGCCGCTTGTCCGGAAATCCCAGACCGCTCCATTCCTGCCGGCAAGAGAGACGGCCAAGCGCTGGGCATCCTGGAATCACTGTTCTGGTGAGCCTCTCGCTGCCCGCAAAGCAAGCGTCGTGACGGAGACGTTTGAGGGGTGTACGGCAGATACTGTATTTATCACCCTCGAAGAGGGCGGCCATGGTTGGCCCGGCGGACAGGCGTTGCGCGAGTCTCCGGAACAGGCGAGCGGGGCGATAAGTGCCACGGACGAGCTCTGGGCGTTTTTTAAGGAACAGGTTCGCGCAGACCATGATTGATCTGCACGACAACTATTGGTGTGCTCTGAAGGAGCTGACGGCACCCGGAATGCCGTTTGAACTGGTAGACGAACCTGCTCCCTATGGTGTGCGGAAGAATTTCGCCCGTCTGCCATCGAATCTCACCTGTCTGCTGGAGCAGGCATCTGATTATGGAGACAGGTCCTGCCTGGTCTATGGCGATAGCGTCGTGACCTATGCGGAGTTCGTTGAACGAGTCCGGCGATTTGCGGTTGGACTGGCACGGTACGCTGCGCCGGGCGATCGCATCGCGCTCCTGGGCGCGAACCATCCGGAATGGGTGGTTTCCTTCTGGGCGGCCATTTGCGCCGGTATGGTTCCAGTTCCCCTGAACGGCTGGTGGCGTAGGCAGGAATTGCAGCACGCGCTCGTGTCCACAGGTGCGCGCGTTCTGATCGGTGACATAAAACGGCTGTCCAAACTCGGAGACGTCTCCGAAACGGTGCCAGACATCCAAACGGTTTTCTGCTGGGACAATAGCGCCAGCTCTCCCGGTTTCCTCCCACTGACAACTCTTGCGGAGAGCCTCCCAGCAGATTTTTTTCCATCGCGTCCAGACGATCTTGCCGTTCTGGTTTTTACTAGCGGCACAACCGGTAAGGCCAAGGCCGCCATGCTGACGCATGGTGCGTGGCTTACCGGGTTGAAGAACGCCCAGCTTGCCGCCACGATTGCGGTGATGCGTGCGCCGGGCCTGCAGTCCGGCAGCGGAGCCGTCAGCGTGCTAGCGGGGCTTCCCTTCTTTCATGTGGGCGGCGGACATGGTCAGGTGGTCGGCGGAATCGCTAGCGGGCAGACTTTGATCATTCCGGATGGGCGCTTTGATCCTGCCAGAACTCTCGACCTGATCGAGCGGCATCGAATCGAGCGCTGGTCGGCTGTTCCCGCCATGGTTCAGCAAGTATGTTCGTATGGAAACGAAGAGGGGCGAGATCTTAGTTCGCTGCTGACGCTCGGCTATGGCGCCGCTCCGTCGGGAGAAGCGCTACTCAAGGCAGCCCAGACAATGTTTCCCAACCTGCGCGCCGTTTCCAACGCCTATGGTTTGACTGAAGCAGGCAGCGTCTTTGCGATGAACACCGGTGGTGACTTCGAGCGCTATCCAACCTCTGTCGGCCGTCCCTTTATAACGGCAGACGTGCGGATCGTTTCCGAACAAGGCTTGCCATTGCCCGTCGGCGAGGCCGGCGAAATTCAGGTGCGGGGCCCCTTCCTCATGAAGGGGTATTGGAACGCGCCCGAGGAGACAAACACCATCTTCGAGCAGGATGGTTGGCTGAAAACGGGCGATCTGGGTTATCTCGATGCGGAGGGATTTATCTTCCTGTCCGGACGCAAGAAGGACATCATCATTCGCGGTGGGGAGAACATCCTCGCCGAGGAAGTGGAGCGGTGCCTTGAGGAACATCCATCGATAGGCGAGGCTGCCGTCATCGCTGTGCCAAGCGACCGGTTGGGTGAGGAAGTGAAGGCTGTCATTCGGCTGAGTACCGGGCATGAGCTGGGAGAAGGCGACGTGCGCGACTGGGTTCGCGAGCGCCTCGCGCATTTCAAGGTCCCGAGCTATGTAGAATTTAGGCAAGCGCCGCTACCGCGCAATGCGGCTGGCAAGCTGTTGAAACTGGAACTCGTCGCACGCGGCACAACGCAGTTCGACGAAATGTTCTGAGCCCACTGGAGCCAGGATAGGTGGTGCCGGTGCAGGGCCAGAGATTACATCAAACAGGCGCATAAGCCTGTCCACTGGGAGGATAAGAATGAAACGCCGTCAGATACTTCAGGGTTTGGGCATGATGCCGGCTCTCGGTATTGCCGGGTGCGGCACCGCTCCATCGAAGCGGGTGCTGGCTGCGCAGCCATTGGTCCCAGACGATGCGGGGGTCACCGTAGATCGTTTGCGTGCGGCATTCTATTATGCCTACCCGCTGTTCGAATTCACCCGCGTAGAACAAGCGCGGACCAATCCCGATGATGTGGTGCCGGGAAAGCTGAATGGAGTGAGCATCCGGGCCGAACTGATGGACCATACGTCCAGACGCATTACAGGTCCGAACAATGACACGATCTATACATCAGTCTTCTTCGAACTCTCGGGTGGACCGATGGAAATTAGCGTGCCGACCGATCACGAAAGGTATTTCTCGGTCGCGTTCATGAATGCGTTCACCGACAATTTTGCTTATATCGGAACCCGCGCCACTGGCGGTAACGGCGGTATTTACTGGTTGTGCGGTCCTGACTGGGACGGAGGTGTTCCTGAAAACGTGACGCTGATTCGTTCGGACTCGAACGATGTTTGGATGCTTGCACGGATTCTTGTGTCCGGTCCCGAAGACCTCGCCGAGGCCCGCAAGCTTCAGGACCAGTTCGTTGTGCGTCCGACGCCGGGCCGGGGACCTGTAATTCCGTTTGAGGAAAAGGCCACGCTGGATTTCGATGCGCGGCAGTTCCTGTCGGTCGTCGGTGAAGTGCTTCGCCGTTCGCCAGGCCTGCATGGCCAGTTCGCGCGCTCGGTCCAGTTTGCGTCGCTCGGAATATCTCCGTCTTCCGACTTGTCCGAGAGCGTTCTGGCGGCATGGGACGCGTTCCTGCCGGTTGGCCTCACGGAGCTCAGGGAGGCGTTTATCTATCGGGATCTCGTCATCGACGGATGGGCCTATCAGGAACGTGGTGTCGGAGATTTCGGCGAGAATGACAAGTTACGGGCGGCGGTTGCGCTCGGCGGCATTGCTGCGCTTGGCGAAGAAGAAGCCATGTACTTTCACGCCAATTTGGATCCGGATGGCGAGCAGCTTTCCGGTTCACACAAATACCGCTGGCGTGTACCTGCAGGTGGCGTTCCGGTGGACGGCTTCTGGTCTCTTACAATGTACGAGACCCAACCCGACGGGAAGTTTTTCCTGACGGAGAACCCGATTGGTCGTTATTCGATCGGGGACCGGACTAAAGGCCTTGTGGTCAATCCGGATGGCAGCTTCGATATCTATATCCAGAACGAACGCCCTGAAGGTCCCGCTGCTGCGAACTGGTTGCCTGCGCCGAAGGGAAAAATGCGGCTGGCCCTGAGAGCCTATCTTCCGCGCAAGGAGTTGCTCGAACGTACCTGGAACGTGCCGCCGCTCGAACGCGTTGGGTAAAAGCGAGAGGCCGGGCCTATTTCCGCACGTCGTACTTGTCGGTTTTCCGGTCGCCCATCAGCATGCGTTGTTCCAGCCGGCGGCGCAGGGTGGCGTAATAGGCTTCGAGGAAGGCGATATCCGTCTCGCCTGGCACCATGACCCAGCCGATCTTTGTCCGGATCCGCGCAGCCACCTGTGCTTTGATCTCCGGCGTCGACTGGCGCAGCACGTCTTCCAGAACGTGCAGTTCGTGGATGCCGTAGGCATCCGCCTGCTCGGTGGAGAAATTGAACAGCGACGTGCGCGGCGCCTTGATGACGACCTGGCTGATATCGGTCAAAAGTTGCGCCTTTGGTGCGCGGATCACCCAGGTTCCGGCGATCAGGTCACCCACGCGCATCTTGTCCTTGTTGAAGACGGGAAAGAACAAGAAGATGCTGGACCAGAGCAGGCCGAACAGGGCGATCCAGGCGCCCAGCTGGTCGCCTCCCATCAGCAGGAATTGCACAGGCAGCCCGATCTCGATCTCGCGCGTGAAGTTACGGGCTAGCACGGCATTTGCCGTCAGACGACCACCATCTCGTGAGATGACCCGCAGGCCGAGCGCCCGTTTGCCCGGCGTCGCTGCCTTTCGGCCGAGTTCGAAGAAGATGTAGTAGAAGTTCCGGACGAAGAAAAAGAAGACAAGCCAGAAGGCGAAGGCGATATTCGTGCCCGCACCCAAGCCGAACGGCCCGGCGATCGCCTGCAGGCCAAACAGCGACGCAATGACGATCGCCCACTGGATGGCAACGTCGATCGCGAAGGCGCCGGCGCGCTCGGCGGCCGTTGCCAGTTTCAGGTGCAGCTCCGCACCTTCCGGCGTCACCAGCACCCGAACCATCTTGTTGAGGCGTTGTTCCTCGGCCATGCGCGCCCGGCGGCGGCGAGCCGCCTCAACATTGGCCTGCAGGTTTGGCGTGACCGTTCCGGTGGTCATGCGGAGGTTCTCCTGCGAGGCAGGTAGAAGTACCCCATCCAGATAACGAGTGTGGTCGCTGCGATAGAATAGCGGACCGTATCCGAATTGATCAGCTGGCGTCCGAAACCTTCAAGGAGTGCAGCAATGATCAGCATGAGCACGCATCCCATGGCGATAGTAGCGGCTTTCCTTCCGGCATCCCGTGCAGAGGCGAGTCGTGATCGGCGGCCCGGGAATGCGACCGCGCCGCCGATCACGAAGCCGCCAGCCCCCGCCAGCACGATGGCAAACAGCTCTGTGACTCCGTGGATCAGCAGCCAGCCCGTGAATTCATAACCGAGGCCCTTGTCCCAGAAGACCGCATACATCGAGCCGAGGATGACGCCGTTCCACACCAGCAGCCACGCGGTCGGAATGCCGAAGGCAAAGCCGAGCGCAAATGCGAACAGGGCGATCTGGGCATTGTTGTTGAACAGATAACTGGAGAAGGCGGAAAGCTGGTCCTGTCCGACATCGCCGGGCTCGGTATAGATCGTCGCCCTCAGGGTCTCGTAGGAGGCGTCGGGCGTTCGCGTTTCGAAAAAGCTGTGCCCGTTGATCGTCCAGTACCAGTCCATGTCCTGCAGACAGAGGAAGAAGGCGAGCGCTGCGCCTCCGAACAGGAACAGGGCGGCGAGTATGGTCGAGAACACTGCGCCGCGTACCGCTTCCGGCCAGTCCGCGCGCAGGAACTGCGCCATGCGTTCGCCCATTGTCGTGCGAGCGCCGTAGACGAAGAAATATGCGCGGGTGCAGAGGCCTTCCAGATAGGTGATGACGTTCTGGTCGAGCGAGATGGAACGGGCGACTGAGAGCGAGGAAACCGCCTGACGGTAGAGATGTGGCAGGGCGGTCATGTCCTCGTCCGACATGCGTTTCACACCGGAATTTTCGGCCCGCGTGAGGATCAGGTCCAGCTTTCGCCAGTCGGCTTCGCGTTCCTCGCGGAAGCGATAGGACTTCAGCATGTCGCTCACAGCATGTCCCTCTTCTTGATCTCAAGGTAGCGCGAAATCAGCGCGCCGCCGAACAGTTCAGGACGCGTCTCGATCACCTGCACACCCATGCGCTGGAGCCGCCGCAGAACGACATCGCGTTCAGCCAGCAAGGTGCCGGCGATCACGGCGCGGGTCACGTCGTCGGTTGTCTCCGGCGGCGCGTCGGCCATGGACGAAAGCGCTTCGTCCTCGAATGTCGCGAACAGGACAAGGTGCCGGTCCGTCAGGCGGCGGACATTTTCCAGCATCAGTTCGGCGGAGATCGTATCGACAAAGTCGGAAAAGATGATGATCAGGCTGCGCCGCTCGAGCTGGCTTGCCAATGTCGACAGGGCGAGCGTGAAGTTCGATTCCTCGGTGGAATAGTCGAGCCCCGCAGCCAGCCCCTGCATTTTCAGGAAACTGCGCGAGCCGGACAGGAAACCTGTCGAAAGCCCGGGCCGCGCATCGAAGCCGTAATACATCGTCCGGTCGCCATTGCGCAGCGAGACATAGGAGAGGAGAAGCCCGGCATTGATCGCCCGGTCGATCTTGGGCACGCCTCCAAGGGGCTCGCTCATCAGGCGACCGGTGTCGAAGGCGAAGACGATATTGTGGTTGCGTTCGGTGCGAAATTCCTTGGCCAGCAGGTTGCGGTGCCGCGCCGAGTGTTTCCAGTCGATGGCCCGCCGGTCCATACCGGAGGTGAATTCCCGCAGGGCATCGAACTCGCTTCCGTCGCCGCGTTCGATCTGTGTCTTGATGCCGAATTCGGCATCCCGGGAGAAGAGCCGCACAGCCTCGTCCTTTACCCACCGGATGTTGGGCGTGACGACGATGTCGACATTCAGCGTTTCAACATGACGCTTCTGCACGAGGCCAAGCGGCCCCTGCCAGCGGCACCAGAGCTGCACGAGGCGGGCGGTGCCACGGCGCAGCGGCGTCAGCGTGAACTCATAGCGGCGCTCGTTCCCCTCCCAGCCGCGCAGGCCGCGTGAGGGGATATCGTCCAGCAGCTCGTTTGTTTCCAGCATGACTTCCAGCCGCCCAGGCAGGCTGCCCCGGGTAAACCGGAACGTCACCGGCAGCGGATCGCTTCCGCCGGAATAGAGGATCGTCGGCGCCTCTACATCGATCCTGAAAGCGCGAAGTGCCGGGCCGATCATCGCATCGAGAAAGATCAGGCCGGCCGTGAGGCCGATCCAGCCCGCCGACACGATCCACAGTTCCGGACGCAGCAGGGCAATGCCGACCATGAGCGGCAGGCCAAGCAGCATCAGGAAGATCGCGCGGGCGGTCGGGGAAATCACCGGGGTGCCGCCGTCTGCTCGATGATGGCCGCAAGCGTTTCGTCGGTCGTCCTGCCTTCGATCTCGGCTGCAGGGGACAGCAGGACGCGGTGACGAAGCGTGGGCAGGGCGAGCGTCTTCACATCGTCCGGGATAACGAAGTCACGTCCGTCGAGCGCAGCGCGCGCCCGGGCGGCGGTCGCAAGGGCTGCGGCGGCACGAGGGCTCGCGCCCGTTTCGAGCGCCGGTGACGTCCGCGTCGCCCGGATGATGTCGACGACGTATCCGATCACGTCGTCCTGGATGCGTGTGGCCGAGACGGACGCCACGGCCTCGTTCAGTTCCTCCGGCGAGACGACGGCGGCGACGCCAAATGCTGCAGGCGTGGTCATGCCCGTCCGTGTGCCGTGCTGTGCGACGATCGCGAACTCTTCCTCGCGCGACGGGTAGTCCAGCGTGTGCTTGAACAGGAAGCGGTCGAGCTGCGCCTCTGGCAGGGGGTAGGTGCCTTGTTGCTCGATCGGGTTCTGCGTGGCGATCACCATGAAGCGCTCATTGAGGGCGTAGGATTCCCCGTCAATTGTCACCTTGCGTTCCTGCATCGCTTCCAGCAGGGCAGCCTGCGTTTTCGGTGGGGTGCGGTTGATCTCGTCGGCAAGCAGAAGGTCGGTGAAGATCGGTCCCTTGGTGAGGGTGAACTGGTTGGTCTGGAAATTGAACAGGTTCGTGCCCAGTACATCGCCAGGCATCAGGTCCGGTGTGAACTGGATACGGCCGAAATCCAGCGAGATCGACCGCGCAAAGCACTGGGCCAGAAGTGTCTTGGCGGTGCCCGGCGGACCTTCCAGCAGCACGTGGCCGGTGGAGAACAAAGCGGTCAGCAGGATGTCGACCGTCGTGTCCTGTCCGATCACAGCCTTGCGGACTTCGCCTCGGATTCGCCCGGCGAGGGCGCGGATATCAGCTGGGGTCATTCATGGATCTCCTGAGAATGTCGCGGCGCCAGCGCCAGAGGTCACGGGCCTTTTGCATAAGTTCTTCCCGGTTCGCTGCGGGTCCCCGCAGTCCGAGTTCGATTTGCGAGAATGTCTTGCCGGAAGTTTCCTCCGGACCAAGACGGTCAAACAGGGCAGATAGCTGCGCCTCCGTCAGCGTGCGCGGGGCGCCGATCTCCCGGGCTGTTCGGCGGCGGATCAGCGTCAGATAACCCGGGGCCATGCGTGTTTCGCGGCGCGCCATGGCGATGAGGCCCGCGGTATTGTCTGCAAGCGCCTGTTTGCCCAGCGCGATGGCGCGGCCTTCCCGCGCCGGCGGCCCGAACCGGATCGTCGCGGCCCAGCCGAGTAGCAGTGCGCTCGCCAGCGCAATCAGTGTCGCGCCGACGAACGGCACGTCGAACATCATCTGCAGCAGGTTTTCCGACCGGCTGAAGCCATGCAGCGTTGCGTCGAACACAATCGGTTCGTCTACGTCATAACGCATGAAGTCGATCATCTGGACTGCGAAGAGGGCGTTCTCGATATTGGCGAGGCCAAACGTGTTGATCATGTCGGGATCGGAGAGGATGTAGATATCCTGCCCGGGCAGGCGTGCGAGAAGAAAGCCTTCCCCGGTGTCGACGATGGGCTCAAGCGCATCCGACTGCATCAGCTGCATCTTTAGATCAGGCTTCAGCGCCATCTTGCCGAATGGTGTCTCGACACTTTCCGGCACATCAATCCGCGAGACCTTGGCGTCGATGGCAAGTTGCTCGAACAGGGCGTTGATGTCTTCCTCGTCGACAAGCGCCGTATCCTTCTGCCGGGTCGGGTCCTGCCAGTCCGTCATGCCGCGCCATTTCGGAAGGACGATCAGGGTCGTCGGTGTCGGTGTGTAGGATTCCAGCGCCTTGCTCATGCCCCAGGGCGACAGGGTGACGACCTTCACGCCGTAGCTGTTGTCCTCGAGCCTGCTGGCGAAGCGCGAGACCTCGACGGGATAGCCCTGCGCCTCCAGGAACTGGACGAAACCGTTATAGCCAATGGCGGATGTCGAGAAGGGGTGGTCGCCCGCTTCGTTCCGGTCGCGCAGTTCGGGAGCCCAGCCGGCCAGCACCATGATGGCGCCAAAAGAGAACACTGCCACGGCGATCAGGATGGCTGCGGTCCGCACTGAAAAGGGAGAACCGGAGGAGGCTGAGGTGTCGCTCATGCCCAACCCTCGCCGAAGGCAAAGTCTTCATAGGACGCGCGCGCCTCCTGCCAGCTTCCGGCATCCACATCCCGTCCGCCAAAGAAGCTGCGCTCCACGATGGCGATGATCGGGCCGAGGCCGCGTTTCACGCGCTCCGGCAACCGGCCGAGCCCGCCGATCTCACGTGCCGTCAGGGATTTCGGCACGCCGCCTTCGAGACGCGTCTGAATGTCTTCGATGGAGCGGAAGAGGAGAAGGTGTACCGCCTCGGCGAATTTGCCTGCCCGCGCCAGGGCGTCAGCCTCTTCCAAAAGGCCTCGTGCCGTGGCCGCATCGGGGCGCAGGTCGGAGAGAATATCGTCGCCTTCCGTCACCTTGCCCGCGCCGGACTTGCCGAAGCGCACGCGGATCGCCTCGCCGACGAGGAAATAAATCAGGCCGCCTGCCACAAGGATGATGATGGCGTAGAACAGGTAGCGGAAGAGCGGTGCGAGACCGCCAAGCAGATCCGAAAGCCAGGTCAGCCAGCGGGGAGGCGGTTTGAGCGGCGGCGGTTCCGGCTCATCCCATTCGGGACGCTCAAGCTGGAGATCCGTTCGTTTGAGATAGGCCTCATGCGCGGCAGCAACGGCGTCCAGGTCCGTTTCGGGATGCCAGTCCTCGGACAGGTCGGGATCGAAGGCATCCGACATATCGGCGTCATCGTCCGCCCAATCGGCGGGCAGGTCGAATGTGTCGGGAGCTTCCACCTCAACGGGTGCCGTGTGGATGGAGACCGGCGGGCTGTTGTTCTGCTCCTGCGCCATTGCCGGCGCTGGAACGGCAAACAGGCAGGCGAGCGTAAGGGCAGTTCCTGTCCTTGACCTCAGCCTCACCTTTTACTCCTCCAATGGCAGACGGAGCGCCCGCCTCGCCGGGCCGACTATTTCAGAGGTCGCACCGGGCTTCAACGCCCTATTGCGAAGCCAGCTTCGCCGTCCGATATAGCGCCTCCAAGGCAGAGATGAGGCGATCCATGGACAAGGCGGCGATCTATCGGGATCTGAAAGCGGAAATTGAAAGCGTCGTTGCCGGCGAAACCTCGCTGACAGCTCGCTATGCGACGGCTTCATGCATCCTGGCGCAGGCTTTCAAGCCACGTTTCTTCTGGACGGGGTTCTATCTCGTCGATCCCCTGAAAGCGCGTGAGCTCGTGGTCGGCCCCTACCAGGGGACGCTGGGCTGCCTGCGCATTCCCTTCGGAAAGGGCGTGTGCGGCCATGTCGCGGCGACGGAAGCGGCCATCATCGTGCCGGACGTGCACGAATTCCCGGGCCATATCGCCTGCGATTCGGCGTCCAATTCGGAAATCGTCGTTCCGGTGTTCGATGCCAACGGTGCACTGGCCGCAGTCCTCGATGTGGACTCCACGGAATATGACGCATTTGACGAAGTGGACCGCGAAGGCCTGACGGCAATCTGCGAAACGCTACTCGTTGTCTGACAGAGGCACGGTCGTCATGAGAGTTGCCTCATAGGGCGGCTCCACGGAAAGAGCACGTGAGACGGCATCGATCCGGTCGATGAGGTTCTCTTCCAGGATATCCAGCTTGCGGGCGCGGACTCCGGCGACCGTGAGGATTTCGTGGTCCAGGACAAGCCATTCGTCGTCCACAGGGGAATAGGCCGGCCATTCGGGCAGGCCTTTGCCGTTCGGATCGCCGGTTCGGGCGAAATTGGTCCAGTAGCTCTGCATGATGCCCGCGAGCTTTTCGTCCTTGTCCGAGAAAGGCAGGAGCGCGGAAGCCGACCCGAAGACGAACGGCACTTCGGATGCGTGATAGGCGCCGATCGTCTGCGAACGCGACGGCCAGGCGCGGGTGAAGAAATACATCCAGGTTGGATGGCCGGCCGAGGCATTGGCCTTGCCGATGAAGCGCATGTGCACGCCGAACATGTCGTCGCCCAGCATGTCGGTCGCACCGGCGTCCCAGGTCTTCAGGGAGTCCATTCCGTACAGGGCCTGCAGCGCCTTTGCTGGGTTCTCACCGAACACTTCGGCAAGCTTTTGCTCGCGCTCTTCCAGCGTGCCCGTGATGTCGTGCTTCAGCACCGTGGGAGAGCGGATCTCATCATAGAACAGGCTGCCTTCGTCGGCATTGTAACCGGCAAGGATCGGCACTTTTGGCGCATCTCCCGAACGGATTGCGCTGCCGACCGTCTGCGTCAGCACCTTGCCGTCCACATTCGGCAGGAAATAGTCGATCAGGTCCGGGCGCTGTTCGGCGCGCGAGATGATGGACGCGGCCGGGATAGCGCGGAGGTCGGCCGCCGTCGCGGCAGGGCTGGCGAAGGTGCTGAGGAATTCCTCGCCGGCATCTTCAGCGCTGCGCGAACCGGGTAGGGGCTCTTCCGTTCGGTAGATCGAGTTGTATCCGCTGGTGCCGCTTTCCAGGATCGCCTTGTGATACAGCCCGTCGGCCAGCGGCGTTGCCATCAGCTCACTGACGGATTGCGCACCGGCGCTCTCGCCGAAAAGCGTCACATTGTTCGGGTCGCCACCGAACGAGCGGATATTGTCGTGCACCCAGCGCAGGGCCGCCACCTGGTCCAGCAGGCCATAGTTGCCGGATGTACCTGCCTCTTCCGTCAGCGCGGGGTGCGCGAGATAGCCGAAGGGGCCGAGGCGATAGTTGAACGTGACCAGCACAACGCCTTTTTCGGCAAGCGCATTGGCCTGGTAGAATTCGGAGGAGCCGGATCCGGACTGGTGCGAGCCGCCGTGGATCCAGACCATGACCGGCTGGAGCGTCTGTCCACCGACATTCCCGCTACGCACATTGATGAAGAGGCAATCTTCGGCCTCGGCCGGGGGCGCCATGGTCGCGAGGTATTTCTTGGCAAAGAAGCGTTTCCAGAGCGGAAGGCCCGATCCGTCGATAACGCCAGTGACAAAGCCTTCCATGCCCGCGCGGGACTGGACGCACTCCGGGCCGAATGCGCGCACGTCGCGTGCAACGGCGCCCCATTGCGGCGGAGCGGCCGGGGCAGACCAGCGGCGCGCAGAGGCGTAGGGAATGCCGTTAAAAACCTGGATTGCCGAATCGTTCGCGTCGATCCCGCCCAGAACGATGCCCTGGTTAATGCGTAGCGGCGCCGCCAGCTCAAGCGGTTTCGCCGGAGCGGTCATCCGGAACCAGCCCCAGGCACCTGCTGCGATCAGCAGAAAAAACAGAACAATACTAAGGCGCTTCATCAAATCTACCCGACCCCCACGTCGTGCAATCACTATACCAGACGAGGGCGACCTGTCACGAAACCGAGGCTGCTTCAGCCAAGAGAATCCAATGTCCGTGTTAATGAAGACACAAGATCGTCTGTCGGTTCGATGCCACAGGCGAGGCGGACGAAACCGTCGGGCACGTCATCCCCCCACCTGATCCGGCATTCCGCGCTCGTGTGAACGCCGCCGAAACTCGTGGCGGGAACAATCATCGGATTGTTTTCAATGAGTTTTTCCGCGGCTTCGCGACTCGCGAGCGTAAAGCTGACGATCGGCCCGAAGCCGCGCATCTGTCGTTTCGCGACCTCATGGGACGGATCATTTGTCAGTCCCGGATAATTTGCCGAAAGGACCGATTTGTGCGCCCGCAGCGCTTCTGCAGCAGCAAGGGCATTCGCATTTGCGCGCGATAGGCGAAGTTCCAGCGTCGCAATTCCCCTATGGAGCAAGTACGCGTCGAAGGGGCTCACAATTGCGCCGGCGAGGCGCCGCCAGGCTTTCACCGGTTCGAGCAGCGCGCTGTTCCGTGTTGCAACATGCCCGGCCAGGACATCGGAATGGCCTGCCATGGCCTTCGTATCCGCCATGACCGAGAAATCGGCGCCGAGATCCAGCGGCTGCTGGCCAAGCGGTGTGGCCGTCGTGTTGTCAGCGACCAGCAGAGCGCCAGCAGCCTTCGCCTTTTCGGCGACCTTCGCGATGTCGCAGACAGCAAGGGCCGGATTCGAGGGCGTTTCGATCATGACGAGTCGGCAGCCGCTCATGTCGGCGCATTCCATCTCTGCTGTCGGGCAGGTGCGGACCGTCACGCCGATAGGGGCGAACTGGGCGGCCAGCAGTGCACGGACATTGTAGTAACCGTCTGCATGAACCAGCACCGTGTCGCCGGGCCGGAGGTACGCGAAGAAGATCGAGGCGATGGCGGCCATGCCGGACGGAAACAACACTGCCTCGCCGTCTTCCAGGATGCCGATCTCTGCTTCCGTCTCCTCCACCGTCGGATTCCCGTTGCGGCCATAAAAATGGCTCCCGTCCGGATCGCCAGGCAACAGGAATGTGGACGAGGCCATGATTGGCAGGGCGACGGGATCGCCCTTTTTCAGGCTCTGGGTGCGGTGGTGAAGCAACCGGGAGACCGGCGAGGATTTGTCGGACATGGGACGATCTCTGCGCCCGGTGCGGCGATGCCGTCAAGCGGGCGGCGTCAGACTTTCTCGCCGTTCACCCGGCTCGGCCGCGTGACGATCAGGTCCTGGCACAGAAGCCCCGCTTCACGGTGACGCGACATGGCCTTGTATTCGGGATGGTTCAGCGTCGCGATGAAAGCCTGCCGCGTCGGGAAATGGTTCACCAGCACGGCGTCCCAGTCGCCATTGCCGATGAAGTAGCGCTCGGTCGAGGCGAGCAGGAGTGTGGTGCCGCCGGCCTCCTTCGCCGCCACTGTGAAGGCTTCGGAGTAGCGCGTGTAGGCCTCTTCGCCGCTTATCTCCTCGCCATATTCCGGGTCTTCCGGCCGGTATTCTGCTTTCACGCGGAACTTCAACAGGTTCACCTGTGCGACCGCGCCGTCATGCGGATCGTCGCGGAAGGCACGGAACTGGGCAGCGGTGGGTTGGAAGGCGGGCATGGGTCATGCTCCATTCGGTCTGAGATCGGGATGGCGGGCGAAGAAGCGCTCGGTATAGAAAAGTGCGGCGGCGTGCAGGGCGTGCTGCACCTCCAGCGTGCCATAGTCCAGGAACTCCGCATACGGCATCTCCAGCACCTCAATCTCCTCGTTCGGATCGAGCGACTGGCCGTCGGTCTGGGTGCAGCCAAGGGCGAGGTAGTAGTGCAGGCGGTTATTCTGCGTCGCCGGATTTGGATAGCAGGTGCCGACATGGTGCATCTCGCGCGCCGTATATCCCGTCTCTTCGCTGAGCTCACGTGCGCCGACGGTTTCCCACACCAGCTCGCCGGGATCGGACACGCCGCCCGGCAGGCCGATCGTGAACACACCCGCCGAATGCCGGTATTCCCGGACCAGAACGACATTGCCCGCAACGGTCAGCGGAATCACGGTCACCCAGTCGGTCAGCTCGATCACATGGAAGGCTTCGACGATATGGCCGTCTTCGCGTTCGCACCGGTCCGTGCGCAGGCCCATGAACCGGTCGCGCATGACCTGTTTGGAGGAAAGGATCGTCCAGGGCTTCATGTCATTTCCCCATGCTTATGCGGGCGAGTTTCGCGATCAGGAACAGCCACGGCACGCCGTGCAGAAGCAGGTCGAAAATGTCGACCGGCCCGCGCAAAGTGCCCGCGGTCAGCATCTTCAGCTTCTCCCAGATATGCGGTTCCGGCGTAAACGGCGCGAGACCCAGCGTCAGGCAGCCGACGATGATGAGGCTGAGCGGCAGCCGGTCGAGGAACTCGGCCATGCTCAGTCCTTCCTGCCGGGTTGCAGGTTCCGGTCGAGGAATTCGATCCGTGTTCGCATCAGGTGTGTCTGCAGGGCTTCCCCGCGAATGCCGTGGCGCTGGCCGGGATAAGTCATCACCTCGAACAGTTTCCCTTTCTCCTGCAGCACGGCCATCAGCCGGGTTGTGTTGTCGAAGGTGACATTGTCGTCGGCCATGCCGTGCATCAGTAGCAGCGGCGTGTTCAGGTTCCCGGCATAAGGGAAGACGCTAGAGGCTTCATATCCGTCGGGGTTGTCCTCCGGCGTGTCCATGTAGCGTTCCGTGTAGAACGTGTCGTAGAGCCGCCAGTCGGTGACGGGCGCGCCCGCCGCCGCAGCGGCAAACGTCCCGTCCGGAACCTGGAGCAGGGTCATCAGCGTCATGTATCCGCCATATGACCAGCCTTGGATGGCAACGTGGTCGCCGTCCACGAACGGCTGCGCCTTCAGCCAGTCGACGCCGACCATCTGATCGCGCACTTCCGGCCCGCCTGTGCGCCGGTAGATCACGTTCTCGAACGCTCGCCCGCGGTGATCGCTGCCACGGTTGTCGAGCCGGAACACGATATAGCCATGCCGGGCGAGATACTGGTCCGACAGGCTGCCCCATTTGCGTTCCACCATCTGAGCATGCGGTCCGCCATACACTTCCACGATGACCGGGTATTTCTTTCCGGGGTCGAAGCCGGGCGGCTTCAGGATCGAATAGTAAAGGTCCTGACCGTCCTCTGCCTTCAGCGTGCCGAACTCAGGCACGACATGGTCCTTCAGGTAAGGCGCATAGGCATGCGTCGCGTCGAGGGCGTTCTCTTCGATCCATGCGATCAGCGTGCCGTCCATCCTGTAGAGCCCGGTCTGCGGCGGCTGGGTAGGCGAGGAGGACGTGCCGACAAAACTCTGCGCATCCGGGCTGAGCGTCACGTCCCATGACTTGCCTGCCTCGGTGATGCGGACCGGGCTCGCATCGGAATCGTCCACAGCCGGAATGGGCATGGCATAGAGGTGCCGCTCAAGCACCGTATCGGCATAGCCCGTGTAATAGATCGTGCTGTCGTCCGGCGAGATGCCTTTCACGGCATCCAGCACCTGGTCGGCCGGTGTGACGACCTGCGTTTCGCCGAGCCCGCGAGCGGGGATCGTCTCGGCATGGCGCATCCCGCCGTCTTCCGTGGTCAGCAGGATCCGGCCGTCCCGCAACTCGTAGAAGTCGCTGGAGATGTTGACCCACACATCGTTATGCTCAGTATACGGCGACCAGACGCGCCAGGGCAGGCTGTCACTCCGGCTATAGCGGATCTCGGTCTGGTCCCGGTCCACCGTCTGGAACCAGACGGCTGACGAGGTCCAGTTCACGCGTGTAAGGTATGTGTCCGGCCCGGTCTGGTAGATGCGGTCCGTCCGGCCGTCCCGCAGGTCGTTGACGTAAAGGCTCACCGACGCATTCGGCCGTCCGGCCCGCGGATAGCGCTGGTCGATCACCGTCACCGTATCAGCGGCGATGTCGAAGCGGGAAATGACGTCCACATCGCTTTCGTCGACGCCGGTAAAGGCAACGTAGCGCTCGTCCGGGCTCCACCAGTAGCCGGTATAGCGGTGCATTTCTTCCTGCGCGACGAACTCGGCGACGCCATAGGAGATTGCCTTGTCGGGGTCGGCTTCCGGGGTCAGGCGCGTTTCGGTTCCGGTCGCCAGTTCTATCGCATAGACGGCGCCGTCGCGCACGAAGCTCACGAAATTGCCCTTCGGCGAGACGCTGGCATCGTATTCGAACGCATCCGTGTCGGTCAGCCGGCGTGGGACCGGACCGTCCCCGGTCAGGGTCACGAGGTAGAGGTCCCCGCCGAGCGGAACGAGGATCGTGTCAGGTGTACCCCAGCTGTAATCGACGATCCCGGTCGAGCCCGCGATCCGCTTGCGTTCCCGCAGCGCCTTTTCCTCTTCCGACAGCTCGACCTGTTCCGGCTCCAGCAGAAGGGAGTCGACCAGCATGCCCTGCTGGCCTGTCTTGAGGTCATACTGCCAGAGGTCGAAACGGCTCTGATCGTCCGGCCGGGACTTCAGGAAGGTCACGCGCCGGCCGTCAGGGGAATACTTGACCATCCGGGCCACCGGGCCGGACAGGGACGGGGAGGCGTAGAGGCGTTCGAGCGGAAGGCTGTCCGGCGCATGGGTCAAATGTCTGGTCTCCGAGAAGGACGGGGAGGAGGGGGCGGATGTCTGGCACGCCGCAAGCAGGGCGAGACCGAGGCTCGCGAGAAGGGAAGAGGGCAGCTTTTTCATGCGCCCGAAACTAGCCGCAGCCGCGCAATTGTCATCTGGTCCAGCCCGTCATTCCGGCAGAATGCAAATATTTCGGCAGTGACTGCGATCCCCCCCTAGCCAAGCAAAGACCTCACCATAAAGTGATCTACATGATGAACGGGGTGGGCTTGTTTCAGGAAGCAATTACCCTGGTCGCCTCGGGGAGAGGCGGCGACGACCTCCTTCGTGGTGCCGACATGATGCGCCGCGCTGCAGATGCCGGCCATATCGCTGCTGCCAACAATTACGGTGCCATGCTCCATGCCGGCCGCGGTGTCCGGCAGGATCTCGTTGCGGCCCGCGCCTATTATGCCCAGGCCGCAGGCGCAGGGCTTCCGACGGCCTTGTTTAATCTGGGATTCATGTGTTTCCACGGGCTCGGCGGCTCGAAAGACGCCTCGCGGGCCCGGTTCCTGTTCCATCGCGCAGCCCAGCAGGATGATGCGGACGCCATCACCTATCTCGGCCTGATGCTGATCAAGGGGCAGGGCGGCCCTGCCGATCCGACCGCCGCCCGGAACTGGTGGAGCCGGGGCGCCGCGATGGGCGACAGCCGTTGCGCCTTCAATCTCGGTATTGCCAATGCCGGTGGCCATGGCTGCCCGCAGGACCTTGTGAAGGCCTGGCGCTGGTTCCGTCAGGCCGAGCGGCTCGGCAATCCGGGCGCGCGGCACGAAATCGAGCGGATTGAATGCGCCATGAGCGCCGAAGAGCAGGACCGGGCCTACCGCCGGGCGAGCTGACCAGGCTCAGACATACATCAGGATGAAAGCCAGCAGGAAGGTTACCATCGATGTGACCATGTCCGCGGTCGCGACCATTGCGGCGAACAGGAGGCTCCGCCAGGCCCGGCCGCCCGCGCCAAAGACCGGCGCCAGCCCGAAGAAGACCGTTATCGTATAGACCAGGACCGCCAGGATCGACATGCCGAGCGTTAGCATGTCGATCGACTCCGCCGGTATCAGTCCATACGGCACGGTCAGCACCAGGCCGAGGGCGAGCGCGGGCAACAGCGCCGAGAAGTAAAGCCGGATACGCACTGGCGTCGGCGTGCCCTTGCCCCAGATCCTCACCAGCAGGGACATCAGGAAGTGGCAGGTGAAATAGGTGAACGGGAACAGGACCAGGAACTGGTTCACCAGCATCCGCGCGACCTCCGCCGTGTCGGCAACAGGCAAGTCCTCGGGCGGGACGTCCTTCAGGTAGGTGACGATGCTCTGCGTGAGGGGAGAGCTGTCGCCTGTCCACAGGAAGCGCAGCACGACGGTTGCCGCCATGACCGTGAACACCAGCCGGAGCGAGGGCGTATACCGTCCCAGCCAGTCCGCATCGCGCGCAGCCGTGAACAGCCGCGCCGGGTGCGTGATCGCTACGCCCAGTGTCCGCACGGCACGGACGTTCAGTCCGAACAGGTCGTCCAGCAGCGCGTCCCACCCGGAAAGGCGGGTCATGTCATCGTCGGCCGCGGGTTTTGTCGGGTCTGTCATGGCGTCCTCTCCCGCTTCTGAGTTGCGGCGGATTTGCCGCCGAAATCAAGAATGACGATGGCCGGGCCGCCGTTTCCCCTTGCGCGGTCCCAGCCTATGCTGGCGTACAGTCATCACCCCTATCCGGAGCCAGACGACATGGCCTTTTACCTCATGAAGCTGATCCCGCCGCGCCCAGCATTCCCGGCCGATGCCACGGCGGCAGAAATGGAAGCGATGGGACGGCACGCGGACTATATCCGGCATCACATCGACACCGGCACAATCTTTGCGGCCGGTCCGGTGATGGACCCGGCCGGCACCTGGGGTGTCGCCATTGTCGAAGTGCCGGATGACGAGGCCCTGGCCAGTCTCTGCGGCGGCGATCCTGTGATCCGGGCAGGGCTCGGCTTCCGCTGGGAAGTGCTTCCAATGGCCTCGCTACTGGCTCCGGTACGGTGACCACGGCACCTGCGAGCTTGATTTTATAGGGCGAGTGCGTAACTGGGGCGGCGCAAACCTCCACCCGAACAGGAATCTCCCGCCATGGCCGGACCTCAATACGTTTACCACATGCAGGGCCTGACCAAGGCGTATCCCGGCGGCAAGAAGGTGTTCGAAAACATCCACCTGTCCTTCCTGCCGGATGCCAAGATCGGTGTCGTCGGCGTCAACGGCTCGGGTAAGTCCACGCTGCTGCGCATCATGGCCGGCGTCGACAAGGACTTTGTCGGCGAGGCGTGGGCGGCCGAGGGCATCAAGGTCGGCTACCTGCCGCAGGAGCCGCGCCTCGATGAAACCAAGACCGTGTTCGAGAACATCGCCGCCCAGTGCCCCGAAAAGCAGATGCTGGAGGAATTCAACGACATCTCCGCCAAGCTCGGCGAGGACTATTCCGACGAGCTGATGGAAAAGATGACGGCGCTGCAGGAAAAGATCGACGCGGCCGACGCCTGGGACATCGACTCCAAGATCGAAATGGCGATGGAAGCGCTTCGCTGCCCTGACAATGATGCCGACGTCACCAAACTGTCGGGCGGCGAAATCCGCCGCGTCGCGATCTGCCAGCTGCTCCTGTCGAAGCCCGACATGATCCTGATGGACGAACCGACCAACCACCTCGACGCGGAAACGGTCGCCTGGCTCCAGAACTACCTCATCAACTTCCCCGGCTGCGTCATCCTCGTCACTCACGACCGCTATTTCCTCGATGACATCACCTCGTGGATCCTCGAACTCGATCGCGGCCGAGGCGTGCCCTACCAGGGTAACTATTCCGGCTGGGTCGAGCAGAAAGCCAAGCGCATGGAGCAGGAGGCCCGCGAGGAAACCGGCCGCAAGCGCACGCTGGCCAAGGAACTCGAATGGGTCCGCTCGGGCCAGAAGGCGCGTCAGGCGAAGTCCAAGGCGCGTATCAACGCCTATGAGGAAATGGCCGCCAAGGCAGAGCGCGAAACGGTCATGACCGCACAGATCCGCATCCCGCCGGGCCCGCGCCTCGGCGGTGTCGTGCTGGAGGCCGAAAATATCGACAAGGCCTTTGGCGACAACGTTCTGATCGAGGACCTCAGCTTCAAGCTTCCGCCCGGCGGCATCGTCGGCGTCATCGGCCCGAACGGCGCCGGTAAGTCGACCCTGTTCAAGATGATCCTCGGCCTGGAGAAGCCGGACGACGGCACCCTCCGCGTCGGCGACACGGTGAAGATCGGCTATGTCGACCAGAGCCGAGACAAGCTCGATCCGAACAAGAACGTTTGGGAGGAAATCTCCGGCGGCACCGACGTGATCGACCTTGGCGGCGTCACCGTCATGTCGCGCGCCTATGTCGGCGCCTTCAACTTCAAGGGCACCGACCAGCAGAAGAAAGTCGGCATCCTGTCCGGTGGTGAGCGCAACCGCGTCCACCTCGCCAAGATGCTGCGCGGCAGCCACAACCTGCTCCTGCTCGACGAACCGACCCACGACCTCGACGTGGAAACGCTGCAGGCGCTGGAAGAGGGCCTCGACAATTTCCCCGGCTGCGCCGTCATCATCTCGCACGACCGCTGGTTCCTTGACCGTATGGCCACCCACATCCTCGCCTTCGAGGGCGACAGCCATGTCGAATGGTTCGAGGGTGATTTCTCCTCCTACCTCGAAGACAAGAAGCGCCGCCTCGGTGAGGACGCAGTCAATCCGAAGCGCCTGAAATTCAAGAAATTCGCGCGGTAGGCGAAAAAAGACTGCCTCTGGCCCCCTGACTCCGCATATTCCGGTGTGAATCTTGCGTATCGGGGGCGTCAGGGAGCGCCGTGATGAACACATCTAAAACACCGAAGCTTTCGGTTGTGATCACGAACTACAACTATGCCGCCTTTGTCGGCACGGCGATCGACAGCGTCCTGTCGCAGGATGCCGGGATCGAACTGGTCGTTGTGGACGATTGCTCGAAGGACAATTCGCGGGAGGTCATCCGGTCCTATGGCGATCGGGTCATTCCGGTCCTGCAGGACGTGAACCAGGGCCATGGCGGCGGCTTCAATGCCGGCTATGCCCGGACGACCGGCGATCTGGTCATGTTCCTGGACGCCGACGATTTCCTGCTGCCGGGTGCGGCAGCGACAATCCTTTCCAATTACGATCCTGCCATCGGCATGTACCTCTATCGGATGAATTACGCCGACGAACACGGCACGCTGGGCGGCCTGTTCCCGCCGCCGCAGGTGCCGCTGGCAGACGGAGACGTCTCGGCCCAGCTGCGTGAGCAGGGCCACTATTCCTCCACCATCACGTCCGGCCTCGTCTACACAAGGGCAGTGCTTGAGAAGGTGATGCCGATGGATTCGGAAACCTTCCGGCAGGGCGGGGACGGCTATCTCTCCGCAACTGTACCGCTGCACACTCAGGTGAAGGGCTTCGATACGCCGATTTCGGCCTACCGCCTGCACGGATCGCAACATTCCCAGTTTGCCAAGGCCTATGCCAAGCGGGCGCGCTGGCGGATCGGGCACCAGCAGGCCTGCTTTGCCTGCATCCGCGAGCAATCGGCCCGTCTCGGCCTGCCGGTGGCGGCGGATCTCGGAGAACGTGACCCCGGGCACCTGCAGGAGCGGCTCGTCTCCTTCCTGTTTGAACCGGAGCTGCATCCGGTGCCCGCCGACACGCGCAGGGGCCTCCTGGCCAAGCTGCGGAACGCCAATCGGGAGCGGTTCGGTGCCAAGGCGCTGCCCCGGAATATATGGTGGATACTGATCGGCGTCCTGCCGGGACCGGCCGCGCAGACCCTGTTGTCGTGGAAGATCGACGTTGCCGCGCGGCCCGTGTGGCTGAACACGCTCGGGCGCACATTGCGCAAGCGGCTGGGCGTCGTCACCGGCTGAATGCGGATCGGGGCCTTGTCGTCCGGCGCAGGTGGGCTAGGCTTGTAAATGAGGACACAGGGGTTCGGCTGATGAAATACACGATGGCAATGGTCGCGGCGCTTCTCGCCCTCGCAGGCTGCAATGGATCGTCGAAACAGGCAGACGGGTCCAGCGAGCAGGCGCCTCCCTCCTATGAAGCGGACGCGATGCTGGCGAAGACGTTGCCGCAGATCGTCGACGAACTCGCAGCCGGCACGATGACGTCGGAAGGCCTGACGCAGGCCTATCTCAGCCGTATCGCGGCGATCGACCGCGACGGGCCGCGGTTGCAGAGCATCATCTCGCTCAATCCGAACGCCCTTCCGCTCGCGCGCGCCAGCGACCAACGCCGGGCCGCAGGCGAAGCGCTCGGCCCCCTCGACGGCGTGCCGATCCTGCTGAAGGACAATATTGAAAGCCTCGACCCGATGCCGACCACGGCCGGCTCGCTGGCCCTCAAGGACAATATCACCGGCCGGGACAGCCCGCTGGTTGCCGGGCTACGCGCCGAAGGCGCCATCATTCTCGGCAAGACCAATCTCAGCCAGTGGGCGAACTTCCGCGACAATGACTCGGTCAGCGGCTGGTCTTCCGTGGGCGGACAGGTCCACAACCCCCACATGCTGGACCGCAGCCCCTGCGGGTCAAGCTCCGGATCGGGCGCCGCCGTCGCAGCTTCGCTCGCGGCCGGCGCGGTCGGCACCGAGACCAATGGCTCGATCATCTGCCCGTCGAACGTCAACGGCATCGTCGGCTTCAAGCCGACCGTCGGCCTGATCTCTCAGGAGGGGATCGTGCCGATCTCGCCCTCGCAGGACACGGCCGGCCCGATGGCACGCACCGTCCGCGGCGCCGCCCTCATGCTCAACGCCATGGATCCGGGCACGAAGGACTACACGCTCGCCCTCAGCCCGGATGCGCTGAAAGGCATGCGCATCGGCGTGATGCGCTTCGCCGAAGGCAGCAATGACGCCATCAAGGGCCGTTTCGATGCCGCCCTCGCGGTCATGGAGTCCCAGGGCGCGACGCTGGTCGACATTCCGGAATTCGAACCCGCTGCCGAGAATTTCTGGGACAGCACGCTTCCGCTGCTCGAATTCGAGTTCAAGGACAGCCTCAACAAGTACCTCGCAACCACGCCCGACACGGTCACCACGCGCACGCTGCGGGAACTGATCGCGTTCAACACCGCAAATGCGGACGAGGAACTGGCCCTCTTCGGGCAGGACATTTTCGAGGAATCCGAAGCCCGCGGCCCGCTCACCGATCCGTCCTATCTCGGCGCGAAGGCCGCCGTGCGTTTCTCGACACGGGAGCAGGGCATCGACCGGCTGCTCGCGGACTATGATGTCAATTTCCTCGTCTCGCCCTCCGGTCCTGTCGCGCCGCGGATCGACCCGGTGAACGGCGATGTCTGGCCGGAATGGGCCGGGGCCGGCTGGTTGCCCGCGCAGGCCGGGTATCCGCACCTGACGGTCCCGATGGGCGACGTGCACGGCATCCCGCTCGGTGTTTCCTTCATCGGCTCGGCCGGAGACGACGCGGCGATCCTTGCCTATGGCTATGCCTACGAGCAGGCGACCCAGCTGCGCCCCGATCCGCATTATCTTCAGACCGCAGAAGATCGTCCCGAAATCGCGGCCGCCACGCTGAAATAATTCCGGGCGCTACCGCCCCGCGATCAGTAGCGGTTTTTCAGCGAGATCACCCTGGTGATCAGCTTCGCTTCGTCCTGGCTGATATTGAGCAGGCCGATCAGCTTTTCGAGATATTCCGCCTCCGCGCTGACCAGCACGCCGTCCGCCAGCGAGATGTCGAGGCAATGCGCGAAGACGGCGAGGTGCATGTCCTTCGGCAGGGCCTCGCAAGCCTCGCTCATCCAGTCAGGCCGGTCGGCGCGCCGCTTCAGCACCACGCGGTTCACCTGAGCAAGTTCGTTCTGGTCGAGGTTCTTCAGCGTGCGCGAGCGGCGGGCGAGGGCGCGGATCTCCTCCTGTTCCTGTTCGGCCATCCGGCCGTCGGCAAAGGCGGCCGAAAGGATCAGGCAGAGGAAGGCCTCCGGTATCGTCCAGTCGCTCGCATGATCGGGAAATTCCGAGACGAGTTCCTGCAGACTGAAGCCGGGTTTCTTCTCGGCGGTCAGCGGGCCGAACAGGGCCTGGTTATTTTCGGTTTCTGCGCCCATGGCGTTCACTCCTGGATCATTGGCTGGATTGGCGGGCGGGCGCTCAGTCCGGCCGCGGGCTTGCCGGGACGGGCGGCCAGGCCTCCACATCGCTCTTAAGTTTCTGCAGTGCGTCGCGGCGGTCGCGCAGGCGCGTGATGACATCGTCGAGCCATTCGACCTCGGCCGGCAGCTCCTTCAGGCGTTTCGGCGCGTTGGCCCGGCTCGGCTGGGCCAGCAGCACGGCGATCTCCTGTTCCAGCGTGTCGGCCTGCTGCTGCAACACGGCAATACTCTGGAAGCCGGCATAGCTGTCGATGGTTGCCGTCTGGTCCGCAATCGTCTTGTCGCGTGCGGCGATCGTCGCTTCGAGCTTCTTCATCTCCGTGGCCTGCGCGGTGAGCTTGGCCTCGGACTCGGCCAGCTGCGCACTCGTGTTCGAGTACATCATCACCATGGCGACCACGCCGGCCGCGAGGACCCCGGCCAGGAAGATCAGCATGATGAGCAACCGGGCCTGTCCGCGTTTGGCTTCCTTCACCTGGTGCGACAGGGCGCGCATGTCGTCGTGCGTCGGCACGGACTGGAAAACCTGCAGGTCGGAATTGTCAGGTGACTGGACTGTTGGCACTGTCATTCGCAGGTCCTCTCGTTCCGTGTTTGAATGGCCGCTAGGAGCACTTCAGCACTCCATAATATCCGAAGAAGGCGTCGAGGTCTTTCCAGGCCGCGTTGCCCGGCTCGATGGTGATCTCGCGAGTGCAGCGCTGCACCAGCGTCAGGCCCTGTTTCAGCCGCGCTTCTACATCCACATTCGCCTGCAGGTCGTCGAACCAGACGAGCCGCTCGCCGTCGCGCGCATTCTGAAGCGCATCCTGGCCGCCGATGAAGGCATCCTCCGCCGACCGCAGCACGGCCCGCCAGTTGGTCTGGGAAGCAAGATTGTACGCGCTGACGTCCATGCTCTGCGCCTGTTTGAGGTAGTACATGCCGCGCAGCAGTTTCGCTTCCGGCGTCTCCTCATCGGGGCACCGCAGCAGGCTGGTGGCTTCCTTCACGGACTTGCCGCCGCTCAGGATGGTCGCGAGGCAGGCCTGCCGCACATATTCCCATGGCCGCGCGTTCAGGGCGACAGCGCGTTCGGCATGATCCAGCGCGCGCTTCTGCCAGTCCGGCGTGCGCAGGGCGGATTCCGCGACGCTGATCATATAATGTGCGTCTGCGGCCTGACTGCCGCTGAGGCCGTTGATGACGGGACGCAGGGCGACCAGCGACTGGCTCAGCTTGCCGTTCATGAATTCGCGGCGCCCGATCTCGTACTGGACCTCCGGCGAGCCCGCGCCTTGCGCGGCCGCCTGTTCCAGTGCCTGCAGGGCACCGGCCGGGTCGCCCGACTGGTCGAGGACGCCAGCAAGGGCGAGACTTGCTCCGGCTTTCTGTGCGCCGGTCAGGCCGGCAATGGCGGAGTTGTAGGCTGCAATCGACGGTCCGAATTGTCCGGTTTCCGCATAGGCCTCGCCGAGTGCCAGCGACCGGGCAGGTGTCGCCGCGATGTTCGTGGCCTTCTGCAGCGCATCGGCTGCCCGGACGAACACATCGCGCCGTTCCGGCGAACCGGGGCGGCCGGTGACATGCGCCAGGTCGATCAGGCTCATGCCGAGCTGTTCCAGATCGCTCGCCCGCGCGTCCGCCGGTTCCGACTGGGTGCCCAGCGTGACGGCGCTGCCAAACGCATCCGTGGCGCTGGTTAGGTACGATTGCGCGCCGGACGGGTCCATTGCGGCCAGCTTGCGATAGACCGCGCCCACGCCGCGTGTGGCGGGAAGCTTGAACTGAGCGGCGCTGGAAGCATCGCGATAGTCCGTGATGGCGCCGAGTGCGGCTTCCACGGACGGGGCGGGGTTGCCGCCCAGCGCTTCGCGGACCCGCTCGGCGCGTTCGAAAGAGATTTCGGACAGACGGGCGGAGGCCTGTGCAGCCTGGCCGGGGCAGGCCTGAACCGTACGGCGCAGGTCGTCGACATAGCGATATTCGCGCTCGCGGCCGATATCGCTGTTCACACGCCAGCGCACATCCAGCAGCTCGCAGGAGAGTTTCGCGGCGGCCTTGTCATCGGATGCGAGGCCCGCTTCCGCATCGAGCGGACCGAGCAGGTCGGCCGCAGTCGTCAGGCAGGCGGTCCGCGTTCCACAGCTTGCCGGGACGGTCGCCGTCGCCGCCCCGCGCAGGGCCCGCGCCTGTTCCAGCTTCCGGCGCACCATGAAACGCTCGTTCGCCGCGTTTTGAGAAGCATCCGCAACCGGACGAATCTGACTGTCCTGCTGGCTGGCGATGGATTTCCCGATCAGGTCCAGCGCGGTCTGGCTGCAGGTAGCGCTATCGGGGCAGAGGGCGCTCGCCTGACCGCTCGCCGCCAGGACATTGTAGGCGCTGGCGGCATTGAAATAGGCATTGGCCCGGACGATCCCGCTGCGCGACGGATCGCCTGCGGCAGCATCACCGGAACAGGTCTGCGCCATTCGGTCTGCACTGCCGGCCGGTACGCTGACGGATCTCTGGAAGCAGTCGTCGAAGCCCGACCAGGGTTTCAGTTCCGCGAGAGCAGGACCTGTCGCCGGCGCGGACGCGCAACTGACGGCGGACAGAAACCCCAGCGCCCCAAGCGGCGCAGCCCACGCTTTACGGTTCGGCAGGAGCCTTGCCATCATCGTCCTCTCCCTCCGGTCGGTTCTGGTTTCTGCCTTTCAGGACTGCTTGTAAAGTCTCGCGTCCCCAATCGGTAGAAGCACGTAAGCGATACCATTTTGTGGGGGCCTCGTCATGGGGCACCGGAAATCCGTGCCGGATCAGGGTTGTCCAAAACCTGTCGCGAACAATTCAAAATTCTGAGCGCGAAGTTTCACAGGACAGTCACAGGCGGCCTCTAGCTGGGCCCGGCCTTCTCGAGCCCACGGGCTGGATTGTCGAAGGTGCCGTTTTTGTTTGCTGCGCGCGGGTCGGGGCCTGCGCCAGTGCCAGACCCATAAGAGGGGAACTCCCATGTCCATGTTCAAGAGCAGTATGCTCGCGTCGGCCAGCGTCTTGCTTGGCGTGTGCGCAGCAGCCGCGCAGACGGTGGAAACGACGCCGGTCAGCGCATCCGCCGACGAGTCGCGCGAACTCGACACGATCGTCGTGCTCGGCCAGGCGCAGACCTATTCGTCCGCCGAATCCACCGATGCCATGGCGCTGCAACAAGCGCCGGTCAGCTCGATCCTCGCCCAGGTCGACAACCTTCCGGGCGTCCTGGTGACCGAAGGCGACACGTTCGGCTTCGACGACTGGTCGACCGGCGTCGCGGTCCGCGGCTTCCAGAACAATCTCGGCGAGCAGCAGATCGGCATCACGATCGACGGCCTGCCGAACGGCGGTTCGAACTATGGCGGCGGCTCCAAGGCCAACCGCTACATCGACACCCAGAACGCCGGCGCCGTTGAGGTTTCTCAGGGTACGGCCGATATCGCCTCGCTGTCCAACGACGCGCTCGGCGGCACGATCAACTTCACGACCCGCACCCCGGAAGACGAAGAGCGCGTGCGCGTCTCCGGCACGCTCGGCGATTTCGACGCCCAGCGCTTCTATGTCGCCTACGACACCGGCCTGTTCCTCAACGACACGACCAAGGCCTGGTTCTCGGTCTCCAACCAGACCGCCACCGACCATATCGAAGGCTCTGCGAAGAACCGCCGCGACCACTACGCCGCCAAACTGACCAGCACCCTCTTCGACATCGACTGGACGGCCTACGCCTCCTACGACGATGCCGCCGAAAACAACTATGACCAGCTCTATTCCCCGGCCGACTGGCAGGCCGACCCGAACTCGGACCGCCTGATCGGCAACTGGACCGGCGTTCCTTACGTCGACCAGTCCTACCGTCAGGTCTGGGGCACGCTCCGCGAAAACTCGCTTCTGTACCTGAAAGCCGAGAAGGAAGTCTTCGAAGGCCTGAAGCTCAAGGGCGGCGTCTACCTGCACAACATGGATGGCCGCGGCGACTGGGCTCCGCCTTATCTCGTCAACGTCACCGATGATGGCGCCGGCAATCCGCAGAGCGAATTCCTCGGCGGCGACCGCGTCATGGGCGGCTCGCTCCTCGGCCAGATCTTCTTTGTCGATCCGAACGGCGTCGCCCTGTCGCCGGCAGCCGGCTGCCAGTCCTCGCTGACCTTCCCGTATGGCGGCACCACGAACGCCGCGTACGATCCGGCCTGCTACCCGTCCAACGCGATCCCGGTCTCGTCCTACCGCCACACGCACTACCAGCGCGAGCGTTATGGCATCACCGCAGACTTCGAATGGACGAAGACCTTCGACGCCTTCGAAAACACGCTGCGTGGCGGTCTCTGGTATGAAGACGGCACCCGTTACGAATACCGTGACTGGCACCGCATCATCGACGCCCGCGTCGGCCCGGAATTCGACAGCCTGGCCTACTGGGTCCAGTATGACCGCGAGTTCCCGCAGAACACCTTCAAATGGTACATCGAAGACGCCATCGCATTCGGCGACTTCACGGTCCGCGCCGGTGTGAAACAGTTCAATAACTCGATCGACCGCGTCGACAATTTCGACCCGAACAACACGGACAAGAACTTCACGCTGGATTCCGAATCCGACGTCCTGTTCTCGGGCGGTGCCTCCTGGGCCCCGAGCGCCGTGCCGGGCCTCGAAGTGTTCGCCGGCTATGCCGAGAACTACAAGGCGATCCCGGATAGCGTGCTCGAAGTCATCAACGTCGATGCCGGTATCCCCGACCCGGAAACCTCCGAGAACATGGAATTCGGCGTGCGCTACTCCAACGGCCGCCTGCGCGGCTCGCTGGTCTACTTCGACACGACCTTCGAAAACCGCCTGTTCCCGGCGCCGACGATTGCCGATGGCGAAGATGCTCCGGACTATCTCGAAGCCTCGAACGGCGGCTACATCAACGGCGGCGGTATCGACTCGACCGGTGTTGAATTCGCCGGTGAGTTCCAGATGAACGACAACCTGTCGTTCTTCGCATCGTACACGCACAATGACGCGAAGATCCTCGGCACGGGCGACGCTGAGCTCGACGCCGATGCCGGCATCGCTGTCGGCAACAAGGTGCCGGGCATTCCGGACGACATGTTCGTCCTGTCGGCTGACTTCACCAAGGGCAACTTCTACGGCGGCGCGTCGGCCAAATGGGTTGGCGACCGCTTCGTGAACCTGTCGAACTCCTGGACGGCCGACTCCTATGTCGATACCGACTTCTATCTCGGCGTCTCGGGTTCGGCCCTGTCGGAAGACCTGTCGAACATCGACTTCCGCCTGACCATCAACAACGTGTTCGATCAGGACTGGCTGGCCGGTATCTCCGGCAACGCCGCCTGGATCTCGGCACCGCGTACGGTGGCTCTCACGGTCACGGCCGATTTCTAGGGAAATCGCCTGACAGAACTTCGAGCGAAGGCGGCCTCGGCGAGGCCGCCTTCCTCTCCGTTTAAATCTCATGTTTTGCTGACACCGGAACCGGCCGACAGGGCCGAGACAAAGGAACCGATCATGACCCGGATCAATCGCCGCCACGCCCTGGCCCTGATGAGCGGCTCTGCGCTGGCCACGGCCTGCACGCCGCCCGCCGGCCAGCCCGCCGCAACCGCGGAGACTGCACCGGCCGATCCGGACACGTTCCGCCACGGCGTTGCGAGCGGCGATCCGGATACGACCAGCGTCGTGCTCTGGACGCGTGTCACCAGCGATGCCCCGGAAGCCGATGTCACCTGGACCGTCTACAGCGATGCCGAGGCAACCTCCGTCGTCGCCGAGGGGCAGGCGACGGCGAATGCCGCTGCCGACCATACGGTGAAGGTGATCGCGGACGGGCTGGAGCCCGGCAAGACCTATTACTACCGGTTCGAAACGGATGGTGTAAAATCCCGTATCGGCCGCACGCGCACGCTGCCGGTCGGCGCCGTCGACAAGCTCGGCATCGCGCTTGCGTCCTGCTCGAATTATCCCTTCGGCTACTTCAACGCCTATGACGCCATCGCGCGCGACCCGGACGTGGACGTCGTGCTGCACACCGGCGACTATATCTACGAATATGGCGGCCCGGATGGCTGGGGTGAGGAAGAGGGCGCCGTAATCGGCCGCCCGCACGACCCGCCCCACGAGATCATCACACTGGCCGACTACCGCACGCGCCACGCGCAGTACAAATCCGATGCCGGCTCGCGCGAGATGCTCGCGGCGCATCCGCTGCTCTGCTGCTGGGACGACCACGAAAGCGCGAACAATCCGTGGTTCGACGGCGCGCAGAACCACCAGCCTGAAACCGAAGGCAGCTGGACCGACCGCCGCGCGGCCTCGATCCAGGCCTATTACGAATGGATGCCGATCCGCGAGCCGGTGCCCGGCCGCACGCGCGCCGAATTCTGGCGCACCTATTCCTTCGGCGACCTTGCCACGCTGGTCACGCTCGAGACGCGTCATACGGCGCGCGGCAAGCAGGTGGACTATGCCGAATGGGCGCCGAAGCTGAATACGGAAGAGGACTATCAGGCCTTCGTCCGCGACGTGCTGGGCGACCCGGACCGTCACATGATTTCCCCCGCCATGCAGGATGACCTGCGCGCCGCCCTCGGCGCCTCGGTTGCCAGCGGTCAGGTCTGGCGCGTGATCGGCAACCAGATCCCGATGGCGCGCACGCCGGTTCCGGATGTCGTGGGCCTCGGCGTCCTCTCGGTTCCGGACGATGCCTCGCTCGACGCCCACAAGCGGATGGCCTGGCTCGGCCAGCACGCGCTGCCGTTCTACTCCGACACCTGGGATGGCTACCCCGTCGCGCGGGAAGCGTTCTACGAACTCTGCCGCGCCAGCGGCGCCGCCGACCTCCTCGTCCTCACCGGCGACAGCCACAGCTTCTGGGCCAACACGCTGGCCGACGATGCGGGCAATGCCATGGGCATCGAACTCGGCACCGCTGGCATCACCTCGCCGGGCGACTTCGTCGACTCCGGCTTCGATGCCGATACCGCGATGGCGCTGGACCGCGTGTTCGCCGACCAGCTCCCGGAAGTCGTGTGGACCGACAACATGCACCAGGGCTACGTCCGCGTCGTGCTGCAGCCGGATGCGGCGAAGGCGGATTTCGTCGCCGTCAGCACGATCCTCACGCCGGACTATTCGGCCAGCACGGTGAAGTCCTACCGGATCGGGCACGAGGCCGGACAACTCCGCATGGTCGAGGCCTGAGGCCGTCAGCGGGGTCGCACAGGGCAGGCAACGGGTGACATCAGGATCACCGTTGCCGACACCTCGATCACGCCAGGATCACGCTCGCCGACACCCCGGTCACGCTTCCGGGGTGCGTAACTGCCTGTTCCTGCAGCACTTTTGCTCCGTGCCCGGCCATGCCCCGGCGGCACCCCGCCCCAGCCCAAAATTCCTGCGAAATGGGAATTGTCCGCCCCCCCGGCCCGGGCGTATGCCTAGGCGTCCTTGCTCAAGGGGGTTTTCATGACAATGCAATTTCTGGCGGCCCTCAGCCGCCATGGCCGCACCGCCGGGCGTTTTGGCCTGCTCGGAATGGCGGCCGCGGGTCTTGCGCTTTCTGCAGCCGCAGAAGGCGCCGCGCCGCTCGCCGGCATGGTGCCGGTGGCCATCGGCCCGGTGCCGGTCGACTTCATCCTGTTCGCTTGCACGCTGCTCGGTGTCGCGCTGTTCCACCACCGAACCTTCACGGTCGCGGTGACCGGCCTAACCGTCATTCTCCTCTGGAAATTCCTCGTCGTCGGCTTCCGCCACGGCGCCGGCCTCGAAGGCTTCACCCTGCACGTGGAGGAGGAGTGGGTCGTCATTGCCAACCTCTTCCTGCTCCTGCTCGGTTTCTCCGTCCTTTCAAGGCACTTCGAGCTGTCGAACGCACCGGAAGAACTTCCCGCGCTTCTGCCTGACAACTGGCTCGGCGGTCTCGTCCTTCTGGTCCTCGTCTTCTTCCTGTCCAGCTTCCTCGACAATATCGCTGCCGCCCTGATCGGCGGCGTGGTGGCCAAGCACGTCTTCCACAACAAGGTCCATATCGGCTATCTCGCCGCGCTCGTCGCAGCCTCCAACGCAGGTGGCTCGGGTTCTGTGGTGGGCGACACGACCACAACCATGATGTGGATCGACGGCGTGAACCCGCTCAACGTCGTGCACGCCTATGTCGCTGCCTTCGCAGCCCTGCTCGTCTTCTCGATCCCGGCCGCCCTGGTGCAGCAGAAGTACCAGCCGATCCAGAAGGCCGCCACCACGGGCCTCAATATCGACTGGGCGCGCGTGCTCGTCGTCGTGCTGATCCTGGTCACGGCCATCGCTGCAAACGTCACCGCCAATATCAAGTTTCCGGCCCTGCTCGACCAGATCCCGGTCATCGGCATCGGCGTCTGGGTGGCCATTCTCGCCACGGCCCTTCTGCGCCGTCCGGACTGGGCCATCGTGCCGGCCTCGCTGAAGGGTACGCTGTTCCTGCTCTGCCTGGTCACCGCGGCGTCCCTGATGCCGGTCGAAAGCCTGCCGTCGGCCAGCTGGCAGACCGCAATGGGCCTCGGCTTCGTCTCCGCCGTGTTCGACAACATCCCGCTCACCGCGCTTGCCCTGCAGCAGGGCGGCTATGACTGGGGCGTGCTGGCCTATGCTGTCGGCTTCGGCGGTTCCATGGTCTGGTTCGGCTCGTCCGCGGGCGTCGCCGTGTCGAACATCTTCCCGGAAGCCAAATCCGTCTGGGACTGGGTCAGCAAGGGATGGTTCGTTGTCCTGGCCTACGTCATCGGCTTCCTTGTGATGCTCGCCATCGTCGGCTGGCATCCGCACGCACCGCACCACTAATGAAAATGGCCCGCTTCCGGATCCGGAAGCGGGCCATCTGATTTCCCGTGAAATTCAGGCGCAGCGTCAGCCGCGCTTTTCGCTTTCCAGCTTGGCGGTCATGCCATTGATCTTGTCGATCAGCGCTTTGGCCGAACCGTTCGTCCGGTCGAGCAGGGCGATGAACTGGGCGCGTTGTTCGATACCCAGCCAGATCAGGTTGCCGTCGAGATTCAGGGCAACGTCCACAACCTGGTAGCCGCCGTCGCGGGTGAGAACCCGCCAGCGGACATCCATGTCCTGGCCATCCTGCCGCTTGATGACCGTGTTGACGATCGAATCCGTTTCCGAACGGTCGACAGAGTTCTTCACGACGACAGCTTCGCCGCGGTAGGCGTCGAGCTGGATTTCATACACGGCGAGCGCGTACTCGCGGAAAACCTTGTGGTATTCGGCAAGCTCGCTCTCGGTGAAGCGGCGGGCATATTTGCCGATCGCGAAGTTCGCGACGGCTTCCATGTCCGTGAACTTGTCCATGTAGGCGTTGAACTTTGCGGTCCGTTCGTCGGCGTTGAGCGACGGGTCGTTCAGCGACGCAAGAACTTCGCTGGCATTCTTTTGCACATAGGCTTCCGTCTTCGCGTCCGCGAAGGCCGGCATCGCCAGCGCGGACAGCGCGGCAAGGGCTATTGCGGGTGAGATCAGGCGTTTCAAGGGGGGCTCCTGCTTTCGTCTAGGCTTCGTGGCTATTCTTCAAATTCGTCAAAATCTGGGAGATCTTCGTACAACTCGGTCTCATCTTCCGACCGACCATTACGGATCTCTGCCTGACGCTGAGATGAATAAATCCTGCGAAGGGCAATATAAGGCTCAGGTTGAGCGTTCAGTTGCTTGATTTCATCGTCGAGGGCGACGCGGGCATTCAGGCCGCCAAGAACGCCCCGGCCCGTGGCGATCTTGTCGTCCAGATCGGGGTCGCCGTCGAATTCGGTCCAGGTCAACGGATCAAACGCATAGTCGACGCCTTTACCCACCATGTCACGCGGCGTGGTCGGGCCCAGAAGCGGCATGACGAGGTAGGGGCCGCTATCGACGCCCCAGACGGCAAGCGTCTGTCCGAAATCTTCCGAATGGCGTTCAATGCCAAAATGGTCTGCCGCGTCCCATAGGCCTACAAGGCCCACAGTTGTGTTGATGGTGAAGCGATAGAAGGTGTCGGCTGCCCGGCTCGGCTCGGCCTGCAGGACATCGTTCACGAAGATAACGGGGGATTCCAGGTTACGCAGGAAATCGCCGACCCGGTCGCGGGCAAATTCCGGGGTTACGGTCTTGTAGGCACCGGCAACGGGGCCAAGAGCGTATTTGTCCACGCCATTATTGAACGCGAACATCTGACGGTTAAACCCTTCATACGGGTCTGCGATCGCACCAGGATCCGACGGATTCGCAGGTGTAGTGGCGCAGGCGCCAAGGCTGATGGCCAATACGGTGGCCGCAAGTCGAGCGTTCATTTGACGATTTCCCGTTTCTAGGCGCGCTAGATGGTCTCTGCATCCGGACGGCGCAACTGATCCTTGTGTAATAGTGATTACATGCGACTATGCTGCAACAGCATATTGGTTCCTTGCAAAACGTATAAATGATCGTTTATACGTTTTTCATGAGCACCCGATTTGATCTGACACTGGACCGGTTACGTGCAGCCGGTGAGCCGACGCGACTGCGCATACTGGCGCTGTTGCGCGAGCGTGATCTGTCGGTCGGGGAGTTGGTGCAAGTACTGTCATTGAGTCAGCCACGTCTTTCGCATCATCTGAAGGCCCTGACCGGAGGTGGTCTGGTCGAACGCCTGCCGGAAGGTTCCTTCGTTTTTTATCGCGCGGCGAGCCGCGGCGATGCGCGGGTTTTCCTCGATTCGCTGTTCGCGCAGCTGGGCGACGATGTACCGGTCTTTCAACGGGATGCGGAGCGGCTGGAGGAAGTCAGTGCGACCCGCGCAGCTTCGGCACAGACTTACTTCTCCTCTGTCGCCGAAAACTGGGATGCGATCCGCTCGCTTCATTATCCGAACGAGGCGATCGAGCAGGCGCTGCTGGATATCGCCGGGCCGGGACCGTTCCGTCATGTCGTGGATTTCGGAACCGGGACGGGGCGGATGCTGGCCCTGTTTGCCCGGCATGCCCAGGAAGCTGAAGGAATTGACCTCAGCCATCACATGCTGACTGTTGCCCGTGCGAATCTGGAGCGGGATGGCATACCGGTGGCACGTGTCCGTCAGGGCGACGTGACTGCGGCGCCTTTCGAGGACGAGTCGGCCGATCTCGTGATCATCCATCAGGTTCTTCACTACGTGGATGCTCCGAACCGGGTGATCGCAGAAGCAGCGCGGATCCTCGAACCGGGCGGACGGTTGCTGGTCGTGGATTTCGCGCCGCATGAGCTGGAATTCCTGCGTACGGAGCATGGGCATCACCGGCTTGGCCTGTCGCCCGACGCGATGGCTGGATGGGCGAGCGCTGCCGGCCTGAAACTGTCTGCGCCACGCGCCTTCGAACCGCCGCCCGGCAACGAGCCGGGCCTTACCGTCAATATCTGGACCGCGGACAAGCCTGCGGTTGCGAAGGAGTCTGCCGCATGAGCGTGAACCCGCCGCGAGTCTCTTTTGAGTTCTTTCCGCCGAAATCCGACGCGATGGCTGCGCGCCTGTGGGAAACCGTCAAACGGCTGGAGCCGATGGCGCCGGCTTTCGTGTCCGTCACCTATGGCGCGGGTGGTTCCACGCGCGAACGCACACACGAAACTGTGAAGCGGATTGCGCAGGAAACCAGCCTGAAGCCGGCAGGCCACCTGACCTGCGTGTCTGCGACGCGGGGGGAGGTTCTTGCGGTGGCGGATGAGTACTGGGCCGCGGGCGTGAAGCATATCGTGGCGCTGCGGGGTGATCCGCCGGCCGGTATGGGCGCGAAGTTTGAGGTGCATCCGGGCGGCTTCCGGGATTCTGTCGATCTGGTGAAAGGCCTGCGCGCCCACCGGCCGGAGCTCGGGAAATGTTTCGAAATTTCAGTGTCCTGCTATCCGGAGCTTCACCCGGAGAGCCAGGGCTGGGATGCCGAGATTGCCTTCCTGAAGGCCAAGCAGGATGCAGGCGCCGACCGGGCGATCACCCAATTCTTCTTCGAGCCGGACGTCTATCTCCGCTTCCTGGAGAAGGCGCGGGCAGGCGGCGTGACCATGCCAATCGTCCCCGGCATCATGCTTCAGGCAAACTTCCGCGGACTACAACGGATCAGTGGCCTCTGTGGCGCGACCATCCCGGACTGGCTGGCAGACCTCTATGACGGCCTCGACGAAGACGAAGAGACACGCGAACTGGTGACCGCCAATGTCGCGGCGGACCTCTGCCGCAAGCTGTCGGAAGAAGGGGTTGATGACTTCCATTTCTACACCCTGAACCGCGCCGGGCTGGCCCTGTCCACCTGCCGCCTGCTCGGCCTGAAACCCCATCCTGCAAAGGCTGCATGAACATGAACAGACAGGAACGCATCGCCGCCATGAAGGCGGCCGCAAAGGAGCGTATTCTCATCCTCGACGGGTCCTGGGGTGTGATGATCCAGCGGCGCGGCCTGGACGAAGCCGACTATCGCGGCGACCGCTTCACCGAGGCCGACTATCCGGGCCAGATGAAGGGGAACAACGATATCCTCTGTATCACCCGTCCGGACATCGTGACGGATCTTCACAATGCCTATTATGGGGCGGGTGCGGACATTTCCGAGACGAACACCTTCAGCGCCACAGTCATCGCACAGGACGACTACAAGCTGAAGGCAGGCGACGTTCGCGACATCAACCTCGCCGGCGCGCGCCTCGGCCGCAAGGCGGCAGACGAGTGGACCGCAAAGGAACCGAACAAGCCGCGTTTCCTGGCGGGTTCGATCGGGCCGCTCAACAAGATGCTGTCCATGTCCTCGGACGTGAACGATCCGGGCGCGCGCTCGGTGACGTTCGACGAGGTCTACGAGGCCTACCGCCAGCAGGTGCAGGCGCTTAACGAGGGGGGAGTGGACCTCTACCTGATCGAAACGATCACCGACACGCTGAACTGCAAGGCTTGCATCAAGGCGATCATGGACCTTGAAGCCGAAGGGCTGGAGAAGTTGTGTCGATATGGATATCCGGCACTCACCGACCGCTCCGGGCCGCACACTGTCCGGCCGACGGTGGAGGCGTTCTGGAACTCGGTTCGCCATGCGAAGCCGTTCGCCATCGGGTCTTGTTCTCAAGCTCGGGGGCGGACCTGATGCGCCCCCATATCGCGGCGCTCTCGCGCGTCGCCGACACGCTCGTCGCGGCCTATCCGAATGCCGGCCTGCCGAACGAGATGGGCCAGTATGACGAGCAGCCGGGCCAGACCTCCGGCGCTGTCGGCGGCTGGGCGAAGGATGGCCTCGTCAACATTCTCGGCGGCTGCTGCGGCACGACGCCGGAACATATCGCCGCCATCGCGAAAGCCTGCGAAGGCGTGAAACCGCGCGACCCGGCTGAGACGAAACACACGATGCGCCTTGCGGGGCTTGAGCCGTTCGAGGTGCAGTCGTGACCAAGCCTCCCGCGGAAGAGGGTGACCTTTTCGTCTTCTACGGCCTTCTGAAACTCGGCGCTGCGGGCCAGCCGGCGGACCTGCCGTTGGCGACCGCCGGCGCGTTCGGTGCGCCTTGCCGGTTCCGTGGGCGGATGGTGGACCTTGGCGGCTTTCCGGGCGTGGTGGCGGGCGACGCGCTCTGCCACGGCATCCGCTGGCAGCTGAAGGACGCTTCCATCGTAGCGCCCATGGATGAATTCGAGGACGTGACCGACGACCCGGCCACCAGCCTCTACATCCGTACGCGCATTCCCCTGTTTGACGACGCAGGCAACGAGACTGGCGAAACCGCCTGGATCTACTGGTACAATCAATCCGTCGAAGGCTTCCTGCCCGTCGCCGACGGCAACTGGCCCCTCGACGCCGGAAAAACAAGAAAATGACGACTGCTGCTTCCCAATCCTTCGTGAACGTCGGTGAGCGCACCAACGTCACCGGCTCTGCCGTGTTCCGCAAGATGATCACGGAAGGCCGCTATGCCGATGCCGTCGAAGTCGCCCGCCAACAAGTCGAGAATGGCGCGCAGGTCATCGACGTGAATATGGACGAAGGCATGCTGGACGGCGCGGAGGCCATGCGCACCTTCCTGAACCTGATCGCCGCTGAGCCGGACATCGCCCGCGTGCCGGTGATGATCGACAGTTCCAAATGGGAAGTCATCGAAGCCGGCCTGAAATGCGTGCAGGGCAAGTGCATCGTCAACTCGATTTCCATGAAGGAGGGCGAGGATAAGTTCCGCGAGCAGGCGCGGGCGTGTCTTTCTTACGGTGCTGCCGTTGTCGTCATGGCCTTCGACGAAGTGGGGCAGGCGGACACGAAAGTCCGCAAGGTGGAGATCTGCCAACGCGCCTTCCGCATCCTGACGGAAGAGGTCGGCTTTCCAGCGGAAGACATCATCTTCGACCCGAACATCTTCGCTGTCGCGACGGGGATCGAAGAGCACAATAATTACGCCGTCGACTTCATCGAGGCGGCGCGGGAAATTCGCAGGACGTGCCCCGGCTGTCATATCTCCGGTGGCCTCTCGAACGTGTCCTTCAGTTTCCGCGGCAATGAGCCCGTGCGCCGGGCGATGCACTCGGTGTTTCTCTACCACGCCATCCCGGCGGGCATGGACATGGGCATCGTCAATGCCGGCCAGCTGGATATCTATGACGACATCCCGGCCGAGCTGCGCGAGCGCGTGGAGGATGTCATCCTCAACCGCCGCAGCGACGCGACAGAGCGCCTGATCGAGGTTGCCGAGGGCCTGAAGGGCCAGAAAGGCAAGACCGCCGAGAAAGACCTTTCCTGGCGCGAGGCGCCGGTGACGAAACGTCTCGAGCATGCATTGGTCCATGGCATCACGGAATTCATCGATCAGGATACGGAAGAGGCGCGCCTCAGCGTGGAGCGCCCGCTGCACGTGATTGAAGGGCCGCTGATGGATGGCATGAATGTCGTCGGAGACCTGTTCGGCTCCGGCAAGATGTTCCTGCCGCAGGTCGTGAAATCCGCCCGCGTGATGAAGCAGGCCGTCGCCTGGCTCGAGCCCTATATGGAGGAAGAGAAGCAGCGCCTCGGCACCGTGGACGTCTCCAACGGCAAGGTGCTGATGGCGACCGTGAAGGGTGACGTGCACGATATCGGCAAGAACATTGTCGGCGTGGTGCTTGCCTGTAACGGCTACGAAATCCTCGACCTCGGCGTCATGGTGCCGGCCGAGACCATTCTCGATACGGCGGAGAAAGAGAAGGTGGACGTGATCGGCCTCTCCGGGCTTATCACGCCGAGCCTCGACGAGATGGTCTATGTCGCGGCCGAGATGCAGCGCCGCGGCATGGTGCAACCGCTGCTGATCGGCGGGGCGACGACAAGCCCGGCGCATACGGCGGTGAAAATAGACCCAGTGATCCGGTCGGCGCCGGTAATCCACGTGACGGATGCAAGCCGTGCGGTAGGGGTGGTGAGCGCCCTTCTGAATGCCGGTGAGAAGCATGCATTGGTCGAGCAGACGCGCGCGCGCTATGAACACATGCGCGAAGCGCGTCAGGGCGGCTTGCCAAAACCGCGCCTGCCCATCGGGGAAGCCCGCGAACATGCCCTGAAGCCGGATTGGGCCGCGTATGACAGGCCGGCTCCGACATATAGCGGTGTGCGCACTTTTGAGGACATCGATCTGGCGACTCTGGCGCGCTATATCGATTGGACGCCTTACTTCTCCGCCTGGGATCTCGCCGGAAAGTACCCGCTTATCCTGACTGACTCCATCGTTGGTGAGGCGGCGAGCGCGCTTTGGCAGGATACCCAGGCCATGATGCAGCGTCTGGTCGGGGAAGCCTGGCTGAAACCCCGCGCGGTCGTCGGCTTCTGGAAGGCGAACCGCGTTGGCGACGATATCCGCCTAGAGACGGGTGATGTCTTCCACACGATCCGTCAGCAGATGGAAAAGGACAATAGCCGGCCGAACTTCGCGCTGTCTGACTTTGTCGCACCGGAGGGAGAAGACTGGATCGGCGGCTTCTGTGTGACGTCCGGAAATGAAGTCGAAGCGATCGCCGCGGACTTCGTGAAGAAGGGCGATGACTATTCCGCGATCATGATCAAGGCGCTCGCGGACCGGTTTGCCGAAGCCATGGCCGAGTACATGCACGAGCGTGTGCGGACCGAACTCTGGGCCTACGCGTCGGACGAAGGCCTGTCGAACGACGAGCTGATCGCAGAGAAATACCGCGGTATCCGTCCGGCCCCCGGCTATCCCAGCCAGCCGGACCATACGGAGAAAGGAACCCTGTTCCGTCTTCTGGAAGCGGAAAAGCGTATCGGTGTGGAGCTTACGTCCAGTTACGCAATGATGCCGGCCTCCAGCGTCTCCGGTCTGTATTTTGCCCACCCGGAGGCCGTCTACTTCGCCGTCGGGCGGATTGAAAAAGACCAGGTGGAAGACTATGCCCGTCGCAAGGGGTGGGACCTGCGAACCGCCGAGCGCTGGCTGGCCCCGATCCTCAACTACGATCCGTTTGCAGCACCATGAGACAACGCATCACCCTCGTTACCCTTGTCGTTCCGGACTATGAAGCCGGTATCGAATTCTATGTCCGTACCCTGGGCTTCGGCCTTCTGGAGGATGCGGATATGGGCGGGGGAAAGCGCTGGGTGCGTGTGTCGCCGCCGAGTGGTGGCGTGGCGCTCTTGCTGGCGAAAGCGTCCGGGCCGGAGCAGATGGCGGCCATCGGAAACCAGACGGGTGGCCGCGTCGCGTTCTTTCTCGAGACTGATGATTTCGAGCGGGACTATACAAGGTACAGGCTCGCTGGCGTCGATTTCCGGGAAGACCCCCGAACGGAATCTTATGGCAAGGTTGCGGTGTTCGCGGATCCGTTCGGGAATCTGTGGGATCTCATCCAGCCAGCGCTTTAGCGCAGGTAATCCATCGTTTCCTCGAGTTCGAACCCCGGCGTCTCCTCCACAAAGTGGCGTAGCCAATAGGCATGACCGGCGCCGTAGAGCACCACAATCCGGTCTCCGGGCCGGGCCACCTGAGCGATGTTCGAGAAGATCAGCGCATTGCGGGCATACCAGCCATAGTTCAGCGCGGCGCCGGCATGGTCAGTATCGTCCGAAAGATTGAACAGGCCATAGTAGAAACCATCGTGCTCGGCCCGGATCTTGAGCGGGTCATTATATCGGGCGAGCAGCTGAGAGATTGTCTCACTGTCCTGTGCAGCGTTGAACGCCTCTGCATCTTTCTGGACTTGGGCAATAATCGTGTCGATCTTGTCCTTCTGCCCGGTCTGCTCCGCGAGCGCCTGAACCCTTTCAAAGGGAAAGAACTCGATCTCACCTTCCTGTTCGTCGATGGCATAGACACGGTCGATCCCGAGCCGGTCGGCCAGCCGGAAACCAATCTGCACGGTTTCGTCCCGGTCAGCTGACAGGTCTTCCGGTTTGAAAGCCTGGTAACGGTCGCTGAGCAGGCCGTCTGTGCGACGGATCGATTCCACAGCCACGACATTCGGACGGAAGGAGGCGAGCCTGTCCACAAGGGCGTCGAGTTCAGTCTGCCGTTGCGGCGTCAGCACGTCATCGGATTTCATGTTCACGACATCAAGGCCCGGATTGGAGAAGTGGTAGGTCCCGAGCACCATGACCTTCACAACATCGCGTTCAGGCGCAGCGGCGGGCGCTGCGGATGTGCAGCCGGCAAGGAACAGTGCAGCGAACAAAGAAATCAGGCGTTGGGTCATTGGAAGCCTCCCTTTCCGGTAAAGATGCGTTGATCGGGTCCAACGGATGCAAGAAGCGCGAAAAAAATTACATCAGCCGTCAGGCGCCTGATGCGCGCCCTGCGTCTGGTGACCGGTGCGCGAGTCGCCTAAACAAGGGAGGTTCCGATTTGAAGGGAACGGAGGACTGCATGAGCGAGAACCGGCTTCAGGGCGAGAACGCCAAGATCGTGGCCACTTTGGGCCCCGGCAGCCGGTCGCCGAAGGAAATCCGCGCGCTTGCAGATGCAGGCGTCGATGTCTTCCGTCTGAACTTCAGTCATGGTGAACATGCTGCCCACCTTGAGGCGCTGAATGCCGTACGAGCGGTCGAAGCCGCCGTCGGGCGTCCGCTCGCCATTCTGGGGGATCTTCAAGGCCCCAAGGTGCGCGTCGGGAAGTTTCCCGATGGCGGCATCCGGCTCGGGTTCCGCAAGGAGTACAAGCTGGTCGCTGCCGACAGCACGGATCACGACGACACGATCCCTGTTCCGCACAAGGAAATTGTCGACATTCTGGAAACCGGTGACACGATCCTTGTCGATGACGGCAAGCTGATCCTGACCGTCACGAAGTCCGGGAAGGTGCCGATGGTGCGTGCGGAAGTACCGGGCAAGATTTCAGACAAGAAGGGGTTCACCGTAAGGGGCAAGGCTTTGCCGGTCCGTGCCCTGACGGAGAAGGACCGCGCCGACCTGGATTTCGCGATGGAGATCGGTGTTGACATTATCGCGCTGTCCTTCGTGCAAAGCGTTTCCGATGTCGAGGAAGTGAAGGCAATTATCGCCGGGCGTGCGCCGCTTGTCTCGAAACTGGAAAAGCCGGCGGCCATCGCAAACCTCGACGCGATTGTCGAGGCATCGGATGCGGTCATGGTCGCGCGCGGTGACCTTGGTGTCGAGTTTGCGCCCGAGGATGTGCCGGTCATCCAGCGGCGCATTGTGCGTTCGGCTCGTTCCAGAGGGCGGCCCGTCATCGTTGCGACGCAGATGCTGGAATCCATGATCGAGAATTCTGCTCCAACCCGCGCAGAAGCTTCCGACGTTGCCACGGCGATCTACCAGGGCGCCGACGCCGTGATGCTGTCTGCGGAAACCGCCGTCGGGCGTCATCCGGCGACGGCAGTGGCAATCATGGCGCGGATTATCCGGGCAACCGAATTGGCTGAGGACTACCGCCAGTCGATTGGACAGTTCGCTGGAGATGTAGCGCCTTCCTCGGCGGTCGATGTCGTTGCAGAGACCGCGCAGGCCATGGCGTCGGCGGAAGGTGCGGTTGCGCTTGCGCTTCGTACAGGTGCGTTCGACAGGTTGGCGCGCTTCTCACGCGTGCGAGGCGCTGCACCGATCCTTTACGGATCGCTGGACGATCAGCGCCTGCGTCAGGCCTGCCTTCTCTGGGGCGTGCATCCACAGCGTCTGAATGCCGGTGCAACGTACTGGTATCGCGATCTCATGCAGGCCGCGGGGCTCAAGGGTCGTGTCGCTTATGCCCGTTGGTCGGGCGACGATGCCCGGTTTTGCGTGGGAAGTTGGCGTCGGGAAGGGCGAGGACGTCTGATCGCCGGCGTGTGATCACTGACGGATAATCAGCGTGTCGCCCTTGAACTCATAGGAATAGAGTTCACCCAGGAAGCTCATCCCGAGAAGAGACTGTTCGAGGCCTTCCTGCAGCACCATGGCGCTGACGTCTTCCAATTCGACCCTTCCGATGCGTACCTTGTCCAGGACGATATAAGCACCCATCGTCGCCCCGCCGGCGGTGCGGACCTCATTGTCGAAGACCAGGTCTGCGGGCTTGAGGCCGATACGCTGGGCGTCGAGCAGTGTGAGGGCAACGATGCTGGCGCCCGTGTCTACCATGAAGCGGACGTCAGTTCCCTGCACATCCGCGCGGGTCCAGTAATGTCCGTCTGCTTCCCGGTTGATGATGGCAGCATTGTCGAAGTTCGCCCGCGGTTTCGAACTGGATTCCTGGGGGGGGACTTTGGTCAGGGACGCTGCCGCGGGCGTGGTCGCCGGCAGGCTGCTCGTTTTCGGTACGATGAACAGGACTACGGCCGCGGCAATCAGCATGGCTGCGGCGAGTGCCGGAAGGATGTGTCTGGCGTACATTGCGTCAGCGCTTCCCCAAAGCCTCGAGCCGGGAGATGCGCTCAGGCAGCTCAGCGAGCACACCGTCGCGACCGGCCTCCCCCATGGCGACCCATTGGCCAATCTCTTTCAAAGTCCGGCCGCAGCCTAGGCACCAGCCTGTCGCCGCGTCAACAGCACATACCTTGATACAGGGGGTCTTTATCGTTTCACGTGACATCAATATACCCTGTATCCAAAGCAGGTCGCGGAACCAAGTCTACCATCGGCAGGGTAACAAATCCTTGTCGTGCGGGCACCCGGCAACCTGCTATCATGATGACCAGGTCGCACACGCGAAGCGCAGGAGAATAAAGACGTGCCCGAACCCGTTCGCGAAGGCTCGCCTTTGGCAGATGTAAGAGCGCTCATCCTGAGCGCTCCAGCAGCTGTGACTGAACCTGGCCAGCAGGTTCGTGCGGCCCTCCTGGGCATGGGGCGTGAGGGAGACTTCGGCCGTCTGGGTGAAGCAGCGGAATGGCTCGCCAACTGGCAGCACAGGTACCCGCCGCGTATCGAAAAGCCCGTCCTGGCTATTTTTGCCGGGTCGCACGGTCTTGTGGAGGAGGGGGTATCCCTTTCCTCAAACGAGGACACACGTGCCCATGTCGATGCGCTTCGGGAAGGCCGCGCGCCCCTGTCGGCGATTGCAACGCAGGCAGGCGCCTCAATCCGGATCTTCGAGCTCGCTCTCGACAAGCCGACGCCCAGCATCGCCGATACGGCCGCTATGTCAGAGAAGGAATGCGCGGCAACGATCGCGTACGGGTTTGAGGCAACCGAGGACCACCCGGACCTCCTGGCCCTTGCCGTATCGGGGGCGGGGGTCGGAACGGCTGCGGCGGCCGTGGCGTGCGCGCTGTATGGCGGGTCTCCCGACTATTGGGTGCGGCCAAGCAGTCAGACGCCGGTCAGCCTCGCCCGTAAGCGCATTGAACTAGTCAGCCGCGCGTTGACGCTGCATCGCGGTCACCTGTCTGACCCGCTGGAAGCGTTGCGGTGTCTCGGCGGGCGCGAGCTTGCTGCCTGCGTCGGGGCAATTATTGCGGCCCGGCACCAAGGCGTCCCGGTCGTGCTGGATGGCTTCGCAACCACGATCGCCGCAGGTGTTGTTCATGCTATCGACCCGAAGGCGATCAGCCATTGTCTCGCGTCCCACATCACGCGCCGCCCGGCGCACGAGGCAGCGCTTGAGCGCCTGGGCCTGAAGGCGCTGATGCACATGGAATTCCAGACAGGCGGCGGTCTTGGGTCTGCAACAGCAATAGGATTGCTGAAAACGGCATGCGCGCCTTTCATCGCGGAACCTGCCTGAAGCTGACGCAAGGTCACCCGCGACTTAGTTTCCGTTGACGTTTGCGTCACCTTGCCAGCAAAGGCAAATGACTGACATAGAAGGCGCAGTGCCTGACCAAAGGGCCGGCCCGCTTTCCCGGAGGACCCCGCCATGAATTTGGAATTTAGCCCTGAAGAAATCGCCTTCCGAGAGGAAGTCCGCACCTTCATCGAAGAGAACTATCCCAAGGAACTGGCTGGTGCCGGGACCCGGGAGGATCTGAGCCGCGAGCAATTCCTCGCCTGGCACAAGATCCTCGGCAAGAAGGGCTGGTCCACGCCGGCCTGGCCGACCAAGTATGGCGGCACGGGCTGGACCTCGACCCAGAAGTATATCTGGGGCGAAGAGAATGCCCGCATCGACGCCATCATGCCGCTGCCGTTCGGCGTCTCGATGGTCGGTCCCGTGATCTACACGTTCGGCAATGAAGAGCAGAAAGCGAAACACCTTCCGGGCATCCGTGCCGGTGAAGTGTGGTGGTGCCAGGGTTATTCCGAACCGGGCGCAGGCTCTGACCTTGCCAGCGTGAAGACGACAGCTGTCCGCGACGGTGATCATTATGTGATCAACGGGCAGAAGACCTGGACGACGCTTGCACAGCACGCCGACTGGGGCTTCTTCCTCTGCCGTACAGACCCGACGGCCAAGGCGCAGGAAGGCATCTCCTTCATTCTCGTCGACATGAAGACGCCGGGCATTGAAGTTCGTCCGATCAAGCTGATCGATGGCACCCATGAAGTGAACGAGACCTGGCTGACCGATGTCCGCGTTCCTGTCGAGAACCTGATCGGCAAGGAAAACGAGGGCTGGACCTACGCCAAGTTCCTTCTCGCACACGAGCGTTCCGGCATTGCGGGCGTGGCCCGGTCCAAGCGCGGCATCGAGCGTCTGCGCGACATCGCAAGCAAGGAAACCGTGGACGGCACCCCGCTGATCCAGACACCGGAATTCTCGCGCAAGATCAGCCAGCTCGAAATCGACCTTACCGCGCTTGAGTTCACCGAACTGCGCACTCTGGCGTCTGAAGCCGCCGGCAAGGGGCCCGGTCCGGAAAGCTCGATCCTCAAGGTCAAAGGTACGGAAGTCCAACAGCGCCTGACGGAGCTGACCCTTGAAGCCGTGAACCATTATGGTGCGCCCTATGCCTATGGCATGGAAACGACCGGTAACGGCTTCGGCGTTGGTCCGGACTATGCCGACTATGCCGCCGAGACCTATTTCAACATGCGCAAGACGTCGATCTATGGCGGGTCGAACGAAATCCAGCGCAACATCATCACGAAAATGATCCTGGGCCTTTAAGCCCAAGGCCCTAAGAGGAAACGACCCAAATGGATTTCAATTTCACTGAAGAGCAGAGCATGCTTCGCGACAGCCTCGCGAAGATGATCCGTGACC
>JAWKUV010000019.1:0-52047 GCA_041398365.1 Hyphomonas sp. | reverse complement strand
AGGAAACGCTGGAACTGGTCCGTGCCTACTACCGGCTCGACGAGCGTCCCCGCCGTCGCCTGCTGGAACTGGCAAAGGCCCTGGAAGGCGATACGGCCGGTCACGGCGCCGCCTGAGCTTAACCTATCCGCGCTTGACCGGATTGCGGTTTCGCAGTTCTACCTTTGGTCATGAAGCCGGATTTTGATCTCGATGCGGACCTCGCCCTGGCGAACCGTCTTGCCGATGCGGCCTGGTCAGCGATCCGGCCGCATTTTCGTGCCCTCGCCTCTGTCGACAACAAGGCCGGCGAAGGCCAGCGCTACGACCCCGTCACCGAAGCCGACCGGGCCGCCGAGCGCGCCATGCGCGAAATCCTCGCCGCCGAGCGCCCGCATCACGGGGTGACCGGCGAGGAATTTCCCGAAACCCCGTCCTCTTCCGGCTGGCGCTGGGTGCTCGATCCGGTCGATGGCACGCGCGCCTTTGTCGCCGGCCTGCCGGTCTGGACCACACTGATCTCGCTGGTCGACCCGCTCGGCTTCCCGCTGATCGGCGTGATCGACCAGCCGGTCCTCGGTGAGCGCTATATCGGCTGGCCGGGCGGGGCGGCGCTGAAGACCCCCACGGGCCAGAGCCCGCTGCGCGTCTCTGAAGTCCCCTCCCTCGGCGAAGCAGTGATCTCGACCACCGACCCCTTCATCCTCACCGGGCCCGAGCACCTCGCCTGGACCGACCTGCGCAATGCCGCGCGCCTCGCCCGTTACGGGCTCGATGCCTATGCCTATGCGCGCCTTGCCGGCGGCACGCTGCACCTCGTGGCCGAAACCGGCCTGAAACCCTGGGACGTCGCCGCCCTGATCCCGGTCGTCACCGGCGCCGGCGGCCACGCCACCGACTGGCTCGGCGCCCCGGCCCGCCTCGGCGGACAGGTCCTCTGCACCGCCAGCGACAAGGTCATGGACCAGGCCCTCACCCTCCTCCGCCCCGCCGCGATCTGACACTTATCCCACAGGTCAGATCCATGATGCTTCCGGCATCATTGCCACAGCAATAAACTTGTCCGACACTTCCGTATCCGGACGTATGATACGGGCATGTCGCTGCGCCACCCGGCTTCCCTGTGCATCTCGCCAGCATCGACTGGGTGCCGGGCCAGACCGAAGCGCCCGCATGGGCGAAAACCGCTCTCCACGAAGACAGGCGCATTGCCGCCGCCCTCAGCGGCAAACTGATGCTGCCCCAGGGCCTCCGCAACACGCCCGAACTGATCGGGGTGTTTCCGGCATGTGTTCGGGCACCTTCCGGCCTGCCGCTTCCGGATTCCCAGGCCGCCATCCGTTCCTGAAAATCGAGATCCACCTTGCGGCGCCTTTACGGGCGTCGCACGTGCTGGGCCTTACGGGCCATCGACCTCGTAGCCCTTCGCGCGGAGCTGCGCGATCACGCTGTCCGCGCCGGCGAGGTGCCCGGCGCCGACCGCGACCAGGACCGTGCCCGGCTCGTCCAGCATGGCCTCGATCTTCGGCACCCAGTCCTGGTTGCGCGATTTCAGCAGCGCATCGTAGACCGCCTGCGAACCCATCATTTCCGGATTGGACATCAGCACGCCGAGGCCGTGGACGTCGCCGTCCTCCCATTCCGAAACCAGGAGGTCGAGCATCTCGGTCCCCTCCTCCACCGACTCGACGGAGGAGATCAGGAAGTCCACCTGTTCCTCGTCCGGCAGCGCCGCGAACCGGCCAAGCTGCTCCTCGATGGTTTCGAGATAGGCGAAATCCTTGCCTGCCACCCGCGCCTCTTTCTCCAGCACCTGTTCAACTCCGGCGGACGGGTCGAACCCGTCCTTCTGCATCTGCAGCACCGACAGGTTCACCGCCGCATACCAGGGCCGGAACGTCTGCAGCGCGCCCAACGGAACGCCGAGATAGTCGAGCGCTTTCTGGAGTTCCGCCTGCTCGGCCTTGTCGAGCAGGCTGGTCAGCGTCCGCCCGTCGCTGAACAGGGCATGCTCGCTGACAAAGCCCATCATCTCGCGCGCCGATTCCGGGCTGCTGACGTCGGCTTCGAAGACCAGTGTATCGGCCTCGCCGAGCGCCGCATCGATCGCCGCTGAGCGCCATTCGACATCCGGCCGGAGCAGGTGGACCGTCCCGATCAGGCGAATGGTCGTATCCTCGTCGGAGAGGGTCCAGACCGCCGGCTCTCCTGCACCATGGCTCGCCTCCGCCGCCGCGACGGCCGCCTCGTAGAGCGCTTCCTGCTGTGCGATCCGGTCCTGTAGCGCCTCCTCGGGCGAAGGTCCCGTCGGCGCAGGCGCCTTCGGGCTGCACGCCGCCAGCACCAGCACCACCGCCGCCGTCAGATGGGTCGCCCATCGCGTCATGTTCATCGCCTGTCCTGTCTTTGCGGATTCCCTGGCCGCCAGCCTAGACCGGAAAGCCGCCGGGGGGAAAGCGCCCGCTCCACCCGGCAGTACGGCACTCCGGCGTTGCACTGCGGCCCGGCTTGCCCTATTCACCGGCCTCGGCTTGGCACCCATAGCTCAGCTGGATAGAGCGCTGCCCTCCGAAGGCAGAGGTCAGAGGTTCAAATCCTCTTGGGTGCGCCATTTTCCCCGACAAGACAAAGCCTGCCACGCCCAATGGGCGGTTGCCGTCAGGCGCCCTGCTCCAGAAGGGCGCCGCGCACGGTTTTCAGGGCTTCGCGCGGCTGGCCGGCGATCAGGCTGCCCAGTGCCCGCAACAGCGGTTTGCCGAGGCGCGGCATGAAGGTGAACAGCGCCACCGGGTAGACCAGCGCCCCGAGCACGATCGAGGAGACGAGGTGGAAAATCGGATGCAGGGCATCCGGCACGAATTCGATGAACACCCAGACCACCACCGCCATGATCATCGCAGCGAAGAAGGCCGCTGAGCCCGCCATCAACTGACGCACCACGGTGAAGCCGACCACACGCTGGATCATCCAGGTGCTGAAGATGAAGGTGAAGAACTGCTTCGCAAGCAGCGCGAAGGCAATGGCCACAATGCCATACTGGTAGGTGAAGGCCAGAAGAATGGATGTGGTGATGATCGAGAGCAGCGTGATCCAGACCACCACGTCGGGCCGGCCGACACCGCGGAAGACGCCAAGAATGATCGCCGTCATCGGCGCGCGGATTCCCACGACCATCAGGATCTGGAAGATCGGAACGCTTGGCGCCCACTGTTCCCCGAAGACCAGCGGAATGGCGAAGGGCGCGATGACAAATCCGCCGGCAAAGGTCGGATAGGACAGGATGGATGACATCCGGATCGCACTCTCCATAGCCTTGTGCAGGGTCTCGCGATGATCCTGCATCGCCGAAGCGACGGGCATGGCCACGGCAGCAAAGGGCGCAATCAGGGCCGAATGCGTCTGTGCGAACAGGCGCTCAGGCAGATTGAACAGGCCAACAGCCGTAGATCCGAGGGTCATGCCGATCAGCGTCTTTGGCAGCACCTGGTCAAACGTCTGCAGGATCTTGGAGGTCCCATTGGCAATGTTGAAACGGATAAGATCCTGGAAATCCAGCCAGTTCGATGCCGTGCGCGGCCTCCACCGGGCGAAATACAGGAAGCCCGTCAGGCGGATGACCCGCCGGAACACTTCCATGCCAACCAGCGCCCATTCATTTCGCAGAATGGCAGCCAGCACGATCCCGACAATCGCCGTGCTGACCGTGCCGACAATGTCCACGATCGTGATTTCCTTGTAGCGCAGGTCGCGCTGAAGCAGCGCGGCCGGGACGGACATCACCGCACCGATCGGGAGCATGACGCCGCAGGCAACAAGAACCGGGAACACGGCAGGATCGCCGAAGCCATCCGCGATCATGGGACCAATAAGGATCAGCAGCAACCAGGCAGCGATCGAGATCAGCATCGACTGCAGGAAGACCGAATTCATATGACCCGGACGAAGATCCTTCCTTTGCACGAGGGCATCGGCCAGCGTGCCGGACGCGATCACTTCTGGCAGGGACACCACCATGAGCGCCATCACAAAGATACCGTACTCATCCGGCGTCAGGATGCGCGCGATGACGATGATCGACAAAAAGGAACAGATCATCGTGGTCCAGTTCGCGACTGCGTTCAGCGCGACGGCCTGGCCAGCTTTCTTGAGCAGATGAGATGCCATGGGTGATTCCAGCCGTTACCGGCTAACCTTCCGTACGAAGGAGGATGGAACCTCCCGCAATTTCCGTTTTGATGGAATATTCAGGTTGATTACAAGTGAAGCCAGCCTGAACGTCATCAGGATATTTCCGCCCTGCAGCGCTTTGCGGACCCGCCACACCAGGGCCCGGCCGATGACGACCGACATGCTGGCACCCGCTACAGAAATCTGCTTGAGGGACAGCAGCAGCTTTTTCACTTCGGGCATCAGCACGATATCATCGGCCGCATATTTTCGCATGAACAACCTTCTCAGGTCGGCCGCCTCTTCCAAACTCAACGGCTTGTCGGACATCCGTGCCGCCTTTTCGAAATCGGCGCCGGCGACCGTCCACAGGTTCTTCCGTGCCATGACGACGCCGCGGCGAATGAATGCACGGCGGATTGCGCCCGGCTCTGTCTGCCTGTCGTCGTTCGGAAGATATTTGCTGAGGGGGAGCGTATCGTACAGGCGCTCGAAGATGATCTTGTCAAAGCGCTGCCAGCAGCGCTCGCGGTCGGCATACCAGATCACGTGCGCAGCCGTACCGCGGGGCCCCTCGTGCTGGCGCTGGTGGAACACGATGCGGCGCGCCGGCGCCGGCCGGCCGAGCGTGGCAAGGCGCAGCAACATTTCGTAATCCTGGGAACGGATGAAGCTCTCGTCGAACGCTCCGGCGCGCTCATACAGTTCACGCTTCACCAGCATGGCCGGTTGATGAACGAACATGTCGAGCAGGGTTTCGAACAGGAAGTCTTCCGGCTCGCAAACCTCCCAGTAGCCGGTGGGCATCCACCGCTTGCGTCCATCGGGACCAGTCTCGAACCGGTCGTGGCGGCCATAGGCGAAACCCGCCTCCGGATCCGCTTCGAGCGCTGCGAGCAGAATTTCGAGTCCGTCCGGGGTCACGAGGTCGTCGCTATCGACGATCCAGATCAGCTCCCCTTTCGCGACAGGCAGGGCCCGGTTCAAGGCGGCCGATTTCCCGGAATTCTCCTGCGTCAGGACGCGGATCTCGGAGCCATAGGCCTTCAGCCGCTCCAGCGTATCGTCGGTGGAGCCGTCATCAATGACGATGATCTCATCGGGCCGGCGGGTCTGGGCAAAAATCGACTCGAGACATTCAATCAGCCAGTCCGCCCTGTTATAGGTCGGGATCAGGACGGATACTGTTTTAAGAGTCATTCCGTTTTCCCTCCGGTGGCGGGCTTTCTGTGGGTCCCAGACTGCTGGCATGGCACCAGAATTGCTAGGATGGCCGCAGGAAGTGGTTACGCCTGACCTGCCCAGACCTGCAACCCTCATGCCAGAAGGCAGACGGCGCGCAACAAGTCCGGACCGGATCGGGATCACAAGACAGATGGAGGGCCGACATGAGAATTGCTTTCTTTGTAAACGCCTTCCCGATGATGTCGGAAGCGTTTATTGCGAACAGCGCTGCAGCCTTGATGGAACAGGGCCATCAGGTCGATATCTTCGGCCTGGGAAATGTCGAGCCGACGGGGCTTTCCGTGCCTGAAGTGTCCGGGCTCGGCCTTGCGGAGGCTGCCGTCAATGCGCGCTGGCCGAAAGATGCCGCGGAACGCTGGCTGAATGTACCATCCGCGCTTGCCGGCATGATGCGCCGTCACGGTCCGGCCAGCCCCTTGCGCCTCAGCCCCGGCATATACCGCCGGAGCCTCGCCGACCTGTCGGCCATCTACCAGGTCGCATGCTTGCCCGCCGATGGCGTCTACGACATTCTCCACTGCCAGTTCGCCCCGCTGGCCGAATACGTGATCAAGCATCGCCGGGCCGGCTTCCTGAAAGGCCGCATCGTCGTGAATTTCCGCGGATACGACATTTCCGAAGTGATCCGCAGCGAGGGCGAGCATGTGTATGACCATATCTGGCCCGAAGCCGAAGGCTACATTGCCAATTGCGAGTTTTTCCGCCAGCGCGCCATTTCCATCGGCTGCCCGGCAGATCGGATAAGAGTGGTCGGGTCCGGCATCCGGCTCGGTAGTTTCCCGTTCCAGCCGAAGCCCGACGTCTCGCCGGACGGTCCGCGTTTTCTGCTTGTCGGACGCCTGATCGAGCGCAAGGGCTTCCACATCGCGCTGCAGGCCCTGGCACAATATGCGCGCAACTCGCATCAACGCATCCACGTCGACATTGTCGGCGACGGCCCCATGCGGCCCAAACTTGAGCGCCTGGCCGGCGAGTACGGCCTCGGCGAAAGCGCCCATTTCCACGGCGCACTGAGCCACGCCGCGATCGCGGAATTCCTGAAGACGTGCGACGTCCTGCTGGCCCCGTCCATGACCTGCTCGAATGGCAGCCAGGATGGTCCGGTAAACACGGTGAAGGAAGCCATGGCGATTGGCCGCCCGGTCGTCGCAACGCGGCATGGCGGTATCTCCGAACTGGTGGTGGACGGCGAAACCGGCGTCCTGTGCCCGGAAGGCGACGTCGATGCCCTTGAGGAGGCCGTCCATCGCATCTTCCGCCTGCGTCCCGACTGGCCGCGAATGCTTGCCCGCGCACGTGCTTATGTCGAGGACACCTATGCCCTCGCCCGGACGACCGGCGATCTGCTGCAAGTCTATGAAACCGTTCTGAACCCAACTGTTGCCGACCCGGACAAGAATGTCCGTCTATCAAAGGAGCCTATCCGACATGACTGCTGAGACAAAAGCCGAAGCCCGCGCCACGCTGATCATGACGGCCCGCGACCGGTTCAGCCTGGCGACGCGCGCGCTGACCGAGATCGCGAAAGTCACCGCGAAACCGTACGAGCTGATCTATATCGATGCCGGAAGCCCGAAATCCGTGGCTGAGGAAATCCGTAACGTCTGTGAACAGAACGGTTTCCGTTACCTCCGGTATGATCACTTCCTCAGCCCCTGCGAGGCCCGCAATATCGGCCATCGCCTGTCGACGACCCCTTATGTCATCTACGTCGAAAACGATGTTATGGTGACCGAAGGCTGGGCCGACGCTCTTGTGAATTGCGCCGAAGAAACGGGCGCCGAAGTGGTGCAGCCGCTGATCTGCCAGGGCGCCCCGCTACACACCGAGATCCACCAGGCCGGTGGCAACTTCACCGATGACATGGACGCCTTTTTCAACGGCCCGAAAGAGAAGCGCCGCCTGTCCGACAGTCATCTCAGCCATCAGGGCGAGAAGGTCTCCGATGTCGCGCTCGAGCGGACGGAAATCCAGGTAACGGAAGTTCACTCCTTCCTCGTCCGGCGCGATGCATTCGCCTGGCTCGGCGATTTCGACGAGAACATGCCCTGCTCGAAGGATCATATCGATTTCAGCGTCAATGTGTGGAGCAAGGGTGGCCGCATCATGCTGGAGCCCACGTCCATCGTGACGTTCTGCGTGCCGAGCCGCGTGCATCCGGTCGAGCCGGTTGACCGCGCTTTCTATCTGCTGCGCTGGTCGCCGAAATGGCAACGCCAGAGCCTGACGCACTTCCAGAAGAAATGGGGCCTTGAGAAAGATCCCTATTTCGACCGCTACCTGAAGCTCACGGGTTGGCGCTACCGTGAAGGCGTCGCCCGGCCGATGATCCGCAAGGTCCCGCTCGTGGGGCGGAGCTACAAGGTCCAGCAGGCCGGCTCCGTCCTGATGATGCCGTTCCTGGAATTTATCGGTGCCCGCCTGGCAGACCGGCAGGCACGTGTGAGCAGCGCGCGCAAACCCGCAGCTGCATCTACGACCAAACAAAGCGCGGCCTGATATTCAGCGCCCGGGGAGAAGGCGCGGTCCGTCCGTTCTGCAACAGGCGACGGACCAGCCAATCCCTGCGCACTTTTCCAGTCTACCGGGCCGGATTGGCCGGCACGCGACTGATGGATGTGCCCAGGCGCTCGATCGCCCATGCACTTGAAAAATCAAAGGGAAAATGGCGCACCCGAAGAGATTCGAACTCCTGACCCCCAGATTCGTAGCCATGCCAGCCCTGCCATACCGGGCCATCTGAGGCCGTAATCAGGGTGTGCGACCCCTTGATTTATCGACATTATTCCATCGTGAGCCATGCGGAACCTTATCTGCCGCATGGCCTGAAACATGGTCTGATCGATGGCAGAAAAGTTTACACAGGCGAAGATCGACAAGTGGCTGCGTGAGGCTGAGCCGGGCCAGCAGTTCTACGATGAGGAGGCGAAGGGCCTTCGTCTTGTCGTCGGTTCGACGGGTGGTGCCTATCGTCATGTAGGCCGCATCAACCGCAGGGGCGGACGGTACGTCACGATCAACATCGGTCGGGCCGACGAGGTGCAGCTCAAGCAGGCCAGGACCGCTTCGGCAGAGGTCCGGCTGGCGCTGAAACGTGGCGAAGATCCGAGGAAGCCGGTGAGCAGCGTACCGACGGTCCAGGAAGCACTCGACCGCTACCTGCTCAGGGACGACCTGACGCCGAGAACGAAGGATTTCTACGCTGGCTGCGTCAGCGGTCCGCTCAAGTCGCTCCGCCACGTCCCGATGGACGAGCTCGACAAGGAGGAGATGCGCCAACTCCACGAAGACCTGTCCCGTGACCGTGGCCCTTACAGTGCCAACGGCGCACTGCGCTCCTTGCGCGCGCTCTACAACGACGTGGGTCGCACCTATGACCTGCCACCCAACCCGATCACGAGGGCCGTCCGCTTCAACAAGGAGAGGCGCCGGGACTCAGCCGTCGCTCCCGACGAGATGCCGAAGCTGTGGGCGCAGCTCGACGCCATCGAGTGCCCGATCATGAGGAACGTCTGGCTGACGCTGCTCCTCACAGGCCTGCGGAAGGGCGACGCCCGGCGCATGCGTTGGGAGCACCTCGAAGACGGGATCCTGCTAGTGCCGAGCCCCAAGGGAGGCAGGTCGTTCAAGCTGCCGCTGTGCGATCACTTGCTGGAGTCGCTCGAGCCGCTGCGGGAGTTCGGGTCCGAATACATCCTCCCCTCCCCCAAAGACCTGTCGAAGCCGCTCGCCGGCCTGAAGCGGTCGAAGGTCTTCGACTACAGCCCGCACGCGATGCGGCACAACTATGCGACCCACGCGCTCGAAGCCGGCATCGACCACACGACCCTCAAGGTGCTGCTCAACCATGCCAGCGGTGACGTCACATTCGGCTACGTGACCAGGGCACACCTCACGGGCCACCTGAAGGACGCGGTCGAGAAGGTCGCTACAAGGCTCCTGTCCTACAAGTGATGGGTTACGACGGCCCGGCACGGTGCCATCTTGCTCCTCATGGATGAGATCATCGAACGTCTGGACCGCATCGAACGCGCTTTGTCAGTGCAGGCCGCCTACCTCGACACGAGGCAGGTGAGCGAGTTGACGGGCATTTCGACGGTGACGCTGGAGCGTTGGCGCGTAGACGGCGCCGGGCCACCCTACGTGAAGCTCGGCAGGCTCGTGAAGTACCGGCGCCAAGATTTAGACGAGTTCATGGAGCGGCACCTGGTACATTCAGTGCTTAACCACGGACGCCTGCAAATCCCCAAATCCTACCGTGCCGTATAGCCGCCATTGCATATATCAATGGCAAACCCCGTGCGCCCATTCCAACCCCGACGACCATATCCGACATCAGTCACTTGAAGATTGAGTAAGGTCTCACCGACGCTCTGCTTAACATCAACTCCACAAAAGCTGTCGATATCGCGGTTGGCGTCGAACCCCGTCCTGCTTTGAAGACTACGTTCGAACCGTTGATTGTTGTCGAACGAATCTGACCCGTCGAATGCCGAAAAATCGACGGTGAAATAGCGATCGTACCAATGCGAAACATGCGGGCCAGGAATAACAAACTCGACATAGGGTTCGTGATAGTTCCCGCAATTTGTGCAGCCCGTAGCGATATGGAGTTCCGGTGGGTAGGGCTGTGAGAAGATAGGACGATACAAATCGCCAACGGCTAGATTTGCATCTGGTAGCGCTTCTTTAATCCAGAACATGTCCTGCCAAGACTTGGGGCAAGAAGAAGAGATTGGATGCGAAAAGTAGATCGCTGTTTCGTCCGAATAATGGATTCGGATTGGACAATCGTCCACGCGGTATTGCCAACCAGACGAGCTCTTCGATGTAGCTACGCCAATCTTGCTATCAATGTAGTCTTTTGTTGAGTCGAGTATTCTCCCGACGGCTTCCTCAGCGCTCCAGCACGGAGGTGCGGAACAGTTGGCCACTGCGACTGAGCTGGCCGCTTCGACAGGCGGAAGAGTTGTGTCCATTGAAGACCTCACGTCCTCAATCGAAGATCGAACCCCTTCGACAGTCGAACGAACTTCGTCGACTGACGTCTGGACTCCCGCGACAGATTGCTGAACCCGCTCGCTGTCATGGCCAGATGATGAGTTCGCATAGATCGCGAAAAGAAAACTTGCGACGCTTATGATCGCAAACAACCCTGTAGCAAAAGGATGTGTGCCACAAAATTCAATGAAGCGCACAACCGGGTTCGTACTTTCCGGCTTTTTGTCCATCTTTTCCCCCATCGAGTCCAACATATGCGTGTATGTTCATTGCGGTTCAATCTAAGATGATACTTCCCCAATCGTGTCGGAATCACAATTGAGAATCCTGACATCGAAACGTGGACCGACAGCTGGGGACCGCCCCGGTATTGACCGGATCAATCCAATGAGAACCGGACAAGATATGAAATTTGGATGGCACTTGAGCTTCACGGAATTTCTTCGAGTTCCCTATCTTGAATCCATAACCATCACTCAGGATGGTGTTTCGACTGAGTTACTCCAAGAGGGTAAGTGGATCAGGGGAAGGTTCGACCGGAACATTAGGATCGACCATCCAACAAATGGTGCGGGCCAAACACATGCCCACGTCCTTGGACGCAAAGGTGATGAACTCGTCGTTGTAAATCTCGACGGGAGCTCTAGCCATGGGAAGAAAGGACGTCTGCACCAGCAAGATGCAGACGCACTGAGGGCTCGAAACTTCAATATTCCAACCAGCAACATAGTTGAATGGACTCTGCTGCCAGGTTGCCCGCAGCTATTGCTGGGCTGAGCGCTGCGCCAAGGCATGTCTGCAGATGGCACTACCGCAGCATCGATTACATAGAACACTGCAGCGGCGGGGTGGCAGCTAGTTCCGAGCGGAAATGAGCCGCCGCCCCACCGGAGAATGGAGCGGCGGCCCTCAGGCAGCCAGCCGTCACAAGGAGCAAAGGAGTGGCGGCGCCCGATCCGTCAGTCCCGGAAGATCCGGTCCTGGTAGGCCATCTGGGCCGAAAGGTCCTCGGCCATCTTGTAGAGCTTGGCGGCGATCTGGTCCTTGCCGGAGAGGACGTAGGTGCGCGCCTGCAGCTCGGTCTCGCCGGCGGCGATGCGGTCCTGGACGCGGTCTTCCAGGAGGTCGTTCACTTTGCGCAGCGTGTCTGCGGGCTTGGCGTTGGCGGCCTTGGCGATGCGGTCCAGCTCGGTCAGTTGTTCGATGGGTGTCATGGTCTTGTTCCTCAGATATTGGGGAGGCACCGCTTCACGGTGTCGGCGAAGGGTGCCTCACGGTTGGCCTGGACGCGCGCTGCGCCGCTGTCTGCGAACAGGGTGTGGGCGCCCTTGGAGAGGGCCCAGCGGAGACCGTGGGTCGAACCACGGACGACGCGCCCGAGATCGGAGCCGACGGCGCGGACGGCCTTGTCGGCGTCCATCAGTTCGAGGCGGTAGCTGTCGTAGGCGGTGCCGAGCTCTGCGATCTTCCTGTCGACCTCTTTCGCAGCCGCGTGGAGCTTCTCGGTGGCTTCGACGGCCGCACGGCGCAGCTGCTCCGCCTCGGAGGCTGCGGCGCTCTGTTCGGCGTCCGCTTCGCGCTGACGGGCGATGCGGATCGCGGGCAGCAGGTCCTTGATCTTCGTGGCGATGTGATCGCGCCGGTTCTGGAGCGAGCGGGCGTCACGGCCGTCGGCGATCGCTTCGGCGATCTGGCCCTCCACCTTGGAAAGTTCTTCGGTGGCGCGGGTGTGCCGTGTCTGGAGTTCTTCTGCGGTCTTCATTTGAGGCTCCGCGTTACGTCCGCGATCCGAGTCGACAGGGTCGAACGGCGTTCGCGCATCTTCTTGAGGTTGGCGTCTCCGGTGCCGCCGGGGACGGTCCCGGCCAGCTCGCGGCTCTCGACCGCGCGGGCGATGGCGGCGTCGACTTCGGCCAGCTCGGCCTTCGCCTCGTCGCGGGTGCGTTCCAGTTCTGCTTGGGTCTTCATCTCTCATCCTTTCATGGTGCGTGCGTGCACACGCGGAAGAAGATGAGCGTCCGGTCTGGCTTCGCGAACCCTCAATGCCGGTCGAGCAGATCACGGACCAATTGGGAGTCGATGCCGGGCCAGCCTTCGAAGTCGGCCGCTGAGTCCGAGTTCATGGCAGAGTAAAGGACATCGAGCTGCACGGTGGTGGCTGGGATACCATTCTCTTCCAACACATCGACACTGGCCTCGCGCCAGCCGTGCGGGAACGGAAGACCGGCGCAGTAGTAGACCGCGAACAGCAGGCAAGCCTGGTTCGAGCGTGGAGTCGCCCTGGGATCCAGGCGGCAGTGGTTCAAGGCCTCCCTGACGAGGGCGATGGTGGAGGGCTTCGGGCGTTCACGGTCCAGGTTCGAGGCGGTCATCGAAGGCCCGGTCTTCCGGCGCACATAGGCGCGCCCGGAGCGCTTTCCGGGCGCATTGATGGTCTGGCGCATGACCTGGGGTGCGTCGTTCAACTTATTTCTCATCGATTACAGCGGGTTATTGAGGCAGAGCCACAGATCGTCAGTCAGGCACGCCTACGGTTTGGCCTTCGGCAGTCCGTCCTCGTGCCGTCCCATGACGGCGGCGACGCGCTCCCGGATCCGCGGGTCGGTCCTGTCCAGGGAACGCAGGTAGTCCTCACGGCCCTCCTTGCCGAACGAGATCGGCAGGGCGGCGTCGAACACGGCCCCTCCACCTGAGCAGACCAGGTCGGCCCTGAAGGGCTCGTCGGTCTCCCAGGCTCCCTTGATGACCGTGATCGTCGTCCACATGGCAGGCGCGAACGACGCCACCGGGGACTTCGCGACGTGCTCCAGGATGCTCCTCGGTGCGTCCAGGCGCCGAAGGTCCTCGATGGCGCGCAGGCGGTCCCGGCGGCGGAACCAGGGCAGCACGGGCTTCGATCCGTCCGCCTCGGCTTCCAGGTCCGCAAGATCGACGACCTGAATCCTTAGCAGCGCGTCGGTCGAGACCATCTGCCCGGCGTAGAACGGAACCTCATCCGGTTCGAGGGTCACGGTGACCGTGCCGTCCTTCCGCAGGCGGAGCCACCTGAACTGGGGAGCCGGATCACTCATCGGCGTCGAGCTCCGCCAGGATGGCGTCCACGTCGAGCGGCTCGTCCTCTAGGACCGGCGCCGTCTCCGCGCCGAAGTTCTGCTGAAGGTTCACCTGCACGGACGGGGCGGCGGAGGCGACGGCCCGCCTCATGGAGGCGAGGTCACGGAAGGAGATGGACGAGACGTGCACCTGTTCGAAATTGTCGTCGAGCACGGGATCACCATCCTGGTCGACCAGGGGCACGAGCTGCGAGCGCAGGTGGCTGGCGATGTGGTCGTCCACGCCCGCCAGGATCGACGCGGCCCTGTCCTCGGTGGCCTGCTTGACCGCCACGTCCCACTTTCTTGCGAATGCAGGGTCACGGGCACGCCGGTTGTACATCGTGCCCTTGGAGACGCCGAGCTGACTGGCGGACCAGTTCACCTGTCCGCTGATCGACAGCAGGCGGAGGAACTGCTCGTTGAGGTCCGAAGGGATCAGGACCGGCGAGTCGTATTTCGACCTAGTCTCGGCGGTATTGAGGCGGGGGAGAAGCGAGGACATTGCGTTTTCCGGTGGCGAGGCCGTCTGCCTCTTCGGTCAGCAAATTGGCGCACCGGATCACTGGATCGAACCCTCAAGCTTGATGCCCCTCGGTATTCAAGACAGGTGCCTCAGGGACCTGTCTTGGGCACCTGTCTTGAAGAATACACAGCGATTACAGCGCCTTAAACAGCTACAAGACATCAAGACAGGTAAGACAGGTGCCCTGAGGTCCATATGTATCATTACTTCGAGATATGCAGTTGCATCACACCGGCTTCTTATCTTTCATTATTATAGTCTTTTAGACCTGTCTTACCTGTCTTGTTTTCGAATAAATCAATAAATTCATGGTACTAAGGCAAGACAGGTGCCCCAAGACAGGTACCTGTTCAAGACAGGTCACCACCTGTCTTGTTGTAGTGCGCTGCGATCTCAGCAGGCCCCATAGCTTCGTAAAGCTCATGGTTCCGGATCGACCAGATCTGGTGGTTGGGCTTGGACTTGGGATTGGTGCAGCGCTTCTGGCGCTTCGCACCTGCATTGCTGAGTGCCGTCTTGATCTGGGTAGTACGCATGCGGGGAAAGCAGTCACGGACATCATCGAAGCGGAAGAGATCTTCCCTGAACGGCCCGTCGGAAGCTTCGAGCCATTCCTTCACCTGGGATTCAACCTCGTTCAATGACAGCTCGGCAGCTTCCGCTTTGGCGTTGGTATCAGGGGCCCGCCCTTTCGGTTGGAGGGCGGGATTCCTCTGCGCCAGCCAGTACATGAATGCCGGGGCGGTTTCTTCGCGGTTCAACCATGCGAACAGCTTGTCGTAGTATGCCTGCGGCTGCGGTTTCATCGGCGAGAACAGTACGAACCAGCGGCGGTCACCGCTTTCAAGGCGCACGGCGTCCTTGTGGTTGGTGAAGCAGAGCAAGTTCAGCCGGTTGGGGATGTCGTAGGCATCGAGGCCCTTCCGCTCGATCACCAGCGTCGGCTCGGTGATGACGCGCTTCAGCTTGTTGGCCACTTCCAGGCGCCCTTCGGTCATCAGCTCTTCGACCAGCACGAGCGAACAGCCTTCCTGCCAGCCGGTGAAATCACGCTTCACCACTTCGCTCGTGGGCGTGGACACGTTGCGGGCGCCGATGCACTTCGTCACCAGTTGGCCGATGATGGACTTGCCGACACCCTGCTCGCCCTGGATCAGGGCTGCGAACATCATCTTCTCGGCAGGCTTGCAGACGATGAAGTGCAGGTAGTCGAGGAACAGCTCGCGTTCCCGTTCGTCGGGAAGGAGCAGTTCCATGTGCTCGATGAACGGCGTCACGTCGCCAGGAGCCGGTTCGATGCCGCTCGGCACCCAGAGGTTCAGGTCGCTGCCGAGGAAACGGTCCTTACCCGGTTCGTACACGGAACGCTCGAACTTGCGGACAGGCGTCTTGTCCTTCCAGACCGCTGTGAGGATGTCCCCGTCCGGCCACTCACCGGCGAACATGCTCTTCCAGGCCTCACGGTTGAACTGGCGATCGTCGCGCTCCCGGATGAATATCTGGGACTGTGCGACCCAGACCCATTCGGCGATGCCTTCATCGACAATCCGGGTCTCGGCGGGCGCATTCCATCCGCCCTGTTTGGCATGATGGATCAGCGTGCCTGCAGTGACACCGCGGCCCCGGCCCAGGGACTGCCATGTGTGACGGTTGATCTCTTCGGCGTCCGAGAAGGCGGGATCGGAGGTCGCCCACTCGATCCATTCGTGCTCCGCTGTGCCGCCGGATGCGTGGTGAGCCGACATCATCAGCTGCAGCCAGTCAGACCGGTCACGGAAATTCTCGGGGTCGATGTGCGACAGCATCCCGGCAACCTGTTCCGGCGTGAACTCGCCAGGCTTGCCTGCCTTGGGATCCTTCGTGCGCTTCTCGGCCAGCGCCAGCAGCGCAGGCGGCGCAGCGGGAGCCTCCCACATCGCAACACCGTTCGGCCGGAACGCGTAAGGTTCGCCCGTGTCGGGGTGTATCGACCCGGCAGCCACGACCTGGCGGCCGGCCGACTTGAACTCGACACCCGGAAACCCCGGCAGCTCGTTTACGAGCACCACGTCGCGGGGCTTCCACATGTAGACGTGAAGGCCGCCGGATCCCGTGCGCACGATAGGATAGTCGTCTGGATTGATGTCGAGCGCTTCGCAGAGCTCGGCGAACGTGTCCCGGCCTTCCGGCATGTTGCGGGGATCGACGTCGACCACAAGGTGTTCGGCAGTCAGACGCACACCGTAATTGTGGCCGCTAGTCGTGGCTTCCTTCACAAGGGCACGGTCAAAGGCGCGGTTGGTCCAGTCCTTGTGCATCGGGGCTTTGCCGATGTTGACTGGCTTCCCGTCCTTCATCTTCACAGCATCCCACTTGTGGAGAGGGAGCAGCTCGAAATCTTCGGTGTATTCGTCACCGTGGAAAGTTGGCGCGTTCATGAGCGCGCCTCCATCCATGCCGTGACATCTTCGGGACGGTAGAAGATCTTCTTCGTGCCGCGTTGCCCTTTCATGCGGATGAAAGCAGGGCCGGTCCCATAGGTGCGAAGGTTCCTGAAGGAGTTCTCCTTTGGTCTGCCCCCGCAAAAGTGGTCCATTATTTGAGTTAGTTCCGGCTTCAGATATGGAGCTGAGACATGGGCAAGAGATCAACGCCTGAAGAGATCATAGCGAAGCTGCGGGAGGTGGAGGTTCGCCTCGCGCGCGGTGAGACGACGGGACAGGCCGTGCGTTCGATCGGGGTGACGGAACAGACATACTATCGGTGGCGCAAGGAGTATGGTGGCCTACAGGTTGACCAGGCCAAACGGATGAAGGAGATCGAGAAGGAGAATGCGCGCCTTCGCAAGGCGATCTCCGATCTCACGCTGGACAACCAGATCCTTCAGGAAGTCATCAAGGGAAAGTTCTGAGCCCTTCACGCAAACGCGAAGCGGTCGATCATGTGGTGGAGGCGCTCGGCGTACCAGAGCGCCGTGCCTGCCGTGTGATCGGCCAGCATCGTTCCTCAGCGCAAACCGCGCGTGCCGCGTCAGGACGAGGATGTTCTGACAGCGGCCATCATCCACTTGCCGAGCAGTTCGGCCGATATGGCTATCGCCGCATCACGGCCCTGTTGAGACGAGATGGCTGGCATGTGAACGGAAGCGTGTGTATCGCATCTGGCGGCGTGAGGGCTTAAAGTTCCGATGAAACAACCAAAACGCGGCCGGTTATGGCTGGATGACGGTTCGTGCGTGAGGCTCCGACCAGCGCATAAGGGCCATGTCTGGTCTTACGATTTCGTCAGGATCGCACCCATGACGGCAAGGTGTTCCGTATGCTGTGCGTGATAGATGAGTTCACCCGAGAGTGCCTCGCCATCCGCGTCGAGCGCAAGCTCAACTCGCGTGATGTGCTCGACACGCTGGGCGAACTGTTCGTCCTGCATGGCCCGCCGGCGCATATCCGTTCTGACAATGGCCCCGAGTTCATCGCCACCGCCCTGCGCGAGTGGCTCCAGCGCATCGGCGTGAAGACGCTCTACATCGAACCGGGCTCGCCTTGGGAGAATGGATACTGCGAGAGCTTTAACTCCAAGCTCAGGGATGAGTTACTGGCGAGAGAAATCTTCTTCGATTTGCGCGAGGCACAGATCCTGATCGAAATCTGGCGGCGGCACTACAACACCGCGCGCCCACACTCTTCTCTGGGCTACCGGCCACCTGCGCCACAAACCATCTTGCCCGCGGCGTTCATACCGCCTTACTGTGGGGAGGTAGCGGCATGAACGCCGCTACGTGGAAACCGCCGGACTAACAAAGCAGGTGGACCACCTCGGTGGGGCAGAGCAGTGTGGGTAACGCTGACACCTTACAGCAGCGCGCGCGCTTCTTCGGCTACAAGCGGCGATACCTCGGGATCTGCAGGGTTTTCCTGGAGCAAGGAATCCTGAATGCATTTGAATCTTATGTAGAACATGAGGAATTCATGCGTGCTGAGCTAAAGCTTATTCAAACAGGACAGCAAGATCTCAAAACTTGGCGGCGGCGGCTCGTGTTGGACCCGGCTCTGCATCCATGTCGGAGAAATGTGATTTCCGACGGCTACACCCGGATGAGACGCGGTGGCGGGTGGACGCAACAAAGAGGCGCCCTGATGTCGAAAGATGCTCGAGACCACAACGCCGCTGTACTCAAAGAACTGATCAAGTCATTGGGGTGGGAAAAGGATACAACATACATATCGAATCAGCCTGCCCAGCAGCATGAGGTTGCGGAAGACGTGCCGCTAACGAAGCTAGTTGATGCATTGGTTCAATACCGCTTTGAAGACCCACGGGACACGGCAAGCTTCACTGGACTGTTGGTGACTTTTGGGGAGGCTATTCGACAAAATCCAAATGCCACCGCCTCCGTCTATAGGATGCGGCCGAAAGCAACTGCGAAACGGACGATCGATCCCGCTGATGGCACCATTGAAAACTTTCAACAGGGCCGAACAGAGCTACAAGGTGGCGGTGTGGCGTACCCCGGAGACGGACACTTTAAGGCTCAAAATGCCGTCACACTCCATATCAACTTTTTTGATCTGTTGCTTTCTGCCGGTGCAAAACCAATCGCTACCGACGCACCACTATTAGCCATCCACATCCCTACGTCGTTAGCGAAAGATTGGCTAATACAATTCCAAACAGGGCAAGCGTGAAAAAGCGCACACGCCCAGCCATAGCAAACGACCGGCTTCTGTTCGCAGTAGAAATGGTCTGATGATGGCCTGAACGTCGACGCGCCTAACCGACCGATCAGCAACGCCTTGCTATCCTTGAGGAAAATGGCGCACCCGAAGAGATTCGAACTCCTGACCCCCAGATTCGTAGTCTGGTGCTCTATCCAGCTGAGCTACGGGTGCCTGCCGAAGGAAGGCGGACACATACAGTCAGCCCCTGAGGGATGCAAGCCTGTTTTCCCGGCCTTCTGCAGCACGCCTCTGCCGGGCACCGGAGCCCCTGTTCCCGGTCGCCAATATCCTTTGGCGCCTCGTGGGGCCTGAAGTCTTATTCCAGCGGAACGGTCGAGGGTGGCGGGGTGAAATCCGGTGCGATGCCGGTCACGCTGGCGATCCAGCCGGAATAGGCTGAGACGCGCGAATAAACGCCCGGACTGTCGGCGCGGCCACAGCCGAGCCCCCAGCTGACGACGCCGATCTGGACCGGGCCGCCCTCCCAGGTTCGTGCCACGAGCGGTCCCCCGCTGTCGCCCTGGCAGGAGTCGATTCCGCCCGCGCCGGCGCAGATCTGCAGAACCGGATCGACTTCCACGCCGGCAAATTCCTGATCCAGCCCGTACTTGTCGATCAGCGCGGATATCTGCTGCCGGCAGGTCTCTGGCAGGACCGGCGGGACGCGGCCCTCCATCAGGGCGAGGCTCGGGGCGCTGACATGCCGGCCGGTCCGGTTGAACCCCTCTTCCTGCGAGCCCTGTTCCTCGGTGTTGCCATAGCCGGCGACGACCACTTCGGTCCCCGTGGCCGCAAGGTCAGGCGCCGTGGCGGTCAGGCCGTCGAGACGGGAGACCGGGCCATCCCAGCGGCCCTCGATGTGCAGAAGGGCAAGGTCGTTCCCAAGCTCGGCATGTCCCGCCTGATAGGCCGGATGCACGACGATTTCGGTGATCGGGAAGCTCGATTCCTTCGGGATTTCCAGCAGGGTTCCGGCGCCGATAGCGATGGTGAGCGGGCCGAAGCGCTGCAACTCGCCACGCGCGTCGGGATAATACTGGACCGCCTTGCCGACACCTTCGATCCGAACCGTCTCGACGCAGTGCGCTGCCGTCAGCGCCCAGTCCGGCGAGATCATCGCGGCGCCACATTCATGGTAGACGTTCCGGCCCTGCTGGGACTGGAGAGAGACGATTCCCGGCCAGTCGTCCGGATTGGCCTCGTGCCCACCCACGACGCAGGCCGTTGCCAGCGCCAGGGCGCCAAGGCCCGCTCCCCATTTCCAGCCTGCCTTCATCCCCCACCCTCCTGTTGCCGTGTTTCGTGAACACCGCGGGCGATTGCACGCGCCAGCGTGGAAGCCGCGAGCTCACCGATCCGGGCCACGTTCATCGGCACCGGGTCCGGCAGGGCGACCCGGCCGGTACTTAGCACGAAAACAGCATCGCCGTCGAAGGGGGCAAAGACCGGACGGATTGCGCGGGAAAAACCTGACAGGGCCATCTGCGCCACGCGTTTTGCCTGATCCGGCGTGAGCGCCACGTCCGTTGCCACGCAGGCAATGGTCGTGTTCTGTCCAAGCGCCGGGTTGGCTTTGGCGGCGCCCCAGTCGTCGGCATCCATGGCAAAGCCCGCCGGCGGACGCTTGCCGCCGAATTCGCGGTTTACCTCGTAGGGCCAGGCCCAGTACGCATCGGTGCCGGGCATCAGGACGGACCCCACGCAGTTGACGCACGACACTGCCCCAACCGTCATGCCGTCATCGGTCACGATACTGGCCGAGCCTGTGCCACCGCGAAACTGACCGGCCTTCGCGCCGAAACCTGCCCCTGCCCGGCCCAGCGCAAATTCCTCTGCCGCAGAATCGAACGCAGCCCGGCCGAGACCGGCATAGGGCGCAAGCCCGTCCCAGGTCTTGTCGCCGCCATTGGCAAGATCGAACAGGATAGCACCGGGCACGATCGGCGTGGGTGGAACACCGGGGGTCCGGGTGACAGAAAATCCCCGGCCAGCCGCCTTCAGGCCGGCCATCACTCCGTCACCTGCTCCAAGACCGAACGCGCTCCCGCCCGAGAGGAAAATCGCGTCCACGGCATCGACCAGCGTTCCTCCGGCCAGCAGATCCGTCTCGCGTGTGCCGGGCCCGCCCCCTGCCACGACACAGGCAGCGACGGCAGCGGTATCGGGCACAATGACGGTGACCCCGGTCCGTACTGCCGGATCTTCCGACTGGCCGACGCGCAGCCCCGCCACGTCCGTGATGAGGTTCCGCTTGCCTGCTCTCGCCATTGCGATGTCCTGTCAGTCTTTTCCTTTGTGTTTCACTCTCTTAAGGTCCGCCGCAAGTCACGCAAGCATAGGACCGCGCCATGAAGCTCTCCCACTCCCTTCTTGCAGCCCTTCTCCTGTCTGCGTGTGCTGCGCCCGAAGGAAAGCAGGACGTCTCGACCTCGGAAGCCGCCCGGGCGGCAGCCGAATCGGCGGCCGGACAGGTCCAGGCCGCCGAACCGGAAGCGCTGGGCGATCTTTCCTGGACCAAGGGCGCCATGGTCGCCGCGGCCGACCCGCGCGCTGTCGAGGCCGGTCTCGAAGTCCTGCGCAATGGCGGCAATGCCATCGACGCGGCAATTGCCGTTCACACCGTGCTGGGCCTCGTTGAGCCGCAAAGCTCCGGCATCGGTGGCGGCGCCTTCATGGTCTATTACAATCGCGCGAAAGACGAGATCACGGTGTTCGACGGGCGCGAGACGGCTCCGGCAGCCGCGACGGCGAACTGGTTCGTGAAAGACGGCGAAGTGATGGACTTTGTCAGTGCCTGGCAATCCGGACATTCGGTCGGTGTTCCGGGTCAGGTGGCCCTCTACAAGGCAGCGCATGATTTTGACGGCAAGGCCGACTGGGCCAGCCTGTTCCAGCCCGCGATCAAGCTGGCAGAGGAAGGCTGGGACGTCTCGCCGCGCATGTCGGCCCTTCTGGCCAACGAACAATTGCGCGCCATGATCCGGCTCGACGACAACCCAGTCACCGCGGCTTATTTCTACCCGAACGGCGAGCCGCTCCCGGAAGGCTATAAGCGGACCAATCCGGACTATGCCGCAACCCTGAAGGCCATCGCAGCCGACGGCCCGTCTGCCTTCTATACCGGTCCGCTGGCCCAGCAGATTGTCGACGCGGCAAATGCCGAACCCTATGGCAGCGAGATGACGCTGGACGACCTTGCAAACTACAAGGTGAAGATCCGTCCGGCCGTCTGCGGCACGCTGCCGACCGAATACAAGATCTGCTCTGCTCCGCCCCCCTCTTCCGGAGGCGTCGCCCAGAACGAGATCATGTATCTCTATGACCTGCTGAAACCGGGCCCGAATGTGAAGGCCACCGAGGAAGCGTTCCTGAAGACCTTCGTCGATGCCCAGCGCCTCGCCTATGCCGACCGCGACCACTATGTCGCCGACGCCGATGTCGTGCCGGTGCCGACGCAGGACCTGATCAATCCGGAATACCTGAAGGTGCGGGCCAGCGAGGTCTTCGAGCCTGGCGAGCATGCCTTCCCCGGCGATCCGGGCGTTGCGCTCGGCCGGGATCCGATGCGCCCGATGTGGGGCGAGGACGCGACCGAGCACAAGCCGGGCACCTCGCACCTCTCCATCATCGACGCGGACGGAAATGCCGTGTCCATGACGATGACAGTCGAAGCCGCTTTCGGCTCCTCGCGCATGGCCGGCGGCTTCCTCCTGAACAATCAGCTGACGGACTTCTCGCGCCAGCCTGAAATGGGCGGCAAGCCGGTCGCCAACGCACCGGCCGGCGGCAAGCGTCCGCGCTCGTCCATGTCTCCGACGCTCGTGTTCGATCCGAACGGCGACCTGTTCATGGTCACCGGCTCGCCGGGCGGCAACTCGATCATCGCCTATGTCGCGAAGACGCTGGTCGGCGTACTTGAATGGGGCAAGACGGCCCAGGAAGCGGTTGACCTGCCGAACATTATCGCTCGAGGCGATACGATCGGTGTCGAGGTTGATCGCGCCGGCGGTCCGGAAGCGGCCGAAGCGCTCCGCGAGATGGGCTATACGGTCGAGGAACGCACCGGCGAGAATTCCGGCTTGCATGTGATCGTCGTCCGCGATGACCATCTGGAAGGCGCCGCTGACCCGCGTCGTGAGGGCATCGCCAAAGCTCTGGAATAGGTTCCGGCGTGGCCAAGCTCTATTTTTCCTACGCCGCCATGAATGCCGGCAAGTCGACGCTGCTGTTGCAGGCAGCGTACAACTACCGTGAGCGCGGTATGGACGTGCTGCTGCTCACATCGTCCCTCTACAAGGACGATGCCGCCGGCCACATCTCCTCGCGCATCGGGATCAGCGCGGATGCAACCCTGTACAATGCGGAGAACGATCTCTTCGCGCTCGTCAGGGACAGGCTGTCGGAGCACCGGATCGATGCCATCTTTGTCGATGAGGCCCAGTTCCTGACCAAGGAACAGGTCTGGCAGCTGGCCCGCGTTGCAGACCATCTGAACGTGCCTGTGCTGGCCTATGGGTTGCGCACCGATTTCCGCGGTGAACTCTTCGAAGGGGCCGCAACCCTGCTCGCCATCGCCGACTCGATCCGCGAAGTGCGCACGATCTGCGAATGCGGGCGGAAAGCGACAATGGTCGTCCGTCTGGGTCCGGACGGAAAAGCACTGACAGAGGGTGACCAGGTATCGATCGGAAAATCGACCTATGTCTCACTCTGCCGCCGGCACTGGGAAGAGAAGATGGGCCGCAGCCCGCCGGCGGCCTAAGGCACGAGCTGCGCTGTCAGCGCGTCGGCCAGAAGACGGCCGGCCGGGGTCAGCGACAGGGTAGCACCGTCGAAATTCACCCAGCCCTGTTCCGCAAACACGGCAATCTTGTCGCGCGGCACCGGCCGGCCCGCGACGGCCTCGATCCGGGCGATGTCGATGCCGCTCGCCGGACGCAGGCCCATGGCGAGCAGTTCCTGCGTGATGCCAGTCCGGTCCAGCCGCTGTGCATCGCCCCAGCCAGACCCGAGCGCCTGCACGTTCGCCATGTAAACTTCGGGCCGGCGCTGTGCCTCATAGGCATAGCGATGCCCGTTGACCGTCACACGGCCATGTGCCCCCGGCCCTGCCCCGATCCAGTCCCCGCCCTGCCAGTAGATCATGTTGTGGACAGATTGATGGGCAGGTGAAATCGCGTGGTTCGATACTTCATAGGCCGGCAGGCCGGCCATATCGAGAATGTCCTGCGTCAGCTCGAACAGGTCTGCCTGGTCATCGTCCGGCATCGGAGCAATCTGGCCCCGGCCGACCGCAAGCCCGAAAGGCGTGCCCTCCTTGATCGTCAGTTCGTAGAGCGAAAGATGCGGCATGCCGAGGCCAAGCACATCTTCCAGCTCGAGCTTCCAGTCGTCCAGCGACTGGCCGGGCCGGGCATAGATCAGGTCGACACTGACCGAGCGGAAGACGCGCATGGCGCGTGCCACGCTGGCCTTGGCGCCCGCCGCGTCATGATCCCGGCCGAGGAAAGCCAGCGCCGTATCGCGCAGCGACTGGACGCCGACAGACAGGCGGTCGATGCCGGCACTGCGCAGCCCGGCAAGGTCTGCCCGCATGACATCGTTTGGGTTGGCTTCGAGTGTCACTTCCGCACCGGGCTTCACACCGAAGACATCGTCGGCCGTATCGAGAATGCGCTGGACGTCCGCCGGCGCCAGAAGAGACGGCGTACCGCCGCCGAAATAGACCGAGTCGAGCGCGCCATGTTCCGGCATGCGGCTGCGATGGGCCCGGATGTCGGCGCAGATCGCATCAACCAGAAGCGCCGGATCGCGATCCTTCGCGGCGTAGACGTTGAAATCGCAATACGGGCAAATCCGCGTGCAATAGGGCCAGTGGACATAGAGGCCGAACCCGTAATGTGGACCGAAGGGATGGATGGCATCGGTCACGGGAGCAGCGCCGCCTTGAGCTTGCGGAAAGCGTCGGCACGGTGGCTCATGGCGTGTTTCCGGTCAGGGTCCATTTCTCCGAACGTGATCGTCTCTCCGTCGGCGATGAAGACCGGGTCGTAACCGAACCCCTTCTCCCCTCTCGGCGGCCAGACGAGGGATCCGTGCACCTCGCCCTCGAACACTTCCTCATGCCCGTCCGGCCAGGCGACCGCGAGGGCGCAGACGAATTTCGCACTCCGGTCAGCAGCGCCCGCCTCCTGCAGTTCACGCTCCACCTTGGCCATCGCGGCGCCGAAATCCCGGGGTTCCCCGGCCCATCGGGCCGAATAGATGCCCGGGGCTCCGCCGAGCGCTGTTACCGATAACCCGGAATCGTCGGACAGGGCCGGAGCGCCGGTCGCCTGGGCCGCCGCACGCGCTTTCAGCAGTGCGTTCCCGGCAAATGTGCTTTCCGTTTCATCCGGTTCCGGCAGGTCAAGATCCGCTGCAGAGACCACTTCGTAGCCGAGCGGCGCAAACAAGTCCTTGAGTTCTTTCACTTTTCCCTTGTTATGGGTCGCCGCGACAAGACGTCCGGGTGAAAGAATGCGATTTGTCATGTTTCGCCCTTCTAAAATGGTTCCATTCTTGCTTTCGTCACGAATACCTATATCGTTATTCGGTAAGGGTTCACGCAAAAGCAAGGACCCTGCCGGCATAGATCATCCAGCGGAAAGGATGAAGAGAAGAAGGCATGACAGGCAAAGCACGCAATTCCATGGCGGCGATCATGACTGTCCTGGTCACCGTCGTCATGTGGATGACGGCCGCTATCGGCGCCATCGTTCTCCTCGCAGGCAGCGTCGAACTCGTGTCGATGCTGTCGGGCAACCCCATCAGTATCGGCGCGATCAAGGTCGACGACCATGACATCTCCGTGCCGGAGCTTGTCGCGGGCCTCGCCGGCGTGCTCGTTGTTGTCAGTGCCGTGGTCTTCGTCTGCCTCGAACTGCAGAAGATCCTCGGCACGCTGGCCGAAGGCGACCCCTTCGTGCCCGACAATGCCGGACGTCTCACCCGCATCGCCATCGCCATCGCGATCACCCAGCTGATGCGCTACCTCATCGCCATCTTCATGGGCATGATGGTGCACGGCACCTCGGTCGAACTGTCGGTGGACCTTATCGCCTGGGCGTCGGTGGCCGCGCTCTTCATCCTCAGCCAAGTCTTCCGTGAAGGCACACGCCTTCGCGACGAAGAAAAAATGACCATATAGGAGGGCGCCATGTCCATTCGCGTGACCCTCGACCGTGTATTGCTAGACCGCCGCATGTCTCTGACAGAATTGTCCGAACGTGTCGGCGTCACCCTCGCCAACCTCTCCATCCTGAAAACCGGCAAGGCCAAGGCCATCCGCTTCTCGACGCTGGAAGCGCTCTGCCGCGAGCTCGGCTGCCAGCCGGGCGACATCCTCATCTTCGATACCGAAGACGACGGCGCCACCGAGCGCGTGGCGGCGGAATAGCGCCATGCGGGACGATGCCTACGCCGCCGGCGATGTCGTCTCCATCCGCTTTGGCGGCGTCCTGCGCCACTATGGCCTCGTTACCGCCCGCGGCACCGTGATCTCCAATTCGCGCCTTCACGGCGGCGTTGTCGAACAGAGCTTTGCCGCCTTCGCCGCCGGCCGGAGCGTCCGTCTGCACGAACGATACAGCGATCTCGACAGCTACCATGTCGAACTGCGGGCCCGCCGCCATCTCGGCAAGGAATACGATCTCTTCGGCTCGAACTGCGGCCACTTCGTGCGCCATGCCCATCGCCGCAATCCGACGCCGATGCAGGTGGCAGCCGCCACCGTGCGCACGGTCGGCGACATGCTGGGCGGACCGAAACGCCGCTGGTAGGCGGAATGACACCTATTCCGCTTCGCGCGATTGAGTCCCTGCCCTCCCCGGCCCCACATTGCGGCGCATGAGCACGCTTCCATCCCTTTTCATTTCCCATGGTTCGCCCACGCTGGTGATCGAGCCCTCCGCCGCCCGGACCTTTCTGGAAGGCCTGTCCGGCCTGTTCCCGAGGCCGCGGGCAATTCTGGTCGTCTCGGCCCATTTCAACGCGCCGCGCCCGACCCTGACCGCCGCAGGCAAGCCGGAGACGATCCACGATTTCGGCGGCTTTCCCGATGCGCTCTACCGGATGCAGTACCGGAGCCCCGGTGCCCATGCGCTGGCCGGAGACATCGCCACGCACCTGCAAACGGCCGGGTTCGATGCGATAACGGATGAAAGCCGCGGTCTCGACCATGGCGCGTGGATCCCGCTCATGCTTGCCTGGCCGCAGGCGGACATTCCCGTCCTGCAGCTTTCGATCAGCATGAACCAGTCGCCGGAATGGCATTATCGCCTCGGCGAAGCACTGGCGCCGCTGCGCGACGACGGGGTCCTGATCGTCGGCTCGGGCGGCGCGACGCACAACCTGCGCGCCTTCTTCACCTACCGGCCGGAGCTCAATACGCCGCCGCCGCCCTGGGTCACGGATTTTGCCGAATGGCTGGCCGGGCGCATCGAGGCCGGAGACCATGCCGCGGTTCTTGAAGCGGTGCAGGCCGGCCCGCATGGCCGCGACAACCATCCGACCATGGATCATATCCTGCCGCTGTTCGTTGCCCTCGGCGCAGGCGGCACCGGCCCCGGCAAGCGCCTGCACAAGAGCACGACCTACGGCATCCTCGCGATGGATGCCTACAGTTTCGGCGAAGCGGCCTAGCCGAGCGCGGCGCGCTGGGCTGCGAACAGTTCGTTGCAGCCCTTTTCCGCGAGGCGCAGCATTTCGTCGAGTTCGGTCCGCGTCAGCGGACGTTCCTCGCCCGTGCCCTGCACCTCGATGAAGCCGCCGTCGGAACTCATCACGACATTCATGTCGGCCTCGCCGGCGGAGTCTTCCGGATAGTCGACATCGAGGACCGGATGATCCTGATACACGCCGACCGAGATGGCAGCTGCCTGCTTCTGGATCGGGCTCGCCGGGATGACGCCCTCCTCCACGAGGTATTTGCAGGCGAGCGATAGCGCAACGAAGCCGCCCGTGATCGAGGCCGTCCGCGTGCCGCCGTCGGCCTGCAGCACGTCGCAGTCGATGGTGATCTGGTTCTCGCCGAGCGCCTTCAGGTCGCAGACGGAGCGCAGAGAGCGGCCGATCAGGCGCTGGATTTCCTGCGTGCGGCCAGACTGCTTGCCGGCGGCAGCTTCGCGGCGGCCCCGCGTGTGCGTCGCGCGCGGCAGCATGCCGTATTCCGCCGTCACCCAGCCCTTGCCCTGCCCTTTCAGCCAGCCGGGCACGCCCTTTTCCCAGCTCGCCGTGCAGAGAACATGCGTGTTGCCGAACTTCGCGAGGCACGAGCCCTCGGCATAGCGCGTCACACTCGTCTCCAGGACGATGTCGCGCATCTGGTCGAAAACGCGGCCGGACGGGCGGATGAGCTGGCTCATAGGGGGACCTCTTGTTTGGTGCCACGCCTGATTGCGGGTTTTGGCGCACCTGTCTACACCGGATCGCCGAGGGAACAGGAAACGGGGTCCAATGGCCAGCGACATCGATATTGCGCGCGGAGCGAAGAAGCTCCCGATCGGGCAGATTGCGAGACGTATCGGCGTCGATACACAGGACCTGATCCCCTATGGCGACGACAAGGCCAAGATCAGCAATCATCACCTGTCGAGCCTTCGCCAGAAGCGCGACGGCAAGCTGATCCTGGTCACTGCCATCAACCCGACCCCGGCCGGCGAAGGCAAGACCACAACCTCGATCGGCCTGTCGGATGCAATGCACCGGCTCGGCATGAATGCGCTCCTCTGCCTGCGCGAACCCTCGCTCGGTCCCTGCTTCGGCATGAAGGGCGGCGCCACCGGCGGCGGACGGGCACAGGTCGTGCCGATGGACGACATCAACCTGCACTTCACGGGCGATTTCCACGCCATCACGTCGGCGCACAACCTGCTCGCGGCGATGACGGACAATCATATCCACTGGGGCGCGGAGTCCGGGCTGGAGCCGACGCGGGTCGCCTGGCGTCGGGTTATGGACATGAACGACCGGAACCTCCGCCAGGTGGTCACCGGCCTTGGCGGCACCGGCAACGGCTCGCCCATGGAATCCGGCTTCGACATCACGGTCGCGTCGGAAATCATGGCCATCCTCTGCCTCGCGACGGACATGCACGACCTTCGCACGCGACTTGAGAAAGTCATCGTCGGTTACAAGCGCGGGCGGGTGCCGGTGACGGCCAAGGACCTGAACGCCGTCGGCGCGATGATGGCGCTGCTGCGCTACGCCATGCTGCCGAACCTCGTGCAGACGCTTGAGAACAACCCCGTCCTCATCCATGGCGGCCCGTTCGCCAATATCGCGCATGGCTGCAACTCGGTCATCGCGACCAGGGCCGCCCTCAAGATGGCGGATTATGTCGTCACCGAAGCCGGCTTCGGCGCAGACCTCGGCGCGGAGAAATTCTTCGACATCAAGTGCCGGCAGGCGGGGATCGTCCCGGCCGCCGCCGTTCTGGTCGCCACCGTCCGCGCCCTGAAGATGCATGGCGGCGTGTCGCTGAAGGATTCCGCCTCGGTCAGCTATGGCGCACTGGAAGCCGGCCTCGCCAATCTCGGGCGTCATATCGAGAACCTGAAACTGTTCGGCGTCCCGGTCGTCGTGGCGATCAACCGCTTCACCTCCGACACGTCGGCCGAACTCCAGGCCGTGGAAGCCTATTGCACGAAACTGGGCGTGCCCGTTTCGGTCTGCACCCACTGGGCCGAAGGCGGCCGCGGCGCCGAGGATCTCGCCCGCAAGGTCGCCCAGACGATCGAGACCAAGCCGTCGGAATTCCAGCTCCTCTATCGGGACGAAACCCCGCTGTTCGAGAAGATCGAGACGGTCGCCCGGAAGGTCTACCGTGCCGACCGGGTGGAGGCTTCGGACAATGTCCGCGATGCGCTGAAGCGCATGGAAGAGGCCGGCTTCGGCCGCCTCCCCGTCTGCATGGCGAAGACCCAGTACAGTTTCTCGACCAACCCGAAACTGGTCGGCGCCCCGGAGGGCCATGTCGTGCAGCTGCGCGAGGTGCGCCTGTCGGCCGGGGCCGGATTCATCGTCGGCATCTGCGGGGACATCATGACCATGCCCGGCCTGCCGCGCCATCCGGCCGCCGAGGGCATCTCCCTCAATTCCGACGGCGAAATCGAGGGCCTTTACTAGGGCCATCCGCAGAACAGCACCGATTGCAGGCGCCAGGCCCACGGTGTGCCGGCTATTGAACCCTGGCCGGAGGGCTCCTATCCATTCCGGTATGCAATCGCAGCCGGACATCAAATCGCTGATGCAGCGCCTCGACCAGCGCTCGCGGGACATTTTCCGCGAGATCGTCGAGGGCTACCTGGCGACCGGCGAACCGGTCGGCTCGCGCACCCTGTCCAAGAGCGGGATCGCCCTCTCCCCCGCCTCGATCCGCAATGTCATGGCGGACCTGACCGATCTCGGCCTTCTGGACGCCCCTCATATCTCGGCCGGCCGCGCGCCGACCCATATGGGCCTGCGCCTCTTCGTCGACGGCTTCCTCGAGATCGGCGAACCTGTGCGCGCAGACCGCCAGGCCATCGACGAGCGCCTGAAATCGGCCGGCACGAATTTCGAGAACGTCCTCGCCGAAGCCTCCGACATCCTGTCGGGCCTGACCGGCGCCGCCGGGCTCGTCTCCTCGCCAAAGCGCGATGCTGCCGTGCGGCATGTCGAATTCGTGCCGCTCGGGGCACGCGATGCGATCTGCATCCTGCTGACCGAGGATGGCGACGTCGAAAACCGCTTCATCCAGCTGCCCGACGGCCTGCCGTCTACCACGCTGATCGAAGCCGGCAACTATCTCTCCACCCGCATGAAGGGCCGGACCCTCTCGGAAGCGGCCCAGGATGTGCGCGAGGAATTGCGGACCCGCCGGGCCCAGCTCGACGTGACGGCGGCCGCCCTTGTCGAACAGGGGCTTGCCCAGTGGAGCGGCGAGACACCGGGCCGCGGTCGCTCGCTGATCGTGCGGGGCCGGGCGAACCTGCTGGAGGACGCCAAGGCGGCGGAAGACCTCGACCGGGTGCGGCAGCTGTTCAACGAGCTTGAACGCCAGCAGAACGTGCTCGACATCCTCGACACGACACAGGAAGCCGGTGGGGTGCGACTCTTCATCGGCTCCGAAAACCAGCTTTTCCCGCTATCTGGTTCAAGTGTGATCGTGGCGCCCTATATGGGTGGCGGAAAACAGGTGATCGGCGCCCTTGGCGTGATCGGCCCGACGCGGCTGAATTATGCAAGGGTGATCCCGATGGTGGATTATACGGCGAAGGTGGTGGGCGAAATCCTCTCCCGCCGCCGCGCAAAGGATGGGCAATGATGAGCGACGAAACCAGGACCGAAGAAACCGAAGCTGTGGACGCTGCCGGACCGGCCGCGGAAGCGACTCCGGAGGACATCATCCTCCGCCTCGAAACGGAGAAAGAGGAAATGCGCGGCCAGTTGCTGCGCACGCTCGCCGACCTCGACAATACCCGTAAGCGTGCCCAGAAAGAGGCTGCCGACGCCCGGGTCTATGCGATCGAGAAGTTCGCCGCCGAGCTGCTGAGCGTGTCCGACAACCTTTCCCGTGCCCTCGCCGCCCTGCCGGACGGCGATCGCGACGCCCTGTCGGAAGCCGGCAAGAACCTGCTGAACGGCATCGAGATGACCGAGAAGGAACTGCACACCGCGTTCGCCCGCAATGGCGTCACCGCGATTGCCGCCCAGCCGGGCGATGCCTTCGACCCGAACCTGCACCAGGCTGTGGCCAACGTCCCGTCCCCGCAGGCGCCGGGCAGCATCGCCTCGGTTTTCCAGGCCGGCTGGAAGATCGGCGACCGCGTCCTGCGCGCCGCCATGGTCACCGTCAGCGCCGGTTCGACGAACTAGGGCCTAGCGCACGACCCTGTACGCCGTGACGGTGCCCGGCACCCAGTTGGGCGAGATCACGATGTCGCCGAACATGCTGAGGTCGTTCTGCATGATGCCGGCTTCGACCGTGTCGGACAGCGTGGTGAAGGTGCCGTCGCCGGGCGCGTAGTGGATCTGGCCCGGCCAGGACGACACGAGATAGCCGCCGCCCGGCACGATGCCGATCCCGTCGGCATTCTCCATGCCGCGGGCAAGTTCGGTCAGCTCGCCGCTCTCCGAAACGCTATAGAGCGCGCCGCTGGACATGGTGGCGACCAGAAGCCGGTCGCCGTCGCCGAGAATGCCGTTGATTCCGGCGAGGTTCGCCTCGTCCTTCAGCCAGACGACCGGCGTCTCGCCCGTCACGTCGATGATTTCGGCCGTCCCGGAATCGGAGACCAGGACCTTGCCGTTCCAGACCGTCATGTCGTTGAGGAACTGGGCGTCCGGCACGCGCAGGCCGCCGAGGCGGGCACCGGTGTTCGCGTCGAACTTCACGATCTCGTCGATGTCGGCGACGTAGAGAATGCCGTCCTTCACGGCCATGCCCTTCGGTTCGTTGAGCTTGGCGGCAAAATAGCGCTCCAGCACTTCCCCGTCGGTCGAGACTTTCGAGACGTAGCCGTCACCGTCCTTTTCCCCGCCTTCGCCCCGCACGTTGGAGATGAAATAATTGCCATCCGGCGCAAGTGCAGCGCCTTCGGGATCTTCAAAGCCTTCGGCCACCCAGAGCTGTTCGAGCGCCGGTACAGCCGGGGCGGAGGCGACCTCCACGGCGGGCTCCGGGGCCGCATCCGTTGCCGCGTCCGCTTCAGGTGGAGCGGCGGGCGCGCTGCAGGCGACCATGGGCAGGATCGCGAGGCAGGAAATCAGACTGAGTCTCATGAAACGGGCTCCACGGCTGGGGTTCGCGGAGACTATGGCGGCAGGTTCTGCAACCTGTCCAGCGCGTTGCAGGCCCTGCCGCGCCGGGCGATCCCGGATGGCGCGTCTCCGGGCGTCAGTGCGCGTGAACGGGACGGGTCGCACCGGCGCGGGCCCAGGCCCGCTCGTGCAGCGTGTAGGCGACTGTCTGCACCAGAGGCTCGATCAGGCCGATGGCGAGCGCGGCATGCCAGCTGCGGGTCAGCAGGAAGGCGACCGTCATGGCGACCGAAAGGTGCATGAGGCTGTAGGTCATCGTCTTGAGCGCCTGGAGCGGCATGGTGGATAGTCCTCGGCAAAGTGTGGGATAAACCCGTCCCGGCGACCCCGGAAAAATGCCCGGGCGGGGCCCGGATGGAGGCGTGATTTGCCCGAACGCGGCAGGCATTCCCCGAAAGATCGCTGGACCCGAGATAGTCCTCCTGAGAACCATTCGCAAATAAATCATGCGCCCGGCTGCCATAGACGGCCTCTATCGCGGCAAACCGCAGCGGGACGTGGAAAAGGCGTCGCACTCCCCTTGAGTAGCGATGAAATTTCCCCATATCGCACACCGAACGGGCGAGCAGCTGAAAGGCTTCCCTCGCCCAATCAAACATGTGACTTGCAGAGCCATCTGCCTTGCGGGGCTGCTGAGCAGACCGCGCGAAAAGACAGGTGGCGGCTAAAGGAGAGAGAGACACATCATGAGCAAGATTATTGGTATCGACCTCGGGACCACCAACTCCTGCGTTGCCGTCATGGAAGGCGGCCAGGCGAAGGTCATCGAGAATTCCGAAGGCCAGCGCACGACCCCGTCCGTTGTGGCCTTCACCGAAGGCGGCGAACGCCTCATCGGCATGCCGGCCCGCCGTCAGGCCGTCACCAACCCGGACTTCACCTTCTATGCCATCAAGCGCCTGATCGGCCGTCAGTTCGACGACCCGACCGCGCAGAAGGACAAGGCGATCTCGCCCTTCGGCATCGTGCGTGGCCCGAACGGCGACGCCTGGGTCAAAGGCCGCGACAAGGACTACGCCCCGCAGGAAATTTCCGCGTTCATCCTGACCAAGATGAAGGAAACCGCCGAAGCCTATCTCGGCACGACGGTGACGCAGGCCGTGATCACGGTGCCTGCCTACTTCAACGACGCCCAGCGTCAGGCCACCAAGGACGCCGGCAAGATTGCCGGCCTTGAAGTCCTGCGCATCATCAACGAACCGACGGCAGCCGCCCTCGCCTACGGCCTCGACAAGGGCGACCAGTCCAAGACGATCGCCGTGTACGACCTTGGCGGCGGTACGTTCGACGTCTCGCTGCTGGAAATCGGCGACGGCGTGTTCGAGGTTCTGTCCACGAACGGCGACACGTTCCTTGGCGGTGAGGACTTTGACCTCCGCATCGTCGACTACCTCGCCGCCGAGTTCAAAAAGGACCAGGGCATCGACCTGAAGACCGACAAGCTGGCCCTCCAGCGTCTGAAGGAAGAAGCCGAGAAGGCCAAGAAAGAGCTGTCGTCTGCCACGCAGTACGAAGTGAACCTGCCCTTCATCACGGCCGACGCCACCGGTCCGAAACACCTGAACATCAAGCTGACGCGCGCCAAGTTCGAGAGCCTTGTCGAGGATCTCATCAAGCGCACGATCGAGCCCTGCCAGAAGGCCCTCAAGGATGCCGGCAAGTCTGCCGCGCAGATCGACGAGGTCGTTCTCGTGGGCGGCATGACCCGCATGCCCGCCGTGCAGGAAGCGGTGAAGAAGTTCTTCGGCCGCGAACCGCACAAGGGCGTGAACCCGGACGAAGTGGTTGCCATCGGCGCCGCGATCCAGGGCGGCGTGCTGCAAGGTGACGTGAAGGACGTGGTCCTGCTCGACGTGACCCCGCTGTCGCTCGGCATCGAGACGCTCGGCGGCGTGTTCACCCGCCTGATCGACCGCAACACGACGATCCCGACCAAGAAGTCCCAGGTCTTCTCGACGGCTGACGACAACCAGCCGGCCGTGACGATCAAGGTCTTCCAGGGCGAGCGCGAGATGGCTGCCGACAACAAGATGCTCGGCCAGTTCAACCTCGAAGGCCTGCCGCCTGCCCCGCGCGGCGTGCCGCAGATCGAAGTGACCTTCGACATCGACGCCAACGGCATCGTGTCCGTGTCCGCCAAGGACAAGGCCACCGGCAAGGAACAGGTGATCACCATCCAGGCGGATGGCGGCCTCAACGAGGCTGACATCAAGAAGATGATGGCCGATGCCGAAGCCAATGCCGGCGCCGACAAGGCCCGCCGCGAACTGGTCGAAGCGAAGAACCATGCCGAAGCCCTGATCCACCAGACGGAAAAACAGGTTGCCGAACACGGCGCCAAGGTTTCCGACGCGGTGAAAGGCGAGATCGAGAAAGCCGTCGCTGACCTGAAAGCGGCCCGCGAGACGGAAAATCTCGCAGACATCCAGGCCAAGCATCAGGCCCTGATGTCGGCCGCGATGAAACTCGGCGAAGCGATCTATGCCAGCCAGCAGGAAACCGAGGCCCATGCCGACGCAGCCCGCGATGCGGCTGCCGACGGCGACGATGTGGTCGATGCCGACTTCGAGGAAGTCGACGACAACAAGAACTAAGCCATCGGCTCTAGACTGAAAGAAGCCCGCCGGAGCGATCCGGCGGGCTTTTTTGTTTCCGCGATTGGCGGCGGATCAGGCCTTGCCGGCGTACAGGTCCGTCGCTCGGATCAGGCGGTCGAGAATGCCCGGTTCCGAATAGGCGTGCCCTGCCCCTTCGACGACGTGGAAATCCGCCTTCGGCCAGGCCTGGTGCAGGAGCCAGGCGTAGCGCATCGGGCACGGCATGTCGTAGCGGCCATGCACGATCGTGCCGGGAATGTCTGCGAGGCGATGGGCATCGCGCAGCAATTGTCTGTCCTCGAACCATCCGGCATAGGTGAAGAAGTGGTTTTCGATCCGCGCGAAGGCGAGCGCATAGTCCGGGTCAAGGAAGGCGTCCGAGGTTTCCGGCTCCGGCAGGAGCGTGATCGTCTCCCCTTCCCAGATGCTCCAGGCCTTGGCGCAGCGCAGCTGTTCCTCGCGGTCCTCGCCGACAAGGCGCTTGCGATAGGCGGCGACCATGTCATGGCGCTCGTCTTCCGGGATCGGCGCGAGGAAGCCCTCGTATTTCTCCGGGAACATTTCCGAGACGCCGAACTGGTAATACCAGTCGAGTTCCGGCTTGGTCAGCATGTAGATGCCGCGCACGACCAGTTCGGTGACGCGCTCCGGGTGGGTTTCGGCATAGGCGAGCGCCAGCGTCGAGCCCCAGGAGCCGCCGAACACCAGCCATTGCTCCGCCCCGATCATCTCGCGCAGGCGTTCGATGTCGGCGACGAGGTGCCAGGTCGTGTTGTTGTCGAGGCTGGCGAACGGCGTCGAGCGGCCGCAGCCGCGCTGGTCGAACAGGATCACGTCATAGAGCGCGGGATCGAACAGGCGCCGGTGCTTCGCCGAGAAGCCGCCGCCCGGCCCGCCATGCAGGAAGACCGCGGGCTTCGCGCCCTTGGTGCCGCATCGCTCCCAATAGACCTTGTGGCCGTCGCCGGTATCGAGCCAGCCGGTCTCGAAGGGTTCGATTTCGGGATAAAGCGTGCGCAGGTCAGTCATGGGTCTCTCCGGTACAGGCTCCCTGTCTAGATCAGGGAACCCGTACCGGGGAAGCCACCTGCTGCTGTCCTAGCCGAACGTCACGACGACCTTGCCGGTTGCCTTGCGGTCCATGAGTTCGCGGATCGCATCGGCGGACTTCTCCAGCGGATAGGTATTGGATACGTGCGGGCGGATCATGCCGTCCTTGTACAGACGGAACAGTTCGGCGACGTTCTGCTGGTGCGCTTTCGGATCGCGCGCCACGGCCGCGCCCCAGAACACGCCGCGGATGTCGCAGCTTTTCAGCAGGGTCAGGTTCAGCGGGATCTTCGGAATGCCGGCCGGGAAGCCGATCACGAGGAAGCGGCCTTCCCAGTTCATCGCGCGCAGGGACGGCTCGGCATAGTCGCCGCCGACCCCGTCATAGATGATGTCCACACCGCCGCCGGACACGGCCTTGATGTCGTCGGAGAAGGCTTTCTGGCCGGCCTTGTCGAGGTCGCGGGCATAGACGAGGCCCTTGTCGGCGCCCTTCCCGAGGCAGAAGTCCACCTTCTCCTGCGTCGAGCAGGCAGCGATGACTTCGAGCCCCATCGCCTTGCCGAGTTCGACCGCGGCAATGCCGACGCCGCCGGCCGCGCCGAGGACGAGCAGCTTCTCGCCCGGTTTCGGGTCGGCCCGGTCCTTCAGCGCATAGTAGGACGTGCCATAGGTCATGAGGAAGGCGGCCGCCTCCTCGAAGGGCATGCCGTCCGGGATCGGCATCACGGCATGCTGGGCCGCGACGGCGAGTTCCGCCATGCCGCCCGAGCCTATCGAGGCAAGCACCTTGTCGCCCGGCTTCACATGGGCAACGCCCTCGCCGACGGCTTCCACGATGCCGGCGATTTCGCCGCCCGGGCTGAACGGACGCGGGGGTTTGAACTGGTAAAGGTCCTGAATCATCAGCGAATCGGGGAAGTTCACCCCGCAGGCCTTCACCCGGATCAGGACCTGGCCCTTGCCATAGCTAGGCGACGGGACCTCGTCGATCACCAGTTTTTCGGGTCCACCGACTTCTTTCGAGAGCACAGCCTTCATGGGCGCGACGTCCTTCCTGTCTTGTTGTTTGCTGCCGCAGACGGTAGCGGTGTGGCCTTCATAATCCAAGCCTGACGTAAGGGAGTGGCACCCAATGGCGAGGAAATGGGCGATCGCCCTTCATGGCGGCGCAGGCCCCGTCTTCGGACGCGACTATTCGCGCGAGGAAGCGCACATGAGCACCCTCCTGCGCGAGGGCGGACGGCGGCTGGAGGCCGGTGTCGCGGCCCTCGACGTGGTCGAGGCGATGGTTGCGGAACTGGAAGAGTCCGGCCTGCACCTCGCCGGCAAGGGTGCCGCACCCAATACAGACGGGCGGTACGAGCTGGACGCCGCGATCATGGACGGGCGCACCCGCAATGCCGGCGCCGTCGCGGCCCTCTCCGGCTTTGTCAGCCCCATCGCCGCCGCGCGTCTCGTCATGGAGCGGACCCCGCACGTGCTGATCGCCGGCGAAGGCGCCTGGGCGCTCGCCGCCGCACACGGCCTGCCTGAAGTCCGCGACCCGGACACCTATTACAAGCCGGTGGAGGAGCGCTGCCTGCTGCCGGCCCGCGCCATGGGCACGGTCGGCGCGGTGGCGCTGGACGTCTATGGCGACCTCGCCGCTGCCACCTCGACCGGGGGCGTGAAGTCCAAGACGCCGGGCCGGGTGGGCGATACGCCGCTGGTCGGCGCCGGCACCTGGGCGGACGAGCGCTGCGCCGTCTCCTGTACCGGCCTCGGCGAGTATTTCATCCGCGCTGCCGCCGCAGCCGATGTCTCCGCCCGTATCCGCTATGGCAGCTACACATTGCAGGACGCAGTCCAGGGCGCGCTCGACGATGTGAAACACCTGGGCGGCGAAGGCGGCATGATCGCGGTCGGGTCTGACGGGACGCTGGTGGCGGGCTTCAATTCCGGCGGCCTGAAGCGCGGCCTGATGGATTCCGAGGGCCGGTTCGAAGTGGCGACCTTCGCATGACCCTCCCTGCCCTCACCCTCGCCGCCTGGATCGTGCTGGGCCTGACCGGCTTTGCCCTCGTCCTGGCCGCGCAGATGCGGATGCTGATCTCGGTCTCGCTGCGCCGGGCGCTCGCGGACAAGTTCGGTGGCGACTATCGCGATGCCGGCTACCGGGCCGCCGTGGCCGACACGACAAGCCCCGCCCCGGAAGGAGAGTACGCATCGTACCTCCTGCAAACCTACCCCTATCCGGTCTCGCATTTGCGTCTGGCCCGCCGGGTGACCTATACAGCTCCCATGGCGATCCTTCTTGCCCTTGCTTACCTGCGTTTCGTCGCCGGAGCCTTCTGATCCCGATGCGCGGCTATTTCGCCATCGGGTCGGAGCGAATCTCCAAGGCCATGAATCTGGGCGCGCTGATGCGCACCGCGCATGCCTTCGGAGCGAGTTTCGTCTTCTCCATCGATGCCGAGCATGAGCTGCGCGAGACCTATGCCGCCGACACGTCGAAGACGGCCGGCCAGGTGCCGTACTATCAGTACGATTCCGTGGACGAGCTGAACCTGCCGCGCGGTTGCCAGATGGTGGGCGTGGAACTGACCGACGATGCGGTCATGCTGCCGACCTTCCGGCACCCGATGCATGCGGCCTACATTCTCGGCCCGGAAAAGGGCAATCTCTCCGACGCGATCCTCGCGCGCTGCGACCATGTCGTGAAAATCCCGACCAGTTTCTGCATCAATGTCAGCCTCGCCGGGGCGCTGGTTATGTACGATCGCCACCTGTCTTTCGGCGGCTATGCCCCCCGCCCGATCATGCCGGGCGGCACGACCGGCGACGGCCGCCTGATCAACCATATCCAGGGCAAGGACCGGAGTTGAACGAAGCCGCCCGTTCCGGTTCATCCCCGGATCAGGCAGACTATGGCAGATTGGGCCATGCTCCGTTTGCCGAAGTTTGGCCTTAACTCTATGACAGCTACAGTGACCGCAGGAATCAGGCCCTCCGGGATACTGTATAGAACATGCAACAGGAAATGATGCGCACCCTTCGTCTCCCCTTCTCGCTGATCGTCGCCGCCCTCCTCGCCGCACCGCTGGCGACTGCCGAGCCGGTGGCCATCGGCCGCTACAAGGACTGGTCGGTCTTTACCGAAACCACCGGAGGCGAGACGATCTGCTATGCCGCAACGCCGGCCACCGACAAGGCGCCGAAGACCGCCGACCATGGCGATGTCTGGTTCTATGTCACGAGCTGGAAATCCGGCCGGGCGCGCAACCAGCCGAGCCTGAAAGTCGGCTTCAACCTGCGTGAAGACATGCCGCCCAAGGCGCAGGTCGGCCGGTCGAGCTGGAGCCTGTTCGCTGTCGGCCGCGAGGCGTTCGCCGACGATGCCGACGATCCGCGCATTGTCGCGGCGCTGAAGAAGGGATCGGAACTGCGCGTGCAGGGCGTGTCGGCCCGCAACACGCAGGTCGCCTATCATTTCTCGCTGAGCGGTTCGGCCTCCGCCATCGACAAGGCTGCCGCGACCTGCCGCTGATCTGTCAGCCGGGCAGCACGAACCTGTCGGGATAACGCCCTTTCGCGGTGCGATAATGCGCGACGATCGCCTTGAGGTCGGCCGCATAATCCGCGCCCGGCATCATCGGCCCCTCGAACCGCATCTCGCGCGTGCCGAAATCGAGCACCGCAATCAGCAGCGGCACATTCGCCGATCGGGCAATGTGCCAGAAGCCGGACTTCCAGTCCGGATTGGCCTCGCGCGTGCCTTCCGGCGAGATGGCGAGGTGAAGGCTGTCTGCGGCGTCGAAGGCATCGCGCATCTGGGTGACGACATCGCTGGACTGCGACCGGTCCACTGGAACGCAGCCGGCGCGGCGGACAAGCCCGCCCAGCGGTCCCTTCACCAGCGACGCCTTGCCCATCCAGCTGAGCTTCTGCCGGTACCAGCCGGCAATCGCCAGCATCAGGATCCCGTCGAAATTGGACGTATGCGGAGCGGCGACGACGACGGATTTCGATACGCCGGGCCAGTCCGTCGCGACATGCCAGCCGGCCGCCTTCAGGAAAAGCCAGGAGAGACCGCGCACGCATTCGGAAAACACGCCGCGATAGGGCCCGGACTTGCCGAATTTTCCGCGGGGATTCTGCGTCGGGCGATCATCGTCCATCTGGCCGCTCTCCCCCGCGCGTGGACCCTCTATATACGGTCATGCGCCCGCCGTCGCCTGTTATCGCAAACGATGCCACGCCCCAGAAAAGACCGGGGCGGCAGGTTGCCCCGCCGCCCCGGACCGTAACTGTTCCTGCGGGAACTCTTATTGCGTGACCGGCGTCAGGATGATTTCGACGCGGCGGTTGGCAGCGCGGCCTTCAGCGGTCGAGTTGTCGGCGATCGGCTGGGTCTCGCCCATGCCGATGGCGCGCAGGCGGACCGAAGCGACGCCCTGGCCGACCAGGTAGTTCTGCACCGACGCAGCGCGGCGCTGCGAAAGCTGCATGTTGTAATCGTCCGGGCCATCCGAAGAGGCGTGGCCGATCACGTCCACAGCGGTGGACGGATAGTCGACGAGCGTCGTCGCGACATCGTTCAGCGTGGCGTAAAAGCCCGGTTTGATGGTGGCGCTGTCGACATCGAACGTGATGTTCGATGGCATGGTCAGCGCGATCTGGTCGCCCTGGCGCTCGACGCCGATACCGGTGCCGGCGGTCTGCTCGCGCAGCGCGCGTTCCTGCTTGTCCATGTAGTCGCCGACTGCGGCGCCTGCGATGGCCCCGACGGCAGCGCCGATGGCAGCGTTACGGCCGTCGTCACCCCCGGCCAGGGTCCCTGCGCCAGCCCCGAGGATTGCGCCGGCAGCGGCGCCCGTCCAAACGTTGCGGCTGGGGCCTTCTGCACAGGCAGCAAGAAGGGGCAGGACGCAAACGGCGATTGCGAGACGTTTCATTTTTTCAGCTCCATAATCTGGATCAGCCCACTAGCGGGACGCGTATCAACGCGCGGCGCACCCATATGTTCCACTGATGGCTTTTTGAGGGCGCCTTCTGTAACCCTTTGTTACCGTTAAGTGTTCAGGCCATTTCCGCTCACCGGCCAGTCATGATATAGGCGCCGCACCATGAAAATCGAACTCGACCTTTCCCGCCGCCCTGAAGCGGCTGCTGCAGCCCTGCCCTCGCTGGCGGGCCTGAGCCTGCCTGCGCTGAAGGCGGAGATGGAGAAGATCGGGATCGAACCGAAAAAGGCCGGCATGCGCGCCAAGCAGCTGCGCCGCTGGATTCACCATTTCGGGGTGCAGGACTTTGCCGCGATGACCGACGTCGCGAAGGAACTGCGCGCGGACCTCGCCGAACGTTACACGCTGACCCGGCCGGACGTGGCCGAGCACCAGGTAAGCCGTGACGGCACCCAGAAATGGCTGACCCGCTACGGGCCGGGCATCGAAGGCGAAAGCGTCTATATCCCGGATGTCGGCAAAGCCGGCGCGCTCTGCGTGTCCAGCCAGGTCGGCTGCACGCTGAACTGCACCTTCTGCCATACCGGCACCCAGAAACTGGTGCGAAACCTCACCGCGCAGGAAATCGTCGCGCAGGTGCTGATCGCGCGCGACGCGCTGTCCGAGTGGCCGACCTCGAACGAGGACCGTCAGCTCACGAACATCGTGTTCATGGGCATGGGCGAGCCGCTCTACAATCTCGACAATGTCGCCGAGGCCATCGACACGATCTCCGACGGCGACGGCATCTCCATCGGCCGCCGCCGCATCACGGTCTCGACCGCGGGGGTCGCCCCGAAGATCCCGGAACTCGGCGCCCGCACCGGCGCGATGCTCGCCATCTCGCTCCACGCGACGAATGACGACCTGCGCAACCAGCTCGTGCCGATCAACAAGAAGTACGACCTGAAGGAATTGTTCGAGGCGATCCGCGCCTATCCGGACCTTGGCAATTCCAAGCGCGTGACGTTCGAATACGTCATGCTGAAAGGCGTCAACGACACGCTCGCCGAAGCGCGCGACCTCGTGAAGCTGCTGAAGGGCGTGCCGTCGAAGATCAACCTCATCCCGTTCAACCCCTGGCCGGGCAGCCCGTATGAATGCTCGGACTGGGAGACGATCGAGGCCTTCGCCGAAGTGCTGAACCGGGCGGGCTACGCCTCTCCGATCCGTACACCGCGCGGCCGCGACATTCTCGCCGCCTGCGGCCAGCTGCGCTCCGAAAGCGTCAAGAAGTCCGCCGCCGAAAAACGCCGCGAGGCGCTGGAAGCCGGCGAAACCGGTGAAAGCTTAACGTAAGCCTGCCGCAAATCAGGCAATTCGTCCGAATTGCTGACGCCGGTTTAATCCCCATCCGCCATCTTCTTTCCGGAAACCGGACAAGAACACGGGTGGGTTACATCATGCAGACAGCTAGTATGGCGGGCACGCTGCTCGCCCGGCGCGTGGGCGCGGCGCCCTTTGTCGCCACGGTCTTTCTCTCTGCCGGCCTCGTCTTCCTGGTCCAGCCCATGTTCGCGAAGATGGCGACGCCGCTCCTCGGCGGGGCGCCTGCTGTGTGGAACGTGTCGCTCGTCTGCTTCCAGGCGGCCCTGCTCGCCGGTTATGCCTACGCGCACCTGCTCGCACGGGTGAAAAATGTGCGTGTTCAGGTCGGCACGCATGCGCTGTTCCTGATGCTGGCGAGCTTCTGCCTGCCGCTGTCGGTCAGCGGCCTCTTCGGCATGCCGGACACGACCCGCCCGGCTCTGTGGCTGATTGGAACCTTTGCCATCTCCATCGCGCCGCCTTTTGCCGTGATCTCCGCGACGGCGCCGCTGATCCAGAGCTGGTATGCGCGGTCAGGCCGTCCGGATGCGGCCGATCCATATCATCTCTATGCCGCCTCGAATGCCGGCTCGCTGATCGGCCTCGCCGCCTATCCCTTGCTGATGGAACCCTTTACCCGTCTCGGCATGCAGACCGAGCTCTGGTCGCTCGGCTATTTCGCGCTGGCGGCCCTTCTCATCTCCTGCGGGCTCCTCACCGCCGCCGGCAGCGCGCAGGCAGCCACCCTGCAGGTTCAGGTGCACACCAACGCGGGCGATGGCGCTGCGATCTGGAAGCAGCGCCTCACCTGGCTTGCGCTCTCGGCTGTGCCCTCGGCCCTGCTGGTGGGTGTGACCACCCATATCTCAACCGATGTCGCTTCCGCGCCCTTCCTCTGGGCGCCGCCCCTGATGGCCTATATCGGCACTTTCATCATCGTCTTCTCGACCCGGCCGCTCATCTCCCATGCGGCGGCACTGAAATATATGCCGTTCGCCCTCATCGGCGCGGCCCTTCTGGTCGCCAACAAGGGCGCGCTGAATATCGGGCTCGTGCCGGGCCTCCTGCTGCACCTCGCCGGTCTCTTCATGGTCGCGCTGGCCCTGCACGGGGAAATGGCTGCCCGCCGTCCGGACGCAAGCCGCCTCACCGAGTTCTACCTCATCATGTCTGCGGGCGGCGTGCTCGGCTCCGCTTTCAGCGGCCTGCTTGCACCGGTCATCTTCCCGCGCGTCTACGAATACCCGCTGCTGCTGTGTGCCGCCCTGCTTCTCTACCCCGCCCGCGACACCTGGCGCGAAGGCTGGACACGGGACCGGCTCGGCATCGCCATCGTCCTGGCTGTCGGCGTGATGCTGGCATTGGCGCAGAGGCTTGTCCCCGCCCTTCAGGACAGCCGCATCAGCGGAAGCGAGATCCTGCTTCTGTGCGCTCTTTTCTTCCGTACACGCCGCTTCCTTCCCGTGACGCTCGTCGCAGTGGCCTTCCTGCTGGGCAAGGTCGACTATTCGGAACGCGAGCTGGCCATTGAGCGAGGCTTCTTCGGTGTTGTGCGCACCTATGATGTGGAAAGCGCCAATGTCCGGATCATGACACATGGCACGACGATCCACGGCAGCGAGCCCCTGAACGAGTACGGGCCGCCGACACCTCTCACCTATTACCAGGCCGCAACCCCCATCGGGCAGACCTTCGCCGCACTCGCGCCGGAAGTGCACACTGTGGGCGTCGTCGGCCTCGGCGTCGGTTCGGTCGCCTGCTACCGTGAGCCCGGCCAGGCCTATACTTTCTTCGAGATCGACCCGATCGTCGTGCACATGGCGAAAGACCCGTCGCTCTTCACTTTCCTGTCCGAGTGCGCGCCGGGCGAGCGGATCGTGCTCGGCGATGCGCGCATCACACTGGCGGACGAGCCGGCGGGCGCCTTCGATCTCCTCCTGCTGGATGCCTTCTCCTCCGATGCGATCCCGGCCCACCTGCTGACCCGCGAGGCGATGGCGCTCTATCTTTCGCGTCTGTCCGACGATGGCGTGATCCTGTTCCATATCTCGAACCGCCACATGGACCTTTCCCCGGTCGTCGCCCGGATCGGCGCGGCCGAAGGCGCGGTCATGCTGTACCAGTTCTTCCAGCCGGACCCGTCCGACCCGGCGCAGAAGGGGGCGCAGGCGAGCCAGGTCGTGATGCTGGCGCGCAATCCGGAGGCGCTGGCCCGCTTCCGCGCCGACCCGCGCTGGACCGCTCTGGAAGCCGATGGCGAGCGGCCCTGGTCTGACGATTACTCGAACATTGTCGGCACGCTTGTCAGCACTTACGCCCACCGCAGGGAAAAGACTGCGCACTAAGACAAGAAAGGGAGGCCGCGAGGACCTCCCTTCCCGAACCCTGGCCAGGGGCCATCAGCCCTTCAGCTTCGCGATCTTGTCCTGGGCCTCGGCGAGGATGTCGGCGACCGCCCGGCGCAGGTCCGGATCGTCCGGGTGCGAACGGACCGCTTCGATCACCGAATGGCGCAGCCGCCACATGGCGCTGCGGACGTCCTGCGGATCTTCCGGCCGGTCGCTGTCGAGCAGGCTCGCAAGCCGCGCCTCGATCCGCTCCAGCGCCTCGTTCTCTGCCGAGAGTTCGGCCTCGCCTTCCGGCGTCAGGCGGAAGGACCGGCGCGCGCCTTCGGCTTCCGCGTCGACCCAGCCGAGATCCAGCAGCGCTTCGAGCGCCGGATAGATGACGCCCGGGCTCGGCACATAGGCCCCGCCGGTGCGCGTCTCGATCTCGCGGATGAGGTCATAGCCGTGGCGCGGCTCTTCCGAGATGAGTTTCAGGATCAGGAGGCGCAGGTCGCCATGGTCCAGCGGGCGGCGGCGTCCGCGGCCATCCCGGCCCCGTCCCATGCCCCTGCCCTGTCCATGACCGTGCCGCATGCCCCAACCTCCTCGTCCGCCGCGGCCGCCAAAGGCGCCTTCGCCCTGATCGACGAAGATGTGCACCCCGCCACCGCGTTTTGAATGTCTGTTCCGATACATCATTTGATCTCCTTTCGATATATCTGAACCACATGTTGTTTAGATATATCGATAATTCAAGTATCGATATATCTAAATTCTGCATCCGTCTGGAAAACCTGGGCCTGAACGCAAAACGGCCCGCCTCCGGGGAGGCGGGCCGCGTATCGGGTCGGTGACATGGAACCGTCAGGAAACCGGATCGGCTGCTTCCTCGGACTCCGCGCCCGCCGGTGCAGCGTCTCCCTCTTCCAGGGCCGACATCAGATCTGACGACAGGCTGATCTCACGCGACAGGTCCTGAAGGGCAGCGTCCATGACCCGCGTCCAGGTCTTGCTGAGCCCGCCGCCGGTCTTGTCGGAATAATAGCCCTTGAAGACGTCGTCGAAGACAACGGCGCCCGTCGCGGTGTCGGTGACCTTCAGCGCCACCTGGACGTCGCCGAAGAATTCGACCGTCACCAGGCCGGTCTTGTAGTCGAACCAGAAGGTCTTCACGGCCGCATCGACCCGCAGGGGTGCTTCGCCTTCGGCCGCGACGACCTTGTGGCCATTCGCTTCCAGGGTCTTGGTCAGCGTATCGGCCACAGTTTCGGTCACCGGCTCGACAGTACCGACGGCCCCCATCACCATGCCGTACCCGTTGCGCTTGTCGCCGATACGGTCGGCTTTGTCGGAGGGCCGCTCATCCGTCACCTCTGCGAGGTACAGCGTGCGGGCCGGTACTTCGGACAGGAGGCCCGGCTTTACCGCGTCGTCCGCAAGACCAAGCGTCAGCTCGGTCCTGCCCGTCGCACAGGCTGTGAGGCACATGGCTGCCAGCGCGAATCCGAAGAGTCGTTTCATCTGATATCTCCCTTAGCGATAGATGATTTCATAGGCGATCCGCTTGCCGGTCTTGGCGGCGAGGGCTCGCATGTCTTCCGAGAATTGTTCCGGTGTCGTGTCGGCGAGGAAGCGGGCCGAACGACCGGATTCCTTTAGGTATGTATCCCACACAACGGTCTTGCCGGACTTCATGACCACTGCGACCTTCAGAAAAACCGAAACCTCGGGATTCTGGAACGAGACCCGGGAGAGCCCCCAGTCCTTGATTTCCACGCTGAGCACATGGCTGGCCAGATCATTGTCAGAAACGGGGAATGCCTTGCCGGTCAGCGTCTCGCGCAGGGCCGTCTCGACAAGCGAGGCAATCTCGATTTCGCTGGCCGCCGACTCGTAGGGCTGGGCCTTTCGCTTGTCCTCATCAGCATTGACCGCAGAATTGATGCCTGCACCGATGATGCCGCCGATGACGGCGGCGGTGCCAGTCTCGGTCATGCGAGAATCGACAACCATGAAATTACCCCGCTCGGGGCTCATGTTGATATTGAGCGACTCGATCATCTCCGGACCGAGTGTTTCCTGACGCTCTGCTTCCGATGACAGGCAAAACAAACTCGCCGCGCTCCACAGGAGCATCGCAATAACTCTACGCTTCATTTGAGCCCTTCCCCTTTTCGACATGGACTAACAAGCCGATCACGTTCGTCAAGCACAGATTGTGCGCGTGCCCGTTTCTGGTTGAATGCAGCCGCGGCATCAGGACGGCGCGCCGCACTGGATGAGCGCACGAGGTTTCGGATAAGCTGGCAAATCATGCGCTCACCCCACCTACGTGCCGCCTTGTCAGGCCTGCTCCTGCTCGCCCTGAGCCTGCCCGCCGCCTGCCGGGCAGACCCGCCGCACGCCTGCGAAGAAATCCGGTTCGAGGAGCAGCCGTTCACGGTCTGCCATTTCGCGGCCGACGATCCGGGCCTCGCCCTGTTCCACACCCATGCCGACGGCACGCCCTTCGCTGATTTCGACCGGCTGGCGGACTCGGTCGCCGCAAACGGCGGCTCGCTGGTCTTCGCGATGAATGCCGGAATGTATCACGAGGACCGCCGCCCGGTCGGCCTCTATGTCGAGAACGGCGCCGAGACCCAGCGCCTCGTCACGCGCGCCGGGCCCGGCAATTTCGGTCTCCTGCCGAACGGCGTCTTCTGGATCGACACGCTCGGCACCGCGCATGTCACAGAAACGCTTGCCTATGAAGCCGAAGCGCCCGAGGCGCGCTTCGCCACCCAGTCCGGCCCGATGCTGGTAATCGGCGGACAGCTGCATCCGGAATTCAATGCCGACGGTCCAAGCCGCAAGCGGCGCAACGGCGTCGGCCTCAGCGCGGATGGCCGCACGCTCTGGTTTGCGATCAGCGACACGCCGGTGAACTTCCACACCTTCGCGCGGCTGTTCCGCGACGAGCTCGGCACGCCCGACGCGCTCTACCTCGATGGCGTCGTCTCGCGCGTCTATGCACCCGAACTTGGCCGCGACGAAAACGGTGCCGACATGGGCCCGATTGTCGCCATCGTGCGCAGGCCTGCACAAGCCGGACGCTGATGTGGAGAATTTGCACAGGTGCTGCACCGCAGCGCGATTGCCCGGTTGTGCCCCCTCGCCTTTGGGGATAGGGACTCGCCTCCTTCGCACCGGAGAATGAACATGCCCGGACCGGCCGTCGTCCTCTACGGACTCAAGAATTGCGACACCTGCCGCAAGGCAAAACGCGAACTTGAAGCGGCGGGCACACCGGTGAAATTCGTCGACATCCGCGAAGAGGCAGACCTATCGGCGAAGCTTCCCGTCTGGCTGAAGGCAGCGCCGGACAAGCTGGTCAACAAGAGCTCCGCCACCTGGCGCGCGCTCTCGAACGGCGACAAGGCGAAGGCCGGAACGAATGGCGAGAAAACGCTGCTCTCCGCGCATCCAACCCTGATCAAGCGTCCTGTCATCGAAGCCGGCAGCAACGTCCATGTCGGCTGGACCAAGGACGTGCAGACCGCCCTGCTCGGCTGACCGCACGCATGACCGTCACGATCCATCCGGCCGACTATGCCGAACCGCTGCACGCTGCGGCGATTGTCGATCTGCTTGATCAGTATGCGCGCGATCCGATGGGCGGCGGCAAGCCCCTGTCCGAGACGACGCGCAAGCGCCTCGTCGCCGAACTGGACGCGCGGCCGAACGTGGTCACGCTGCTCGCCTTCGACGGCCCGGTGCCGGCCGGCCTGCTGATCTCGTTCGAGGGCTTCTCGACCTTTGCCTGCAAGCCGTTGCTGAACGTGCACGACATTTCCGTGCATCCCGATCACCGCGGCAAGGGCATTGCGCGCAAGCTGCTGGACGCGGCCGAGGCGGAGGCGCGCCGGCGCGGCTGCTGCAAGCTGACGCTGGAAGTCCTGGAGGGCAATACGCGGGCCCGCGGCGTCTATGAGGCGGCCGGCTACCACGCCTATGAACTGGACCCCAAGATGGGCCACGCCCTGTTCCTGGAGAAATCGCTCTAACGCTTCGCCGCCTCTTCCACGGCGCGGGCATCGAACGCGGCGCGGGCCGCTTCGATGTCGTCGATATGGCGCTCCGCCCAGATCCACACACCGCAGAAGGCGCGCCCGAGGCTTTCGCCGAGCGGTGTCAGTTCATACTCAACCCGCGGCGGCACGACCGGGAACACGGTCCGCTTCACGAGGCCCTCGCGCTCCATCTGGCGCAGCGTCTGGGTCAGCATCTTCTGGCTGATCCCTTCCACCGCGCGGCCGATTTCGGAAAAGCGCATGACGCCCGTCTCGTTCAGTTCCTCGAGGATCAGCATGGTCCACTTGTCGGCCACCCGGCCGATGATTTCGTTCACCAGCAGCTCGATCCGCGGATCGGTCTCCGAGGGCGGTTCTTTCTCCAGATAGACTTCCGCCGCCTCGACGTCCGCGCTGCTGAACGAGGAATTGCCCGCCATGCCTATACTCTCTTTCAGGTAAGTATAATTCTTTCCGGTGCCTTCTTTCATAAAGAGAGCATACCCCCATCTCTCCGGCAACAGGGCGAGGCTCGCCCTGATGCAGAAGGAGAAAGCCCATGAAGACTTCCGGAAACACGATCCTGATGACGGGCGGCGGTTCAGGCATCGGCCGCGAACTCGCGCGCGAATTCCATGCCCTCGGCAACACGGTCATCGTCGCGGGCCGCACGGCGTCCAGCCTTGAGGAAACCATCGGCGGGCGCGACGGGATGCATGCCCGCACGCTCGACGTGCAGGACGGCGCCGATATCGCGCGCTTCGCCAGGGCCCTGATCGCCGACTTCCCGGCCCTGAACGTCCTCTTCAACAATGCCGGCATCATGGCGAAGGAAGATTGGCTGGCCGACCCGGTGGATCTCTCCGTTGCCGAGGCCACCGTGGCGACGAACATTCTCGGGCCGATGCGTCTCGCCGCCGCGCTGCTGCCGCACCTGCGCGCCCAGCCGTCCGCCCGTCTCGTCAACGTGACCTCGGGCCTCGCCTTCGTGCCGCTGGCGCACACGCCGGCCTACAGCGCCTCGAAGGCCGCGATGCACGCCTGGACGCAGTCCCTGCGCTACCAGCTCCGCGACACGCATGTGGAAGTCATCGAACTCGCCCCGCCCGGCGTGCAGACGGACCTGACCCCCGGCCAGTCGACCCGTACGGCCTACATGCCGCTGAAGGATTTCATCGCCGAGACGATGGAAAGCTTCGGCATCGAGGACACACCGGACGAGGTTGTCGTCCAGCGCGCGAAATTCCTCCGAGCCTCCGAGGCCGAAGGCCGGTTCGACCAGACCTTCAAGATGCTGAACGACGCCTACGAGGGCTGACCTTGCGCAGTCCCCTTCCCCGGCTAGACTGCCGGCGAAGGGGACCGCCATGAAACTCAAAGCCTACAACACCTGGTGCGGAAGCCTTCCGCATACGATGCATGTACGTCAGTGGGGCGATGCGGATGTGTGGAAGGTGGGCGGCAAGGTGTTTGTCATCGGCCGCGAGGAAGACGGCGAGATGGTCTGCTCGTTCAAGGTATCGGAGATCAGCTTCGACATCCTGAAGGACCAGCCCGGCTGCCAGCCTGCGCCCTATCTCGCCTCGCGCGGCATGAAATGGATCCAGCGCTACAGCGCCGAGACGCTGAAGGACGCAGACCTGAAGGCTTATATCGAGGCCTCCTACCGGCTCGTCGCGGCGGGACTCACGAAAAAGCTGCAGCGGGAGCTCGGCTTTATCGAGTGAGACGACTCAGCGGCGGCGGCGCGGGTTGCGGTAGAGGTCTTCCTCCTGCCGGTCGAGTTCGCGCACCGCGCGCCCGCGGCTCACCTGTTCCACCTCGTGCGCCACATGCCGGCGCACCGCACCGTTGAAGCGCAGCATGGTGCAGAAGATCTGCAGCACGGCTTCCAGCGCGGCGGAAGACTGCGACGCATCCAGTTTCACCTGCCAGCTGCCGCCGAGATTGACGATGCGGTGGTCGAGCGAGCCGATCTTCCGGTTCTTGTCGTCATACAGCGTATAGTCCGCCCCGATGCCGATCACGTTGCGGCGGAGGCGATAGAAGCGCGGCCCGCGCGAGGTTTCGAGGAAAAATGAGAACTTCTCCGGGAAGAAGGCCCATTTCTGCGCCGACCGTTCCAGCTGGATCAGCTGCGTGTTGCGGCTGAGATTGAGGCTGTAGGCGCTGACCGGCACGCCGCGCGCACCGATGGACAGCTGCAGCGACCGGCCCATCATCAGTTCCAGCGTGCCGCGCCAATGCATGTCTTCCGAGAACAGCTTGATCACCAGCCGGCGCTTCATGTCCTTGCCGGATTTCCACGGCTCCTTGCGATAGGCGACGATTCCGGTGCGTTTGCCGTTCTCACGCACCTGTCCGATGATTTCCATGTCTTTAGTAAACTGGTCGGAATCGGCCTGGTGCTGGGTATGTTTCATGATGCCGATTTCGGTGAGGTTCACGTCGGTCAACCAGAGATCGACCTTGAAGCGGTTCCACTTCACGGGTTTCGTGTCGGTCTTTTCTGCGGAGGCGAGCGCAGCATCGAAGGCCATGGGCAGGTTTCCATCTTCATGGATTGGGTCCGGATGCGCACACCCTCGCCGATCCGCGTCGCCAGAAGGTTAATGGAACGGCGCTTCCTGTTAATTGTGCCGGGCGCTCTCCCCCGAAAAGGGGATGTACCCGGAGCCCGAATTGCCGAGACTGCGGCCAGCGCCATTTCCCGGGCAATGTTCCGGCCACAAGGAAGATCATGACCTTCAGACTGACCCGCGCCCTTGCGCCGCTCGCCCTTGCCGCCTTCCTGCCCCTCGCTGCCCTCGCCGATCCGGCCGCCGCCTGCCCCGCCGATGCCGAGCAGACGCTCTATGACATGGAAACCGCCATCCGGCAGGGTACCGAGACCGATCCCGCCCCGATTGTCGCCCTCGCCGAATGGGCGATCGAAACCTGCCCCGGCCGGCCGGACACGCAGGCCATCGCCGCCACGCTGATGAGCGCCGCCATCGGCACCAGCGCCGACCCGGGCACAGTGGAGCGCTACCTCACCCTGATGCTGACCGCGATCCGCCAGAACGACTATGCCTGGACCACCAAACAGTCGCCCAGCAAGCTGAAACAGGCCGACGGCAGCGTCGAGAACTATTTCGGCTACAATGCCGCGACCAGCGTGCTGCTGAATACCGCCATTCCCT
>JAWKUV010000018.1:0-53224 GCA_041398365.1 Hyphomonas sp. | reverse complement strand
ATCCTTTGGCAGCGCAAGCGGCACCTGTGTCCTCGGCAGATCTATTCCGGTTGCGCCGCCCGGTGTGATGCGCGCAGCTTCATAGGCCGCCTTCTCGCAGGTCCACTTGCGGGCACCGACGCGCGCGCCATCGCTGCACGCGGCGAACGCCTGGTCATAGTCGCGCTTCTGGAGCGGTGTCATGGAGGTCATGAATGTGCCGTAGGCGGCGCAATAGGCCTCGCGGTCCTTGCCAATCTCGTTGCCAAGGCAGGCCTGCTCCCAGGATGCGGCGGTCCGCGCCGATTGGGCGCCCGCCGATAGCGGGAGTTGTGAAAGCAGCGCAAATGCGCAGAAGGCAACGCCGCGGCCCCAGATGCTCATGGCTGCCCCTCGACCGCCGGGACGATTTGTTCGACGCCGGGCGCCACAAATGCGACCCCTGCCGGGGGATTATCCGTGTTCCAGTCCCTTTGAAGCTTGACCCATTTGCCGCCGCTGTACGTTCCCCGGACCGCCGCAACGACAACGGGTGTCACACTCCCTGTTCCGGCGATGTCGGCTGCATAGCTGAGATCAATCGGCGGGGCTGCGTCGGCATTCGGACCCACCAATCGCAGGTAGACGAAGCAGTTCACGTCTGTATTGAAATCCGGGTGCTGAAGGATATCGGCTGTGCGAAACCCCATATACGGATTGGCTGGCGCGGAAGCTGATGGCTTCAGAGCGGGAGAAAAGGTTTCCGGAACGGAGAACGCCACCATTTCATCTATCGCCTGCGCATATGGGATGGTTTTCGCGAGCGTGCGAAATGCCGAACGCTGCTTTCCTTCCTGCCAAACTGCCAGGTTGCACAACGGCATGATGGCGAGTCCCGTTGCGTTCTTGAAACTGCTGTTTTCAGCCGCGCCTTTTGCGATCATCTCCTGCTCCGGCGGCAAACCGGAAAACATGATCGGCACCTGAAGCGTGACGGCGCCAGTCAGGGAGGAAAGCTGGTCCTGCCCCGCGAGAATTGTCGCCGTTTCTTCCACTGAAATGGCGGGCGGGCCGGCAGGCGCGCCAGAGGGGCCGGGCAGCCCCCCTCCCAGCGGCACACTACCTTTTGCGACAGCGGGCCCGGCGGTCACGGCGGCAAGCGCAGTGGCCTCGCAGGCCTTGCGGATGGCATTCTTCTCAATCGTGGAAATGCTGGTCCGCGATGTGGACTTCGTCGTCTCGGAAATGCACTGCGCGAGCTTTGCATCATATTGCGCGCGCTGGTCCGCCGTCAGACTGGAGACGTCAGCAGATGCCGGCAGGAGAACAGCCGTCATCGCGGCCGCAATAGCGATCACCATTCTCATCACATCACCTCCAGTTTCATCCGCGCACGCAGCGCTTCACCATGATAATAAACCCGGAGCTCGTATGTGCCGGGACGCTCCAGCTGCAGCTCAAGGACGCCGTCTGCCTGCCGGTTCGTGAAGAACTCCGCCGCTTGCTTTCCGGCAGAGTCGACGATCGAAACCTTGCAATTGCAGGCGGGCATGCCGGCGTAGCGCAGCTCTGCCTTGCGGCCGGCAAGTATCTCCGGCGGCCCGGTCATCGTCGGGTGCACGCCGATGGAGCCGGGCCCCGCCAGCACGAAATCCAGGCAGTCATCATATTTCGAGACGTCCGGATCGTTGGTCGTCACGTTTGGGGGAAAGCCAATGCAAACCTTCCAGTCGCCGGTGAACTGCGGAAGGCTGCCTGCGGAGCGTATGTATTCCCCGTCGGGCCTTGCCGCAGATGTGTAGAACCATCCGGCGTGCTTCGGCGCCTCGCCGCCCATGTAGAAGAGGCCGCCGAACCCGCCGCGCTGCGGAAGGCCATGGTATTTGAAATGGATATCCGCCCCGACATCGACCGTCTTGTTGTCGAGACTGAGATAAGTCGAAGAAACGGGCCCCATTGGCGGATCGAGATATTCCAGTTCGTAGGCCGGCTTTTCCGTGGGCGCCTTGGTGACCGCGTTGCCTGTGTAGACCAGTGCGGGCGTCTCGATCATGACCGGGCCGGAGGATCGGCCCGTGTAGACCAGTGCCGGTGTCTCGATGGCAACGGGGCCGGATGCTTGGCCCCGATAGACCAGTTCAGGTGTCTGGATGGTCACCGGGCCCGACGAACGGCCCTGATAGACAAGCGGCGGCGTTTCAATCGTGATGGGACCGGCAGATCGCCCCTGGTACACGAGGGGCGGCGTCTCGATGACAACCGGCTGGGCCGATGCCGGTGCGGCGAAGGCTGCAATCCAGCTCGCGAGCGCTGCTGCGATGCAAGTCCGGAAGGTTCCGGAGGACCGGATTGATCGCCGGTCTGAGTGATCGGCCCGCAGATACCTGCCTGATGGTTGATGCACTTGGCCGCCATACTGACGGAACCACAAGATAGGTATCAATTTTTCGCGTCCCCACACTTGGACAGGAATTCTTGTCCCGATATCGGGAGGAATGTAACCGAGATTGCCACCCCTGCAACCCTTTACGAAAACCTGCCCGCGGGTCTCGAATGGCCGCGCGGGGCCAATCCAGCCGCTCGGAATTTCGGGCGGTCATGTGTTGCCATTTCCATTCGCGGGCAGATAGGCTCCGCCGACAAAGCCAGCCAATCGGGTGTCCCACATGATTCCATATGCGTCCCCTGCCCGGTATTCGCGGCGCACGCTGTTCGGACTGCTCGGCGGCGCCGCGTCGGGGCTGGCGCTGACGCCGGCGGCCTGCGCAAGCCTGCCTGACCTCCGCAGCCTTCCGAACCTCGCCGCAGGGGCGGCGCCCATCGGGGCCGCCGAACGCAAGGCGCGGATCGAGAAGGCGCAGGCGCTGATGGCGCGCAACAATATCGGCGCCATCCTGATCGAGCCGGGATCGAGCCTCATCTATTTCACCGGCCTCTACTGGTGGCGGAGCGAGCGGCTGACGGCCTGCATCCTGCCACGGGAGGGCGAGCCCTGTATCGTGACGCCCTACTTCGAACGGCCGTCCGTGGAAGAGACGCTGGCCGTGCCCGCCGAGATCCGCGTGTGGCAGGAAGACGAGGACCCGGCAGAGCTCGTCGCGGGCTTCCTGAAGGACCGCAAGCTGGACACGCGCCCTGTCGGCATCGAAGCGACGACGCGCTATTTCGCGGTCGAGGGCCTGCAGCGCGCGCTGCCGGATGCGGAGCTTGTTTCGGCCGACCTGATCGTCCGCAGATGCCGGATGATCAAGTCGCCCGCAGAAATCGCGCTGATGCAGGTGGCCAATGACGTGACCCTGGCGGCCTATCGCTGGGTGTATCCGCGGATCGAGACGGGCATGTCGCAAGCGGATGTCTCGGCGATGATGGATGCCGCGACGCAGAAGCTCGGCGGGGAGCCGGAATTCTCGATGGTGCTGGTCGGCAAGGGCTCGGCCTATCCGCACGGCACCAATGCGCCGGAGACGGTGGCACCCGGGCAGGTCGTCCTGATGGATTGCGGCTGCAATGTGCAGGGCTACCAGTCGGACATTTCACGTACGTTCGTACACGGAGCGGCAAGCGCCGAACAGCGCAAGGTGTGGGACCATGTGGCCGAGGGCCAGAAGATCGCCTTCCGGACCGCGCAGATCGGCGTGTCGGCCGGGAAGATCGACGATGCGGTTCGCGCCTATTACGAATCCCTCGGCTATGGGCCGCGCTACGCCCTGCCCGGCCTGTCGCACCGGACGGGCCATGGCATCGGGCTCGACGGGCATGAGCCGGTGAACCTGGTGCATGGCGAAACGGCGCTGCTCTCGGAGGGTATGTGCTTCTCGAACGAGCCGGGCCTCTACCTGCCCGGCCAGTTCGGGGTGCGTCTCGAGGACTGTATCCACATGACGACGACAGGCCCGAAATATTTCTCCACGCCGCCGGAATCGCTCGACGCGCCGATGGGCTGAAGCCGGGTCAGGCCCGGGCGAGCGCTTCTGCGGATTGCGTGCGGACGCTGGCGAGGATCCTTTTCTGCGCGGCTTCGCTCTTCCAGAGGAAGTTGCGCGGCAGGCCGAGGCGTTCGCAGGCCTGCGTGGGCGGGCCGTTAAGGTCTGCAAACGTCTCGTAGCGCCAGGCGAGGAATTTGATCAGCAGGCGCTCATACCATTTGAGGTCAAATTCGGGGCCGAGCTCCAGCACTTCGCGCACTTTCGGGGGCAGGATCTCGATCGAGGCATTGGCGAGGGCCTTGCGCATCCAGCCCGGGATATTCGTCGCGGATTTCCCTGAGCGGACGACTTCGAGGAAGTCGGTATTGATCGGGTGCGGCTCGAAATCGGCCTCCAGCGTTTCCATCATCCTGTAGAAGTCGTCGAGGCAGGTGAGCGGGTTCTGCACGCCGTAAAGCTTGGCGACCTCACCCCTGCCCTCGGTGAAATAACGGCGCGTCTCGTCCGGCGTCATCTTCTTCACGAACCGGTCATAGGCCATGAACCAGCCATAGGAGGCCGTGGCGCTGACCCAGTCCAGAAGCTCCGGATCGAGCGCCTTGTAGGGGCGGCCGTCGGGCGTGGTGCCGGAGACCTTGGAATGCATGTTGGTGATACCCATGATCACGCGGCGGGCGGCGCTCTGCGGACCATAGGTGCCGACCGCGGAGGCAACGCCCGTGCGGCGGGCCCGGCCGATCGGGTCGGTCGGGAAGACGGAATGTTCCCACACGCCTGAGCGAATGCGGGAGTCGGCAAATTCCAGCAGGACGGCGCAGACGCCGCCAATGGCGCCGACGACGGGGTTCTTGAACACTTTCCACGCCATCGAGTCCGGAGCGTTGTAGGCAGGTTCGCCGGCCGGGACGGTGTAGTCGATCTTCCAGCCGAGATAGGATTTCATGTCGTTCACGGAAGCGCCCTCCCAGTGGGTATCGGTGCCGATACTTTTTTATGGTCCTGAGTAAAATTAATGTAGATACATTAAATGAGCAACTGTCATAATTGATAGGATGGCGGCATAGAGGGGCATCGACGCAGGCATGACAGGCAGGGGACACGCGCAATTGGCCCGGCAATCCGAAACGAAGAACGGCCGGACGGCGATCATCGAGGCGGCTGAAGCGCTGTTTGCCGAGTACGGCCTGCATGGCGCCTCGTTCCGCCAGATCAGCGAGCGGGCGAACCAGAAGAATGCGTCCGCCATCCAGTACCATTTCGGCTCGCGCGACCAGCTGGTGGAAGCCGTGTTCGAATACCGGATGCGGGTCGTGAACCCGAAGCGCCTGAAGATGCTAGGCGAGATTGATGGCGCGGGTGTGGCGGGGGATGCGCGGGCCCTGGTCAGCGTCTGGGTCTGGCCGCTGGCGGAGGAGCTGCGGCCACGGGAAGAGGGCAATCACTACCTGCAATTCCTAGCGCGGGCCGCGAAGGAGAAACAGCTGGCCATCCAGCTCGCCCCGATCGAGCTGATGACCGGCTGGTTCGGAGCCACCGAACGTATCACGCGGCTTCTGCCAGACCTGCCGGAAAAGGTTGCCCTGACGCGGGTGCTGGCCGCCGGGGACCAGTGCGTGAACTGCCTGGCCACGTTCGAAGCTGAAGGGGCAGGCGCCTCGCCGGACTTCGAGCTGCAGATCGAAACCCTGATCGACATGATTACCGCCGGCCTGCTTGCTCCCATGTCCGAGGCAAGCCGGCGGGCGTTCGAGAAAGCCCCGGGGCCCAGCCGCAAGCGCTGATCCAGGCTGGCGTCAGCCGCCCGCCGCTTTCTTCAGCGCCACGAGGGCGACTTCCATCGCATTCAGGAAGTTCGAGCGGTCCTGCTTCGAGAAGGGCGCGGCACCTTTCGGCGCACCTTCGCCGAGGCCGGCGCGGAGGTCGGCATGGATGGCGCGGACGGCGACAGCATTGCCGATGGACGCATCCGTGAACGGCTTTCCGGTCGGCGCGAGCACGCGGGCGCCTTTTGCGAGCGCACGCTGCGCGAGGAGAATATCCGCCGATATGACCAGACTGGTGGGCCCGGATTGTTCAACGATCCAGTCATCAGCCGCATCAAATCCGTCGGTCACCATCTGACGCGAGATCAGCCGGTGTTCCGGAATGCGGATGTAGGAATTCGCGACGATCACGACCGGCACCTGGTGGCGGAGCGCGACGCGGTAGACCTCCTCCTTCACCGGGCAGGCGTCGGCATCGACGAGGACCTGGAGCTCAGCCATCGAGATCCCCATGGAACTTGGCCGGAGCGGCGTGGCGCCAGGACATGGTGAGGGCGGAGCGGAGCGTCGTCTCGTCCACTTCTGCAAGGCGGACGGAAGTCGCGCCGCCATCACCCCATTTGTTGGGCACCTTGAAGAAGACGGCCGGTTCCGCCCCCACCAGCATGGCCTGTTCCTCCGGCGTCAGGAAGACGTTCGTGAACTCGTGATGCGGTGGCAGGGTGCAGAAAATCTTGCCCTTCGGCTTGTCGACCCGGAAGCTCGCCCAGTCGAAATGCGGCCGCTCGATCGCATGCGGGAACGCGAGCGCGATACGGCGGAGCTTGGCGGGAGCGATCATCGCGGCCTCATACCGACAGGGCGCCCAGGATGACCGCCGTCAGGAGCGCGGTCATCAGGAAGCCGAAATAGATGCCGTCGAGCACCATCACGCGCAGGACGGAACTGAAGCCGCCGCGGCCATAGACGACGCGGTTCAGGCGGTAGAGATACCAGTTCGAATAGACGATCATGCCCATGACCACCCAACCCATGCCGATCAGTGGGCTGACGAGGGCCCCGAGCGCCATGGTAAAGAACAGGGCCGAGTGAAAGTGCAGCGACACGATCAGATGGTCGAAGAACAGGAATTGCGGCCGCCAGAGGTAGGTGAAGGCGAGCAGGCCGGCATAAAGCGGAAGCATGACGAACATGAGACGCGGGATCCAGCGCATGGTCTGCTGGCCAAGGCGGCCGGGCTCGTCCATCACCTGGGCGAAGCGGGCGGCATCGGGATCGCCGTTCGCGCCGGCCTCTCGGATCGCGTCCAGCGCCTCCTTCGGCATGATACCCGCCCATTCCTGCTCCGGCGGCGCCTCGGCTTCGGGCGCGGCGGGGGCACCGTCCGGCGCGGCGGGCGCGGTCGTGCCTTCCGGCGACAAGAGGCCCGGCAGGCCCTTCTTCCAGGCCTCTTCCACCTGGTCGAGGCCCTGGACCGCGGCGGCATATTCCTCGTCGGTCATGTCGCCTTCCTGGTGCGACTTCTCGAGCTGGGCGCGGGCATCGTCGAAATTCTGGGTCCCTTTCGGCATGAAGGCGACCCCCTGTCCAAGGATCAGCGGCATGACGACAAAGAAGACCAGCGAGGCCAGCACATAGAGCCGGAAGGGCGGGATGAAGCGCATCCGCTTGCCGTCGAGATAGGCCCGCGTCATGCGGCCCGGATGGAGGATGAGGTCCGGCAGGGTGCGCCAGGCGCGCCCGTCGATGGAGAACAGGGTCTCGAGGCTCTCGGCCGCGAGCGACCAGAAGGGCCGGCGCAGGCTCTCCCCGCTCTGGCCGCAGACATGGCAGAAATCGCCGACGAGGTCGGTGCCGCAATTGAGGCACGTCTTGTCATGCGGCTGGCGGTGCTGGGCCGCAAGGCCCGCAATCGCATCGGCCGAGGCATGTTCGATGGCGCCGCCGAGGGCTTCACCAATTGGATCACTCATGAACGGGCTCCTCTGCTTCGCGCAGAACAATGACGTTCAGGCCTTTAGAATCTTCGTTAAAATAGAGATCCGCCTGTTCTTCGCAGCGTACGTGCGTCGATGCCACAAACGACGCATACTCCGAGGCAGGTAGATGTTCAGCCAGCCAGGACTCAGCCTTTTGAGTCGACGTATCGCAATCGCCTTCCACCATGAATTTCATGATGATCCGCTCCGACCGGCCCAGTGACGCAAAAAAGATCGGTGCTTTCCTGTCGGATATGACCCCCATGTCTGCCGGGATCGATGCCTCGGCGGCCCGGCGCAGCCCGGCAATCCGGTCCTCGGCGCCATCAGCGATCTCGTAAACCACGGAGGATGTCATCCGGCAGTCCTCACAGCCGATCAGGACCGTCAGGCAAGTCAGGACAAACGCGACGCGTAACGACATTTCCAGCCCCCAGGGTCCTTGCTAGCGGAAGACGCGCGGTTTCCTCGCCATGAAGCGGCGTGTCGCCTCATCGTATCGCAGAGCCTGCCCGCCGGGGGCAAGCCCATAGGTCCGCTCGCGCAGGAAGCCCATCAGGTCATGGCGCTTTCCGGCGGCGGCAAGCACCTCCGGCGAGAGGGTTTCGCCGATCTCGACGCGCAGGGACTTGCCCATGCGCCGGCGCACTTCGCGGAAGATGAGGGCGAGGCGCAGTTCGAGGGAGAGGTGGCTCGCCACCTGGAAGAGGCGGGAATTCTGGCCGTCAAAGAAGATCGGCGTCACCGAGGCCTTGCCATGGGTGATCAGCTTGGCCGTGAAGGGCTTCCATTCATCGTCCACGGCCGTGCGGTCGAACGGGCGCGGCGTGGTGGAAACCCCACCCGAGGGAAAGACGATGACGCAGCCACCGGACTTCACATGGTCCAGCGCCGCCTTGCGCATGGCGACATTGACGGCGAGGGCTTCCTTGGTGCCGGAGAAGTCGACACGGAGGAGGTAATCCCGCGCCTCCGGAATACCGTCGAGGGCGGAATTGGTCAGCACCCGGAAATCCGGCCGGCGGAGGCTGACCAGCCAGCAGATGACCAGCCCGTCCAGCACCCCGAACGGATGGTTCGCGACGACGACCAGCGGCCCCTCCTTCGGGATTTCGGCCAGCCGGGAGGCGGAGAAGCGGACATCGAGGTCCAGCAGCCGGATCGCCGCCTCGAAGAAGGGCACATCATTGGCGAGGTGTTCGCGGTAATGCTGGTAGAGCTTCTTCAGGCGCGGCTGGCCCGACAGATGCTCCACCGCCCGGACGAGGCGGCGCTTCACCGGATCGTCGAAATAGGCGGCGTAGGAAAGCTCGGGCGAAGGGGCGGGGGCCGGAATCATTGCCTGAAACTATTCCGTCAGAGCCGTTCTGAAAACCGGAGAAGATAGCCGTCCGGGTCCTGCACGACGCACTGGCGCACGCGGACCGGCGCACCGTCGCGCAGATAGGTCTTCTCTTCGAGATCAAGGATCAGGGGCGCCCCGGCAGCGAGCGCCGCATTGCGGAGGGCGGCGGCATCCTCCACACTGATCTGGAAATTGACGCCCCGTCCATAAGGCGCCTCCAGCGGGCCGGCCAGCCAGACACGACCGATGGGTTCTTCCAGCATCAATTCGGCACCCGCGCGTTCGAGATAGGCGAAACGTTCTTCCGGGCGCTGGTAGACGATGCGAAAGCCGAGCACGCCGCAATAGAAGCCGAGGCTCTGCGTCAGGTCGCTGACATAGAGCTCGGGGACGAGCGCGGCGGTCATGGCCCAACCGGGCGGTCAGTCGCGTCTTGTGTTGCCGTCTCGCACATCTGGCTCTGCGCTTTTTGCCAACGTCTGTACACGCGTATTCCCATATTCAGCGGCGCGAATACCGCAAAGATGATAATACAGATCCACCATATGCCGTCATGCTCCGTGACATCAGCCCACACGGCGCCAGCGAGAGCGGCGAATGCTATCAGCTGCAACCAGACGAGCCATTTCGGCGTGGACATCCTCTCACCCCTTCCCGATGTCCGCGAGGTCATAGGGGGTGGACTGATAGACCTGGTTCACCCAGTTGCCGAACAGGAGGTGGGCATGGCTGCGCCAGCGGTTAAGCGGCTGGCGGGTGGGGTCATCGCCCGGGAAATAATGCGCCGGCACCTGGATGTCCGAGCCCTGCGCGCGGTCGCGCTCGAACTCTTCCTTCAGCGAGAAACTGTCATATTCGACATGGTTGAACATGAAGAGGCTGCGACGGGCGGCGTCCTCGACGAGGCACGGCCCGGTTTCGGGACAGTCGACCAGAAGGCTGAGCTGCGGCCGGGCCGCGACGTCCGCGCGGCGCACTTCCGTCCAGCGCGAAACCGGGATCAGGAAATCGTCCGAAAAGCCCGAGAGATAAGGCGAGGCCGGCGCGAGGTTCTGCTGGCGGAAAACGCCGAAGGCCTTCCGGTCCAGCTGGTATTTCGGCAGGCCGTGGAAATGCCAGGCCGCCGCCATCGCGCCCCAGCAGATGAACAGGTTCGAATGCACATTCGTCCGTGTCCAGTCGAAGATACGAGTCAGTTCGTCCCAGTAGGTGACGTCCTCGAACGGCAGCTGCTCGACGGGGGCGCCGGTGACCAGGAAGCCATCGAACTTGCGGTCCGCCACTTCTTCCCAGGTCTGGTAGAAGCTGATCAGATGTTCGGCGGACGTGTTCTTCGGCGTATGCCCGCCGATACGCACCAGAGTCAGTTCGATCTGCAGGGGCGAGGCGCCAAGCAGGCGGGCGATCTGCGTCTCGGTGCGGATCTTGTTCGGCATCAGGTTGAGGAGGCCGATCTGCAGGGGGCGGATATCCTGGCGGGCGGCGTCGGATTCCCGCATCACCGCAACGCCCTCTTTCAGGAGGGTTTCACGGGCAGGCAGGGCATCCGGAATCTTGATCGGCACGGGTGGTCACTCTCGACTGGTTCAGCCGGCTTAAGGTCTCAAAACAAGGGAAAAAGGGTCGCGGAACGAAGGTTACTTCCTGCGCACGGCCCTTTTTAGCGACTTGTTTTACGTGGCTGCAAGCCGGCCGGCCAAATCACCACGAGCAGCGCATGTAGCGCCGGACGGGCGCCGGGGCAAGGGTTCTGCTCAATACCGGCTTCCCTTCGGCGCGGAGGGCCCCTAACCTGCAGTGCATACGCAGGTACCGGGCGAAGATCCGGGGGGAGGAAAACATGGAACAGACGGCGAGCCTTCTGCCGGATGTGAACACGATCGGCCTTGGCGCCCCGTTCCGCTGGCTGGCGGCGGGCTGGAAGGATTTCACACGCGCGATGGGGCCATGCCTCCTCTATGGCGCGCTGATGGTGGCGGCGAGCGTCGGGCTGACGGCGGCGCTCTACCAGGCCGGGGCGATCCGCTTCCTGTTCGTTGTGGCGGCGGGCTTTATGCTGGTCGCGCCGATCCTTGCCATGGGTCTCTACCAGACCGGCCGGACGCTGGAGCGCGGCGAGCGCCCGCGCATCGGCGATATCCTGTTCGTCCGCTCGGCCCTCAGGCAGGACCTGTTCGTGCTCGGCTTCGCCCTGTTCCTCGTCTACTCGGTCTGGGTGGAGATGGCGCATCTCGTCTATGGCCTGTCGACGCACAAGTTCCACAAGACCCTGCCCGCGCTCGTGAACTTCATGCTGTTCGACCCGGAGGGCCACAACATGGTGATGACCGGCACGGTGATCGGCGGCGTGATCGCCTTCCTCGCCTTCTCGCTGATCGTCGTCTCGGCACCGATGATGCTGAGCACGCGGGCGAACGTGTTCGTGGCGACGCTGACCAGCCTGCGCACCGTGGCGCGGAACTTCCTGCCCATGCTGCTCTGGGGCCTCATGATCGTGGTGCTGACGGTGCTCGGCATCGCGACCGGCTTCCTCGGCCTGATCGTCACCTTCCCGGTGATCGGCCTCGCCAGCTGGCACGCCTATCGCGACCTCGTCCCGTCGTCCGCGGAGGATGTGGCTGAAGCGGCCTAACCCAGCGGATGCACGAGGTGCGGCAGCATGCGGCCAGGGATGGAGCTGGAGGGCGCAGTGCCGTGGCGCAAAGCGCCCATGCGTTCGTAGAAGGCGGCCGCGTCCGGGTCTGAGTCGATGACGAGGGTCTTCAGGCCATTGTCGCGCGCGACGCGGCAGGCCCAGACATAGAGGAGCTTCCCCGTCCCCTCCCCCAGCCGCGTGGGTTCGACGAACAGTTTCTCCAGAACGGCGTCCCCGTCCCGCTTCGAGACCTGGACCATTCCGGCAATGCCGCGCTTGTCCTCGGCCAGCATGATGGCGTCCCGCTCAAGGTCTGCCTTGCGGATCGTCAGCTCGTCCCGGAAGGCTTTCAGCATCTCCTCCGGATAGTTCCAGTGCGCCTTGGAGCGCTGGCAGAGGCCGGAGAGCTTGCGCAGCTCGGACGGAAGGGGTTCGCGCAGGATCATGGCGCCAGTCTAGCGCGGAGTCGCACGCTGACGCTAGGCAAGGGCTTGCAGGCGGGCGCATTCCCGCCTTCTCTCTCCGTCAGGAGGAAACAATCATGAGCGCAGCGCCGATCCGCACCCGCATCACAGACATGCTGGGCATCGAGAAACCCATCATCCAGGCCGCCATGGGCTGGATCGCCCGGTCGCAATTATCGTCCGCCGTCTCGAATGCCGGCGGCATGGGCATTATCGAGACCTCGTCCGGCGAACTGGACGCCGTGCGGGAAGAGATCAGGAAAATGAAGACGCTGACGGACAAGCCGTTCGGCGTGAACGTGGCGCAGGCTTTCGTGCGCGACCCGGACATCGTGACCTTCATCATCGACCAGGGGATCAAGTTCGTCACGACGTCCGCCGGCGACCCGATGAAATATACGGGCATGCTGAAGGAAGCGGGCCTCACCGTGTTCCATGTCGTGCCCTCGCTGTCGGGCGCGATGCGCGCCATCGAGGCGGGCGTGGACGGGCTGATCGTGGAAGGCGGCGAAGGCGGCGGCTTCAAGAACCCGAAGGATGTGGCCAGCATGGTCCTGATCCCGCAGGTCTGCGAGGCGGTGGACGTTCCGGTCGTGGCCGCGGGCGGCATCATGGACGGGCGGACGATGGCGGCCGCGTTCTGTCTTGGCGCCGAAGGCGTGCTGATGGGCACGCGCATTCTGTCCTCGGCCGAGAGCCCGGTTCACGCGAACTGGAAGAATGCCATCATTGGCGCGGATTCGACCGACACGGTCTTCCTCAACCGGTCAGGCCCCGGCCCGGCCCTGCGCGCGCTGCGCACGGAACGGACGAGCCGGATCGAGAAGGAAGGCAGCCCGAACATCTTTGGCGAGTTCGCCGGCACGCAGCAGGTCTATTTCGGGGGCGACCTCGAAGCCGGTATCGCGCTGACCGGCCAGGTGGCCGGGCGCATCAAGGAAGTGAAGCCTGTGGCGCAGATTTTCGAGGAAACGATGGAAGAATACCACCGCGTGGTGGCGAAACTTCCGCGCTGATCACTGGACCTGCGGGCTGGAGACCCAGCGGATCTCCGGGTCTGCGATCGAGTGCATGCCCTTCAGTTCAAAGACGTTCCGGTAGCCGTAGCCATAGAGATTGATGAAGGTCGGCACGTTGAGGGCGAGCGGAGCCGCTTTCAGCATCACCGGCGCGACATTGTCCTCGAAATTGTTGTTGCAGTAGATCAGGATGCGCGTGTCCTTCGACGGGATCGCCTTGGCGAGCTTTTCGTCGGTGAAGTCCGAGAAGTTCACATTGATCGCGCCCTCGATATGGCCCATCGCGAAGGCGTCGGGGCTGCGCGTGTCGAGGATGATGGTCTGCGGGTCGTCCTTCATCTCGTTGAACTCGACGAGCGAGACAAGATGCAGCTGGCGGTAAGCGGCCACCTCCTCGGAAATGCCAAGGAAGCCGTCATAGTCGATGTAGGAGTCGCCTTCCTGCGCATGTGCCGCAAGACCGCAGCCGATAAAGGCGGCAATCGTCAGGACACCGAGGATCGTGTTGCGTTTCGCGCCCATCGGGCTTCTCCCAGTCTGTCTCATGTGAATCATCGCTCGCAAATGAGGCAGGATCAAGGACGTGACAGGACGGTAATGGGGAAATGGCCCCTTCACCTTTGACGGTTTCGATGTATCTGGAACGTGTACAATCCGGCGTGTCTTCCGCTCCCGCCCTTATCCCGAGGCTCTCAAATGAAGCCCCAGACTTATGTCATCGACGGCGGAGACGGGGACCAGACCTACTTTTCTGCCCCAATATATCTCACGGATACCAAGGCTGACTGGTTTTCCGGAGCGGTCCTCCGGGGCGAAGGAAGGCTCATGCGGGCGATCAAGGGAAAGCATGCTGGCAAATATTTTGTCCTGAGCCCACGCGGGAACGAGAGCATTGAGGCACAGTTCGCCAGAAACTCGGTGGCGAGCGTCATCGTCCACATCGTCAACAACCCAACACCCTCGTTCGATGGCGGGGAGAAAGACGCAACCGCTTTCGGGATGGCCGTTCTCCAGTATTCGAAACGGCGCCGATGGTTCTGATCTGACTGAACGCCTAGGCCCGCGGATGGGCCGCGGCGTGGACTTCGCGGAGGCGGCTGGCATCGACGCCGGTATAGACCTGCGTGGTCGACAGCGAGGCGTGGCCGAGCAGTGTCTGGATGGCGCGGAGGTCCGCCCCGGCGGCCAGGAGGTGCGTCGCGAACGCGTGGCGCAGCGCATGCGGCGTTGCCGTGTCCGGCAGGCCGAGCAGGCCGCGCAGCTTCTGCACCAGCCCCTGGATCAGCCGCGGGTTCAGCGCCCCGCCCTTCGCCCCCCGGAACAGCGGCTGGGTGCGCGTCAGCGCGTAGGGGCATTGCTCCGCATAGGCATTGATCGCATCGCGCACGGCCGGGATCAGCGGCACGATCCGCACCTTGCCGCCCTTGCCGGTGATGCGCAGCCGCTCCGGGGCCGGCACGTCCGCGCCGGTGAGGCTCAGCGCTTCGGAGATACGAAGCCCCGCCCCGTAGAGCAGCGACAGAACCGCCGCGTCGCGCGCATTGATCCAGGGCGCGGCATCCGGGTCGTTCTCCGCCTCGAAGATCATGTCCTTCGCCGCCTCCACCGAGACAGGCCGCGGCAGGCGCTGGGGCCGTTTCGGTCCCTGCAGGTAGGCCACTTCCGCATTCTCGATGTCATAGGCGCGGTTCAGCCAGCGATACAGCGCCTTGATGGACGAGAGCAGCCGCGCCACCGACGCATCGGACAGGCCGTCGCGCCGCCTTTGCGCTATGTGGGCGCGGATGTCGCGCGCCTTCAGCTCGCCCAGCAGTTTCGGCGTCGGCTCGTCGCCCATGTGGTGGCGCAGGAAATTGAAGAATTCCGCAAGGTCGGACCGGTAGGCCTCGACCGTCTTCACCGCCATGCGGCGCTCGTCGGCAAGATAGGTGACAAAGGCGGGCAAGGTTTCCATGCCGGCATTCTCGCACCCCCCTCTTAAGGAGAAGTTTTGGCCCCAAGGTCGAAATTCGCCCGCACCTCCCCTATCTAGGCGGCACGAAAGCAGGAGGGCATCATGGACTATGTCAATTTCGGAAAGACGGGCCTGAAAGTCTCCCGCCTGTGTCTCGGCTGCATGAGTTTCGGCGAACCGGACCGCGGCCAGCACCCCTGGTCGCTGACCGAATCGTCAAGCCGCACGCTGATCCGGCGCGCCGTGGAGCTCGGCTTCAATTTCTTCGACACCGCAAACATGTATTCCGACGGCTCCTCTGAGGAGATTGTCGGGCGGGCCCTGCAGGACTTCACGAACCGGGACGAGATCGTGGTTGCCACAAAGGCCTATTTCCCGTGGCGGCTCGCCCCCAACACAATGGGCCTGTCGCGCAAGTCCCTGTTCGCCGCGATCGACGACAGCCTGATGCGACTCGGCATGGATTATGTGGATCTGTTCCAGATCCACCGTTTCGATCACACGACGCCCATCGAAGAGACGATGGAGGCGCTGCACGATATCGTGAAGGCCGGCAAGGCGCGCTATATCGGCGCCTCGTCCATGTGGGCCTGGCAGTTCCAGAAAATGCAGGTAACGGCGAAGACCAATGGCTGGACACCTTTCGTCAGCATGCAGAACTATGTGAACCTGCTCTACCGTGAGGAAGAGCGCGAGATGCTGCCCTATTGCGCCTCCGAGGGCGTGGCCGTGATGCCGTGGAGCCCACTCGCCCGCGGCCGCCTGACACGCGACTGGGACGAGGCGACGGAACGCTCGCAAACCGATCGCGTGCAGGGCCTGCTCTACACGAAGGCGGTGGAGGCCGACCGGAAGGTCGTGGAAACCGTGGCCGAGGTTGCGAAGCAACGCGGCGTGCCGCGGGCACAGGTCGCCATGGCCTGGCTGCTGCAGAAGCCGGGCATTACCAGCCCGATCATCGGCGCGACCAAAGCAGGCCATCTGGAAGATGCGGTGGCGGCGACGGAACTGACGCTTTCAGCAGAGGAAGTGAAGCGCCTCGAAGCGCCCTACGTGCCGCATGAAGTGGTCGGCCTCGAAATGGCACCGCCCTTCAAGGTGAAGGTGAGCCTGAAGGGCTAGCGACCTACGGTTCGTCCCCTTCCCAGTCGACGATCCAGTCTTCGGGGTCTTCGTCGAAGACCGTTTCCTCGGACACGGTCCGGCCCCGGATGGAATTGCCGGTCGTGTGCACGCGGTTGCGGTCGCCGCAGACGAGGTGATGCCATTCGGGCAGATCCTTGCCTTCCAGCACGAGCCGGTAGGCGCAGGTGCGCGGCATCCATTTGATCTCGGCAACATTCTGCGGCGTCAGGATCACGCAATCCTCGACGATCTTCTTGCGGTTCTCGTAGTCGGCGCACTGGCAGAGCTGCGCGTCCAGCAGACGGCAGTGCAACCGCGTATAGGCAATCTCGCCGGTATCCTCGTCTTCCAGTTTCAGGAGGCAGCACTTGGCGCAGCCGTCGCAGAGCGATTCCCACTCCGCATGCGTCATCTCCTCGAGGGACTTCTCTTTCCAGAACGGCCGGCTCATGCCTGGGCTGCGGCCCATTCAGGGGTCTTCTCGATCAGCGCGGAGGCAAACCAGCAGCTGGAGGAAACAGTCTCGCCCGCCGAGACGATCTCGCCCATGATCCGCTCGACCAGTTTCTTGCCGAGGCCGCGGCCGCCCAGCGGCCCGGGAACGATCGTGTGCGTAATGTGGCGATGGCCCTCGCGCGGGCGCTCATAGGTGAGATAGGCCTCGATCCCGTTCTCGAAATACGAGTAGCGGCGGCGCAGTTCGTCGTGAATGATCTCGCTCATGCCAGCACGTCCTGCCATTCCGGATGCTTGTCGATCTGCGCCTTGGTGAAGGGGCAGAGCGGGATGATCTTCTTGCCCATGGCGCGCGCGTCCTCGACCGCATTCTTTACCAGCGCGACGCCGACGCCGAGGCCGCCGAGTTCCTTCGGCACGCCCGTATGGTCGATGATGATGCGGGTGTCTCCGGCCTTGGAATAGGTCATCTCGGCCTCATGGCCGTTGACCACGACCACATAGCGGCCGCCCGTGGGGCCATCTTCCTTGCGGATATCGAATTCTGCCATGTCAGGCTCCGTTGAAAAAATCTATGTGGGCTGGCCCGCGGCCACGCGCAAGCAAAAGCCGCCCGGCTCATGCCGGACGGCTGATGCCTGCCGGACTGGCTGGCGGTCAGGCGACCGTCAGTTGGACATCGATATTGCCGCGGGTGGCATTCGAGTAGGGGCAGACCTGGTGCGCCGTATGGACCAGTTCCTCGGCGAGGGCCCGATCGAGTCCCGGAAGCGAGACCTCGAGCGCAACGGTCAGGCCGAAGCCGCCCTCAGAACGTGGGCCGATGCCGACCGTGGAGGTCACGGTCGTGCCGGCGGGCACTTTCAGGTGCTTGTTCTGGGCGGCGACCGCTTTCATCGCGCCGATGAAGCAGGCGGCATAGCCGGCGGCAAAAAGCTGTTCAGGATTGTTCCCGGCGCCCCCTGCCCCGCCGAGTTCCTTCGGGGTCGAAAGATCGACCTTCAGGCTGCCGTCGAGGGTTTCGGCATGGCCATCCCGGCCGCCGGTGGCCACTGCCTGGGTTTTATAGAGCACGTTGACTGACATCGGAGCACCTTTCATTTGCTGAGATATTATTTATCGCGATAACTGTTGTCTGATTTAGGCGCTCGCCTACCATTGTCAAGCGAATATTTATCGCGATATATTTATGCCGTCAGCCTTGGAGGCCAGCATGACCCGAACCGATCCCGATCCGATGATCCCCAGCCTGGACGACCATCTCTGCCTCGGCATCTATTCCGCGAGCCTCGCGATCCAGCGGACCTACAAGCCGATGCTGGACGCCATGGGCATCACCTACCCGCAATATCTCGTGCTGAACCTGTTGTGGACCGAAGACGGCCAGACCGTCGGCGGACTTGCCCAGCAGCTCGACCTTGAGCCGAGCACGCTGACGCCGCTGCTGAAGCGGCTCGAAGCCTCCGGCCATGTGACGCGGGAGCGGAACCCCGCGAACGAGCGGCAGGTGCTGATCCATGTTACATCGAAAGGGCGCGGGCTGCGCAGCGAAGTCGGATGCATGGGCAGGGCGCTGATCGGGAATTCGGGGATGAGCCTTGAGGAACTGGCCGCCCTGAACCGGGCTGTCCGGCGCCTGCGGGACAATCTGAACCGCCATCTGGAAAAATAGGCGCGCACGCCAGCCCGGCGCAGGCGGTTTATCCTGCCCGCGCCGGAACAGCGGAACTGATCCGTGATCAGAAGGTCTTGCGGATCTTGTCCTTGGCGGCGCCCACCTTCTCGCGGACCTTGCCTTCGGCCTTCTCCGCCTTGCCCTTCATTTCGAGGCTCTTGTCGCCGATGGCCTTGCCGGTGGCTTCCTTGAGGCTGCCTTCGGCCTTCTTGGCGGCGCCTTTCACATTTTCCTTGTCCATTGAGGGTCTCCTTTCATCTGACCGCGCCTGTGCGGTCACCGGATCAACGCGTGAGGCGGCCGATGGGTCCGGTGAAACTTCAGGCAGGCACGAAACGCCGCCCCCCTGTTCAAGCCGCGCGCGGAGCGTTAGGCCAGCGGACCATGACCCGCCTGCTGACACAGCCCGAGATCGACTGGAAGGATGACGGCACGCCCGTTGCCCGCGCTGCCGGCGATGTCTACTTCACGGCCGGCGACGGGCTCGGCGAGACGCGCGCGGTCTTCCTCGCCGGCTGCGGCCTGCCGGAAGCCTGGGCCGGCCGCGAGACTTTCACGATCGGCGAGACCGGCTTCGGCACGGGCCTGAACTTCCTCGCGGCCTGGGAATTGTGGCGCCGGACCCGCCCCTCCCCCTCCTCGTTCCTGCATTTCGTCAGCTTCGAGGGATTTCCCCTGTCGCGCGAAGACGCCGCGCAGGCGCTCGCCGCCTGGCCGGAGCTGGACGCGCTCGCGGGCCGGCTGATCGCGGTCTGGCCGGGCCCTGTACGCGGCGTACGCCGTTACCTCTGGCCGGACGAGGGCGTCAGCCTGACCCTGCACCTCGGCGACATCGCCGGCACGCTGCCGGAAAGCGTTTACCTTGCCGATGCCTGGTTTCTCGACGGATTCAGCCCGGCGAAGAACGAGGCCATGTGGGCGGAAGGCCTGTTCCCGCTGATCGCGGAACGCAGCGTACCGAGGACGCGGGCCGCAACCTTCACCGTCGCGGGCGCCGTTCGCCGGGGCCTCGCCGAGGCAGGGTTCGAAGTGGAGAAAGCCCCCGGCCATGGCCGCAAGCGCCAGCGGCTGGAAGCCCGGATCGCCACCCCGCCACAGCCAAAGCCCGACACAACCGGCGCTGTCCGCCCCCTCCCCCGCGCGCACCGCGTCGCCATTCTCGGCGCCGGCATTGCCGGGGCGAGCGTCGCGCATGCCCTGCGCGAGCTGGGCGCGGCGCCAATCGTCTTCGATCCCGCTCCCGGACCGGCAAGTGGCGGCAGCGGCAATCCGATGGGCCTCGTCATGCCCCGGCCTCGATGCCGGTGACACGGTACAGGCCCGGCTCCTCATCGACGCCTATCTCGCCGCGCGGGAGACCTATCGCGGCCGGCTGGGCGTGACGGAAACAGACGTGCGTCAGGTTCCCCAAGGATGCCGCCGAGACGGCCTGCCTGAGGAAGCTGCTCGCCGACCCGCCCCTGCCGCTTGAAGATCTCGAAGCCCTTTCCGGCGGCGGCCTCCTGCACAAGCGCGCCCTGATCGTGGAACCGGCGAGACTGATCCCCTCCCTGCTGGACGGAGTGGGCCAGCGCTATGACACAGTGCCGGATGTCGACCTCACCGCGCGAACCGTAAACGGCGAAGCCTTCGACGCCATCGTCCTGGCAAACGGCATGGCCGCCGGCGCGCTGCTGCCTTGGCTCGGCCTCGAAGCGCGGATGGGTCAGGTGGATTTCTGCGACGGCCCGGCCGATGCCCCGCCTTTCGCCATGGCGAGCGGCACCTATGCCCTCGCCCTCAGCCATCGCCGCCTCTGGGGCGCGACCTTCGACAAGGTTCCGGCGGACACCGTTCCGTATACGTCCGAGGCCGCGCGGTCCGAAAACCTGTACGGCGTCGAGACGCTGTCGCCTTACTGGGTCCGCGATGCCAAAGGGCCGGGCATTGCCTCGCGCGCCTCGATCCGCGCCACCACGACCGACCGCCTGCCGCTGATCGGCGCCGTGCCGGACCGCGAAGCCTTTCTCGACACTTTCGCCGGAATGCGAAAGGGGCGCCCGGTGGATGCGGACGCCCCTCTGCTTGACCAGGTTTTTCTTGTGTCCGGCTTCGGCGCCCGCGGGTTCACCTGGGGACCATGGGCCGGGTCGATCCTCGCCGCCCGCCTGTGCGGCGCGCCGGCCCCGGCCAGCCAGGCCGCGCTGGAGGCTGTCGCCCCGGCGCGGCTTCTCCTGCGTGCCCTAAAGCGGCAGGAGGCCTGAGAAATGATCGGCGCGGACCACCGCGAGGCGCACGCCGCCGTCTTCGTGCGGACTGAATGACAGTTCAAGCCCGCCCAGTTCGACTGCCATATGGCCCTGCAGGACGGACACCGCGACAATTGCCACGAGTGTTGCCAGCGTGATCCCCAGGATCAGCCAGTTGTTGGTCAGTGAAGTCCCCTTGCTCATTGTTCCGTTCCTTTACCGGATCTGTCAGTTGGTGTTGCCGCCGTTGTTTTCTGTATGCGGAGCGTTCAGTTGCCTTGTTCGAGGTCCCGGAATTCCTTGCGCAGGCGCCATTCGTCGGAAGTGACCTTGCGCTCGATGTCGCGCAGGCGCTCGTCGAGGTCCATGAACGTGTATTTGAGGTTGCCGAAGGTCACGCGGGGGCGATCGGATACGTTTCGCCAGAAGGCGTCTTCATCCGGCGTGATCGCCGCGCGTCCAAAAGGGGCGCGCGGGGTGATCATCCAGATCGTGACGTAGACGATGAGGGCCAGCGGCCCCAATGCGAAGAAGAAGGCGAGCACGGCCAGGATACGGACCAGGACCGGCTCCCAGCCAAAGCGCTCGGCAAGGCCGCCGCAGACGCCGGCGATGACCTTGTCATCGCGCGACCGGTCCAAGCGCTTCGGATTCGGGGAACCATAGACCGGGTCGTCGCCGTGATAGGCATCGCGGTATGGGCGGGAATGGCGGGACATTGAGTGTTTCCTCAGTCGTCGAAAGTGGGGCGGGAGCGGCGCGGCGGCGAACGGGGGTCCTCCGCCTCGCTGCTTTCGAGCAGGCGTTCCAGCGTCTCGATCCGGCGTTCCATCGCCTTGGCCGAGCGCCAGAGGTCTTCCATCATGCGTTCGTCGTCAGGCATCAGGGTCTTCTGCTTCCGCCACAGCGTGATGTAGTGGAAGATCACACCGGGGAAGCCGATGAAGATAATGCCGATGATGGCAATGACGACAAATTCCTCGGACATCAGGCGCCCTCACCCTGTTTGGCGCGACGCTCTTCGAGCGTCATCGCAACGAGGCCCGGTGTGCAGACCAGGGTCATGAAGCCGGCGAGGCAGGCGAGCGAGAACAGCATGTGATCAGCCCTCCGCCTTCTTGGCGGCAGCCTTGGAACGCTTCGCCTTCAGGGCGGCGAGTTCCTTCTCGATGCTCTCGTCGCGCTCGAGCGCGGCGAACTGGGCTTCGAGGGTCGGCTCGGCGCCGCGGATCTGGTCGGCATAGGCTTCCATCTCGTCGACCTTGCGCTCGATATTGCCATAGCGGGCAAGCGCTTCGTCGACACGGCCGTCATAGACCTGGCTGCGCATGCGGATCCGCTGTTCGGCGGCCTCGCGGCGCATCATCAGGGCACGATGCTTGGCTTTCGCCTCGTCGAGCTTGGCCTGGAGTTTCGACAGGTCTTCCTGGCGCTTCTCGAAGGCTTCCTCGGCGGCGGTCATCGCGGTGCGGCGGCGTTCGATTTCGCCTTCGGCTTTCTGCTTGGCCAGCAGGGCGCCGCGGGCCAGGTCTTCCCTGCCCTTGTCGATGGCGAGCTCGGCCTTGTTGGCCCAGTCGTCGCGAACGGTGGTGAAATGGACGATGTCGCGTTCCATTTCTTTCTTGTCGGCCATGGCGCGGGCGGCCGCGGTGCGGACCTCGACCAGCGTGTCTTCCATTTCCTGAATGATCAGGCGGGCGATTTTTTCGGGGTTCTCGGCATTGTCGAGCATCGCGTTGATGTTCGAGTTGATGATGTCACCGAGGCGGGAGAACAGACCCATGTTGGTGTCCTTTCGTATCAGAGGGGGAGGATCAGAAGAAGAAACCGCTGAGGAAGACGCCGACGGCAAAGAACATCCAGGTCTCTGCGGGGCGCGTCGACAGCCACCGGCCAAAACGGCCTGCGTCCGATCGGGTCTCTTGGCGGGTGTAACGGTCTTCCATTTCGAGTTCGTCCTTCTTGGGTTTCGAGCAACGCCCGTCGCTCTGAGCCCTTCTCTCATTTCAAGGACCGTGCCAGACCAAAATTAATTTCATAATGCCTTGTAATAATTGATGATAAAAGTTTTTTGGCCCTTTGGTCGAAATACTTTTTCGTCAAAGCGGTATATTTTTTAGTCGAATGCCAAATATATTTTGGCTATATTCGCCAAATGATCAGCGACACAACCCAGCTCATCGGTGAATCGCCTGCCTGGCTGAGCGCGCAGGAGCATGTCTCCCGTGTCGCCCCTCTGGAACGGCCGATCCTGGTGATCGGCGAGCGCGGCACCGGCAAGGAACTGATCGGCGAACGCCTGCACTTCCTGTCGAAGCGCTGGGAAGGCCCCTTCATCAAGGTGAACTGCGCGGCTCTCTCGGAAACCCTGCTCGACTCCGAGCTGTTCGGGCACGAGCGCGGCGCCTTCACCGGCGCGACCGAGCAGCGCAAGGGCCGGTTCGAACTGGCCGATGGCGGCACGATCTTCCTCGACGAGATCGCGACCGCCAGCCAGCAGGTTCAGGAAAAGCTGCTGCGCGTGGTGGAATATGGCGAGTTCCAGCGCCTCGGCGGTTCGCGCGTGCTGACCACGAATGTTCGCATCGTGGCGGCGACCAATGCGGACCTGCCCGCCATGGCGGAGGCCGGCGCCTTTCGCTCCGACCTGCTCGACCGGCTGGCCTTCGATGTCATCACGCTCCCACCCCTGAGGGCGCGCCGGGGGGACGCAACCCTGCTGGCCGATCATTTTGCCCGGCGCATGGCCGTGGAGATGGGCGAGGACTTTCCGGGCTTTGCCCCGTCGGCCATCGCGGCGATCGAGTCGCATGACTGGCCGGGCAATGTGCGCGAGTTGCGAAACTTCGCCCAGCGGCTCGCCCACCGCTCGATGATCATGACGCCCGGCGAGCCGGTCGTGTTCGATCCGGCAGCGCTGGATCCGTTCGAGTCACCCTGGCGGCCGAAAGCATCGCCTGCGCAGGCACCCGGATCACCGTCACACGCACCTCGATCACCGTCGCCGACAGGTGAATCACAGGCCAATGGCCGGATCGACCCGTCCGTGACGGCGGATTTCCCGGCCCAGGTCGCCGCCTTCGAGATGCGCCTCATCGACGAGGCCCTCGCCTGGGCGAAGGGACATCAGGGCCAGGCAGCCGAGGCGCTGGGCTTGTCGTATCACCAGTTCCGCGGCCTGCTCAAAAAGCACGATTACGGAAAAAAACCGGGAAAACCAAAGGAAGACGAAGGCCGGCCGCTGTCCGGTTCGCCCCGTCCGGCCATGTAGGCGTCAGAAGCCGCAGATTTCCTTCACCTTCGCCAGGAGCTCCGGATAATTGATCGGCTTGGTCAGGACCGTATGGCCCGCGAACTGGTCCATAAGGCGATAGGCATCATTGCCCGAAAGGAAAATGAACGGCGTCCCCTCTTCCGCAAGCCTTTCCGCAATCGGAAACGAGGTCGACCCGCGAATGTTCATGTCGAGGATCGCACAGCAGACCGGCCCGTCATCAAGGATGGACATGCCCGCTTCCACGCTGGCGGCGGGTCCCTTCACCTTGTAGCCGGCCGCCTCGATCTGCATCTGCAGATCCATGGCGATCAGGAATTCGTCTTCCACCAGAAGGATGGCGCAGGGTTCGGAGCTCATCTGCGGTCCCTTTTCGGAAAGCGAAAGCGCGCCCTGAGACCTTCCGGGCGATACTCGATATCGGCCGTGCCGCCGAGCGAATAGGCAACGCTCTGCTCGATCAGTACACTGCCGAAACCCCGCCGCTTCGGAGGCGACACCCGGGGCCCACCGGTTTCCTGCCACTCCAGGATGACATCAGCCGTGGTCGGATCGGGGCTCCGCTTCCAGGAAATGTCGAGCCGGCCCTCCTCTGTCGACAGGGCGCCGTACTTCGCCGCATTGGTCGCGAGTTCGTGCAGGACGAGGCCGAATGTATGCGAGGCCTCCGCGCCGAGCATGATCAGCGGCCCTGACATCTTCACCTGCGAAGACGCGCCGGCGCACGCATAGGGAAGGACCTGGTCGCGGACGAGCTGGGAGAGGTCGGCGGTGCGGCGCGTCGAATCGATCAGCAGATCATGGCATTTCGAGATCGCCATCAGGCGGCCAACAAAAGTCTCGCGGAAGGAGTCGAGGTCGGTCGCTTCGCGCAGGGTGTGCGATGCGATGGTCTGCACCGTCGCCAGCGAGTTCTTCACCCGGTGCGAGAGCTCGCGCACGAGAATCTCGCGATGCGCCTCAGCCCGCTTGCGCTCGGTGATATCGACCGACGACGGAATGATCTCGGTCACATTCCCGGCCTCATCGAAGATGGGTGCGAGCTGGAAGTCGACATGGATGAGACCGTCGCCTGCTGTCCTGTGGGTGGCATCGTAGCGTACAACCTCGCCCCTGGCCGCGCGCCGGATTGCGTCGCGCAGTTTCTCCTGCTCGTCCGGGGAGTGCGACCACCAGAACGTGTCCCAGAAATACCTGCCAAGAAGGTCCGTTCGCTCCATGCCTGTCGCCTTGAGGGCCAGGTCGTTGACGCTGAGCACAACTCCCTCGGGCGACACGAGCCCGACAAAGGCGATAATGTTGTTGAATATGGCCTGAAGACGTTTGTCGCGTTCTTCCACCAACGACTGGATACGCCGCGCTTCGGTCATGTCCGACATCGATATCGCGACACCATCGCCGACCTTCACGGCCGTAACGCGCAGGTAGGCTTCATCGCCAATGTATGGGTAGGTGACTTCGCCCTGCCAGGGCTCGCCCGTTTCAACGACAGACACGAAGCGGTCGTAAACCCCAATCGTCACATTTGCGGGAAAGCGCTCACGCATCAAGGCGCCAAGCGCAGGGGGCTTGGCAGGATTCATCCGCCGCTCAAATGTGGTGTTCACGTACTCGATGCGGAAATCTGCGATGGCGCCATTCGCGTCGCGCACACTGCGGCAGATGTAGAAATAGTCCGGGGACGTCTGCTGCACCGCACGGAAACGGGCCTCGCTCTCCCGCAGGTCGAACTCGGACTTCTTGTGCTCCGTGATGTCGGTGAATGTCACCGCAAATCCGTCATCGACCTTGACGGCGGCATACCGGATCCAGAGACCGCCTGGACGGGTCGGCAGAAGAACTTCGCCCTGTTGCGTCTCTCCGGTTTCGACGACCCGTTTGAAAATCTGGTAGAGCCCGGCCCGCTGATCGTCCGGCGTGTCGCGCCACAACCGGTGACCGACAAGTCTTTCACGCGAACGCCCCGCTAATTCGCCTCCGGCCGGGTTCCCGTAGTAGCATTCGAAATCGACGATCTTGCCATCCGGATCCCGGACGCTCGCGTACATCATAAAGCCGTCCGGCGTTGTCTGCTGCACCGCACGGAAACGCGCCTCGCTTTCCCGGAGGGCCGCTTCGCTGTGCTTTCGCGCACTGATGTCGGCAAACGAAATGGCGATACCGTCGCCGAGCTTGACCGCCGAATAGCGGAACCAGACCAGCCGCCCGTCGTCCAACGGGAATTCAATTTCGCTCTGCGCGATGGCTCCTGTCTCGGCGACCTGACAAAACGCATCGAACAAGCCGGTAGGCCCGGTCGCCGGCACGGCCGTCAGCATGTTGTGTCCGACCAGTTCGTCGACACGGCGCAGGACCAGTTCCGCAGCTGCGGGATTTGCAAACTCGCAGCGGAAATCGACAATCCGTCCGCCCCCGTCCCGCACGGCAGAGTACATGACGAAACCGTCCGGCATGGTCTGCTGCACGGCCCGGAACCGGGCCTCGCTCTCGGCCAGCGCCCGCACCGTCCGCTTCTGTTCGGTAATATCCTGGATGACCGAAATAAAATAATCGACGCTTCCGGTCCTTGTACGGACGCACCCGACCGTCAGGCTGACCCAAACGATGCGCCCATCCTTGTGGACGTAGCGCTTGTCCATCTGGAACGTATTCCGCTTCCCCTCGATGACCTCGAACATCAGGTCGAGGTCCGCTTCGAGGTCGTCCGGATGCGTGATGTCCTGGAACGTGATCTGCAGCAGTTCTTCCGGTGCATAGCCCACGATCTCGCAGACGCGCCGGTTCACCCTCAGCCAGCTGCCGTCCGGAGCGACATGGGCCATGCCAACTGCGGCATTCTCAAACGTATTGCGGAACCGTTCCTCGCTTTCCCGCAGGACAGCGTCTGTGTGCTCGCATTCACGGGGGTCTTGCGGGCAATCCATTACAACAAGCGTATCATCCTGAAGAGCCGTTTGCACTATCAGCAGGGAGGATGGTGTATATCGCGTTACAATCCCTCCCTCGGGCGAGGCGGACGGGCCCGGAAGGTGCGGCAGTCCGCCGCCTTTTGCCACCAACGGCCCCACGACCCCCTTTCACCGGCCCAAGTCCTGCCCATCTTTCCAGTAGGAGTCGCGTCCTGCGACGTTCTGGGTCATAATCAGGCCCCAACAAGGTAAAGGAGACCGCTCGTGCAGATACAGATTACTGGCAAGCATATGGATCTCGGCGAAGCCCTTCGGGGCCGTATCGAATCAGGCCTGGAGGCGGCGGTCAGTAAATACTTCAACCGAACCGGCGACGCGCGCGTTTTCGTGTCCCAGCAGGGACCGTTCGTGGAAGTGGACTGCAATGTCCACCTGCCCTCGGGCATCGTGCTGCAGTCGACGGGCAAGGCTGAAGACCCCTATGCCGCCCTGGAAGACAGTCTGGACAAGATGGAAAAGCGGGTCCGCCGGTACAAGCGCCGCCTGAAGGATCACCATATCGGGGCCCCCGCGATGCCGTCAGAGCCGGCGGCCGAGGCGGTCCTGCGGGTCAACGGGCACGATGTCGACATCGACGATGATGTCGCCGAAGCCCCCGAATCTCCGCTGACCGTGGCCGAAACCTCCGTTCAGATCCATACAATGAGCGTTTCTGAGGCAGTTATGCAGCTGGAACTGCGGGAAGTTCCGGCACTCATGTTCAGAAATGCTGGCCATGGACGCCTGAATATGGTGTACCGCCGCCCGGACGGGCACATTGGTTGGGTGGATCCAGCAGACGCCTCGAGAAACTAAGGCGGACAACGGAAGCGAGTTGAATGGCGACCGATCTGACATCCCTGCTCGAGGGCGGGGTTATCCTTCCTTCGTTCGAGGCGAGCAGCCGTAAGCAGGCAATTCACGCATTGGCAGAGGCCCTGGCGGAAGCCACGGGCCTCGGGCCACGCCAGATTGAAGATGCCGTGATGGAGCGCGAGCGCCTCGGTTCGACCGGCGTCGGCGAAGGCGTTGCCATCCCGCACGCCCGCGTGGACGGCCTTGAGAAACCGGTCGGCGGCTTCATGCACCTCGTCAGCGGCGTCGATTTCGAAGCCATCGACGAGCGCCCCTGCGACCTGATCTTCATGCTCCTGGCGCCGAAATCGGCCGGGGCGGACCATCTCCGGGCCCTGGCCCAGGTCTCCCGTGTGTTCCGCCAACCGGCCGTCCGCGACGCGTTGCGCGCCGCAAAGACGGAAGAAGCGGTCCGCAACGTGGTCTGCCGCGAGGCCGCCGAACCCTCGGTTCCATAAGCGTCACAGCGTGCCCGGTCCTTGCGGGACTGTTCAGTAAATCTGAAGCGTTCATCTGCCACATTGAACCCCGGCTGTGCCATGGTCATGTGGCCCGCTGACATTTCACCGACGAGGGGTCTGCCATGCCTGCTGATGCGACCGGTGCCGCACCCGCCGCGCCTGCCGTGAATCCGAACGCGCCGACGGAAGAGACCGTCCTGGCCGTCGAGCATTATACCGACCGGCTGTTCCGCTTCCGCATCACCCGCCCGCGCAGCTTCCGCTTCCGCTCAGGCGAGTTCGTGATGATCGGCCTGCCCAAGGAAGACGGCCGGCCGCTGCTGCGCGCCTATTCGGTCGCCTCCCCTTCCTGGGACGAGGAACTCGAATTCTACTCGATCAAGGTGCCGGACGGCCCGCTGACCTCGCGCCTCTGCCATATCCAGCCGGGCGACAAGGTCCTGCTCGGCAAAAAGCCTACCGGAACGCTGGTTCTGGACGCCCTTCTGCCCGGCAAACGGCTCTACATGTTCTCCACGGGAACGGGCTTTGCCCCCTTCGCCAGCCTGGTGCGCGACCCGGACACCTATGAGCGCTACGACGAGGTCATCGTCACCCATACGTGCCGTGAAGTGGCCGAGTTAACGTATTCGCGCAATCTGGTAACCGAATTGGTTAACGACCCTCTTGTGGGGGAAATGGTCGAAGGCAAGCTGCGTCTCTACACCAGCTGCACCCGCGAGCCGCACGCCCATACGGGCCGCATCACCGACCTCATCGAATCCGGAAAACTCTTTGAAGATCTGGGTGTTCCGCCGCTCGACCCGGCCACGGACCGGGCCATGATCTGCGGGTCGATGGTGATGATCCAGGATACCAAAGCCCTGATGATCAAGGCGGGTCTGACCGAAGGTTCGAACGCTTCTCCGGCCCAGTTTGTTATCGAAAAGGCATTTGCCGGATAGTTCCGGCCATGTCATTTTCATAGCCTCTGCCGCTGGGAGGCTGATAATGACGCGCAAGATTGTCGGCGCTGTCGTTGGTATATTGCTGGCCATGCTGGTCGTCGCTGCCGTCCAGATGGTCGGGCGTTACCTGTTTCCGGCGCCCGAAATCCCCGAAAATCCTTCGCCGGAACAGCTGCGTGCAGCCATAGTCGCCGCTCCGATCGGCGCCAAGATCACTGTGGTCATGTCCTGGTTCATTGGGGCGCTGACCGGCGTCTGGGCCGCCCTGCGCATCTCCGGAGGCGCCCGCCGTTCCGCGCTGGTCGTGGCCGGCGGCATGCTCGCCCTGACCGTGGCGGTCCTGCTCTCGGCAAACCATCCGGCCTGGATGGTGGCCGGCGGGCTGACCCTGCCCATCGTGGCGACCTTCCTTGCCACGCGCATCGTGCCCTTCGCCCGGGCCTGATTTCCCCGCCGATTAACCGTCTCGACGCGCGGCAGCTCGCCCGCTAGGCTTTCTCCTGTGGGAGGATCGCCATGGCGCAGACAGCCGCTCTTATTGCCCGGATCATGTTCGCCGGTCTGCTGGCCATCCTGTTGCCGGCCGCGGCCGCCACTGCCGCAGAAACACGCCTCGGCCTCGTCATCTCTCAGACCGACTATGCGGGCGACCTTTCCCGCGTCTCGAGCGCCGGGCAGGAAGCCGACGCGATCGCCTCTGCTCTCGCCGACACCGGGTTCCAGGTGACACGCGCGCATGACCTCACCAAGCGCGACCTGGCGAGCACGCTGAACGCCTTCCGCCGGCAGGTCGATCTTGCCGGGCCGGATGCGGTGGCCTTCGTCTATTATACCGGCCACGGGGCGCAACATCCGGAAAGCGGGGATTCCTACCTTCTGGGCGTGGACGCCGAACTGGTCGCCGCCTCGGATCTCGCCGTCTACGGCCTCGACATGCAGACCCAACGCGACGGCTTTGCCGCGACGGGCGCCAAGGCCGTGTTCCTTGTCTTCGATGCCTGCCGAAACGTGCCGGGCCTTGAAGGCTACAAGGCGAATGTCAAAGGCCTGTCCCGGGTCGAGGCGAAACCAGACATGTTGATCGCCTATGCGACCGGCCTCGATGATGTGGCCAAGGAAGGCGTCTATGCGCCGGTCCTCGCCGAAGAGATCCGCCGGCCGGGCCAGAAGGCGGAGGACGCCTTCGCCGCCGCGCAGCGCCGGGTCGCGGGCCGCACCAACCGGTCCCAGCTGCCCTGGACCAACAACCTGCTTTACAACGAGTTCTGCTTCTCGACCTGCGACAAGCCGGCCGTGGCCGAACGGCCTGCACCGTTCGAACTGGTGATGGCCGGTTACGACCTCTACAAGGCGTTCGACACGGTCTACGGCAACCCGGCATCTGCCAGGATCACACGGGAAGACAAGCAGGTCTTCACGATGAAGCCGGCCTTCGCGGTGAAGTTCGATGACTATATCGCACTCGTCTCGACGGCGCAGGGCGAAGATGATGCGCATTATCTGTCCGGCTTTGTCACGGCCCACTATCTCAAGGACGGGGAGGTGATCGGCACCTGGCCCGACCTCGGCGCCGGCGGGGAAAATGGCAGGGCGCCGGACTACTCACTTCGCACCGGCCTTCTCAATTATCCGACCATGATGCTGCAGGGCGGCTATACCGGCCAGGGCTATACAATGGGGTGGGAAACCCTGATCGAGATCACGCCGGACGGACCGCGGACGCGCGCCGAGGTCAGCACCCTGGAAGACACGAGCGGTGCGGCCTATGGCGACCTGAAACCCTGCGTGCTCGAAGGCAAGATCAAGCCCTCCCCGTCCAGCGCCGACAGTTTCATCGTCGATTACCGCTTCACTTCGGACATTCGCGGCGAAGACCGCACCGTCATCTACACGCTGGACCCTGAAACCGGCACTTACATCCCTGATTCCGAATACGATCCCGAAATCTGCGTGTCCCTGATGTACGACGCGGTCGAGGGTGGCGGGAATTAATCTGCGCCACCGGCGAAACTGAATAAATTTCACCGATTGCGTTCAGCCGATCGTCACCACGTCCGTGCTAGGGCTCGGACATGCCTCGTCAGCTTATCGCCATCCTGATTACCTGCTTTGCGATCGCCTTCGCCTTTGGTGCGCTGACGGCCGTGCGTTGGCCCTCGATCATGATGATCGTGACCTGGCTCGCGCATGACGACCTCGCCAAGGGCCTCGCCACGGTGAACTGGCGCGAACTCGGGATCGACTATGGCGGGCCTTACCTGCTGGCCGCGCTCTGCTTCTATTGCGCCGCCGCCATGGTGTCCGCCCGCCGCCGCGGCGCGGTAGCCTGGTATATCTGCGGCATGGGCGCCGGTTTCCCGGTCTTCTACCTCGTCACGTTCGAGCCCGGCTGGTGGGAAGACCCGAGCATTGCCGAGGGTGCCGTCGCCGGTGTCGGCGCGGTTGGCGTCCTCCTCCTATTCGCGGTCTGGGAACTGCGCCACCGCCCTGCCCGGCCTGTCCGCGAGGCGGACGTGCAGCCCGAAGAGGTCCAGCCCGTGGTGCAGACCATCATCGTGCAGAAATCGGCAGACGACGACCAGCCGGTCGTCATCCGCAAGCACACGTTCGGCATGCCCAAGACACGTCCCGGCTTCGTTCCGGCGGCCGTCGCCCGCCAGCGCGCGAGCTTCGCCCATCATGGACGCAAAACTGCCGCCCGCCGCCAGAAGGTGCTCGAGGCCCGCGGCCTGCTGTAAGACTTCCAGCGGCACGCCCGAACAGGCGCGAAACCGCTTCGCTTTCCCGCCACATGACGTATGGTGCCGCAAAACCATGGGAGGGTAACCATGACACTGCGTGCTTTGTCCGGCCTGATCCTGGCCGCGGTGGCCGGCTGGCTGCTCTGGGGCGGGATCCACACCGTCAGCGTGATCGTCTCGCGCGGCAGCCCGCTCTCCGATGCGCTTCTCTCCCCGCCGACCAGCCTGTTGCGCATTGTCGGAACGGCCCTGGCGGTGATCGGCGGCCTGCTTGCCTTCCTGCGCCTGCCTTTCGGCGCGGTAGTGAGCCTGATCGGCACCGGGCTCTTCGTCCTGCTGGCCGCGACGATGATCCTGTCGGGCGCCAATTCCGTGCTCTGGATGGACGAAGCGGTGTTTTCCGGTGCGCTTGTCGTGCTGACCGGCGTCCTTTTGTTCCAGCCGCGCAATTGAGCTGCGTTCGCTACCAAGGGCGCATTGATTTCAGGGCGTAAATGCCTAGGTTGGCGCTCGAATCCTGAGGCCCCTTTCGCAAGGCAGATAATCCCATGGCAGAGACCTACGACGTCGTCATCATCGGTGGCGGCCCCGGCGGCTACAATTGCGCGATCCGCGCAGGACAACTCGGCCTGAAGGTCGCCTGCATCGAATCCCGCGGCAAGCTCGGCGGTACCTGCCTGAACGTCGGCTGTATCCCGTCCAAGGCGCTGCTGCACGCCTCCGACTTCTATCGCGCCGCGCAGCAGGACTTTGAAGGCCTCGGCATCAAGATCGGCAAGCTCGACCTCGATCTCGAAAAGATGATGGGCCAGAAGTCCGACGCCGTTGAAGGCCTGACCAAGGGCATCGAATTCCTCTTCAAGAAAAACAAGGTCGACTACATCAAGGGCCGCGGGAAGATCCTCGGACCGGGCAAGGTTGAGGCGACCCTGAACGATGGCGGCACGCAGACCTTCGAAACGAAGAACATCGTCATCGCCACCGGCTCCGAGCCGGTCGGCCTGCCGGGCATCGAGATCGACGAAGAACGCGTCGTGACGAATACCGGCGCCCTGTCGCTCACCTCCGTGCCGAAACGCCTGATCCTGATCGGCGCCGGCGTCATCGGCCTCGAAATGGGCTCGGTCTGGGCGCGTCTCGGCTCCGAAGTCACCGTGATCGAATATCTCGACCGCATCATGCCGGGCGCCGACGCGGAGATCGCGAAGGAAGCCGAGCGTACCTTCAAGAAGCAGGGCCTCACTTTCCGCCTCGGCATGAAAGTGACCGGCGTCGAGAAGATGAAATCCAAGCTGAAACTCTCCATGGAGCCCGCCAAGGGCGGCGAGACCGAAACGCTGGACGCCGATGTCGTCATCGTCGCCGTGGGCCGGCGTGCGTACACGGACGGCGTCGGCCTTGAGACGGTGGGCGTCACCACCGACAAGCGCGGCGTGGTTCAGGTCATCGACGGCCACTTCAAGGCCGCCGAGGGCGTCTGGGCTGTCGGCGACTGTATCCACGGCCCGATGCTGGCCCACAAGGCCGAGGACGATGGCACGGCCGTCGCCGAGCTGATCGCCGGCAAGGCCGGTCACGTGGACTACAATCTCGTGCCGAGCGTCGTCTACACGAACCCGGAGATCGCCTGGGTCGGCAAGACCGAGGAACAGCTGAAAGAGGCCGGTATCGAGTACAAGAAGGGCAAGTTCCCCTTCATGGCCAATTCCCGTGCCCGGACGAACCATGAAACGACCGGTTTCGTGAAGATCCTCGCCGACAAGAACACCGACCGCATTCTTGGCGCCCACATGATGGGCCCCTGCGTCGGCGAGATGATCGCCGAGATCTGCGTTGCCATGGAATTCGGTGCCGCGTCGGAAGACATCGCCCGCACCTGCCACGCCCACCCGACCCTTTCGGAAGCCATTCGCCAGGCTGCCATGGGCGTCGAAGGCTGGACCATGCAGATGTAGCAAGGCCTTCGGGCCTCCCCTGTTCAGGGGTGGCGATTCCGGGGAATCTCCGGCTTAATGCCCGTCTGGGAAACTCAGGTGGGACGCCCGATGGACAGTCACGGTGTTGGAGCAGGCCGCGCAGCAAAAGCCGCGGTCCTTGCAGTTTGCCTGTCATGGGCAGGGCTGAACGCTGCGGCGCAGATGGATGACAGGGGCGCTGCGGCCCCCGCTCCCGTCAGCCTGGACACCCTCCTCACGTCGATCGTGCAGGACACGCAGGCCCTCGAAGTCGCAAAGGCGTGCAACTGGTCGGAACCGCTCTACCGGCTTGCAACCCAGTCCATGCTCGACATCCGCGTGGCGGACCTGCGCAGCAAGGTGCCGGCCGACAAGCAGGGCATCGTCGACACGACCCTCGCCAATGGCCGGGCAGCGGTGGCGGGCTTTGCGTGCCAGACGCCTGACGGCAAGTCGCCGGACCAGCGCGGCAAGGTCGAACTGTTCGTCATGGACCAGTACTGGCGCATGATCGCGCATATCGACGTGCTCGGCAGCTATCGCTGGAACCAGCCCTTCCGCTTCACGCCTGACGAACGCACCGCGCTCGATGCGGAGATCAAACATATCCAGGCGTTCAAGGGTTATTCCTACTATTCCGTCGCCAACCCGCTCGAAACGATGGCCGACAAGACGGTCGCACTCGCCTGCCGGGAACGTCCGCCTGCGGACAAGACCTGCAAGCCCGTACCGGCAGACCAGGAAGGGCTCGCCTCCGCCGTCCGCACGATCCTGACCACGACCGAAGCCTTCGGCAAGGCCGTTGCCGCCGACAGGATCGCCGAGCGCAAGGCCTTGCTGGCCGCCATCGGCGGGGACGCGACGAAATTCTACACGATTGGCGACACGGCCTGCGAGCGCAACGCGCTGGTCCTCAACATGGGCGATTCCCTGAAGCGGACGGAAACCGTCCAGGACACGTTCGGCCCGATGACGTCGGAAGTCGTGTTTGCCGAGAAATTCCAGTTCGGCAATCCGGAGCGCACGGGCTGGGCCCTGCTCTTCCGCAGCATCATGACCATGAACAATGACCCGCCCTACATGGTCCTGGCCGAGAATGGCGGCGAGTGGGACGAGGACTCCGCGCGCGCCGGCGCCGGCCAGGTGACAAGCCTCAGCGACGAAATCCAGGCCAATATCGACGCCCGCAACCTGCCGGCCGCCCAGAAGGCCGAGGCAATTGCGGTGGCCAAGGAAACCATGTCCGAGACCTATTTCAACAATTTCAAAAGCATGGGCCTGATGCAGTCTCTCATGGGCAATGGCGGTGTGACGCTGGCGCAATGCCCGGCACTTTGATTCAGGATCGTGCAGGTCCGGGAGTGGACGCCGGAAAATCCGTTGCTACCTTATAGGCATGTACACGCATGCAGGCGCCGGCTGGCAAATCAGGGACTACAGGACGATCGACGGGCAGGCGTGCATGTCGATCTTCATGGCTTGCCTGCGCAAGTTTCCCTGGCGCGGCGCACCCCGGCCCTATGTGGCGCGGCTGATCCGCTCGCTGCCCGGCGCGAAGATCTGGGTGGCTGAAGAGCCGAGCGCCGGCATTATCGGTTTCCTCACCCTGCAGCCCGCCGAGGCCTATATCGACCATTTGTTCGTACACGAGGACTGGCGTTTCTGCGGGGTCGGACGCGGCCTGCTCGAGGTCGCCCGCGAAGAGGCCGGCCAGCCGCTGACCCTTGATGTCGACACGCAGAATTTCGGCGCCCGCAAGGCTTATGAATCCCTTGGATGGCGCGTCGGGGCCTCGGCTGGCGAAGCGGGCGGCCGTGGCCAGATCCGCCTCGTCAGCCCTTAAGGCTCCGCCGGCTACTCCGCCGCCTTCATCAGGGACTGCATCCGGTCCAGCCAGGTGAGCCAGGCATTGCGGCCGGTCTCTGTCAGGTGCACGCGGGTCTGCGGGCGGCGGCCGACGAAGAGCTTCTCGAGTTCCACATAGCCCGCCTCTTCCAGCTTGCGCAGGTGGGTGGAGAGATTGCCATCCGTGGCGCCGACCTTGTCGCGCAGTTCGCCGAACACGGCCGGGCTGACGGTGGACAGGTAGGCCATGATGCCGAGCCGGAGCCGGCCATGGATGACATCGTCGATGTCGTTGTGATCGAATGGATTGTCACCGGACATGGTGCACCTCAGACCGTGGCCGACGGTTCGTTCCGCATCAGGATTAGGCCGGGCAGGAAGACGGTCAACGCGGCAATAATGGCACCGGTCGTCCATACTTCCGGCGTGCCAACCAGGATCACCGCGGGTACCACCGCAGCCAGGGCGGCCTGCCCGGCACGGATCAGCGTACGGTTGCCCGCAATCCAGCCGGAGACGTACTGCGCAAGGCCATAGGTACCCAGCACGAGCGGCACGGACCAGTTGAATGCATCGACACTACCGGCGGTCATGGCGCGCACGGTCGCGCCGAGGAAGTATGCGCCGAGCATCAGGCCGGCGGATTTCCACACCCGCACCGTCACCCGGTTGCCGGTGGAGGCTGCCCCCGGCTTGTTGTGCGACACAGTCGCCTGCAGGGCCATGGAGCCGGCAAGGCCGATCGCGGCGTAACCGATCCAAAGGACGAGGAAGGCGGTTTCCGGCCAGCCAAACAGATCGCGGACAATGGCGTAGTGAAGGAAATAGGCGAGCGTCGTCAGCCCGCCCCACCAGGCAAGGAAGCGTCCGCCGAGCAGCGGGGCCTTCTGTCCGGCCTCGGCAAGGTCACGGATATAGGCGAGATCGTCGGCAAGGGATTGGGGGCTCATTTTCATCTCCACAAATAACTTTGAAATGCAAAGTATGTGCGTGTGCGAAGTCTGTCAAGCGGCTACCCTGAAACGCAAAACCCCGGCGCGGTGGCCGGGGTTTCGTATCGGAGCTTCGAGGCCGGGATCACTCGCCGGCGAGGCGGGCCATTTCCTCGTCCGAAAGCTCGGAATTGTCGTAGACGTTGGAGACGTCGTCGAGCTCATCCAGAACGTCGAGCAGCTTCATCAGCGCTTCGGCCGCATCGCCCGACACCGGCACGCGCGTGTTCGGCTTCCAGATCAGCTTGGTCGACTTCGATTCCACCTTGCCGCCGAAATGCGCGTCGAGCGCTTCGGAGACGGCGCCGAGGTCTTCCCGGGCGGTGTAGATCCAGTGGCCTTCCTCATCGGATTCGACGTCCTGGGCGCCGGCCATGATGGCGGCTTCCATGATCTCGTCGGCCGAGCCGGCTTCCGGCCCGTATTCGATCTCACCCACCTGCTCGAAGCCGAAGGAGACCGAGCCCGTGGTGCCGAGGCTGCCGCCATTCTTGGAGAAAGCGGTGCGCACGTCGGTCGCGGCGCGGTTCTTGTTGTCGGTCGAGGCCTCGACGATGATGCCGATGCCGCCGGGGCCCATGCCCTCGTACCGGATGTCGGCATAGTCGGCGCCGCCGCCGCTCTGGCCCTTGTCGATGGCGCGCTGGATATTGTCCTTCGGCACCGACTGGCCCTTGGCGTTCTGGACGGCGAGGCGCAGGCGCGGGTTCATGGCCGGGTCCGGCCCGCCCATCTTGGAGGCGACAGTGATTTCCTTGGACAGGCGCGCGAACAGGACCGCGCGCTTCTTGTCCTGCTTGCCCTTGCGGTGCTGGATGTTTGCCCATTTGCTATGGCCGGCCATGAATAACCTCTTGGATCGGTTCGGAATTGGAAGGCTGGCCTTTAGCGCATGGGGGCGCGAAGGCCAAGGTGGGCCGGCCAGTGTAATGGCTGCAGGCCGGTGGCTCAGTCGAATACGGTGGCCACACCGCCCCGGAGCAACAGTTCCTGCCGCTCTGCCAGGCGCGAGAGAATCCGTATGAGGGCCAGCGAGGCCACGATGCCGAGCAATGTGCCCGCCGCTGACAGGGCGAACAGCATCACCAGGGAGTCCGGCCAGATCACGACGAACCAGTCAGGCACGTTCGTCGCCAGCCAGCAGCCCCACCAGACCGGAACGGGCGACCCCGCCGGCGGCTTCTCGCCAACCGCCGCATGGGTGCCGCGCCAGATCTGGCTCATCCCGATAACCGGCTGCCAGAGGCTCGCGACCGGAATGAAATACCAGCCGACCGTCCAGCCCGGAGACATTTTCGCGTGCGGCGAGCCGACCGTGAACAGGTTCTTCTGGGCGCGATAGGTGAACCGGGCGACGAAGAAAAAGGCCGTCAGGGCGGCGAGGCCGGTCAAAACGCTGGCCGCAACCGCGATGTTGAGATTCTCGCTGCCGTTCCATTCGTAGAAATAGTCCGGCAGCAGGTCCGCGGCGAAATAATACCCCGCCACCATGGCGAGCTGGACGGTAAGCCCGCACATCCACGCGACAAGGCAGATACGGGCGATCCGGGCGAAGTCCCTCACAGAGCGCGTCTTGCCGTCCGGATAGGCATGTTCGCGGCGGGCGAGTTCCTGCTTGATGCTCTCGATGGCGGCGGGGTCTTTCGCGACCACGCGGCCGCCCTGACCGATCTCGGCACTGCTCATCCCTGCCCTCGCTCACCAGACCCGCCGGCAGCTTGGCCGCGAACCGGATTGCCCGCAAGAGTGGAATCCTGTGGCGGGATCAGGCTGGGGCGAGCAGGTCCGCCTGCGCCGTGTCGAGGGCGCTGGCGAAGACGTCCGTGTCGCCGCTGGCCCGGGCGACGAGCAGGCCGCCCTGGATCGCGATGATCGCAGCCGTGGCCCGGCGCTTCGCCTCGGCGGCGGGCAGTCCGTCCCGTTCGAGCGCAGCGGCGAGCGCCCCGATCCAGTCGCGCAGGATCGCCTGCACCTTGCCGGCCGAGTCCGGGGCAAGGCCCGGCGAGACCATGAGCGAGGCGACGAGACAGGGCGCGCGGCCGCAATCGTACATGTCCCGGGTGGAGGACAGCATGGCGCCGACCCGGTCTGCCAGCGGGCCGTCGCCCTTCAGGGGCGCGAGAATGTGCGCGGCGATTTCGCCATGGGCATAGTCGGCGACGGCGGCGACCATTTCGTCCTTGCCGCCCGGAAAGTGGTAATAAAGGCTCGACCGGCCGAGGCCGGTGGCTTCGGAAATGTCGGACAGGGCCGCGCCCTCGAAGCCGCGATAGCGGAAGAGGTCGAACAGTTTGCGGACGATTTCATCGCGTCCGGCGGAGGATCTGGCGGGCTCGGTCATGGCGCCACCCTTTCGCAAACGGCCTGAAAAATCAAAGCGGTTTTCACCGCGCACGGCAGAAGGGCGAGGCCGAAACCCCGCCCTTCCCCGTTCGGCAACAGGGGACCGGATCAGGCCGGTTCGGCGATCCGCTCGGCGCGGACGACCGGGAAGTCGATCTCGGTGCCGAAGACCTCGTTGACGTAGTTGGTGAAGACGTTGAGCGCGACATGCGCGACGACTTCGACCAGTTCAGCGTCGGTCAGGCCGGCGGCGCGGGCCTCTGCAATGTCGGTATCGGTGACCGAACCGCGTGCAACGGTGATCTTGCGGGCGAGCGAGACGGCGGCATCGGTCTTCGCATCGCCGGCATGGCCGGTGCGGGCGCGGGCGATCTCGTCAGCCGGCACTTTCAGGAGGTTGGCAGCGATATAGGAGTGCGCCGAGTTGCAGTAGGAGCAGCCGTTCACGTTGGCGATGGCGAGGGCGATCTTCTCGCGCGTTGCGGCCGGCAGGACGCCTTTGCCGAGGGCGCCGTTCAGCGACAGGAGGCCGTTGAGGGCCGCCGGGCTGTTGGCGGTGAGGCGGTAGAGGTTCGGCACGATGCCGAGCGAGGCTTTCACGCCGTTCAGCAGGTCGTGTGCGGCGGCGGGGGCGTCTTCGACAGTGGCGGGGGTCGGGATACGGGACATGGGAGGCTCCTTCCAGGGGGCTTGGGGTTCGGTCCGTTTGCTTGGGACGCGGCTTATGTACCGATCGTTCGGTACAATTTAAACCCCTGCGACGCCGCGCTCGCGAAAGCGTGATCGGCGGCCGGTTTTTCCGGAAGGTTTCGTTTGCGCCAGCACGTGCGGCCGGAGCGGCGGGTGCCGTCCGGTGCAAAAGGCTGATTTCAGGCGCGAGGGACGCTAGGGCGGGCCGCGGACCAGGGCATCGAGGCCCAGATGAGGCGCGGACGCGGCCCGGCTATCCGGGCAGGAGGCCGGAAGATGAACGGGCGCGATGTCCGGCGTGGCGGGCAGGCAGAAGCCCGGCGCGAGCCGTTCCCAGCTCGTCACCTTCGGCGCTTCATAGGAATAGAGATCGTCCGGCTTCGGCGCGTCGCCGACGAGAAGGATGCGGATGTTTCCCATCCGGTCGGTCTGGATCAGGATGTTCCGGTTCACCCGGCGCCGATAGGCGTCGAGGCGAAGCAGGTTCCACCACAGCCACGGCCAGAACAGCGGCAGCACATGCTGGAAGAGGGAACGGTAGCGCGGGTCCATGATGTCGGGAGGATGCGCCCGCAGGCGATGCGGGAGGATAAGTGTGCTCCCACCGGCGCTCATCCCGGCGAAGGCCGGGATCCAGACCCGCAGGCCCTGCACCAGATCGCCCTGGACCCCGGCCTCCGCCGGGGTGAGCGCCGGTGTTGGACAAGGTGCTTTCTACCCACCTGTCATCCCGGCCGCAGCGAAGCGGAGAGCCGGGACCTTGTTTCCGTTCTGCCCGCCTCAGCCGCAGGGTCCCGGATAAACGCTTCGCGTTTTCCGGGATGACAGGGTTGGGGTGGAGGATTGAGGGCGGCGCTATCCCGCGCTTGCCGTGACCGGCGCAGCATAGCAGGAAGGGTGAGGCGCCCGGACGGGCCGGAGGAGGCATGTCAGACATGAAGCGTAACGCACCGGTGCGGATGGCCGCCGTCTCTCTCCTCCTGCTGGCCGCGGCCTGCGGCGCGCCGGCGCCTGCGCCCGCCCCCGCCGCAGAGCCGCCAGCCACAGAGCCGGCGGCCGAACCGGAGGCCGAAGTGGTCTGGCTGGAGCCCGACCCGGCGGACCTGCCGGACGGCGCGCACAAGGACCAGGTGCTCTATGGCGAGGCGCTGATCCGGCGCACGTTCGACCATCTCGGCCCCGACATGGCGGACCCGTCCCTGCGCTATGCCGGCAATCATCTTGCCTGCGCCTCCTGCCATCTGGATGCCGGGCGGAGGCGCTATGCGCTCTCCTTCGTGGGCGTCGCCGACGCCTATCCGCGCGACATGGCGCGCGAGAACGAGGTGCGCACGCTGACCCAGCGCATCAATGGCTGTTTCGAGCGCAGCATGAACGGGCGCGCCCTGCCGGAGGACTCGCCGGAGATCGCGGCGATGATCGCCTACATGACCTTCCTCGGCGAGGCGGCGCCGGACAATGCGCCCGGCCGCGGCACGCCGGAGCTTTCCCTGCCGGACCGCGCGGCGGACCCGGTGCGCGGCGCGGCGGTCTATGAGGCGACCTGCGCGGTCTGTCATGGGGCGGATGGCCTCGGCCAGCGGCTGACCGATGGCGGGACGGGCTATCTCTATCCGCCGCTCTGGGGGCCGGACACGTACAATACGGGCGCCGGCATGCACCGCGTGATCAAGGCCGCGGGCTTCATCCGCGCCAACATGCCCTTCGGCACGACGTTCGAGGCGCCGCTCCTCAGCGAGGAGGAGGCGTTCGATGTCGCCGCCTATATCAACAGCCAGCTGCGCCCGGAAAAGGAAGGCCTCGACCGCGACTTCCCCGACCGCACCCGCAAACCGGTCGATACACCCTTCCCGCCGTATGCGGACGATTTCTCAGTGGAACAGCACAAATACGGCCCGTGGAAACCGATTGTGGCGGCGCAGAAGGCGAAGAACCCGTAAGGTTGGGAGGCAAACCAAACCGCGCCCGTCGCGCGCGGAAATGGTGGGCATCGCTCCGCTCAACCCACTTTGTATGCTCGGGTCAAATATCGGGAGGGCCGTCGGAAATACAATGCACATTGGAGCGGCCAAACCGGTTCATCAATTTCTGAATCCACACAATGCTTGGACTCGGATTGCATATGTGCACGTTGCAATTGCGCGGAACTGCATCAACGAGCTTATCGAGTTCTTCTTCGTCGCAACGCCAATAGCTCAAGCCCACAAGCACGAGGTCGGTAGCATTGGCTACATTATTCCGCCACTCCTGCACACCGACGCGCACCCATTGATAATGACCGATGTCGCTGGCCTCAGCAGGAAGCACAATTTCAGCATCCAATCTTGGAGCGACCAAGTTTTCCACACGCTGTTGTGGTGCGTTGTTCGCAAAGATCAAATTCCTCAGCGGATATTCTGGTTCGACCCCCGCTATAAGGTTCTGGCGCATAACAAAATCTATTGAGCCATGAGGCTTGTGTATCGGAACACCTCGGCGTTCTTGCTCCAACGCAGAGCGGCGATACTCAACACCTGCTTCTCTTAGCGCGCTTTCCAAGATTAAATCGTAGTTGAAGGAGGTAATCGCCCGCAGGCGATTCCGATGTTTCTCAAGCCATTGACACCATCTCCAAGCTTGAAGGTTCAGGGTGTCAACGAGGTTTACCTGAGCATGCCCTAAAGACACGACAAGGAAGTGACGAGCCTCAACGGCAGTTAGCTTCCTCCGATAACGCTCTGGAATCGGTTCATTCCGATCAGCATAGAAATCAATATTGGGCGCTGCGCCTCGCACTATGCGGTCAAATATTGCAAAGTCCGAAAGTTGCTCATTTTGACGCCACTGCGAAATAAATCGATCAAACCTTGGCAGCTGACTCAGAACGGTATCGCCACCTGCAACGAGAGCAGGATTCGTCCACAGCGTCGGATTCGATGGATGCCAATCACTTATCGAGACACCAGACTGCCGCAAGAGGTCGAAAAACAAACCATTGCCAACAATTAGCGCGATACCCACAGGGACAAACCTCACTTGTGCAAATGAGTTTGTATTTTGCCTTTTGGTACGCGTACGATCAACTCACCCCGGCACGATCTCGCTGAGCCGGCCGCCGATGCGGATCGGCTCTATACGGACGGCGAGGCCCGTGCGGTCGTCGGTTTCGACATAGGTGCCGCAGAGGGTGCCTTCGCCGAGGGCGGGCTGGTAGCGGTCGCCGGGGAGCTGGGTCTGGAACCGGTAGAGCGAGATCTGCTTCTGCATGCCGATGACGCTGTCATAGTCGCCGCACATGCCGGCATCGGTCTGGTAGGCCGTGCCGCCCTCGAGGATCATCGTGTCGGCGGTCGGCACATGCGTGTGGCTGCCGACGACGAGGCTGGCGCGGCCGTCGCAATGGTGGCCCATCGCCATCTTCTCGGAGGTCGCCTCGCAATGCACGTCGACCACGATGGCATCGGCCACCGCGCCCAGCGGCATCGAGTCCAGCGCCGCCTCGACCGCGTCGAACGGACAGGCCAGCGACTGTTTCATGAACACATTGCCCTGAACCTGGATGACGCCGACGCGGCGCCCGTCCGGCAGGGTGAAGAGGTGCGCGCCCTTGCCCGGCGCATTGGCCGAGGGCGGATAGTTGACCGGGCGCAGGAGGCGCGGCTCGCGCTCGATATAGGTCAGGGCCTCGCGCTGGTCCCAGGCATGGTCGCCGAGGGTGAGGCAGTCGGCGCCGGCCGCGAAGAATTCCTCCGCAATGGCGCTGGTGAGGCCGAAGCCGCCGGCGGCGTTCTCGGCATTGACGATGGCAAAGTCGAGCCGGAGGCGCGCCTTCAGGCCGGGCAAATAGTCCAGCACGGCCTGGCGGCCCGGTTTCCCGACGACATCTCCGAAAAAGGCGAGTTTCATGGGAAAAGCCTATGCACCCGGCGCCGGCAAAAGAAAAGCGCGCGCCTCCGTACGGGAGACGCGCGCCTGTCGCGGCCCTGACGGGGCCGGTTACTTGTTGGACGCCTCGAAGCCGAGCTTCGCCTTGGTCAGCTGCGACGGGTCCTGCATGTCGGCCAGGGCCGCCATGGAGAGCGGCTCGGCCGGGGCGAGCTTGATGGTCAGCGTCTTCGGGCTGGAGATGAAGCTCGACAGGGCGGTCGAGGCCTCGGTGATCAGCTCGGAGTCGATGCCGCTGCCGGCCGCCATCATCGGGGCCATGGCCATGAGGCCGGTCAGCTGGTTGCGGACTTCCTGCGGGTCCTCGCCGGACTGGGCGGCATAGGCGTTGAAGGCGCGGTCGACGAAGCCGTTGTCGTCGATGGCGAACTCCATGTCGTGCAGGATCATCTTGTCGAGCGTGTTGCCGAGCACGGCGGTCGGGTCGGCGCTGAGGGCCTGGGCCTGCGCCTGTTCGGCCTCGGCCATCGCCTTGGCACCGGCAAAGGCCATCGAGAAGTCGACGCGGAAACCGTCCTTCAGCTCCCAGTAGTTCTTGCCTTTGACATAGGTGGTGACGTCGTCGCCCGGCGTATAGGTCTGGTAGCCCTCGCCGCTGAGCTCGATCGTCTCGTAGCCGAGCGTCGCCAGCTGGCTGCCGAGCTGCTCGCCATACTGCCCCTCGCCCGTGCTGAGCGAAACCTTGAACGGATCGGTCTTCACCGCGACGACCGAATTCTTCTTGTCGTGGCCGACGGCCGAGACGAGTTTCGGCACGTCCACCTTCACGCCGGCCATGTCCATCGTGAAGCCGTTCAGCGTCAGCGATTCATAGCCGGGATTGGCCGGATCCTGCTTGGTCAGGTTCATCATTTTCGAGACGTCTTCCGGATCGGCCGCGTCCTCGCTGGCATCGGAGAGCAGGGCGAGATCGGCGCCGTGCATCTCGATCGAGCCGAGGCTCATCTTCATGTTCGTGCCTTCGACGCCGTCGGTCATGTCGAACGCCATGCCGCCGAGCTTCATCAGCGCGGCCTTCTGGTCCTTGAGGCCGGTGACCTCGATCGCCTTGATCGTGAACGTGCCCTTGTCGCCTTCGGGCTCGTCGATGCGGAAGTCGATATCCTTGACCTCCCAATGGTCGAAGGCGAGGGCCGCGCCCTTGGGCAGGTCGTGGTCGTCGCCGTCGGTGAACAGCGCGGCCACCCAGGCGGCCGTTTCCGGCGACGGATTGACCAGCTCGATCGAGCCGATCGTGCCCGAGCCGTTCTTGGCGTCTTCCGGATCTTTCGGCACAAGGCTGACGCCGCTCATCACGAGGCGGGAGAAGTTCGCCTGGCCGTTCTTCATGCCGAGGCCTTCGAATTCGACTTTCTGGGCCTTGAGATCGGCACCATCGAGATCGAAGGAATCGTCGCCGGCCTCGAGCGACATGCCGTCCTCGCTGTCGTCCTCGTCGGAGGCGGCGGAAACCAGGACCACATCGGTGAAGACGGCCTTGTCGCCCTTCAGTTCCTTCTTGGCCCAGGAGACGCTGCCGGCGCCGGACGTGTCGAATGCCATGGCGGCGAGGGCGGCTGGCGCGGTCGCTGCATCCCCATTCTGGACTTTGTACTCAGGAATCTTGCTTTCCGAGAATACAATTCCCGAGGGAACCTCGTCCGAGCCCGGCTTGTCTTTCTGCCCGCAAGCCGTAAGCATGGCGATGGCAGCAACGCCCGTCAGCAAATATTTCATGTGTTGACCCTCTGAATGTCCTAAAATTGTTGGCGTGACCGCACGGCCGGCAAGTAAGATGGAAGTCTTAGCAATGACCTACAACAATGGCCAGACAATGACACTTCGTGCCCCCAACGGGCACCGTGTACGCGTCCGGTTTGAGGTTAATGCCAAGGCCCGGCGGCTGATCCTGCGGCTGGACGAGCGGCGCCGGGAAGCGGTGGCCGTGGCCCCGACCCGCCGCCAGATCAAGGATGCCGCCGCCTTCGCCGCCGAGCGCGCCGACTGGATCTCCACGCGCCTGCAGCACCTGCCGGAGCCCGTCCGCTTTGAGGAAGGCGCCACGATCCGCTATCGGGGCGAGCCGCTGATGCTGACCGCGCAGGGCGAAGGCCGGCTGGCGAAAATCTGGCCCGAAGACGAAAATTCCCCGAAATTACTGAGCGTTCCGGGCGATCCGGAAACCATGGCGCAGCGCGTCACCCGGTTCCTGAAGAAGCAGGCAAAGGCCGACCTGACGCGGTCCGTGAAGCGCCATTGCGAGATCCTGGGCGTCGATTTCAAGACGATCAGCGTCAAGGACACCCGGTCCCGCTGGGGATCCTGTACGCATGACGGGCAATTGTCCTTCTCCTGGCGGCTCATCATGGCCCCGGCGGGCGTGCTCGATTACGTGGCCGCACACGAGTGCGCCCACCTCCTGGAGATGAACCATTCGCCGAAATTCTGGGCAAAAGTGGCAAAATGCTGCCCGGATTGGAAGCGCCACCGCGCCTGGCTGCGTGCCCATGGCGTCGAGCTTCAGTCCGCGGGCGAATAATCCGTGTCAAGATAAATGCGGCGCGACATCGTGACTGCAAAAAAGTGATCGCCCGAGAGGCGAACCCAAACCGCTGCGAAAACTGGACTCAGCCGCCTAAGTACTGAATTTGGACTTTGCACCCATATTCTGGATGCAACTATCGGATGAAGCCCAAAACGGGTTCTCGGGTCAGATCCCGGCGCCGCCATCGACCGTCTGCGGCTCGGCCGCCGGCACTTCGGCTTCCCGCGGCGGGCCGAAACTGATCAGGACCACCCCTTCGCCGCCGCGCGGCTCGCGGTTCGGGCCGATGAAGTTCAGTGTGCCGTCGGGGCGAAGCTCGGCCACAATGTCCGCCTTCGGACGGTCGCGCTTGAAATGCTCGAGGTCGTAGGCCTCGCTCAGTTTCGTCTTGCTGAAGCTCCAGCCCCGGTAATGGTCGCGGATCAGGCTGTCATAGCTGCGCCCGCGCCGGATCAGGGTCCGCCCGCGCGTCGACAGGCCGAGGGCGCGGTGATCGTCTTCCTCGGTCTCCTGCGCGGAAAGCTGGAAGACCTTGTGGCGGCCAAGCTCCGGCGCGAAATGGCTGGAGACAAGCGCGTTATAGGGTTCGTTCGCCGAGAGGCCGAGCACCTGGTCAAAGGCCGAATGATCGAGCCGGACCTCGGCATCTTCCGACAGGACCTCGCCGAAGAAAGTGTTGAGGCCGGCCTCGCGCGCCGGGCGCAGGCGCCGCCAGGTATTGTCGGCCAGGATGGGCTCGATGCCGATATCCTTCAGCGTACGGGCAAAGTCGATGCTCCACGGATTGACGCCAACGAGCAGCACGCCGGGGCGCTCCTTGCGGGCCAGGCCGAGGCGGCGCGCCAGCGGGCCGATGGTAAAGCCGTGCAGCACGACGGTCGTGAAGACCATGGCGAAGGCGAGCGGCGTGATCTGCTCTGCGCCGGAGAAGTAGAACTTGGAATCGCCCTGGCGCCCCAGATCGTAGAGCAGGCTCGCGAACAGGCTGGAGACGGCGACGGCGACCACGCCGCGCGGCGCGATCCAGCCGAGCAGCAGGGCCTCGTTGCGCTTCAGCGTACCGAATGTGGAGATCCAGACCGAAAGCGGACGCACCACGAACAGCATGACCAGAATGAAGGCGAGCGTGTTCCAGGTCAGCGCGCGGCGGATCACGTCCGGCGTCAGGTTGGCGGTGAGGATGACGAACACGCCGGAGACGAGGAGGACGGCGATGTCCTCCTTGAACTTGCGCAGCTCGTTGAGGCCGGCGAGGCGGGAATTTGCGAGCGTCATGCCATAGGCGGTGACGGCGACGAGGCCGATTTCCTTCTCGATCATCTCGGCCAGTGCATAGCAGAGGATGATCGAGGCGAAGATGATCGGGGCCTTCAGGTATTCCGGCGTCCAGCCTTCGCGGAAGGCGCGCACCATGCCGAGGCCGAACGCGATGCCGAGGCCGACACCGATGGCGGCCGCGAAGATGATCATGGCCCCCTTCCCGAGAATGGACTCGCCGGTCGCGGCGACGCGGATGATCTCGAATGAGGCAACGGCGAACAGGGCGCCGACCGGGTCGTTGACGATGCCCTCCCATTTGAGGAAGGCCCCGGCCCGGCCGCCGAGCTTCGACTGGCGCAGGAGCGGCATGATCACGGTCGGCCCGGTAACCACCAGCACGCCCGCAAACACGACGGCACTGCTCCAGTCGAGGCCCGCCGCATAGCGCGCGGCGAGTGTGCCGAGGAGCCAGGCCAGCGGCCCGCCGAGGAAGACCATCCGCCGGACGGAGGCGCCCGCCTCGCGCAGGGTCTCGAACTTGAGGACAAGGCCGCCCTCGAACAGGATGACGGCCACGGCGAGGGACACAATCGGGCGCAGCAATTCCTTGCCGCCGCCATTGAACACGCGTTGCGGGTCGAGCAGCGGCTGTCCGAAGATCACCGACCAGAGCGGGCCGACGGCAAGGCCCGCCAGCGCCATCAGCACGATGGCCGGGGCCTGCAGGCGCCAGGCGAGCCATTGCGCGCCGATGCCCAGCGCCCCGATCAGGGCACAGGCGAAGATGAGTTCGCTTGACCCTGCACTTGCCAGGGCAAATTCGATCCCGTTCATACTTGCCCCATCTCGAGCACTGCCCCGGCGGAAACCTAGACGTCCTGCCGGCTTGTGTCATCCGCGAAGTCGAACCCGATCACGCGGCTGCCGTATTCACCATTCTTGTAGCGCTCAATCTGGTCCGAGAACCAGTTCAGGATGTGCGAATAGATGTGGTCATAGAACGGCAGCAGGGCCTCGAAGCCGAGCGGCAGGCTGAATTCGTATTCCGCACCGTCCTCGATGCGGACGAGGAAGGTCTCGCCGAGCTTGCTGCATTCCATGGTGACGCGCAGCCAGTCATTGGCGCGCGACAGGCGTACGGCGAGACCAAATGAGACCGGCGCCAGCTGGCGGAAACCGCGCGGCGGCATGGAAAAGGCCGCATCGCCATGCGCACGCGGCTCGAACGGGCCGGCCGGCGGCACGAGGAAGACGCAGGTCATCTCGCCCATGCCGATATAGTCGCAGAGGCCGCCGCGGATCTGCTCGGCCAGGCCCCGGATCCGGTCGTAGTTCTCGGCCGCGAGCGCCTGGTAGGTCTGAACGGTCTCTTCAAGCTTGTCTAAGCGGGACATGGGCGCGGGCCTCCGGCAGGTGAAACGGCGAGGCGGCCCTTCTAGGCCACAAGCGGGCGTCCTTCAAATTGCAGCGTTGCCGACAGCGGACAATGATCGGACGCCTTGGGTTCGCTCCAGCCGATGCCGGGAAAGCGCGCCCCCTCGTAACGCTGCGCGCGGAAAGGCGTTCCCGCGCGAACGATCTGCACATGAGGGCTGGCATTCCGCTCCGCAAGGGCGGGCGACAGGAAGATATGGTCCAGCGCGCCATAGGTATCGTCGCCGCTATAGTGGTGGGTCCATCTTTCGTACGGATTGCGGACGGCGCGGGTGACGAGATCGGCGGCGAAGCCATCGTCAACCAGAGGCCCGAGGCCATGATCGCGCAGGCGCTGGCCGTCGCGCTCGAAATAGTCGTTGAAGTCGCCGAGGATGACCCATTCCGCCGCTACAGGGTCCGGGAAGCGCCGGGAAATGATCTGCCGCACGGCGCGCGCCTCAGCCTGTCGGATCGCGCGCGTCTTCCGCCGCCCGCCGAACATGGACTTGAAGTGGCAGACGAAAACCGTCAGCACACGGCCGTCCTTCGCGACATCCGCCTCGAGGCAATCGCGCCGGAAGGCATAATCGTTGACGCTGGCGCCAGGCGGCGGGGCGATGCCGAGCGTGCCATAGGTCTCGCGCGCATGGCTGCGATAATGGATCACCGGCAGGCGGGACAGGATGCCAACATCGATGCCGCGGGAATCGTTGCCTTCCAGCAGGACACGCTCCTCGAACGGGCCTTGCGTCCAGCGCGACAGGTAGCGCGTGTCGAAGGCCGTCAGTGTGACGAGGTTCTCGACTTCCTGAAGCGCGCAGAACTCCGCCCCGGTGGCGGCGAGCGCCTCCGCTGTCAGTGTACGGTCGTCCTCGGAAAGGACATCGAAGACCGAATCCACCTGCGCGGCAACCAGCGCATTGTCGACTTCCGTCAGCCGCTCCCGCGCCTGCGGAATACCGGCACGCGAGAAGTCGCAGCGCATCATCAGGTTTTCGCAATTGAACGTGGCAAGGTGGATTTCAGGCATGGGCTGAAGTGTTGCGGCGCGTCGCCTGCAGGGTCAATGCCGTCTCAGGCCGCTGCGCGTCCGGTGCGGCCTTCAGCAAAGCGGGCCGCGGTCTGCGCGCGCTCAACTTCTTCCGCATCCGGGCGCAGGTCTGCCGGGATGGCGGCGCGGCCGAGTTCGACGCAGATGCCCGGCTGGATGCCGCTGCCGAAGGCCGAGAGCGTGGTGCGCGCGACGTCCAGCATGCGGGCCTCGTCCTCCACGACCTGTCCGAAGCGCGCGGCCAGCGGGCCGACGACGCCGTAGGCGAGGAAGACGCCGAGGAAGGTGCCCAGCAGGGCCGAGCCGATCATCGCACCCAGCACGGCGGGCGACTGGTCGATCGAGCCCATGGTACGGATGATACCGAGCACGGCGGCGACGATGCCGAGCGCCGGCAGCGCATCGGCCACGGTGTGCAGCGCGGCAACGGCCTTCATGCGCCGGTCGAGCGTCTGGTGGATCGCCTGGCCCATATGCGCCTCGGCGCGGGCGGGGTCCGACAGGTCGAGCGCCATCAGGCGGAAGGCGTCGCAGATCAGGGTGCGCGCGGCTTCGTCGTCGCGGATCGTGGGGGCGGCGGCGAAGGCTTCGGACTCCATCGGCGTCTCGATATCGGCCTCGATGGCGACGAAACCGCCGCGGCGGGCGCGGCGCATCAGGCCGGCCAGCAGGACCAGCGCCGACTGGTAATCCTCACGCGTCCATTTCGCACCCCGGAAGGCTTTCAGCACCCCTGCCCCCGCCTCTTTGGCAACGGCCGGCGAATTGCCGATGACCAGCGTGCCGACGGCGGCGCCGCCGATCAGCGCCAGCTCGAACGGCAGCGCTTCCATGGCCATATGGCCGCCGGTGAAGACGAGGCCGCCGAAGACGAGCGCCACGACAAGGACAAGGCCGATCAGCTGAGGCAAGAGCCGGGCTCCTCTGGAGGGTCAGGCCGCCACTCTCGCATGGGGGTCTTAAGCCAAGGTTTCCCCTGCCGGCTGCAAACATGTGCCGAAACCGGCGAATGCCGCTATAAGAGACGGAGGGCCCCCGCGCGGGCTCCGTGGAGTGACCCGATGAGACCGGCCATTGCCGTTGCGCTTCTTCTGTCCGCCCTGCCCGCCGGGGCCGAGCCGCCGCAGGCGGCAGGCGGCTACCGCGTGTGCACGCCGGACGCCAGCGAACAGGGACGCGGCGTGGTGGCGGAGGCCTGTGGAACACTGGCCGTGCCGGACTTTGCCGGCGTCGCATTCCAGTCGGCCGAGGAACTGGAAAGCGCCCGCGTCTTGAGGGACAGGTTCCTTGGCGAGGTCGAGGCCTATGGACGGTGCATCTCGGTCCTGATCGATGCCTCAAGCCGGCCGGGCATTCCGGCGGCCGTCCGCTCGCCCGACCAGGCGGCCTGCGCCCATTCCTGGGCCGAGGACCAGGCGACGGAAGCCGTGCGCGGCTTCGGCCGGGCCTGCGTGGACTACGCCAACCGCTCGGTGATGGATTACCGGCTGCTACCCTATGAGGGGCCGTGCTATCCGGTGGTGGAGGCCCCCGCCCCGGCCGGCTGACGCGGCGGCCTAGCTGGCGAGCAGGCCTTCGGTGCCGAGGATGGCGTCGTGTTCGGCGACAAGGTGGCCCGGCGAGACTTCGACCAGTTTCGGCCGGTATTGGTCCGCATCCGCATCATCGACGACTTTCGATTTCAGGAAGCGGAGCGAGGCGCGGCTGTCGAGCGGGCTCGGCAGGTCGCCCGACAGCTTCAGCCGCTCGCGCGAGCGTTCGCTTTTGGGGTCGGCATTCGGCACCGCGGCGATGAGCGCCTTGGTATAGGGGTGGCGCGCATCGGTATAGATCGTGTTGCGGCCGGCCAGTTCCACGACGCGGCCAAGATAGAGCACCATGACGCGGTGGCTGATCTGGCGTACGACAGCAAGGTCGTGGCTGATGAAGATCATGGCGAGGCCGAATTCCTTCTGGAGCTCGATCAGGAGATCGACCACCTGCGCCTGCACCGACACGTCGAGGGCGGAGACGGCCTCGTCGCAGATGACCAGTTTGGGCTTCAGGATCATGGCGCGGGCAATGCCGACGCGCTGGTTCTGGCCGCCGGACAGCTCGTGCGGATAGCGGTTGATCAGGTTCGGGTCGAGGCCGACGCGCGGCAGGATCGCGCGCACCTGTGCCTCGCGCTCCGCTTTGGAAAGATTTGGCTGGTGCACCTGAAGCGGCTCGGCGATCGAGGCGCCGATGGTCATGCGCGGATCGAGGCTGGCGAGCGGGTCCTGGAAGACGATCTGGAGATCGTCGCGCAGGCCGTCCATTTCCTTGCGGCCGGCTTTCGAAATGTCGCGGCCGAGCCAGGCGACTGTTCCGTCCGTCGGCGGAATAAGGCGCAGCACGCCACGCGCCAGCGTGGACTTGCCGCAACCGGATTCGCCGACAACGCCCAGCGTCTCGCCGGGCTTCAGGTCGAAGGAGACGCCGTCCACGGCCTTCAGGGGCTTGCGCTTGCCGAACAGGCCGCCCTTCACCTGGATCGGGAAATGGATCTTCATGTCGTCGACGCGGAGGACCGGCTTCGTTTCCGGGGCCGGCGCGGCGGCGAGAACAGGACGCCCCGGACGGTCCGGCTCGTCGATGCGCGGCACCGCGTTCAGCAGCATCTTCGTATAGTCGGCCTTCGGGGCGTAAAAGATCTCGTCGGCGCTCCCCTGCTCCACGACTTCGCCATGTCGCATGACGATGACGCGGTCGCACATGCGGGCGACGACGCCCATGTTGTGCGTGATGAGGGCGATGCCGGTGCCGGTCTCCCGCTTCAGCTCGTCCATCAGTTCGAGCACCTGCGCCTGAACGGTCACGTCGAGCGCCGTGGTCGGCTCGTCGGCGATCAGGATTTCCGGGCCGCACAGCATGGCGATGGCGATCATCACGCGCTGGCGCATGCCGCCGGAGAGTTCGTGCGGGAACTGGTTCATACGGCGGGCGGCTTCGGGAATGCGCACATTCTCGAGCCATTCGACGCAATGCCGGTCGGCGGCCTCGCCCTTTTCGCCCTTGTGCAGGGCCAGCACTTCGCGCATCTGCGCGCCGACCGTCATGTGGGGCGTCAGGCTGGTCAGCGGGTCCTGGAAGATCATCGACATGCGGGCGCCGCGGATATCGCGCAGTACGGGAACCGGCGCGGTCAGCATGTCGGTTCCGTCGAACAGGATCTGGCCCGTCGCGGTGCCATTGTCAGCCAGCAGGCCCATCGCGGCCAGCGCCGACTGGCTCTTGCCGGAGCCGCTTTCCCCGACAATGCCGAGGCACTCGCCCCTTGCGAGATCGAAACTGATCCCCTTGACGGCGTTCACGTCGCCATCGGGCGTATCGAAGGTGACCTTCAGGTCCTTAACGGAGAGAATGCTCATGGCCTTCTGTGTAGCGGGCAGACGCCATGGCGCAAGCAGGCCGCGCAGAAGAATAAATAAAGAAGGGCCGCGCCCTCCT
>JAWKUV010000017.1:0-54519 GCA_041398365.1 Hyphomonas sp. | reverse complement strand
ACGGGCAGGTCGGCAAGGTCGGCATTGGCGATGCCAATCAGCCATGCCTTCTTTGACAGGGTGGTTTCAGCAAGGCCCTCGCGGCGGTTCTTGTCAAGCAGTTCGGCGGCGAGCGCGGAGAAGGTGTCTTCGGTCAGCGCCTTCTGTTCAAGCTTGTCGACCTTGGCCTGCAGCATGGGGTCGATACCATCTAGTAGCAAGGCGCGTGCTTCGGTGCGCTTCTCGCGGGCCTTGGCGAGCGAGATGTCCGGATAAGGGCCGAGCGCCATCAGCTTTTGTTTGCCGTCGAACTTGTAGGCATAGCGCCAGAGCTTGGAGCCATTGGGGCGCACTTCGACAAACAGATTGCCGCCATCAGTGTAACGGCGCGGCTTGTCTTCGGGCTTAAGGCTTCGAATTTTCAGGTCAGTTAGGGGCATGGTATGGTACGGGTAGGTTTAGTGACCCTCATTCTGTACCATACTACCAGAGGCCGTACCAGACTTCGATCAGGACGGAGGCGGACACGAGAGAGCACTCGTGGACACGAAGACCAACTAAGTATCTGTTTTTATTGATTTTTATGGACGTCTGCGGATGCTGAAAAATGCACACGAATATGGTACTGGTGCCCAGAAGAGGACTCGAACCTCCACGCCTTGCGGCACACGGACCTGAACCGTGCGCGTCTACCAATTCCGCCATCTGGGCCGATGGGTGACCGCTCCGAGGAGCGGCGAAGGCGCGTCATAGAGCGAACGGCGGCGCGGTGTCAATCGGCGAGGTGCTGCTGCGCCGTCCTGCTGCACCTCCGGGCGCCTGCGCGTGCGCGGATCGGCCCCGCACAGGCCCCATGGACACGCCCGGCGGCGTGTGGTGAAAGGCGACAGATCAACCGTTCAGGCAGGGTTTGACAGCATGACCAAGGGCTTGGTGACCATTTTCGGCGGTTCGGGCTTTGTCGGGCGCTATGCGGCCCGCGAGCTCGTAAAAAAGGGCTGGCGCGTCCGCGTGGCCTGCCGGCGTGTAAACCTTGCCGGTGATGTCCGCCTTGCCGGGGCGCCGGGCTGGGTCGACCTCGTCCAAGCCAATATCCGCGACCGCGCCTCGATCGAGCGTGCGCTGGAAGGTGCGGACGCCGTGGTGAACCTGGTCGGCGTCCTGATCGAGAAGGGCAAGCAGACCTTCGAAGCGACGCAGGCCGAGGGCGCTGCGCTGGTGGCGGAAGTCGCCGCGGAGAAAGGCATCACCCGGTTCGTCCACGTCTCGGCCATCGGTGCCGATCCGGCGTCGGCTTCGGTCTATGCGAAAACCAAGGGTGAGGGCGAGGCCGCCGTGCGCGCAGCCATTCCCGATGCAACGTTCCTGCGCCCTTCCATCGTGTTCGGCCCGGAAGACGGCTTCTTCAACAAGTTCGCCCAGATGACACGGTTCGCTCCGCTGATGCCGGCCATCGGTGGCGGCAAGACGAAGATGCAGCCGGTCTATGCCGGCGATGTGGCCGAGGCGATTGCGGTTGCCGTCGACACGCCGGAAACCGCCGGCAAGACCTATGAGCTCGGCGGTCCGCGCGTCTACACGATGAATGAGCTCTACGATCATATCTTCCGCACCATCGACCGGCCGCGGTTCAAGATTTCGCTTCCTTTCTTCCTGGCGAAGCCCATCGGCTATCTGATCGGCGCGGTCTGGCGCTTCATTCCGCCGTTCTGCTGGGGCTTCCTCGGCGAGCCGCCGGTGACCGGCGACCAGGTCGAGCTGCTGAAGACCGACAATGTCGTGGCAGATGGCGCGCTGACGATCCGGGATCTCGGTGTGACGAGCCTGGAATCGGTCGAGGCGATCACGCCGACCTATCTCTGGCGCTTCCGGCCCTATGGCGAGTTCCACAAGGCGTCCGAAGCCTGAGGCAGGATCGCTGAAATAAAAAGGCCGGCAGTCCGAGAAGGCTGCCGGCCTTTTTCGTTGCCGCCGGATCGCGGGGAGGGGCCTAGAAGGCGCCGACCAGAGGCGAGCCCAGCAGCAGTGCCGCACCCAGCAGGAACCGGTAGAGCACAAAGGGCAGGAAGCTCATCCGGCGCAGCAGGGCCATCAGTCCCCAGATGGAGGCAAGGCCCGTCACGAAGGCGATGGCGGCGACGATCATGCCGTCCTTGAAGGTCAGCAGGGCGCCGCCGTCAGGATCGGCATCGAGCAGGCCGTAGGCGCCATAAAGTCCGGCGGCGGCCAGGATCGGTGCCCCGATCAGCATGGAGATGCGCGCTGCCTCGGTCCGCTCATACCCGAGCGCGCGTGCGGCCGTCATCGTGATGCCCGAGCGGCTGGTGCCGGGAATGATGGCGGCGATGGCCTGCGTCGCCCCGATCAGCGTGGCATGCGCAAGGGTCATGTCCTCTTCCTTGCGGGTGCGCGGGCCAGAGACGTCCGCCCACCAGAGCAGGGCGCCGAACACGATGGTCGCGCCGGCGACCGTGTAGACACTGCGTAGCGCATCCTGCACGCCTTGTGGCAGGACCGCTTCGTAGAGAAGACCGGCGATCAGCGCGATGGGTGTCGCCACGATCACGCAGGCGGCAAGGCGCGCGCCTTGCGACAGCGGCTTCCTCGTCACCGGAGAGGCGAGCAGTTCGAACCCGCCGATGATGGCGGTCATCACGTCTTTCCGGAAATAGATCAGCATGGCCGCGAGCGTACCGAGGTTCGAGACCGCGTTGATCAGCAGCTCGTCCCGGCCGGTGACGCCGAACGTGTCGGAGGCAAGCAGGACATGGGCGGACGACGAGATGGGCAGCCATTCCGTGATGCCCTGCAGGGTCGCGATAATGACAAGCTGTAGAAGGGACAACGGGAGCGCCTTTCAATGCAGGTCTGAGAGGCATAGTCAGGTTTGATCCGGGAGGCACGGCTTTTTCTCAATATCAAAACGATATTAATCAGGCATCCGCAAGGTCTGCGACACGTCTCCAAAAAGCAAAAAGAACTGTCTAAGTATCATTATGATATTTGATAATGCAGAATCGTCTTGATGCCGGGACGCTCAGCCCTTATGCCCGTGCCTGTATCTGAGGAGGCCGGAATGGCGGAGAAAATGCTGAAGTTCACGCACGTGCCGCGCAGCATGCCGGATAAGCGCGGGGCGAAACAGCGCGCCTCGGATTTCCGCGAGATCTACGATGCCTTCAGCCTCGAAGCAGCGGAGACGCAGGCCTCGCGCTGTTCGCAATGCGGTGTGCCGTTTTGCCAGCAGGGCTGCCCGCTCTCGAACAATATTCCCGACTGGCTGCGCCTGGCGGCCGAAGGCCGGCTCGAAGAAGCGTGGCGGGTCTCGTCCTCGACCAACAACATGCCGGAAATCTGCGGCCGAATCTGCCCGCAGGACCGTCTCTGCGAAGGCATCTGCACGATCGAGCAATCGGGCCACGGCACGGTGACGATCGGCTCGATCGAGAAATTCATCACCGACAACGCCTGGGCCGAAGGCTGGATTCAGCCGATCAAGCCGGTGCGCGAGCGCAAGCAGTCGGCCGGCATCATCGGCGCGGGCCCGGGCGGCCTTGCCGCAGCCGAACAGCTGCGCCGCAAGGGCTACCAGGTCACGGTGTATGACGCGTATGACCGCGGCGGCGGCCTGCTTGTCTATGGCATTCCCGGCTTCAAGCTGGAAAAGGATGTTGTCGAGCGGCGCATCAAGCGGCTGGAAGACTCCGGTATCAAATTCAAGTTCAATACGCGCGTCGGCCAGAAGGTGACGCTGCAGAAACTGCGCGACACGCATGACACGGTCCTGATCGCGACCGGCGTCTATGCCGCGAAAGACCTGAAATGCCCGGGCTCCGGCGCCGAAGGCGTGCATGCCGCGCTCGACTACCTGACCGCGTCCAACCGCAAGAGCTTCGGCGACGCCGTTCCGGCTTTCGATGACGGTACGCTGGACGCGAACGACAAAAAGGTCGTCGTGATCGGCGGCGGCGATACGGCCATGGACTGCGTGCGCACGGCGATCCGCCAGGGCGCGAAGTCAGTGACCTGCCTCTATCGCCGCGACCGGGCCAACATGCCGGGGAGCCAGCGTGAAGTTCAGAATGCGGAAGAGGAGGGCGTCGTCTTCGAATGGCTCGCCAATCCGGAAGCCATCCTCGATACCAAGGGCAAGGCGAAGGGCGTCCGCGCCGCGCGCATGAAACTCGGCGAACCGGATGCGTCCGGCCGTCAGAGCCCGGTCAAGACCGGCGAGACCTTCAACCTGAAGGCCGACATGGTGATCAAGGCCCTCGGCTTCGACCCGGAAGACCTGCCCGCTCTGTTCGACGAGCCGGCGCTCGCCGTGAACCGCTGGGGCGCTGTGAAGGTGGACTATGCAACGATGGAAACGAGCCTGCCGGGCGTTTACGCTGCCGGCGATATCGTTCGCGGCGCCTCGCTCGTCGTCTGGGCCATCAAGGACGGCCGCGATGCTGCCGAAGCCATGCACAAGGCCATGAAAGCGGCCGCAGATGCCGCAAAAGTCGCGGCGGAGTAATCAGATGTCAGATTATGTGAAACAGTACGAAGCCAATCGCCAGCGTCTCATCGAGGCAGGCGCCTACGATCCGGAGTTCGAGCGCGATGCCTGTGGTGTCGGCCTCGTGGCGGCGCTCGACGGAAAGCCGCGCCGTGAAATCGTGGAAATGGGCATCAAGGCGCTGAAGAACGTCTGGCATCGGGGCGCGGTCGATGCCGACGGCAAGACCGGCGACGGTGCGGGCATCCGCGTCGAGGTCCCGCAGGATTTCTTCCGCGAGCACGTCACGCGCACCGGGCACAAGCCGACGGACGACCCGATCTGCGTCGGCCAGATCTTCATGCCGCGCACGGACTTTGCCGCGCAGGAAACGGCCCGAACGCTGGTGGAGACCGAAGTGCTTCACTTCGGGTTCTACATCTATGGCTGGCGCCAGCCGCCGATCGACGTTTCCGTCATCGGTCAGAAGGCGAAGGACACGCGTCCCGCGATTGAGCAGATCATGTTCCGCGATGCGCGCGGGCGCTCCAAGGAAGAGTTGGAACGCGCGCTCTATATCTGCCGCCGCCGCATCGAGCGCCGCGCCCGCGAGGCCTCGATCCCGGGCTTCTATATCTGCTCGCTGAGCAACGCGTCGCTCATCTACAAGGGCATGTTCCTCGCGCAGGACATCGACCGGTTTTATCTGGACCTCCAGGACGAGCGCTTCGTCTCGGCTTTCGCAATCTATCACCAGCGTTATTCGACCAACACGTTCCCGCAATGGGCCCTTGCCCAGCCGTTCCGCATGATCGCGCACAATGGCGAGATCAACACGCTGCGCGGCAACAAGAACTGGATGAAAAGCCACGAGATCCGCATGGTCTCGGAAGCCTATGGCGAACACGTGGATGACGTGAAGCCGGTGATTCCGGACGGAACGTCTGACTCCGGTGCGCTTGACGCCGTCTGGGAACTACTTTGCAAATCCGGCCGCCCGGCGCCGATGGCGAAGGCCATGTTGATCCCGGAAGCCTGGTCGAAGCGCGACTCAGTCATGCCGCTCGCTCACCGTGCGCTGTACGACTACTGCAACTCGGTCATGGAGCCGTGGGATGGGCCGGCGGGCATCGCCGCCTATGATGGCCGCTGGGCCATCGCAGGCCTCGACCGCAACGGCCTTCGCCCTCTGCGGTATGCGCTGACCACGGACGGCATCCTTGCCGTCGGGTCCGAAACCGGCATGTGCCCTCTGGGCGATCATGAAGTCGCGCGGCGGGGCTCCATCCCGGCTGGCGGCATGATCGCGGCCGACCTCAAGACCGGCAAGTTCTACGACCACAAGGATATTGTCGATTACCTCGCCGCGCAGGCGCCTTACGAGGAATGGCTTTCGGCCGTGACCGAGCTGGAGCCGGAAATCGGCCCGGGTCCCGAGCCGACCATGTTCGGCAAGGAAGACCTGCTCCGCCGCCAGACGGCAGCCGGCTACACGCTCGAGACGCTGGAACTGATCCTGTCTCCGATGGCGGAGGGCGGCAAGGAAGCCATTGGCTCGATGGGCGACGATACGGCCCCGGCCGTTCTCTCCTTCCAGTACCGGCCGATGAGCCACTTCTTCCGGCAGAATTTCAGCCAGGTGACGAACCCGCCGGTCGACCCGCTGCGCGAAGCGCGCGTGATGAGCCTCAAGACGCGGTTCAAGAACCTCGGCAACGTGCTCGACACCGACAAGTCGCAGCAGGAAGTCTTCGTGCTGGAAAGCCCGGTGCTGACCAATGGCATGTATGAGCGCCTGCTGACGCGGCTTGGCGTGTCCTACACGGAGATCGACTGCACCTTCCCGGCAGAGGCCGCGAACAATGACGGCTCGGCCCTCAAGGAAGCGCTCTCGCGCATCCGCAATGAGGCCGAAGACGCTGTGCGGGAAGGCCGCGAACACATCGTCCTGACCGATCAGTACCAGTCCGCTAGCCGCATCGCGATTCCGATGGTGCTGGCCACCGGCGCCGTGCACTCGCATCTCGTCTCGCAGGGGCTCCGTACCTTCTGCTCGATCACGGTTCGCTCGGCCGAATGTCTTGATACGCACTATTTCGCCGTTCTCGTCGGGGTCGGCGCCACCTGCGTCAACGCCTATCTTGCCCAGGATGCAATTGCAGACCGGCACGCCCGAGGCCTCTATGGCGACATGTCGCTCGGCGCCTGCGTGAAGAACTTCAAGGAAGCCATCGAGGCCGGTCTTCTGAAGATCATGTCCAAGATGGGCATCTCTGTGATCTCGTCCTATCGCGGGGGTTACAATTTTGAGGCGCTCGGCCTGTCGCGCGCGCTCGTGGCCGACTATTTCCCCGGCATGACAAGCCGCATCTCCGGCCTCGGCCTTGCCGGCCTTGAGGAGAATGCACTCGTCCGTCACGAAATGGCGTTCGACGAGGATGTCATTGCCCTTCCGGTGGGCGGCTTCTATCGCCTGCGCGCGAATGACGAGCCGCACGCGCTCGACGGCACGCTGATCCACACGCTGCAGACCGCCTGCAACAATGGCGACTATTCCGTGTACCGGAAATTTGCCGACGCGATCCACGATCGCGATCCGATCCAGTTGCGCGACCTGCTCGACTTCAAGAAGCTGAAGGCACCGGTGCCGCTCTCGTCGGTCCAGTCGATCAACGAGATCCGCAAGCGGTTCGTCACGCCCGGCATGTCGCTCGGCGCGCTCAGCCCCGAGGCACATGGCACGCTGAACATCGCCATGAACCGGATCGGTGCGAAGTCGGTTTCGGGGGAGGGCGGTGAAGACCGCGCCCGCTACCGGCCGCTGCCGAACGGCGACAACATGAACTCGTCGGTCAAGCAGATCGCCTCCGGCCGCTTCGGCGTCACGGCGGAATACCTGAACCAATGCCGCGAGATCGAGATCAAGGTCGCCCAAGGCGCCAAACCCGGCGAGGGCGGCCAGCTGCCCGGCTTCAAGGTGACGGAATTCATCGCGCGCCTGCGCCATGCAACGCCGGGTGTGACGCTGATCTCGCCGCCGCCGCACCATGACATCTATTCGATCGAAGACCTGGCCCAACTGATCTACGACCTCAAGCAGATCAACCCGGAAGCCCGCGTCTGCGTGAAACTCGTTTCCCAGTCGGGCGTTGGCACGGTTGCTGCCGGTGTCGCCAAGGCCAAGGCCGACGTGATTCTGATCGCCGGCGGTGTCGGCGGCACGGGTGCCAGCCCGCAGACCTCGATCAAGTATGCCGGCCTGCCGTGGGAGATGGGCCTCGCCGAGGCGCACCAGATCCTGTCGCTCAACAATCTGCGCGACAAGGTCACTCTGCGGACGGATGGCGGCTTGCGTACGGGACGCGACATCGTGATCGCGGCCATGCTCGGCGCCGAGGAATACGGCATCGGCACCGCTTCGCTCGTCGCCATGGGCTGTATCATGGTGCGCCAGTGCCATTCGAACACATGCCCTGTCGGCGTCTGCGTTCAGGACGAGGCGCTGCGCGCGCACTTCACCGGTACGCCGGAAAAGGTCGTCAACCTGATGAGCTTCATCGCCGAGGACGTGCGCGAGATCCTCGCCTCGCTTGGCCTCAAATCGCTCGACGAAGCCATCGGCCGAACTGACCTGCTCGTGCAGGTCAGCCGCGGCGCGACGCACCTCGATGACCTCGACCTCAACCCGCTACTGGTCCAGGTCGATACCGACAAGCCGGTCGTCTACGAGCCGACACGCCGGATCGAAGTGCCGGATACGCTGGACGCGCAGATCCTGCGCGATGCCGAGCCCTTCTTCGAGCGCAGCGAGAAGATGCAGCTCGAATACGATGTGCAGAACACGATGCGCGCCATCGGCACGCGGTCGAGCTCGGCCATCACGCGCAAGTTCGGCATGCACGCGCTGCCGGAAGGCCGCCTGCATATCCGGCTCGAAGGTTCGGCCGGCCAGTCGCTCGGCGCCTTTGCAGTCCAGGGCCTGCTTTTGGAAGTGATCGGCGATGCCAACGACTATGTCGGTAAAGGCCTTTCGGGTGCGACCATCGTCGTGGCGCCTCGTCCGAAGGACCGGCGCTCTGCTTCCGGAGATGCGATCATCGGCAATACCTGCCTTTACGGCGCGACCAGCGGCAAGCTGTTCGCCTCGGGCACGGCGGGTGTTCGTTTCGCGGTCAGGAACTCCGGCGCGAAGACGGTGGTCGAAGGCTGCGGCGCGAATGGCTGTGAGTACATGACCAATGGCCGTGCCGTCATTCTCGGTCCGGTCGGCGACAACTTTGGTGCCGGCATGACGGGGGGCGCTGCCTTCATCTGGGATCCAGCCAACCGGTTCGAGCGCGTCGCCAACCCCGATTCGATTGACTGGTATCCGCTCCCGGAAATGCCGACCGAACATATCGGCGAGGCCAAAGCCCTGATCGAGGAACATGCCCGCCGTACGGGCTCTGTCCGCGCCAAGGAAATCCTCGACGATTGGGACCGCGCTGTGCACGACATGCTGATGATCGTGCCGAAAGAGATTGCCGAACTTCTCCTTGGGCGCACCAAGCCGAAGGCGAAGAAGAAAGTCTCTGAAAAGGCCTGAGTTCCGGCGCCTATTGCAGGCGCCAGACGCGTACTGTTCCGTCATAGGTCCCGGCGGCGATCATGCGGCTGTCGGCAGAGAAGGCGACGTTCAGCAACGAGTCGTCGCTGGGATTGGTGATACGCCAGACAAGTGCGCCCGTGGCGGCTTCGCGGATTTCAATATCTTCACCGGCGGTTGCGAACAGGCGGCTGTCAGGCGAGAAGGCGAGGCCACTGGATCCACCCGGAAGTGTCGCAACGGTTGTGCCTTTGGCAACGTCGTAGAGCTGGATCGTCCCGTCGACGTTGGCTTCCACATAGTGTTGCCCGTCATGGGACAAGTCGCTGTACCAGAGGGCGTAATTGCTTTGCCTGCCCGCTGAGGAAATGAACTTGCCGTCGCTGAAGCGGAAAAATTTCGTGATCTTGTCGTAGGCGCCCTTCAGCATGATCGTATCCCGCGACTCGGACAGTTCGATCCGGCTGGAAATAGTCTCGCTGTCCAGCCGCAGCGTCGATGCCAGGAACCTGCTCTCGATGTACCAGATCCATGCTTCGCCCTGTCCCGCTGCTACCAGCTTTGTGCCGTCTGCGGAGAATGCGGCTGCACAGGCATTGGCCGTGGCCGGAAGGGCGAGGGTCCCGGCGGGTGTTCCGGTTTCTGCATACCATAACCAGATCTGGTGGACGCTGTAGTTCTGGCAATCCATTGTGGCGACAAGCTTGCCGTCCAGAGAGAAGGCGGCACTGGTCACATTGAATCCATCAGCGGGAAAAAGATCGGCAATGAGGCGGCCGGTCCTGCCATCCCAGAGCCGGGCTGGTCCCTTGCTACTGTCGGTGACCAGCCGCGTGCCGTCGTCGGAATATGTGAATCGGGAAAGGTGCTCCCTGAAATCCGGGAGTTCGACGATCGTGGTGCCTGAGGCTGTATCGATCATCTTCACCAGCCCGGAATAATAGCCGATCACCAGCCGGCTGCCGTCCGGCGAGAAGACGTGTGAGGTGACTATCGAATCGTCCCTGCGCAGGTCGGCCACCATTCGTCCGCTCGCGATGTCGAACAGGCGCGGATAATAGCCGATGTCATGGGAGGCGTAGAGCTGCCCGCTGGCGGTAAGTTCAGGTGTTGTGACAAAACCGTCCTGATCCGGAGTGGTCAGGGTGATTTCCCGGACAAGCACCGGCTTGCTTCGGGAGGCCATGTCCTGACCGGCAGCAGAGAGGACAGGCCCCGGCGGCAGGCTCGCTGCTCGGAGTGTCGCGATCGATGCCCGCGCAATCTCGGCTTCCGGCTTGCCCGCGCAGGCATCGACGACGACCTGAAGCGCAGATTCGGATTTCGTGCCCAATGCATTGCTCAACAGCTGGCCAGGATCGGCGCAGGGATTAGCCGTAATGGTTCGTGGCGCGGCGTTCAGCACGACCTCGCCGAGGATGCCATCTTCCCACCACGGGAATTGCTTCTGTCCGCTGGGGGGTGGCGGCTGGCTGTAGACATCGCGGCGGACGCCCTTGAACACCTCGTCATGCTTCAGGCCCGGCTCGCCCAACCATTTCGCGAGTGCGGTGGAATAGGCATTGTTGGCAATCGCCGTTTCGCCTGGACTAGTTGAATAAGCGATGACGACACCGGGCGTCTGCGGCACGCGCAGGATGCCTTTTTCGCCGTCGCCCATCGTCTCGCCCGGAAAGGCCACGTCACGGCAGGCGTCGAGGACGATGAAGGCGGCCTTGTTGAGGGCCGCCGCACGGATGGCCGGCACGATCTCGCCGAGGCCGATCGCCTGCAGCGGCAGTTCCGCCCGCAGGCTGATCGGGGCGTTGGCCGGGATAAGATAGCTTTCGCCGATCAGGCGACTCTGTGCGCCGTGTCCGGAATAATAGAAGAAGCCGATGGCGCCTTCCGGGGCGCTCGCCAGATCGTGGACGAATGTCCCGATGGCGCCCCGCATGGTGACGAGGTCGGCATTGCGGACTTCGCGCACGGTGAAATTCAGTCGGCACAGGGCGTCGCCCATGATCCGGCTGTCGGCCTCGGTCGAGGGGAGGGGAGACAGCCGCCCCGAATATTCGGAATTCGTGACGACAAGGGCGATCCTTGCGCCGTCACCCTGACACCGGAGGCTCATGCCATCGGCATTCGCCGTGCCCGCCCCGCAGAGGCAGACGAGTATCCAGCCCAGGAACAGACCCCAGTCGCGCACGTCTCACTCCCTCAGAGACGAGCGCATTCTGGAACAGCGGCCTTCCGGCTGCAAGCGGGGTCAGGTTTTCTTCTTCCGGCGGATGCGCGGCCAGATCAGCTTCAGCCAGATCCACAGGAAGGCGCCGATCAGGACCAGCCAGGGAAGGCCGACGGCGAAGGCAGTGATCACGGCGGCGAGTGCGCTGGAGAGATTGTAGAAGAAGTCTCCGAAGGCCCGGGCCAGCGGCTGCAGGGCGCCTTGCGAAACGGGATTGCGCTTCGTCTCGTAGCTGATCGAAAGCTGGCTCATGTCGACGCGCTGGCGCAGGGCCGCGAGCGTCGATTTCAGCGAGTCGATCTCGCCATTCACGCGGGCCAGTTCCCGCTCGGTCTCCAGCAGTTCACCGAGCTTGCCGGGCCGGTCGGCCAGAAGCTGTTCCAGTCGCGTCTGCAGCGTCTCCTGGGCTTTCAGGCGGGCATCGGTGTCGATGATGGAAACGGTCAGGTCTTCGGCCGTCGTCTGACGATTGGTCACCTCGCCCTTGGCCGCTTCGGCTTCGGCCTCGACGCCGTTCAGGAACGTGCCGATCCATTCCGGCGTAGCGCGCAGATAAAGCGAAGCGGAGGCTTCGTCTTCGGAATAGGAATTCATCCAGGAATTCGTCACCATGCAGACGGATGGGCCGGCCTTGTTGCAAGCGTCGATATGACCCTGCAGGGTCGGCTCGATCGCAGCGACCGGCAGGCGCAGGCCGATCGAGTGGGAATAGGCGATATATTGCTGAACGGCTGCAGTCTCACCGCCGGATCCGTCCGCGCGTTCGTCATAGTATTTGCCGCCTGCGTCGGAGCTGGCCTGCATTTCGGACATGGGGGCAGGCATGGCGGCCGGGGCGATGTCCCGGCTGACGATATTGCCGGGCCCGCCGCAGGCGGCCAGCGCCAGTGTGGAAAAGGCCAGAAGTGTGATTCGGGTTCTCATGTGTCGTCCCTCCAGTGGGTGCATCTCCCACATGAAACCCTGAAAAAGGCAAGATGTGGCTGGGATCGGGGAAAATTGCGGCAGGTCAGACGGCCCAGTAGGCCTGGGCCTCCGGGCCGAGGGGCGCGAGCGCGCGGTCCAGCTCCGCATCGCCGACGGTCCTCCGGAGGGCCCGGGCGACTTCGACAATCGTGCTGTCGGTGACCATGTTGTGGTTCTGCCGGAACCGGTGGACTTCATCGGCAAGTGCCGCGCGTGTGCCCCATACGGCGGTGTATTCGCCCGGCGTCCAGCCGTCGATGAAGATCGAGGCGGTTGCCGGCGGCAGGATTTGTGCGAAGCGGAGCACCTGTTCCGGCGTCAGGCGCCGCCGGAATACGGTCAGCACCGCCTGCAGGCAGGTATAGGCCTGGTGCCGCGTCTGCAGCAGGGTCTCTTCTTCCACGCGCAGCAGAAGCTCGTTCAGAAATTCCGTGGACCGTGAATAGTCTTTCGGAACCGTCATCGCAGGCTGCCGATCTTCAGGGCCGGTATCCGATCCGGCGTTCGCCGGGCTCCAGCGTGCGCCAGGCGTGATGGATGAAATCAACGAGCAGGGGCCGTGTGTCGCGCGGGTCGATGATTTCCTCTGCGAGGAAAGCCTCGGCGGTCCGGAAAGGCGATCGGATCGCCTCGAACTTGCGATAGAGTGCAGCCTTCAGCGTCTCGGGGTCTTCGGCCTCGGCGAGTTCCTTGCGGAAGGCCGCCTCGATGCCGCCTGCCATGGGCAGGCTGCCCCAGTCGCCGCTCGGCCAGCAATAGCGCCACTTGGTCTTCGACTGGTTCATCATCACCGACCCGGCAAGCCCGTAGGCCTTGCGGATGATGATGGAACAGACCGGGACATTGGCCTGGTAGACGGCTGTCATGGCGCGCACGCCGGCGCGGGTGACGCCCGCCGTCTCGGCCTTCACGCCCACGGCAAAGCCGGGGCAGTCGACGAAATGGATCACGGGAAGGTGGAACATGGAGCAGAGGTCCATGTGCCGGGCGACCTTGTCGCAGACATCGGCCGTCCAGGCGCCATCAAGGAAGAAGGGGTCGCCCGCGAGGATGCCGACCGGATAGCCGTCGATCCGCGCCAGGCCCGCCACGATCCCGCGGCCCCATTCCTTGCCGATCTCGAAGAAGCTGCCCTTGTCGACCGTCGCCTCGATGATCTTGCGCGGCTTGTAGGGTGTCTTGCCATCTTCCGGCACGATGGAGATCAGGCTTTCCTCGCGCCGGTTCGCATGATCGGCGGGCGCCGTGCGTTCCGGCAGTTCGTGTACCGATGAAGGCAGGTAGGACAGGAAACGCCGCGCCGCAATAAAGGCGTCGGCCTCGCTGTCGACGACATTGTCCACCGTGCCGTTCTGCGCCTGGATTTTCCAGCCGCCGAGTTCTTCCTTGGTGACATTCTCGCCGAGCGCGATGGCGACCGGGGGACCTGCCACGAATACCTGCGATAGCTCTTTCACCATGATCGAGAAATGGCTCGCCGCGACCCGGCCTGCGCCCATGCCGGCGCAAGGGCCAAGCGCCAGCGACACGAACGGCACCTGGCTGAGGCCGTGCACAATTTCGGCCCAGCCGGGCGTTTCCGGAATATAGGTCCGCGGGTCCTGTTCCAGCGACTTCACTGAGCCGCCGCCGCCCGTGCCGTCGATCATCTGGACCAGCGGCATACGGTACTCGCCGGCCATCTTGATCATGATCAGCAGCTTGCCGCGGATCGAGGCATCCGAAGCCCCGCCCCGCACCGTAAAGTCGTCCGCAAGAATGGCCACCGGCCGCCCGTCGATCCGCGCGCGTCCGGTTACGGAATTGGAAGGCAGGAAGGCTTCGAGTTCCTCGTCCGGACCATAGGTGGCCTTGCCGGCGATCTTGCCGAGTTCGTGAAAGCTGCCGGGGTCGGCCAGGAAGGCGACGCGCTCGCGCACCGTCAGCTTGCCGCGCCCCCGCTGGCGCTCGACGGGTTCTTCCCCGCCCATTTTCTCGGCCAGCCTTTCGCGGCGGCGCAGCTCTTCGATCGATTTTTCCCAGCTCATGAGAGCCAGCTTCCATGCTTCCGCAGGGCAAGGTCAAGCGGTCGCCGGGCGGGGCCCGAAAAGATTCATTTTGACAACATACCAACTGGTCGGTATGTTTCCAGGCATGATGATCGACACCACCCCCGCCGCTTCTGCCAAACCGCCCGGCGCGCGCGACCGGCTGATCGGCGCCGCGGTGAAGGTCGTGCGGGAGAAGGGCTTCAATGCGACCTCGGTGGACGAGCTTTGCCGCGAGGCCGGCGTCACCAAGGGCGCCTTCTTTCACCATTTTCCCTCGAAGACCGATCTCGGCATCGCCGCCGCAGAAGCCTGGAAGCTGCACGCCAACGAGCTGTTCGGCCACGCACCCTACATGGTGCACGAGGACCCGCTCGACCGGTTCCTCGGTTATCTCGAATTCCGGCGCGACCTGTTGGACGGGCCTGTCCCCGAGTTCACTTGCCTTGCCGGCACGATGGTGCAGGAATCCTACGAAACGCTGCCAGCCCTGCGTGAGGCCTGCCAGGATTCCATCTGGGGCCACGCCCTGACCCTTGTGCCCGACATCGAGGCGGCCCGCGCACGCCATGGGATCGAAGGCGCGTGGACGTCGGATAGTCTCGCCCTCCACACGCAGGCTGTGCTGCAGGGCGCCTTCATTCTCGCCAAGGCCACGAACGGATCGCAGGCTGCGCGCGACACGGCCGACCATCTCATCCGCTACGTGCGGATGCTGTTCAATCTGCCGCCCGAAAAACCGGATCTATCCGGGCCCATTGGCCAGCCTGAAGGAGGAAACCATGGCTGATCCGACTACACCTGAAACACCCCATCCGTTCGATCTGGTGCTTGAGCGGACGATCGCGGCGCCGGCTTATACACTCTATCGCTGCTACACCGAGCCGGCCCTCGTTTGCGAATGGTTCTGTCCGAAACCCTGGAAGGTGACGAAGGCGGCACTCGATGTTCGCCCCGGCGGCGCCACCTATCACCGCATGGAAGGTCCGGATGGGGAAGTGAACGACCTCTATGGCCAGTACGTGGACGTCGTCCCCGGCCAGCGCGTCGTGACGACGGATGCTTTTACAGGCGACTGGGCCCCCTCGGAAAAGCCATTCCTGACGGCCATCGTCACTTTCAAGGACCTCGGCGACGGGACGACCCTCTATCGCGCCGTCGCGCGCCACTGGTCGGAAGAGGACATGAAGACCCATGAAGCGATGGGGTTCCATGAAGGCTGGGGCAAGGCCGCCGACCAGCTGGAGGAGCTCGCATCGTCCCTGCCGCCCGAATCCGAAACGCGTGTCGTGTCGGCAGTGGCCGGCGGTTCCGTCGTGCCGCACCTGGTCTGCAGGGGCGCTGCAAAGGCCATCGACTTCTACAAGGCGGCGTTTGGCGCCGAGGAAATGATCCGTCTTCCGGGCCCGGACGGCCGTCTCGCCCATGCGTCCGTGATGATCAACGGCAACATGGTCATGCTGGTCGACGAGTTTCCGGACATGACCGTGCAGAGCCCGCAATCCCTTGGAGGTACGGCGGTGACACTGCACCTTGCTGTCACCGATGCGAAAGGCGTGGTTGATCGCGCCGTGAAGGCCGGTGCGAAACTCATCATGCCGGTCGAGCGCCAGTTCTGGGGTGACCTCTATGGCATGATCGAGGACCCGTTCGGGCACAAATGGTCCATCGCCACGCCGGGCGAGAATGCGCCGCGCACCAACGAGTCGCTGCAAGAGGCCATGATGGCCGCGGGTCCGGCAAGCTGACTGGGAAGGGGAGGAAAATGCCTGACCTGAAGCTCTACTTCTCGCGCAATCTCAATCCGCGGGTCGCGGTGGCTGCCGCGAAATACCTGAAGGCGCCCGTTGACTTTATTCCGGCGAGCCCGCGCCATCCGGCGCATACGGAGGCTTTCCGGCCGATCAATCCGAATGCCCTCGTGCCGGTGCTGGTCGAGGATGGCGTTTCGCTCTGGGAGGCGGACGCCATCGCTTTCCGTCTCGCTCAGCTGACCCGGCCGGAATTCTGGCCGGGCCATCCGGATGCCGCGCATGTCACGATGTGGGTCAGCTGGAGTGCGCTGCATCTCAACCGGCCCGGCAGCAGCTTCTATTTTCATCGCCTCGTGCGCCCGCAATTCTCCGATGTGGAACCGGCAGCGGAATTCATGGAAGGCGAGATGCAGTCGTTCCGGGAAGGCGCGCGCATCCTGAACGACTGTCTCTCCGGACGGGACTGGCTGGTGGGCAAGGGGCCGACCTATGCGGACTTCCGCGCAGCTTGTCTCTTCCCCTTCGCGAAGGGTGCGGGCCTTCCGCTGGCGGACTATCCCGAAATATCCCGCTGGCATGACCAGCTGATGGAGATCGAAGCCTGGCGCGATCCCTTCACCGGCCTTGCCGAACACCCGGATCAGATCAAACCGCTGGAAGGAGTTTCCGCATGATACGTTCCCCGAATGTCAGCACGTTCCTCTGGGTCTCCGACCGGGCACAGGAAGCGGCCGAGTTCTACGTCTCGCTCCTGCCGGACTCCCGTATCGTCGATGTCGAGGATTTCGGCGGTGTCACGATCGTCGTCTCGTTCGAACTGGCGGGTCATCCTTACGTGATGATGCAGCATCCGACCGAGAACCGCCTGAACGAATCCTTCTCCATCGCCGTGCGCGTCGACGGGCAGGCGGAAGTCGACCGGCTCTGGGATGCGCTTCTGGAGGGCGGCAAGCCAATGGCCTGCGGCTGGCTCACCGACCGCTACGGGATCGCCTGGCAGATCACGCCGATGCAGATGGAAGAGCTGCGCCGCGCCGGCACGCCCGCCCAGGCCCAGGCGGTGTTCATGGCCATGACACAGATGATCAAGTTCGATGTCGCCGCATTGGAAGCGGCGTTCGAGGCAGCGAAGGAGTAAGTCCGATGACCTATGTCCAGGGTTTTGTCATTCCGGTGCCAAGCACGAAGAAGGAGGCCTATCGGGAGCTCGCCCGCCAGGCCGGCGAGATCTTCAAGCGCCACGGCGTCCTCAGCATCGTGGAAACCTGGGGCGTCGACGTACCGGATGGCAAGCTGACCAGCTTCCCGATGTCCGTGAAACTGGAGCCCGGCGAGACGGTCGTCTTCTCCTGGATGATCTGGCCCTCGAAGGAGGTCAAGGAGGCCGCCCATACCGCCGCCATGAAGGATTTCGAGGCGGAAGGGATCATGGGCATGGATATATTTGACGGCAAGCGGATGATATTCGGAGACTTCGAGCCCATTTACGAACTCTGACGGCGCCCCGTGCCGTTGCGGCAGATGACGCAGCTTTTCCTTGCCTTCCCCCGGCATGGTCTGCTTTATCGCAGCAAATCCATCCCAAGGAGGAATTCGAATGGATCTCGCAGAACTCACGTCCAAGGCCTCTGCAGCTCTCGCCGGCGGCAGCGATTTCAAGAAAAAGGTGAAGTTCGACTTCGGCGACATCGGCAAGCTGCTGATCGACGGCGCTGCTGGCACCGCAGACAATTCCGACGGCGCCGCCGACGCGACCATCAAGGTCAACTGGGACGACTTCGTGAAAATCTCCACGGGCGCCATGGATGCCACGATGGCCTTCATGCAAGGCAAACTGAAAGTTGAAGGCGACATGTCGGTTGCCATGCAGCTGCAGAGCCTGATGAAGAAGCTCGCCTAAGGCGGGCTGCCCTTCCGGGTTTGACATTTCAGGCCGCCCCGGGACACCCTGCGGGCGGCCTTTCCGTTCCGGATGTAAGCGATGGACACGATCACCCCGCAGGATACCGAATTCGTCCTAGTGCCCGGCAATCCGCCGCCCGAGGGGGCGGAGATCGTCTGGTTCAAGGGATCGGGCGGCCGCAACCTGCGCGCCTGCATTGCCCCAGCTCTCGCGCCGGACCAACCCCGCGGCACCGCCATCGTCTGTCCGGGCCGGACGGAGTTCATCGAGAAATATTTCGAGGTCGGCCGCGAGCTGCAGGCCATGGGCTTTGCCGTCGTCATCCTCGACTGGCCGGGACAGGGCCTTTCCGCGCGTCTTCTGGACGATACGAAAAAGGGTCATATCGACCGGTTCGAGACCTTCATGGGCGCGCTCGCCAACGGGCTGGAAGCGCTGGATGACCGTCTGCCGCGGCCCTACGTTTCGCTCGCGCATTCCATGGGCGGGGCGATCGCGCTCGCTGCCATTGCCGACGGTCTGGTCAAGGTGGACGCCGCCGCTTTCTGCGCCCCGATGTGGGGACTCAAGTCGAAATTTTTCGGAATGAGCTATCTCGTCTGGGCCATGCGCGCGACCGGCCGCTCCGGCGACTATGCCGTCCAGCCCGGTCCACCGGAGACCTTCGAGTCGAACATCGTCACCCACGACAAGAAGCGCTGGGAAATGCAGCGCGCCCTCGTCGATGCGCGGCCGGAGCTTGATCTCGGTCCCGTCACCTGGGGCTGGCTCGGCGCCTCGCTCGACATTCTCGCCACGTTCACGAAGCCGAAGACTCTGAAGAACGTGACCATCCCGGTCTTCGTCGCGTCGGCGGCCGAGGAAAAGCTCGTCGACAATTCCGCCCACGACCTGGTCTGCAAGCGCCTGCCGGACTGCGAGCACATCACCGTCGAGGGCGCCATGCACGAGATCCTGATGGAGACCGACGACAAGCGCGCCGAGTTCTGGGACGGTTTCCGGCGCCTGCTGGAACGGGCAGGAATATAACAAGACAGTTTTCAAGGGTGAGGAGGAAACCCGTGGCCATTATCACACTTTCGCGCATCGTTGCCTTCTGGGCCGCCCAGCAGCCGGACCGCGTCGCCATCGATCATGAAGGCGAACAGGTCACCTGGGCGGAGCTGGACGCACGCACCAACAGGCTCGCCCGAGCCTATGAAGCGCTCGGCGTGAAGCAGGACGACTTCGTCACCATCGCCCTGCCAAACGGGATCGAGTTCATCGAGGCCTGCGTCGCCACCTGGAAAGCCGGCGCGACACCTCAACCGATTTCCGCAAAACTGCCGAAGTTCGAGCGCGACCAGATCGTCGAGCTTGGCAGGCCTTCGCTCGTCGTTGGTGTCGCACCTGGCGAGTATGAAGACGCCGCCTGCGTGCCGCCGGGCTTCGTGCCTGACCCGGCCCTTCCGGATACGGAGCTTGATGAGCGCATGGCCGCCTCGATCAAGGCGATGACGTCCGGTGGCTCTACCGGGCGGCCGAAGCTGATCGTCTCCAAAGTGCCTGCGGCCTGGGATCCGGATATGGACTATCTGGAAATCCCCCAGAAGGGCGCCATGCTGATCCCCGGTCCGCTTTATCACAACGGCCCCTTCATGTGGGCCATGATCGCACTCTTCAAGGGTTGCACCGTCGCCGTCACGACGCGCTTCGACCCCGAAGCGACGCTCGCCCTGATCGACCGCCTGAAGATCAATGTCGTCTACATGGTGCCCACAATGATGCGCCGCATCTGGGCGCTGCCCGAGGAAACGCGCGCCCAATACGATGTCTCCAGCCTCGTTGCGCTCTGGCACCTCGCCGCGCCGTGCCCAGCCTGGCTGAAGGAATGCTTCATCGAATGGATGGGCGCCGAAGTCATCTGGGAACTCTATGGCGGCACGGAAGGGCAGGGCTCCACCACGATCCGCGGCGATGAATGGCTCGCCCATCGCGGCTCGGTCGGTCGACCGGTCGAGGGTTGCGAGATGAAGATCGTGGGCGAAGATGGCGAGACGCTGCCGGCCGGAGACGTAGGTGAAGTCTTCCTCCGCCCCCTGCAAGGTCCGGGTACGACCTATCGCTACATCGGTGCGGAAGCGAAGAGCATCGAAGGCGGGTGGGAAAGCCTCGGCGACATGGGCTGGATGGATGCAGACGGCTATCTCTACCTGACCGACCGTCTCTCCGACATGATCCTGTCGGGCGGTGCGAACATCTATCCCGCCGAGGTCGAGGCAGCGATCGACGCCTATCCGGGCGTTCATTCCTCAGCGGTCATCGGCCTGCCGGACGAGGATATGGGCTCCCGCCTTCACGCCGTCATCTGCCGGCCGGAAGGCCCGGTCAGCGAGGAGGCGATGAAAGCCCACCTCGCCGAACGCCTGGTGCGCTACAAGATCCCGAAGGGCTTCGAATATGTTACCGAGGCTGTGCGGGACGATGCCGGCAAGGTGCGCCGGAAGGCGTTGCGCGAGGAGAGGGTCGCAAAGGCTGGCGAGACCGCCTGAGCCCCAATACACGCGCTTGACTTACCTAGCGGCGGGGCCGCTCCTCTTGCGGAAAATCAGGAGGAACACCCCATGAAAGTTGCTGCCGTAAAGAAGCCGGGCGGGCTGGACAAGCTCGTCATCGAGGAACGCCCCGACCCGAAACCAGGCCCCGGCCAGGTCCTGGTGCGCGTGCGGGCGTCCAGCCTCAACTATCACGACTTCGTCGTCGTCCTGGGCGGCATCCCGACGCCGGACGGGCGCATCCCCATGTCCGACGGCGCCTGCGAAGTTGTCGCCGTGGGCGAGGGCGTCACCAAGTGGAAAGTGGGTGACAAGGTCATTTCGCTTTTCTTCCCCAGTTGGCAGTCCGGCCAGATCGAGGCCGCTGGCTTCCAGTCCGTGCCGGGCGACGGAGCTGACGGGTTTGCTGCGGAACTGGTCGCCGCGCCGGAAACTGCCTTTACCCGCATGCCCGCGGGCTGGAGCTTCGAGGAAGCCGCCACCCTTCCGTGTGCGGCGCTCACCGCCTGGCGCGGCCTCTTTGCCGAAGCGAATATCCAGCCCGGCCAATGGGTGCTGACGCAGGGGACAGGCGGCGTCTCGATCTTTGCGCTTCAGTTCGCCAAGGCCGCCGGCTGCCGCGTCATCTCCACGTCCTCCTCGCCGGAGAAGATGGAAAAGCTGAAGGCGCTCGGCGCCGATCATGTGATCAATTACAAGGAAACCCCCGAATGGGGGAAAAAGGCCTTTGAACTCACCGGCGGCCGCGGCGTCGACGAAGTCGTCGAGATCGGCGGCCCCGGCACGATGGCCCAGTCCATCGCCGCCTGCCGTCCGGGCGGACACATTTCGCTGATCGGTGTGCTGACGGGCGTCTCGGGCGAAGTCCCGACGGCTGCGCTGTTCTCGCGCAACATCACCCTGTCCGGCATCACCGTCGGTTCCCGCCGGATGCAGGAAGACATGGTCGATGCGATCGAGGCGAACGGCATCAAGCCGGTGATCGACTCGAAGTTCCCGCTCGACCAGATCGCTGCCGCCTTCGCGCATCAGGCGAGCCAGAAACACTTCGGCAAGATCGTCCTGACGGTCTGATCCGGCGAAGTCTGTTTTGGTCCGCCATGATCATGGCTTGGTCAAACGAAGGCACAAAAAACGCCCTCCCCGGTGGGGAGGGCGTTTCCTTGTTCCGGAATGAAACAGCTTAGCTCGCGATGTACTGCGCGCCGTTTACGGTCATTGTTGCGCCGGTGATGAAGGCGCCATCGTCGCTGGCGAGATAGGTGCACATGGAGGCGATTTCTTCCGGCTTGCCGAGACGGCCGACCGGGATCGTCGCGATGATGCCTTCGAGAACTTTTTCAGGCACCGCGCGCACCATTTCAGTGTCGATATAGCCCGGGCAGACCGTGTTCACGGTGATGCCCTTCTTGGCGCCTTCCTGGGCGAGTGCCTTGGAGAAGCCGATCAGGCCGGCCTTGGCGGCGGAATAGTTCGCCTGGCCGAACTGGCCTTTCTGACCGTTGATGGAAGAGATGTTGATGACGCGGCCCCAGTTGCGCTCGCGCATGCCTTCCCAGACATGGTGCGTGACGTTGAAAGCCGAGGTCAGGTCGATGTCGATCACCTGTTGCCATTGGTCTTTCGTCATCTTGTGGAAGGGGGCGTCGCGCGTCACGCCGGCATTATTGACGACGATATCGATGGGACCGAGGTCTTTCTCGATGGCGGCGATACCGGCGCCCACAGCGTCGTAATCAGCCACATCGAACTTGTAGACATGGATGCCAAGTTCGGCCGCTGTGGCCTTCGCCGCATCCTCGTTGCCGGCATAGTTCGCTGCGACCTTATAGCCTGCCTTTACCATCGCCGCGCTGATGGCGTGGCCAATGCCACGCGTTCCGCCCGTCACCAGAACCGTTTTCGACATGGGTTCCCTCCCTGTAATTTTTGCACCTGCACACGCTTACAGCTTCTGTTGTAGAAACTTCAATAGCGCATTGGTCGCATGCAGATTTTATGCGAGATTGTGCCGCATAGCACAAAAATTGCTTTTCCCGTGGGGAAAGCCGAGGGCAGGACATGGTCAAAGGGAATGGCTCCGCCGAGCCGATCATCATCAAGAAATACGCGAACCGGCGACTCTACGATACGTCGACATCGTCCTATGTGACGCTGGATCATCTTTCGGAACTGGTGCGCGAGGGCCGGGATTTCGAGGTCCGGGACGCCAAGACCGGCGAGGATCTCACCCGCCAGGTCCTGACGCAGATCATCTTCGAACAGGAAACCAAGGGCGAAGGCGCCCTGCCGCTGAACTTCCTGCGCCAGCTGATCGGCTTCTATGGCGGCGGTGCGCAGACCTTCCTGCCGGCCTTCCTCGACATGTCGATGAACTCCTTCGCCGAGACGCAGAAGGAATGGCGCAAGGCGGCCAACCCTATGACCATGTTCGAGAAGCAGGCGCGCCGGAACATGGCAATGTTCGAACAGGCCATGAAGATGTTCATGCCGACCCTCTATGGCTCGGCCAAGCCAGAGAAGTCCGCGACGTCACCGGCCAACTCGATGATGGAATTCCAGGCCGAGGCGCTTGCCAACATGCAGGCCCAGATGGTGGCGATCCAGGAACAGCTGGCCGAGCTCTACCGCAAGGACTGAGCCTGGCTGTCTCCCGAACGAAAAAGGCCCGCTCGGACGAGCGGGCCTTTGCTTTTGGGGCAGGGCCTGCGATCAGCCGTGATCGACGCCGAAGTCGCGGCGGGCCGAAACGATGGTCACGACCACGCCGGCCAGCACATCAAGCAGGGTCATCGACATCAGGATGAAGAAGGTCGAGGTGGCGAAGTTCGGCGCCAGCAGGAACTCGATCAGGCAGAGAATGAACAGCATCATCGAGATCGCGTGGTTCACGATGGTCGAGGTGCCAGTCGAGGTCGATTTCAGGATTTCCAGGAACAGGAAGACGATCGACAGGAGCAGGATGGCGTCGCCCTGGGTCAGCACCCACTGCACGCCCGAAATCATCGGCAGGGAGAAGAAGGTCTCGTTCAGCACGCCCTGAAGCGGGGCGGCCGTGGCGCTGACAAGTTCGCCGGCCGCGTTCGTGGTCGTGACCGGGCCGCCGGCGATCACCGCCAGCAGATTGTACAGCGCCACCGGAATGATCAGTAGCGGAAAGATTCCGAAGATTGCGCGCATCAAATACCCCTTCTCGGTGCTGCTGCGGGACCCGGCGCCGTTTTTACGGGCCGCGCGTTCCTTTCTGGCGACGAAAGCCCCGATCACGGCGGCCTGCGTATCTTTTTCCATGGCCAATACCCGTCACCCGGAGCGTGTTAACACGAGGTTTACCGGATTGTTCCCGGCGAAGCGAGGGGAAATCCGGAAGCCGCTTAACCACCACTATTCCCGGAATTGGGGCGGTTTGCGGGCGAAAAGTCCGGGAAATTTAAGGGTCAGATCTCGTCCGCACCGCCGGGGTTGCGGCGGCGGCGGATCAGCCAGGTCACTCCGCGCAGGTCCGAGAAGGCATCGTTCAGGCGGCCGAAATTGGTGTAGTTCGACTTGCCCGTGCCGCGCGGACGGTGGTTCACATCCCTGTACTCCACGCCGAAGCCCTCGGCCCGCATCAGGGCCGGCATGTAGCGGTGCATGTGGTCGAAATAGGGGAGCTGGACATAGGCGTCGCGCTTCATCACCTTGATGCCGCAGCCGCTGTCGTCGCAGTCATCCTTCAGCATCCGCTTGCGGATATTGTTGGCAAAGCGCGAGCCGAAGCGTTTCCAAGCCGTGTCCTTGCGCTTCGCCCGCCGGCCCATGACCATTTTCAGCCCTTCCGGCGCGTCCTGGCGGGAGAGTTGGCGGTAGAGGTCCGGCAGGTCGGCCGGATCGTTCTGCCCGTCGCCGTCCAGCGTGCCGACCACCGGGGCCTTTGCGGCGAGGATGCCCGACCGGATGGCCCGGCTCTGGCCGGCATTCTTGCGGTGACCGAGAACGCGCAGCATCGGGTATTTGGCTTTCAGCGCCACCAGCTGCGCCCTTGTGTCGTCGGTCGAGGCATCGTCCACGAACACCATTTCAAAGGCCCGGCCGTCGAGAGCCTTGGCGATCTCGCCGATCAGGGTTGCGACATTGCCGGCTTCGTTGTGGACAGGAACGACGACGGAGAATTCAAGCGCCTGGTTCAATGCCTCGGGCCTTCTACTGGTGCGCGCCCCTGGTTGGATACGAGGGGCGGACGAGGGGGAACATCTTCGCCTCATACAGATCAAGCCCGCCCATGGCGAGACCTGCGCTTCACCTCAAACTGACAGGCGCAGACACGTCCAAAAGCGCGAGACGCCGCCGCCCGAAACGGCTAGAGGGAGGCCATGACTTTGCTCGACCGTCTCTCGACCGGCTGGAAGGCCTGGGTCTGCCTTTTCCTCGTCACCTTCAGCGCCGCTGCGCCCGGCGTGTTCCTGCTGCCCGCGCTAGACCGGGACGAGAGCCGCTTCGCGCAGGCGTCGAAGCAAATGCTCGAAGACCACGACTATATCCGCATCCAGTACCAGGACGAGCTACGCAACAAGAAGCCGGCCGGTATCCACTGGCTGCAGGCCGCCTCGACCGCCGTGTTCACTGGGCCGGAAGCGAAGCAGATCTGGACTTACCGCTTCCCGAGCTGGATCGGCGCAAGCCTTGCCGCGGTCGCCTGCTTCTGGTGCGGCATCCCGCTGGTCGGGCGGCGCGCGGCCTTTCTCGGCGCGATCCTGTTCTCGGCCTCCCTCCTGCTGACATCGGAGGCGCACATTTCGAAAACAGATGCGGTGCTCGTCTTCCTGACGACGCTCGGTATCGGCGCGCTGGGCCGGCTCTATATACGCAAGGACCAGTCGAAGAAGATGGCGCTCCTGTTCTGGCTCGCCATGGGCCTCGGCTTCCTGATCAAGGGACCGGTGACACCGATGGTTGCCGCCTATGCCGGGTTCGGCGCCTGGGCCTGGGGCCGGGCGGAGAACGGGAAGGGCGGGGACTGGTGGCGGGTCCTGCTCTGGTGGCCGGGACCGCTCCTGTTCGTCGTTCTGGTCCTGCCCTGGTTCGTCTGGGTCCAGATCGCGACGGGCGGGGAGTTCCTGGAGGGCGCCGTCGGCAAGGACCTCAAGGACAAGTTTTCGGGCGCGTCCGAAGGCCATGGCGGATGGCCGCTTTATCACCTGTCCCATTTGCCGATCTGGTTCTTCCCGGCCGTGCTTCTGGCCGTGCCCGGACTGGTGGCGGCCTGGCGGGATGTGCGCCGGACGACGGCTGCGCGCACCGGGAGGCCGGGCCTCATGATCGGCGGCGGCCTTCTTGTCGCGACCCTGCTGCTGGCGATGGTCCTTCCGGCCGCGATCGCAAACGGGATCAAGGTTGCCTACCCGTCGGTCCTGATCGCCGTGTTCGCGCTCTTGTCGTTCAGGCCGGAATGGCTGCGCCACGCGCCGGTCTCCCCGGAACCCTCCGCCGAGGTCGAAGGCCTGCGTTTCATCCTGTCATGGACCTTGCTGACCTGGGCGTTCTTCGAACTCATGCCCACGCTGCTCAGCCACTATATCCTGCCGGCCTATCCGGGCATGGCACTGCTTTGCGGGCACGCAGCGGTGCGCCTGATGGAAGGCGCCCGCATGCCGGTTTCGCGCTCGCTGTCGCTAGCGGTGTACGCGCTCGGCGCGGCGCTTCTTCTGGCCGCGTCCTATCCCGGCGTGACGACTTATTTCATGGCGGAATCAGCCGGCGACTTTACGACCGCCGCGAAGGAGCAGGTGCTCGCAGCCTGGACGGCGTATCGCGATTTTCCGATCTGGCTCTGGGTCATCGGTTTCATTCTCGCAGGTCTCGCCGCGGTGGAGTTCAACCGCGCGCGGGAGGGTATCGCTATCGCGCTCGCGGTTGCAGCGAGCCTCGCGATCGGCTGGCATGTCCGCTTCTACATGCTGCCGACCCAGGTCTGGGTGCAGCCGACGGAAACGGCGCGCCTCGCCCTGGAAGACGTATGCGGCGTGCCGGGCGAAGCCTGCACGAAGACCCCGCCACAGCGCATCCTCGCGCTCGGCTATGCCGAGCCGTCCTATATCCTGACCATGGGGACTCAGAACCTGCATCCGCCGGAAACGCCGCTCGACCTGCCCACGGACCCGACCGCCTATCCCGTCGTCTATCTCGTCAACTACGAGGACCGGAAGGCAGAGCCTCCGACGACGGAGGAAGTCGCGCATCTCCGGGCCCAGGCGGAGGGCATGGGCCTCTGCATGACCGAGTCCAAGCCCTATTACGCGCTCAACTATTCGAACGGCGACCCGGTGAACTTCGTCGCCATGCGGTTCGACCGGGATGGCTGTAATTAGGCGCTAGAAACTGTAGCCGATCCTGACGCCATAGGTGCGCGGGTCGGAGCGGAACGTGTCATAGCCGAGGAAACCATAGCCGGAGAGGGCGTAGTCCTCGTCCGTCAGGTTCCGGCCCCACAGCGTGAGGTCGATGCTGCGCTCTTCGAAGCGGAGACCCGCTTCGGCCTGAAGCGTGGTGAAGCCGGCCTGCGAGCGTGCGGCGAGACCTTCCGGGTCCAGATAATAGCGGCTGCGATACTTGGCGTGCAGCGCGACATGCCCCTCCACACCCGTCGAGACCGTGAAATCGTACTGGCCGCCCAATGTGGCGCTCGTCTCCGGGGCGAAAGGCAGCGGTTTGCCGTCGAACTTCGCGGCATTGCCCCCGATGTCGGATGTCTGGTCGATCTCGGTGCTGAGCAGGGTGAGGGCCGCGTCGAGCGAGAGGACCTCGGTCGCCTGCCAGGTCAGGTCGGCGTCGAGGCCGTAGACGGTTGCCGCATCGAGGTTCGACAGCGAGTTCGAAATGATGCTGCCGCCGCCTGGAATCGGGAAGTTCACGAAAATGCGCGCCTGCGGATCATCGTAATCCTGGAAGAAAGCGGCGGCGGTCCAGGCGAGCCGGTCCGTGGGCCGGGCCTTGAAGCCGATTTCATACGCCGTCACGCTTTCCGCCTTGAACAGGCCCTCGTCGGCGAAATGGTTCGCATTGTTCTGCACCTCGCCATTGAAGCCTCCCGACTTGTAGCTGTTCGACAGGGAGGCATAGGCCCGGCCGATCCTCGTCTCCCAGGACAAGGCGAGATTGCCGGTGAGGCGCGTGTCGTCGATGCTGTTCGACCCGGCCGCGAGGCCGAGGCCGCCGACATTGTTGTAGCCGACCGTGCCATCCTCGAAGATGTGGCGGCCGCTGCCTTGCCCGTCGATCGTCTCCTGTGTGACGCGCGCGCCGACCGTCGCGGTCAGCCGGTCGGTAAGGGCGAAGTCGTTATAGGTGAAGGCGGCCAGTACCGTGCGGTCCTGGCGGATGTCGGTGACCAGCGTCATCGCTCGCCCGTCCGAAATCGGCGCGGGGCCCGCGCGGCTTGTGGCACCGACATAGGGACAGGTGCCAATCAGCGTGACAGGGTACTGCTCGCCGCACCAGATCGTGTAGGTCTGGCTGAAGTCTTCCTGCGCGGCATAGAGGCCGAACAGTGTGCTGCCGCCGGCCCGCTCCGTCTTCAGGCGGAATTCCTGCGAATACTGACGGAAGTCCCGCAAATAGGAGAGGTTCGCGCTATAGTTCGGGCTGTTGTAGAGCTCGACCGCGCCGTCGAAGTCGAAACCGTAATCCTGATTGAACCCCTCGAAAGCGGTCAGCGAGGTCAGGGTCCAGCGGCCGAGGTCGCGGACATATTCCGCCGAGATGCCGTAGAACTCATTGTCCGTGTCGCGGACACCATCGCTGCCGACCGAGATCCTGTGATCGTCCAGCCCCAGCGAGTCGTTGCGCGGCGAGGCGTTGACGCCATTGTCCTCCTCATAGTGCGTGCGGACCAGAAGCGTGCCGCCGAGCGCTTCGTCCCAGTTGAGGCCGAGCCGCAGGCCGAATTCGTCCCGAACGCCGCCGGCCGCTTCCGGGCCACCGGTATTCTCGAGCGCTGCATCGCGCGACAGGTAACGCCCGGCGAGTCGATAGCTGAATCCATTGTCGAAACTGTTCCCGTAGGCTGCGTCCAGATCTGCACGGTCAAAGTTTCCGTACCCAGCCCGGACGTAACGAGACTGACCCTCGCCCGGCCGCTCCGTGAGGAAGTTGATCGCACCCGAGGAGGCATTGCGTCCGAACAGCGTACCCTGAGGGCCTTTCAGAACCTCGATCCCCGAAAGATCGTACAGCATGAGGCCCGTCTGCACGTTCGTCGCGAGGAGCACACCGTCAGAATAGACCGCCGCGGCGCCCGGGGTCAGGGCCTGGTGGTCGACTGCGCCGATGCCTCGGATCTGGAATGCGACCTGCGTCCCGTTCGCCACTGCGGCCTCGACCCCCGTCAGCAGGTCGGTCACATCCTCAGCCCCGAGACCCGACGCTGTGAGGGCAAGACGATCACGGTCGATCACCGTCACCGACATCGGGATCACGCTGAGCGGCGTCTCGCCGGCTGTTGCCGTCGTCACAACCGGGTCGAGACGGGCGGTTGCATCTTCCGGCTCGGCGACGAACGGCGCTGCGGCGGCAAGGAGGAGGGCAAGGGACATTCGGACGGCCTTCTGCTGCTTCCGGCCGCGCTTAACAGGCTTTGAGAACGCCTTTCAACAACCGGACTGAGCTCGCCCGCTAAACTCTTCGTGCACATTTTATCGCTCACGCCGCCGCCCTTCCGGCTCGCTCGCCCGGAAGGCGATTTACACCTGCCGGAACGGCGCCTAGCGTGGCGGCAACAGCGGGAGACATGACATGAACTGGAAGACACGGGCGCTCGCCGCCTCCCTGATCGCCTTCGGTGCCGCCGGCATGGCCGGTGCCGAGGAAGACCTCCGCGCCGCCATCGCGAAGGATTACAAGGACAATCTCGGCCCGCTCTTCCTCTGGTTCCACCAGCATCCGGAACTCTCCTTCCGTGAGACCGAGACCTCGAAACGCCTCGCGGCTGAGCTGGGCGCGCTCGGCTATGAGGTCACCGAAGGTGTCGGAGGCACCGGCGTGGTCGCCATCCTGAAGAATGGCGAAGGTCCCACCGTTCTGCTCCGCGCCGACATGGACGGCCTTCCCGTGAAGGAGGCGAGCGGCCTGCCCTATGCGTCCACCGTCTCCCAGGTCGATATCGACGGCATCGAGAAACCTGTCACGCATGCCTGCGGGCACGATGTGCACATCACGTCGCTGGTCGGCGCTGCCCGCCAGCTCGCGGCGCGCAAGGCGGACTGGTCGGGCACGCTTATCCTCGTCGGACAGCCGGCTGAAGAGCGGATCGGCGGCGCCCGCGCCATGATCGAGGACGGCCTCTATACGCGGTTCCCTAAGCCGGATTACGCGCTCGCCTTCCATGTCGCGGCCGATCTGCCGACCGGATCGCTCGACGTGCCGCTCGGCGCGGTTGCCTCCAGTTCCGACAGTGTCGACATCATCGTGCATGGCGTGGGCACGCATGGCGCCTATCCGCACATGGGGATCGACCCGGTCCTCGTTGCGGCGCAGATCGTGGTGTCGCTGCAGACCATCGTTTCGCGCTCCATAGCGCCCCTTCAGCCCGGCGTGATCACGGTCGGCGCCATCCATGGCGGCCTCAAGCACAATATTATCGGCGACAAGGTGGAGATGCAGCTCACCGTGCGCGCCGACGATCCGGACGTGCGGATGCAGCTTCTGGACGGCATCGACCGGGTGGCGAAAGGGGTCGCCATTTCGATGAACGTACCGGAAGACCTGATGCCGGAAGTGATCCGGTCAAAAACGGAAACCACACCGCCGACCATCAACGATGCCGGAACGGCGCAGCGGATCCGGGCCGCCTTCACGGCAAATCTCGCCGACGGGAAGCTGGTCGACGAACCGCGCACCGGCATGGGCGCCGAGGATTTCGCTTATTTCGTTACCCGCGAGTCCGGTGTGAAAGGCGTGTACTTCAATGTCGGAGGGACGCCTGCGGAAGGAGTGGCCGATGCGGCCTCACACCATTCGCCCTTCTTCAAGATCACGCCGCAGCCCGCCGTCGAGCTGGGCACCGAGGCCATGGTCGTCGGGGCGATGACGCTCCTGCAGCCGGAAAGCTGACAGATTAGCGCGGCGCGCGCTTGGCGAGAATCCGCTGCAGCGTGCGCCGGTGCATGTTGAGTCGGCGGGCCGTCTCGGAGACGTTGTGATTGCACAGCTCGTAGACGCGCTGGATGTGTTCCCAGCGCACACGGTCGGCCGACATCGGGTTTTCCGGCGGGGCAGGCTTCTCATCCGTGGTCGCGGTCAGCGCGCGAATGATGTCTTCCACATCTGCCGGTTTGGACAGGTAGTCCACAGCGCCGGCCTTGACGGCGGCGACGGCCGTGGCGATGGCACCATAGCCCGTGAGGATCACCGCGCGCGCTTCCGGCCGGCTCTTTTGCAGCACTTCCACCACATCAAGGCCGCTGCCGTCTTCTAGGCGCAGGTCCAGGACAGCAAAAGCGGGCGGATTCAGCCGGGCGATATCCTTGCCTTCGGAAACGCTGGTGACGGCGGAAACGATAAATCCACGCTGAGCGAGGGCGCGGGCGAGGCGCTGAACGAACGGGCCGTCATCATCCATGACGAGACAGGAACGGTCTTCGATCCCCTCAAGGCTCTCGTGAAGACTGATGCTGACCGGCCGTTCCATGCTTTCGATCCCTAGCTACCCGATTCTTTTATAGGACTTCCAATCCAATTAATCCAACGTGGATGCTTCAAGAGCTGCACGTGGCCAGAGGGCCTGGACGATGGCGCCGGTCCTTGGCGGCGTGCGGTTTCGGGTGGCGATCCGACCGCCGGTCCGTTCGATCAGGGTTTTTGCAATGAAGAAGCCCAGCCCCATGTCGCCGCCGCCGAGATGGTCCTCCCCCCGTTCGGAGACATAGGGCTCGCCCAGTTTCGGCAGCACTTCCTGCGAAAAGCCCGGCCCGTCATCGCTGATCGAGATCATGATCTGGTCCGCAGTCCAGCTCGCCTGCGCGGTGACGCGGGAATCGGCGAAACTGACGGCATTTTCGACGAAGGCGCTGATTGCGTGCAGGATTTCCGGGCTCCGGTTGAGGATCGGCGGGCGCGTATCGCCGGTCTCGCCGGGCCGCGCGACGACTTCAACGGCGACGCCAAGTCCCTTGAACGGGGCGGCTGCCTCGGCGACCAGCGCATCCAGCGGCACGCGGGCATGCACGATATCGGTGGCTTCGCGGGCTTCACGGATGGTCGCAAGGATAGCGCGGCAGCGATCGGCCTGTTCGGCCAGCAGGACCAGGTCTTCATGCCTTGGGTCGTCTTCCGGCGTCTCGGCCAACAATTCCTTGGCGACGAGGTGGATCGTCGCGAGCGGGGTGCCAAGTTCGTGCGTGGTCATGGCCGACATGGCACCGATGGCGGAAATCTTCTGCTCCCGGGCCATGACGATGCTGGCTGCGTCGAGCGCGCGGACCAGTTTCGCTTCGTCCTGGCTGACCCGGCCCGCGGAGACGGCGAAGAAGCCGACACCCACGGCGAGGGCGGCGAATTGGCCCAGATGGAAGAGGCGCGGCAATTCCACCATCTGCCCGTTGGTCCAGGGCAGGGGGAGGGCCATGACCGGCATCAGCGCCGCCAGCACCAGCGCCAGAAGGGCGATCAGAACGGCGCGCTTTGGCGACAGGCTGAGCGCCGCCACGGTCACTGGCGCAACCAGGAGCAGGAGGAAGGGGTTCGACAGGCCACCCGTCACTGCCACGAGAGCGGCGAGTTGCACCGTATCGAAGGCGAGCTGCATGGTCGCCTCCCAGCCGCGGGTCAGGCGCTGGCTCTGGAAGGCGAAGGACAGGAACACGTTCAGCCAGGCTGAAGCCGCGATGATGGCGAGGCACGCCGCCAGCGGCAGGTCGAAGTGCAACACGAAAGCAACGAAAAGGACCGCAGCCGTCTGCCCGGCGACGGCCAGCCAGCGCAGCGTGATGAAGGTGCGAAGGCGCGTACGTCCGAGGGCAGACTGCGCCGAGCCGAGGCCTTCCGGCGCCAGCGCGAAAATGGCGTCGTCGAAGCCGAGGCGGTCTGACCGGGCGTCATTGCGGTTTGTGTCGCTCATCTGCGCCTTATGCGGCAGCGTGACGCCCTCGCCAAGGCGGCACGCGCCATCGTAGAGGTCGGGCATGAGAAAGCTTCGCATTCATGGGGCGCTTCTGGCCTCGCTCCTCGTCGCCGCATGCGGTCCCTCGGGTGGAGATGCAGGCGGCGCAAAGGCGGGCGGGTCTGTCGCCGGCTGCATGTCGCGCGCCTATCCAAATATTGGCGGTCCGATCTCGCTCGTGAACCAGGACGGCGTGCCGGTGACCGAAGAGACCTTCAAGGGCCATCCGACGCTGATCTATTTCGGCTTCACCTACTGCCCGGACGTCTGCCCGATGACGCTGGTCACGGTGAAGCGCGCCTATGACCGCTTGCCGGAAGACGTCGCGCCGCCGCAGACGCTGCTCATCTCCATCGACCCGGAGCGCGATACGCCGGAAGCCCTGTCCAAATACGTCTCGACCAAGGTTTTCCCTGAAAACCTGCAGGGTCTGACCGGTACGCCGGAACAGGTGCGGGCCGCAGCCGATGCCTTCCTTGCGGACTACTCGCGCATCGAACAGCCGGACAGCGAAGGCGGCTATTCGATGGACCATACCTCGCTCCTCTACCTGATGGACGAGGACTGGAAGCTGAAGACCTTCTTCACCCACGAGGACACGGATGAGACGATCGCCACCTGCCTCGCGGAAATCCTGAAATAGGCCGACCGGGCGAAGGGCGCCCTATTGGGAGGTCCAGCCGCCATCGATTGACAGCAGCGCGCCATTGATCTGGTCGGCCGCCGGCGAACAGAGAAAGGCCGCCATGGCCGCGATCTGGTCCACGGTCACGAATTCCTTGGTCGGCTGGGCTGCCAGGATCACATTCTCGATCACTTCCTTCTCGGAAATGCCGCGCGCCTTGGCTGTGTCGGTGATCTGCGCGTCGACCAGCGGCGTGTGGACATAGCCGGGACAGATCGCATTGCAGCGCACGCCATGGGTCGCGCCTTCCAGGGCGACGGTCTTGGTCAGGCCGGCGATGCCGTGTTTGGCGGCGACATAGGCGGCCTTGTAGGGCGAGGCGACGAGGGCATGGGCAGATGCCGTCTGGATGATCCGGCCCCAGCCCTTCTTCTTCATACCGGGCATGGCAAGGCGGATCGTGTGGAACGAGGCCGACAGGTTCAGCGCGATAATCAGGTTCCACTTGTCGACCGGGAATTCCTCGATCGGGGAGACGTGTTGCATGCCGGCATTGTTCACGAGGATATCGGTGCCGCCGAATTCCGTGTCGACATAGGCCATCATGTTCTCGATGGCCGGCACACGGGTGAGGTCTGCACTGGAATAGCCGACCTTGACCTTGTGGTCGGCGGCAATCCCGCGCTTCAGCGCGTCGATCTCGCCGGGATCGCCGAACCCGTTCAGAACGATGTTGCAGCCTTGGCCGGCCAACTGCAAAGCGATGGCTTTTCCGATTCCGCTTGTCGAACCGGTAACCAGCGCTGTTTTACCTTTCAGCATGATGTGTCTCCTTGAGAGGCGGGCACGCTGTGCTAGGGATATGGGTCGGCCCCCGCCGGGTCACCACGGTAATTACACAAGGTTATCAGGATTCATGGGCGGAGAAATCGGTGCTTTTGTCGAGGCGTTCCCGCGCTTCCTGATCTGGTCGGCCAGCGCTGGCGTGTTGCTGATCGTTGCGAGCACAATTTATGTGCTGCTGACGCCGTGGAAGGAATTTGCCCTTGTACAAAGGGGAAATGCGGCAGCGGGCCTTGCCTTGGGCGGAGCGATTGCCGGTCTGGCGGTGCCGATTGCGTCCACGCTCGCGTCCAGCGTTTCCCTGTTCGACCTCGCCATCTGGGGCGTTGTGTCGCTGCTGCTGCAGCTGATCGTCTACCGTCTGGTGGACCTTCTGCTGCGCGATGTGCCGAAGCGGATCGAAAACGATGAAATGGGGGCGGCAGTGGTTCTGGTCGCCGCGAAACTGTCCTCCGCCCTCATTCTTGCAGCAGGCTTGTGGGATCCTGCGCTTCAAAGGTTCTGACAGGGAGCGCTCCCGGCCCGATGCGTAGATTCGACTGGCTCCTCTACATTGCCGCGCTGGGGCTCGTGGTCTTCGTGCTGTTTGCCGGCGGTGACCATGCAGACGCACCGGAGCCGCCGCCCACGGTGCTGGAATCCGAAGGCCCGACCCTGCCGCCGCCCTCTCCGCTGGACGAGCAGGTCCTGATCCAGGTGGACGCGCCGAAGGATGGCATCGGCACGGCGTTCGCCATTAGCCGCAAGGGCCAGTGGATCACCGCTCGCCACGTCGTCGACGGGTGCGATTCCGTCAGCCTGCTGGTGGCGCCCGGCCAGTATGTGCCCGTGGAGTCGATCACGCTGGATCCCGACCACGATCTTGCGCTCATATCGACCGGTCGCAGTCCGAATCCCGTCCGGCTCGACCTGTCGGACCCGCTTCATGTCGGGATCGAAGGCTATCATGTCGGCTACCCGCAGGGCCGGCCGGGTGAGGTAGCCACGCGCCTGATGTCCCGCTCCAAGCTCATCACACGTGGTCGCCGCGACAGTTCCGAACCGATCCTCGCCTGGGCCGAAATCGGCCGGACCCGCGGTCTGGACGGCACATTGGGCGGTATTTCCGGTGGTCCGGTCTTCGATGCCCAGGGCCGGGTGCGCGGCGTGATTGTGGCGGAAAGCCCGCGCCGCGGACGGCTCTACACGGCTGCGCCTTCGTCCATCGAAGCTTTCCTGACCAGTCTCGACATCTCTCCGGAGGAGGGGCCGGCCGAATCCTTCGACCAGGAAACCTATGGGCCCCGTGCCGACGATGCCCGCCGCCTGTTGCAAGTGGTCAAGGTCGCCTGCAAGGTGGAGCAATGACCCGTTTTGCCGACCGCCTGATCGATGCTGTGCGCCGTCACGGCCCGCTTTGTGTCGGAATTGACCCTCATGCGGGGCGCATCCCGGCGCTTTTCGGTGGCGATACGCCGGAAGGTATCGAAGCGTGGGGGCTCGCGATGGTCCGGGCTTGCGCAGGCCGCGTCGCCTGCATCAAGCCGCAGGTTGCCTTGTTCGAGCGGCACGGGCCGGAAGGCATGAAGGCACTTCAGTCCGTTGCGTGCGCTGCAAAGGACGCCGGACTGATCGTGCTGATGGATGCCAAGCGTGGCGATATCGGCTCGACGGCCGAGGGCTATGCGGCGGCCTATCTCGGCAAGGATGCCCCGTTCCCCTGCGATGCACTCACCGTGAACCCCTATATGGGGCTCGACACGCTGGAGCCGTATGTCCGCGAGGCCGAAGCGCATGGAAAAGGCGTGGTCGTGCTTGTGCGTACGTCCAATCCCGGGTCGGCCGATTTCCAGTCTCGCAGCCTTGAGGGCGCACCGCTCTATGCCCGCGTCGGCGAGGCGCTTGCGCCGCTTGCTGCGCGCCTGATCGGCGAATCCGGCTGGTCGGGCCTGATGATGGTGACGGGCGCCACCGGTCCGGCCGAGGCGCGGGCAATCCGGCAGATCGCTCCGACATCCCTCTTCCTCGTGCCGGGCTATGGCGCGCAAGGGGCTGGGGCCGATGAGGCCATGGCCGGTTTCGTGAAGGGCCCTGCAGGACTCGAAGGCGGTGTCGTCAGTGCCTCGCGTTCGGTGAATTTCCCCGCCGGATCAGAGACGGCAACAGACGTGGCCACGTGGACCGGACTTGTCCAGGCGGCCATCGCCGCCGCACAGGCCGAGCTGAAAACAGTCATGGCGCCCGCCTGATACCCTCGGGTCAAGCCTCGACAAAACCCGGTGAAAGACTAGCATCCCCCTACAGAGGCGGTGAAAAAACCGCCGGAGGAATGTCGAGGGGAGGATCACCGACATGGCTGCATGGCGTAATATTGTATTGGCGGGAACGTCGCTGGCACTTCTGGCCGCGTGCGGCCCGAAAAAAGAGGCGCCTGCGCCTGAGGCCAAGGGCTTTGCCGCTGTCGATACGCAACGGATCGAGACAGCTTCCGGCGGCGCCGAATGGCTCACCTATGGCGGCACCTATGACGAGCAGCGCCATTCCTCGCTCGACGCCATCAACAAGGACAATGTCGCCCAGCTCGGCGTGGCCTGGACCTATGACCTCGCAACCAATCGCGGCGTGGAGGTAACGCCCATCGTTGTCGACGGCGTGATGTATGTCACGTCCGCCTGGTCGGTTGTCTACGCGCTGGATGCAAAGACCGGGGCGCAGCTCTGGGAGCATGATCCGGATGTCGACCGGTCGGTCGGCGTGAATGCCTGCTGCGATGTCGTGAACCGCGGCGTCGCCGTCTATGACGGCAAAATCTATGTCGGCGTGATCGACGGCCGACTCCAGGCGCTCGATGCCAAGACTGGCGATCTCGTCTGGGAGACGGTTACCGTCGACCAGTCCAAGCCCTATACGATTACTGGCGCGCCGCGCGTGGTCAACGGCAAGGTCCTGATCGGCAATGGCGGCGCCGAACTCGGCGTGCGCGGCTATATCTCCGCCTACGATACGAATTCGGGCGATCTCGTCTGGCGCTTCTACACGGTTCCAAACCCGGCCAAGGCGCCTGACGGTGCCGCATCGGATGCGGCTTTCGAGAAGGTCGGCAATGTCACCTGGGGCGATGAAGGTGCCTGGGTCACCGATGGCGGCGGCGGCACAGTCTGGGATTCGATCGTCTATGACGAAGTGAACGACCAGATTATCTTCGGGGTCGGCAACGGCTCACCCTGGAACCGGACCTTCCGCGACCCGTCGGGCGGCGACAACCTGTTCCTCTCGTCCATCGTCGCGGTCGATGCGAGCACCGGCGAATACAAGTGGCACTTCCAGACCACGCCGGGCGACAACTGGGACTATACGGCGACGCAGACGATCATCCTGGCGGACCTGCCGCTCGGCGAGAACGGTGCCCCGCGCCGCGTCGCCATGCAGGCGCCGAAGAACGGCTTCTTCTATGTAATCGACGCGGCGACCGGCCAGTTCATCTCCGGCACACCGTTTGGCCCGATGAACTGGGCGACCGGTCTCGACGAGAACGGGCGCCCGATCGAAGTGCCGGCCGCTCGCTATGGCAAGGAACCTTACAATCAGCTGCCGGGCCCGCTCGGGGCGCACAACTGGCAGCCGATGGCCTTCAACCCGGATCTCGGCCTGGCCTACATTCCGGCCCAGGAAATCCCTCAAGCCTATGCTGAGGATCCGCGCTTCGGCACGAAGGAGACCGCCTGGAACACGGGCGCGGACTTCGCCGCCGGCGTGCCGCCGATCGCGCCGCCTGAAGTGGCGAAATTCCTGCGCTCGACCCTCAAGGGCCGCCTCATCGCCTGGGACCCGGTGGCAAAGGCGCCGCGCTGGACCGTGGAGCACGACAATGCCTGGAATGGCGGCGTCCTCTCGACCGCGGGCGGCCTGGTCTTCCAGGGCAAGCTCAATGGCGACTTCGTTGCCTATGATGCGGCGACCGGCGAGAAGCTGTGGAGCCAGAACGTCAAGTCCGGTGCTGGCGCTGGCCCCGGGACCTACATGATCGACGGCGAGCAGTATGTGACGATTGCGACCGGCTGGGGCAGTGCTTTCGCGCTTGCCGCCGGCTTTGCCTATGATGACGCCGTGCCGTCGACGGTCGGCAAGGTTGTGACCTTCAAGCTCGGCGGAACGGGTGAGATCGCCGACGCGGACCTGCCGCCGATCGATCGTACGCCGAAGGCGGCCTCGTTCGGCACCGACGCGCAGATCGCCGAAGGCGTGGTGGACTTCTCGCGCAACTGCGCCGTCTGCCATGGCCCGCTCGCCGTCAGCTCCGGCGTCCTGCCCGACCTGCGCTGGTCGGCCATCGCGGGCGATCCGGAAGCTTGGAAGGGCGTCGTCCTGGATGGTCATTTCGCGGCCAATGGCATGGTCTCGTTCTCGGAATATCTGAGTGCCGACGATGTCGAATCGATCCGCGCCTATGTCCTCGCGCAGGCCCACGCCGCAGCCGACGGACAATAGGGTATTTATCTCCTTGATGACCCGCTGGAGACCGGTTTAGGTTGCCGGCGGGTCTACTGGGAGGCGAATATGATCCGGACATTTCTTGCGGCGGCTGTCCTTGCTGCTGCACCTCTGGCTTGTGCAAGCGCGCAGGAAAACACCTCGGCCGAAGAGATGACGCCGGAGGAGCTGGAGGCCGCCTATCAGGCCTACGCCGCTGAATTGCTGAAGGATATCACGGCCGACCACGGGCAGATTGCGCTTGCGGGCGCCCCCGTGATGCTCGCCGTGCCGGTCTCGGTCGATTACTATGACGGCAAGGAGAGCCGGACGATTCTTGAGGACCTATGGGGCAACCCGCCCGATGAGACCATTCTCGGTATGTTGTTTCCGGCAGGCTACTCGCCTGCGGTCGCCGACTGGGGAGCCGTGATTACCTATGAAGACACCGGATATGTGAGCGACGATGATGCCGCTCACACGGATTATGACGCTCTACTGAAAGACATGAAGGCGTCCATACGCCGGAACAATGCCGGTCTGGAGCAGCAGGGCTATCCGACAGTAGAACTCGTTGGCTGGGCGGCGCGTCCCAACTATGACGCCGACAGCCACAGGATCGATTGGGCCAAGGACCTGATCTTCTCGTCCGCGAATGGTGAGCACACCTTGAACTACGACATGCGCGTCCTCGGACGCGGCGGAGTTCTGTCCGTCAATTTCGTGGCGCCGATCGAGTCCCTTGATGCTGTCCGGGCGGCTGCTCCGGAAGTCCTGGCGATACCGGATTTTACCGAGGGCAATCGGTATGAGGATTATCGCAAGGGCGACAAGACGGCCGGCTATGGCGTGGCCGCACTGATTGCCGGGGGCGTAGGTGTGGCAGCCGCCAAGAAGGTCGGCCTTCTGGGCGTCGGGCTCCTGTTTCTGAAGAAGGGCTGGATTCTTCTTGTGGCCGCGCTCGGGGGCATCGGAGGCTGGCTGCGGCGCGTGTTCGGTGGTGGCGCAAAGCCCTGAGGCAGTATAGCTTCAGCGGATGCATATTCTCCTCTTCCTGCTCGGAATCCTCGTCACGATCGGCCTCTGGTCGTGGCGTATCCGCATGGCGCGGGAAGGGGCTCGGGAGGCGGCGAAGCTGGCGCAGGCCGCGCTCAACATGCCGCGCAAGCTCAACTTCCGTTACAAGGCCTCGCAGAACGGACTGACCCTGATCGAGGACCCGCGCGAGGCCGCCGCCATCATGATGATGGAAGTCGCGCGCGCCCGGGGCGGTCCGCTGACCGAGCGTCAGACGGAGGTCATGGATCAGGAAATCATGCACCATTTCGAGTTCACCCAGGCCGAAGCCGACGAGCTGACGGCGCATGCGGCGTGGGTGACGAATACCGCGCCGGCGCCGGCAGAGACGATGCGCAAGCTGAGCCAACTGATCGTCACGTCCTCCGTGCTTGGCCCGAAGGAAATCATCGACCTTGATGCCATGCTGGTCTCTGTTTCCGAGGCCGAGGGCCTGCCGACGCGGGATCAGTTGCTTCTGCTGCAGGTCTACCGCGACAAGGCCGGCCTGAAGACCTGAGTTGCGCGCGCCGTAAACTGGCCCTAGTCCAGTTGCCATGACAGATACGCTGCCAGCCGCCTACCGGGCCAAGGTGCTCAACGAGAACTGGACGAACTTTTCCGTCCTGAGACACGGCGCTTTCGATGGTGTGCTGGTCACGTCGAAGAATTCCGGCACGCATTGGCTGAAATACATGCTGGCGGTCGCGCTGGCCGACACGCACAACATTCCGCGTCCGGCCTATTTCTCTGAAAATGCGGTGCGGCCCTATATCGGCTGGCCGAAGGATGAGGCGGTCTTCCCGGAATTGCCGCGCCTGGCTTTCAGCCACACGATCCCGCACCGGCTGGCCGACTGGGGCTGGGCTCGCGGGCTGGCGAAACTGCCGCCCTATGTCCTCGCCGTGCGCCACCCGATGGCCATCCTTGCGAGCCACCATGCCAAATGGGAATATGACATCCAGGTTGACTGGCTAACCTATCTCGAGGGCGATCCGGCCGGCGCGCGTTATCGCTGCGACCTCTACTGGCTCGCCCGCTTCTGGAACCGCTGGGGCGAAGTCCTGGCCCACCATGGCGAAACGATCCTCGTCGTCCACTACGAGGACACGCTGAAGGATCCCCGCAAGGTGCTTGAGGCGGTCGACCGGCACTGGAAACTTGGCCTGACGCCGGCTTCCATCGATGCGGCGCTGCTTGCCGGCACCAAGCAGGCGATGGCCGAGAAGGTCGACCCCGAGGCCGAGCCCAATGTCCTTCAGAACCGCAAGACCAGCCTTCCGGACCTGTTCTCGGGCGAGGCGCTCGATATCTACACGCGCAAGATCGGCGAACTGTTCCGCTACGATCTCGGCTATAACCTTCTGACGCCGCCCTGACCGGTCAGGGTTTGAGGTAACCGCTGGAGCGGCCGTCGGGCCCGTATTTGATCCACCACGGTTCGGCCTTGGCCTGTTCTTCCAGTTTCAGGAAATCCGGGTCTTCCAGAACGGCCGCGGCATAGTCCGCCGCTGCGCCGCTGAGCGGCAGGCCATAGGTGCGGAACCGGGTGACGACCGGCAGGAAGAAGCCGTCCGCCGCGCACCACTTGCCGAACAGGAAGGGGCCGCCTTTGCCGAACTGGGCGCGCAGGCCGCTCCAGAGTTCCTGGATCCGGGCGATGTCGGCTTCGAGCTTCGGGGTCATGTCCGGAGCGGGTTCTCGCCCGCGGATGTCCATCGAGCACGTGTTGCGGAGCTCCTGGAAGCCTGCGTGCATTTCGCTCGCGGCAGCGCGGGCGATGGCACGGGCCTTCGCGTCTTCCGGCCAGACTTCGCCGGGCGGGGCCCATTCGGCGATCCATTCGGTGATGGCGAGGCTTTCCCACACCGTTACATCGTCCCAGATCAGAAGCGGCACCTTTGCCGTCGGGCTGATTTCCCTGAGGCGTGCTGTGGTTTCGGGGAAATCGAGCGGGACGATGACTTCTTCCACTGGCAGGCCAACCTTGCGGGCGACCATGAGCGGGCGGATCGACCAGCTGGAATAGTTGAGATTTCCAAGGATGAGCTGTCTCATTCGGGTTTGCCTTCGCCAATGGCCCAGCGGGTCTCGTTGATGTGGACGTGACCGAAGACACCGCCGGTCACGTAGGGGTCTTGGGCGTGGATCGCCTTCACTTCAGCCAGGCTGCCTGCTTCGATCAGGAAGACCGAACCCACCATGCCGCCTTCCGCGTTGAGCAATGGGCCGGCCATCCGGATGCCCGGAAGGGCCGCGGCCCAGGCGAGATGCGCTGGCCGGGCAGCGGCGCGCGCTTCGGCGCCGCCATCGGCCTTGTCGAGGCAGTGAAGGCAGTAAAGGGGCATGGGAAGACCTCCATCGGGCAAGCATGTCGGGCGTCAGGCGCATGCCTATGGCACAGGCGGGGCAAGGTGCCTATGGCCATGGAAGGAGTTTCTGTGCAGACTGAATGAATCATTGATCCTTCAGTATTTCCGAGTATGTTTCGGCCCATGAACGATACACCCGATACCCGCCAGCAGATCCTGGATGCCGCCATGGAGCGTATTCTCCACTATGGCTATGCCAAGACGACGATGTCCGAAATTGCCCGGGATTGCGGCATGTCCGCCGGCAATATTTATCGCTTCTTCGCCTCGAAACTCGACATTGCCGAGGCCATGGCGCGCAAATTCAACGCCGAAATGTACCAGAACTACGCCTCGATCGCCCGCGAGAAGAAGCCGGCGCCCCAACGGCTGCGGGACTTTTTCGATTTCGGCATGAGCAAGACCTACCAGGCGATCGAGGAGAAGGCGAAAATCCTCGAACTGGCAGAGGTTCTCGCTGAGGAGCGCCCCCTTTATTTCAATGAGCAGCTGGCCCAGGAGCGCGTCTATCTGGTGCAGGTATTGGAGGATGGCATCCGCGACGGGGTTTTCCGTCCGATCGAGCGGCTCGATGAGACGGCGGAATTCATGCAGGCAGCCCTGATGAAATTCCGCTTCCCGCAGCTTTTTTCGCACCTCACCCTGCCGAAGCTGAAGCGCGAACTGGCCGGCGTCCTGGACCTGCTCCTGGCCGGCCTGTCGAAGGACGCGAAAGTGCCCTGATAGGTAAAATTACTGAGCGCTGAATAATTTTAAAATCGTTCATTGATTTTTGTTCATAGCCTTGCTATATGGAGGTCGTGGACGGCGAAGACAGCCGTTCCGATAGCAAGGATGAAAGAAATGACCCTCTCGAAAACCGAATCCCGCCAGTCGCTGTTCGCCCTGATGGCAGCCCTGCCGCTGACGGCAGCGCTCGTCGCCTTCACGCTTTCGCTCACCGAATTCGTGGTCTGAGGTGCGGCCCGATCAGGCCTTGGCGCCCCGCCGTCCGGTCGAATAAGCCGGATCGAGCTTCGCAGCCGTCTCGTCGAGCGGCCATCGCGGTCTCGCCCCGGCGCCAAGGTCCCCGGCCTCTTCTTCGAGGCCTCCGGCAAGCCGCTCCGCCCCTGCAAGGGCAATCATGGCAGCATTGTCGGTACAGTGCCTGAGCGGCGGCGCAATCAGTTCCGCTCCTGCAGCTTTCGCAACAGATTCAAGGCCCGCACGGATGGCCTTGTTCGATGCGACCCCTCCCGCCACAACGAACCGCTTCGCCTGCCCGTCACCGGGCGCGAAAGCGTCGAGCGCCCGGCGGCTTTTCTCTGACAACACATCCACGATGGCGGCCTGGAAGCTGGCGCAGATGTCGGCCATGCGGGCCTCCGTCAGCGGCTCGGCTTCGGCGGCGCGGGCGACGGCGGTCTTGAGGCCGGCAAAGCTCATGTCGAGGCCAGGCCGGTTCAGCAGGGGGCGGGGAAAGTCCACCGCTTTCGCGTTTCCGGTCGCACCGATCCGCTCCACAGCCGGCCCGCCGGGGAAGCCGAGGCCCAGTAATTTGGCTGTCTTGTCAAAGGCTTCGCCGGCTGCGTCGTCGATCGTGGAGCCAAGGCGGCGATAGTTGCCCAGGCCGCGGACTTCCAGAAACTGGCAATGCCCGCCCGAGACCAGCAGGAGCAGGTAGGGGAAGGGGCAGGCATGCGTGAGGCGCGGGCTGAGGGCGTGGCCTTCGAGGTGGTTCACCGCGATGAAGGGCTTTCCGGCGGCCTGCGCGACGGCCTTGCCGGTCATCATGCCGACGAGTACCCCGCCGATCAGGCCGGGGCCTGATGTGGCGGCGACAGCATCCAGATCTGCATAGGATACACCGGAATCCGCCATGGCGGCGGCGACCGTGCGGTCGGCCAGTTCCGCATGCGCACGGGCGGCGATCTCCGGCACGACGCCGAGATAGGGCGCGTGTTCCTCGAGCTGCGTGTGTACGGTTTCCGACAGGATCTCCACCGTTCCGTCAGGCGCGAGGCGGATCACGGCGGCGGCGGTTTCGTCGCAGCTGGTCTCGATGCCGAGGAGGGTGAGGGGGCGGGTCATGCAGGGCATATAGCCATGTCTTACAGGGGGTAGAAGCGCCGAAAGCGGTGACGGCCGCCGTGACCTGCCTGACGGCGTCCTTGATCCTGATGCGCGCAGGCGTGACCGGAGCTTTCCAACACCTTGTCCGACAGTCCATGTAAGAAACCCGGACCGGGGCGGACTAACAGGGGCATGACACAGACATCAGACCAGGACGAACGCTACAGGGAGGCGGTCGGGAGTTTCGGCCCGGCCCTGCAGCGCCTTGCCCGCGCCAGCGAGTCAGACCCAGACCGCCGCCGCGACCTGTTGCAGGACATGCATGTCGCCCTCTGGCAGAGCATGTCCGGCTTCGACGGCCGCTGCAGCCTCAGCACATGGGTCTGGCGCGTTGCGCACAATACGGCCGCCAGCCATGTCGACCGGGAGAGGCGGCGCAATGCGGGCAAGATGGCGCTGGACGACATCGCCCACCTGCCGGACGGGCGGAGCGTGGCGGCGGCGCACGAGCAGAGCGACGCGATCGACCGGCTGAATGCCTGGATCCGCCGCCTGAAACTGCCCGACCGGCAGGTGATGACTCTCTATCTCGAAAGCCTGCCGGCCGCCGAGATTGCCGAGATCACTGGCCTTTCGCCCGGCGCCGTGGCCACTCGTATTTCCCGCCTCAAGGCGCAGCTCACCAAAGACTTCCAGGAACACACCCATGCCTGACCACGATCCTTTCCAGTCCCTCTGGACCCAGCAAACAGCGGAGCCCTTCACCATGTCCATGTCCGAAATTCACGCGCGCGCCAGCCGCTTCCGTTCCACGATCCGGACGCGGAACCTGACCGAATATGCCGCCGCCGCGCTCGTCCTCGGTGTGTTCGGCTGGATGGCCTGGCTGATCCCGCAGCCGGTCGTGAAGGCGGGCGCGATCCTTATCATGCTTGGCACGGCCTATGTCGTCCACGCGCTGCACCGCCGGGGCGGGACCGGCAAGACCTTGCCGGACGGGATGCACCCACTCGCCGACTATCACCGGGGCGAACTGGTGAAACAGCGCGATGCGCTCGCCAGTATCTGGCGCTGGTACCTCCTGCCTTTCGTGCCCGGCATGCTGGTCTTTGTCGGCGGGGTTTCCTTCGCACCGGAAACCGGCCTGCCGCTGGTGGCCCGGCTGATCCAGTTCGGCACCGCCACGGGCTTTGCTATCGCTGTCTTCGCCAGCGTCTACTGGCTGAACATGCGGGGCGCGAAACAGCTCGATGCCGAGATTGCGGCGCTGGACGAGGCTCGGCGCGGCTAAGCCGGAGACAAGCCGGAACTAATGGCGGGGCGTGCTTGAAAGCGCGCCCCGCTTGCGAATGATGCGCGGCCTGAGTGACGGGAAGGGAACAGTTCCATCCGGAGCGCTGGGGCGACCGGGACAGCGCGCGCGGCCCGGTGACGGAGAACCAGCGTGTTGCGCTCGACTTCGCGGTAAAGTTTTACGCTGGGGACGGATGAAAATGGAACGCCAGTGCCCCGCGTCGGAAATCACCGAGACCGACCGGATGCACCAGGCGGTGACCCGCGCGCTGGCGCTTCGACTGAGGACCTGAATGGCCGTGGAACCGATCCCCTCTTGCAAGAACCGCAAGAACGGGTGTTGATCTGCGTCGCGGTCACAAGTGGGAGGAAGGGTGAATGCGGACGATTGCTGGTTTGGGTGCCATGTTTCTGGCACTTTCGATGTGGGTGGGATCAGCACAGGCACAAACCATTTCAAGCGTCCTTATCTGCGATGAGAGCGATAACGATCCCTGCCTGAGCCTGGATGTCGACGACACGTTTCTCAAGGAAACGAGTGAGCAGTTCTTTCCTGTCTCGTCCGGGAAAACCGCCGGAATCGGATACAGTCACGACCTCTACCGCATTGCGGAAATCCGCGACGATTCGGGGCGGGTAATCGCGAAATCGAAGGGTGCGGACTTGATGGTCCTTTCGAAGGGTGCCTACGCGAAGCTTGGCAAGAAAGTCGGCGCGCCGATCCTCCTGTACTCTACAACAAAGGGAGCAAAGCCGGTCAAAGCGCCGTTCTCTTCCCTCCTCAGCATCGGGGGCACGTCTTTCGGGCTGGTCTCAACAAGCGAGGGCAGCAAGAAGGAACGGCCCGATTCCATCCGTGTGAACGGCACGATCATGGCGATAAGCGAAAATGGCCAGCCTGGTGCGACTTACAAGGACGTGCTCGATGTGGTCGACTATGGCGACTTCACGATCCTCGTCTACCGCAACAATGGCGGCGTGCAGGTGTTCGACAAGTCCCTGACGCCCTTGTCCCCAGTGATGACGGATGCCTGGCTGTTCCAGTCGAATTATGCCGACGGCGAGGGCTACGGGTACGAGGCTTACGAGTCCCGCCGGGCGGTCTATGGCATCAAGGTGTTCGACGGCGGCGACCGAAAGAAGACCTTGTTCCGGCTGATCCCGAAACGAAAGGATGCGGCCCTGCCGGAGAACCTGATCGGTGTCACACCGATCTCCTATGCCGGCTGGGGCGAGTCAGACTGTCTCGACAAGGAGCAATTGCAGTGCGTGATGCGGGTGCGCAGTTTCATCGCGGTCTGGGCCGGTGCGAACGGCGAGCCGGAAGTCTCGCTGGTGGACGGACATGCCGAACACTGGGAGCCGATCCATTATCGCTCGTTCGACTGGTATGAGGGCCTGAACTTCAAAGGCCTGATCGCGGAACAGGTCAACGGAGACTTCCGCATCATCACGCCGGTTACGAAAGGCGACGGATCGGTCGATTATATCTATGTGGCCGAGACCTATCACAATGCGCTGGATGCCCAAATCGGGGCCAAGCGGCAGGAATACCTGAAGCTGGCTGAGATCGCCGAAAAGGCGCAGGCGGAATACGAGTTCCAGAAATACCTTTACGACGCGCAGCAGAAGCAACTGGCCGAACAGGCAGTTGCCGAAGCGAAGAGGGCCGAGGAAATGGCCGAAGTCGAAGCAATCATCCGGTCCGGCGACAATGCCGCGATCTGCTCGGTGTCGCTCTCGGACAAATATTACTATGCCCGGGAAATGCTGGTGTCTGCCTGCGTCCAGTCCGGCGGCATGTTCCAGGGCGTGCCGGTCGAGAAACAGGATTTCTGGAGTTCGATGACAGCCGGCCTGCGCGCCGCGAACCAGGCCATGGCGGCGGCCAATAGCCAGACCTATTCAGGCGGTTTCAGCAGCACCTATTCCGGCGGCTATTCGGTTACGCCCGACAATGGCGATTTCGACCGCTCGATGCGCAGCATCGATAATACGCTGAACGCAATCTCCGATCCGAACTGGAACGGGTCTGCCGCTGCGTCCTGGTAATGGCGCGCGTCAGAGCGGGCGCGTCATCACATAGTCGCTGAAATGCATGTGGCCCATCGTGACGGGCACTTCGCGGGCGATGGTGAAGCCAGCGCGCTGGTAGAAGCCGATCGCCTTTACATTGTCGTTCTTGACGAACAGCGACATTTCCTTCGCCGGGGCGAAATACGCGATCGCCGTATCGGTGAGGATCGTTCCAAGGCCGAGACCCTGCGCCTCCGGCAGGACGTAGAGTTTCTTCAGCCAGATCGTGTCGTCCTCGCGATAGGCGGCGCAGAAGGCCATGTCCTTGACATTTGCCTGCGCAATCCAGAAGGCATGGCCGTTGTCCATGTCTGCTTCGAGCTGGGCCTGCGTATAGATCGTCCCGACGATCTTCGGAATCTCCGCCTCCGGAATAAGCCCGTGAAAGGCAACCGGCCAGGTGACACGCGCGATGGCCGTGACGCGGGGAAGGTCCGCTTTCATGAGCGGCAGGATCGTAGGGGTGGGTCGGGTCTCTGTCATGCTGCTTCGGATAGGCTGTCGCACGCCAGGGCGCAAGGCAGCGATTTAGCCTTCCGACGGCTCGCAAACCGGGTAAGACTTCCGCGCTGACGGACAAGGGAAGGGCTGGTCATGGAACTGGATCGCAGGGCGTTCATGGGCGGGGCAGTGCTGGCGACCGGCTGGCTGGCGGCCTGCCAGAAGGCGGACACGGCGCCCGCGGCACCGGCGCCATCCGACGATGTGCTGGGGCCCCTGCGCGAATACATGGAACAGCACCGCGCGGCCTGGGGTCTGCCAGGCATGACGCTGGCCGTGGTGACGCGCGACGGGTTCGAGGGCGTGCTGACGTCCGGCCTTGCGGACATGGAGCGGAATGTGGCGGTCGGGCCGGACCACCTGTTCCAGGTCGGATCGATCTCGAAAATGTTCACCGCGCTCGCTGCCTGGTCGCTGATCGACGAAGGCAAGCTGTCGCCCGACGTGAAGGTGATGGAGGCGCTGAAGGGCATCCGGATCAGCGGCGGCGAGGACATCCGCCTGCAGAACCTGCTGAACCATACGTCGGGCCTGCCGGCGGATTCGGCCCTGTTCGTGGAAGGGGGGCTCTGGACCGGCTTTGCGCCGGGGACGAACTGGTCCTATTCGAATTGCGGCTATGAACTGGCGGGCAGGATCGCAGCGGCCGCCGATGGCCGTCCGTATCCGGACATGGTGCAGGCACGCGTGCTGGACAAGGTGGGCATGGGCGCGACCAAGCCGGCCATGCATGTCGCCGACCGGCCACTTTATGCGCAGGGATACGAGCCGGCGCTGACCGACCGGCTGAACCCCATCCCGACCCGCATGACGCCGACACCCTGGGTCGACAGCGACAGTCCGGCCGGCTGTATCGCCTCGACGCCGGGCGACATGGCGAAATTCCTGCGTTTCCTGCTGGACCTCGCCGACGGCAAGGGCGGGCCGGTGCTGTCGGATGCGGCGGCAAAGCGGTTCCTGGCCGACCCGGCCGAGGGCTGGAACGAGGGCGATCATTACGGCAACGGCATCGCGCGGATCACCGTGGACGGACGGAACTACCTGCACCATACGGGCGGTATGGTCTCGTTTTGCTCGGCACTGCACGTCGATCCGGCGGCAGGCGTTGCGGCCTTTGCGTCGACGAACGTGCACTATTCCCTCGATTACCGGCCCTCGCGGGTGACGATCTATGCCTGCGAACTGATGCGGGCGGTGAAGGAGGGTGCGGCGGTGCCGGCGCCGAAGCCCCCGCGCAACGCGCTGGAGGCGCCGGAACAGTATGCCGGCACGTTCGCCTCCGCCGATGGCGACCGGTTCGAGGTGGCGGTCGCAGACGGGACGGTCCGGCTGCGGAAGAGTGGCCGCGACAGCGACCTGCGGCTTGCCGCCGTCAACCTGTTCGCGACGACCGAGCCGGACCATGCGATCACGGGCGTGGTGATCGAGAGCGAAGGCGGCAAGGCTGTGCGCGCCTGGTGCGGCGAGGTGGAGTACCTGGTGGACCCATCCATCGGCTACAAGCCGCCGGCACCGGAAGCGCTCCGTGTTCTGGCCGCGCGCTATGACGATGACGATCGCTGGGGTGGGCCGCTCTATGTCTATGCGCGCAACGGCAAGGTGCTGATCGGCAATGTGATGGAACTGACGCCGCTCGAGGGCGGGCTCTGGCGCTTTGGCGACGAGACCTCGCCGGAACGCATCAAGTTCGACGGCGAGATCAACGGCGTGCCGCAGCGGATGCTCTTCTCGGGCATCCCCTATGTGCGCCGGTTCAGCTAGGCCTCTGCACGGGTGAGCCAGCAGGCGCCAGTGAAGCGGATGTCCGGGCCCTCGACATAGTCGTCGAAGGCGGTGCGGATGGCGCCGATCACCTGTCGCTGGAGGGCCTCGTCGGCCTTGGCGAGCATCTGGCCGACCGGTCCCATCAGGCCGAGATAGGTGTCGAGCGACGAGAGGGGGAAGGCGCAGGGCATGTCGAGGACCTCGCTCGCGGCGTCCTTCCAGCCGGCCTCTTCCAGAATGCCGTGCACATGATGCTGGTCGGCGAAGGCGAACTGGCCGGGACCGCCTGCGGGGCGGGGCGGAAGGTCGGGCAGGAAAGGCGCGGCGGCGCGTTCGGCAACGGTCATGAACCGGTTCTCCGTCATGCTGCGCCAGGAAATCATGGTAAGCGTCCCGCCCGGCCTTGCAGCGCGGCGGAGGTTCGCAAAGGCCGCCACCGGATCGGAGAAGAACATCACGCCGAAGCGGGAGACGATCAGGTCGAACGCGGCGGGTTCGAACGCATGAGTCTGGGCATCGCCGGCGTGGAATTGCGAGGCTGAGCCTTCGGCCCCGGCGAGTTCTGTGGCGCGGGCGATCATCGGGGCGGAAATGTCGAGGCCGAGCGTCCGGCTGCCCGGCCCGAGCGCACGGGCGATGGCGCGCGTCGTAGCGCCCGTGCCGCAGCCGATGTCCAGCACCGCGCGCGCACCCGCCGACACGGCCGCCTCGGCGAGCAGCGTCTCAAAGCCCCGGAACGCCTGGTCGAGCACGGTCTGCGCCATGATCCAGCTGCGCGCGCCCGGGCCGTTCCACAGCTTCGCCTGTTCCGGATTTGCCTCTGAGTCCGTGGTCATCCTGATCCCTTTCGTCTTGCATATGACAGCATGTGCGCGCACTTTGCCACTTCAAGCCGACTTGAGGTCAAGCCATGAATGATCCGGATATTGCAGACGTTGCCCGGCGTTCCGGCGTGCCGGCCTCGACGCTGCGCTATTACGAGGAGAAGGGCCTGATCACCTCGAACGGGCGCCGCGGCCTCAAGCGCACCTTCGACCCCGACGTGTTCGAGAAACTCGGCCTGATCGCGCTCGGCCGCGCGTCCGGCTTCACGCTGGACGAGATCGCGGCGATGATGTCGCCCGACGGGCCGCGGATCGACCGGGGGCGCCTCACCGAAAAGGCCGACGAACTGGACGAGAAGATCCGGCAGCTGACGGTGATGCGAGATGGCCTGCGCCATGCGTCCGCCTGCCGCGCCCCCAGCCACATGGAATGCCCGACCTTCCGCCGCATCCTGCGCGCAGCGACTATGGGCCGTATTTCCGCACCGACGGGCACGGCGCCGGGGAGGTAGGGTGTTATTCCGTGTAGAGGTGGGCAGCAGGCGGTGCCTTCGCTGACCTCGTGAGTTCATAGGTCTTGGTAGGGAGTCGGCTTATCATCTGTGCACGCAGTACAAGAGCCGTCGCAAGAAAAGCCGCCCCACCCACTGCAAAGCCAACTTCCAATCCGCCATAGCCTTGGGCAGGTCCGATGAGAAATAGAGTTCCCACCAAGAAACAAAACATCTGTCCAATTCTTCTGTAAAACCAACGAATGACAGACATTTCTTTCTCCCAATAGTATTAATCCCCGTCCATCCGGAGCGCTGCGACGAAGGCTTCCTGCGGGATTTCGACCTTGCCGAACTGGCGCATGCGCTGTTTGCCGGCTTTCTGCTTGTCGAGCAGTTTGCGTTTCCGCGTCGCGTCGCCGCCATAGCATTTGGCTGTCACGTCTTTCCTCAGGGCACTGAGGGTTTCGCGCGCGATCACCTTGCCGCCGATGGCCGCCTGGATCGGGATCTTGAACATCTGGCGCGGGATCAGCTCTTTCAGACGTTCGCACATCTGGCGGCCGCGGCTTTCGGCGCGGTCGCGGTGAACGAGCATGGCGAGCGCGTCGACCGGCTCGTCATTGACGAGGATCTGCAGCTTCACGAGGTTTTCCGGCCGATGGCCGACGATCTCGTAGTCGAAGCTCGCATAGCCGCGGCTGATGGATTTCAGGCGGTCGTAGAAATCGAACACGACTTCGTTCAGCGGCAGCTCGTATTTCACCATGGCGCGGCCGCCCACATAGGACAGTTCCTTCTGGATGCCGCGGCGGTCCTGGCAGAGCTTGAGGATGGAACCGAGATACTCGTCCGGCGTGTAGATCGTCGCATTGATCCACGGCTCGCGGATTTCCTTGATCTTGGTCACTTCCGGCATGTCGGCCGGGTTGTGCAGCTCGATCTCGGTACCGTCGGTCATAGTCAGTTCGTAGACCACGGACGGGGCTGTCGCGATCAGGTCGAGGTCGAATTCGCGGCTGAGGCGTTCCTGGATGATCTCGAGGTGGAGAAGGCCGAGGAAGCCGCAGCGGAAGCCCATGCCGAGGGCGGCCGAGGTTTCCATCTCCCAGGTGAAGGAGGCATCGTTGAGGCGCAGCTTGCCCATCGCGGCGCGCAGGTCGTCGAAGTCGCCCGCGTCCATCGGGAAAAGGCCGCAGAAGACGACCGGCTGGACGTCCTTGTAGCCTGGCAGGGCCTTTGCGGCAGGGCGGCGCTCCTCAGTGATCGTGTCACCGATGGCGGTGTCGCCGACTTCCTTGATCGAGGCGACGAAATAGCCGACCTCGCCCGGCCCGAGGCCATCGACCTCGGTGAGCTTCGGATTGAACGTGCCGACCTTGTCCACCTCATAGGTGCCGCCGGTCCGCATCATCATGATCTTCTGTTTCGGCTTCAGCACGCCGTCATGCACGCGCACGATGACGACGACGCCGAGATAGGGGTCGTAATAGGCATCGACCAGCGCGGCCTTGAGCGGGGCGGCCGCATCGCCGGTTTTCGGCGGCGGCAGGCGGTGGACGATGGCTTCCAGCACGTCCGGAATGCCGAGGCCCGTCTTGGCCGAGGTCTCGATCGCGTCGGAGGCGTCGAGGCCGATGATTTCCTCGATCTGTTCCTTGACGCGCGGCACGTCGGCGGCCGGCAGGTCCACCTTGTTCAGCACGGGAACGATCTCGAGGTCCTGGTCGATGGCCTGGTAGACGTTGGCGAGCGTCTGGGCCTCCACGCCTTGCGAGGCGTCGACCACGAGGAGCGCGCCCTCGCAGGCCGCGAGACAGCGGGAGACTTCATAGGCGAAGTCGACGTGTCCGGGCGTATCCATCAGGTTCAGGACATAGGTCTCGCCGTCCTTCGCCGTGTAGTTCAGGCGGACGGTCTGAGCCTTGATCGTGATGCCGCGCTCTTTCTCGATGTCCATCGAGTCGAGCACCTGGGCCGACATTTCACGGTCGGTCAGGCCGCCGCAGGTCTGGATCAGGCGGTCGGCCAGCGTCGACTTGCCATGGTCGATGTGGGCAATGATCGAAAAATTGCGGATTTTGTCGCGTGGGGTCATGGCCGCGATATAGCCGCGCCTGCGAGGGGCGGGAAGCCCGTATCGGCGGTTGGCGGCCTGTCGGGGCGAGGGCGGCGCCAAATTCACCGGCACAGAGAATTATTCTTGCGGCGAGCGCAATCCGGCCACATTATTACGTTAACGGGGCGTAAAGATGGAGAGTCTGCGCCCCATGAGCACTGATGCCTTTGGCCAGAAGAAGGATGCCCTGTCTGTGGTTCCCTCGAAGGCCTCTGAAACAGCCCTTCCCCCCGCCCCCCTCCAGTCCGAACTGATCGCGGACAATGATGCGCCCGCCACGGCCGACCCCTTGCGGGACGACCATGCCCGGCGGCTACAGGTCATCAACACGCGGTTTTCGGCGCGTCTCGAGTCCGCCAAGGCGCGGGCCGACCGGGCCCATGCGACCTGGGACGAGATCCATGGCGAGGTGAACCGCCAGCCGCGCTATTCCGGCCCCTGGTTCTATATGCCCTTCATGATCCTGCTGGCGATTGCCGAAGTGCCGATCAACCGGCTGAGCTTCGAGCTGTTCTTCCGCGAGAGCCCGGCGATTGCGCTGGTCGTGTCGCTGCTGGTCGGCGGGGTCCTGGTGATTCTCTCGCACCGGCTGGGGCTTTTGCTTGGCCGGTTCGGGTATTTTGCCAAACAGCGCGGCTGGTTCCTCGAATTTGCGCAGGTTGCGGTGGTGGTCGTCCTGATCGGAGCGCTCTGCTACGGCCTGTCGGTGCTGCGTCAGGGCTTCCTCGAAGCGGCCGTCGCGCCGGAGATCGGCTTTGCCGATGCGATGAATGGCGGTGGGGCCGGGGCGGCGCTGATGTCGCTGAAAGCCGGGCTCGGCCTCGAAGGATGGATCTTCCTGTTCATCAACCTCGCCGTCGTTCTGGTCGGCGTGTCGGCCTCGTATTTCTGCCACGACGCGCATCCGGACTTCCAGGCCGCCGATGTCGAGCGCAAGCGGGCCGAGAAGGCGCTTGCCGTGCTGAAGGCGCAGGTTGCCGACGCGGAGGCGGCCGAACAGCGCCGCCATGCGAACCAGCTGCGCCGGGCGGCACGCTGAAGGACTGGGCGGGGTGGGACTGATGAAAGCATGGATCGTGGGGGCGGGCCTCGCCGGGCTTGCGGCGGCGCTCAGCGCCTGCTCGCCGAAAGAAGGCGCGGGCGGCGGGACGTTCGATTATTGCGATGCCGGGCAGGCGACCTCGCTGTTCCTGATCGACCGCACGACGCAGGCTGACGCGACCGACAAGTCGGTGATGATGGAAAGCCTCGCCACCGTGGTCGACGGGCTCGGCAGCGGCGACCGGATCGTGGTGGCGACCATCGGTCCGCACTACACCAATACCGAGCGGCTGGTGAATGCCTGCAAGCCCGGCTGCCCCGAGAACCAGGGCGCGATGGACTATATGCTCGGCCAGTGCAGCGCCATGCAGGCCAAGGCCGACGAACGGGTCTTCATGCAGCAGCTGGTCCGCGCGCTGGAGCCG
>JAWKUV010000016.1:0-57370 GCA_041398365.1 Hyphomonas sp. | reverse complement strand
CAAGCTGTTAAGCATAAGTATTGCGTTCTTTTGACGAGAAACCCTTTGTCACAAAGAACAGGCCGAAACCCATTCGATGGATAAAAGAATTTTCTCTCAAGAAACGCATCCGTCGTGATCGTTTGGAACGGTCCGAAAACCGATCCGCAAGCCATCACGCCGCCTGCGTTTCTCTTCCTTAATCTCTTACGATGTCAAACAGCGGGAACCGGAGTTCCGAAGCCCTTCAGAAGCCGTGGCCCCGTCCGGAAGTGGCGGCTTATATGGGCCGCCTTTTTGCCCGTCAACACTCTTTTTTGCGCCTTCTGCAGTTTCCGGTGCGAACCGTGTAACTGCCGAATTTTCAGCGCAAAGAACACGATGGACCGACACGCGGCCCGGTGTGTCCGAGCGATCAGGTGGAACCGAAGTTCCGTTCCCTCAGAAGGCCGAGACCTCATCAGGAAGCGGCGGCTTATATGGACCGCCGTTTTTCCCGTCAACACCCTTTCTTGCGCCTTCTGCAGTTTCCGGCTTGAGCCGTCTAACCACCGAATTTTTAGCGCAAAAGACACTTAAGGCCGGGAACCGGCCCGTTGTATCCGAGCGTTTCGAGGAACCGCATATATAGCCCCTGTTCGGCGAGAGCGGCAAGCTCTTTTTCACTTAACAGGTGCCTTTTGCGGGCCGCCGCGTCCGAAGCCCGAGGGCGTCTTCAGCGGAGGCCGCGAGATACCCAAGGCACGGGGTGGCAGCAACCCCCTTCTGCAGCTTTTCGGCAGAAAATGTGTAAAGCGACTGACACAAACGGGAAACCTCGGGCCCAAAAGACCGATGGATTTCCCTAATACCTTGATAAATCAGTATTGTGCAGAGAGGTAGGATTTCATCGCTTCGGCTTCGGCAACTGTCTCGGCGATCTTCCATTTCACCAGGTCGCCGATCGAAACCACGCCAACCAGCCGCTCATTGCGGAAAACCGGCAGGTGACGGATGCGCCGGTCGGTCATCAATTGCATGGCATCGTCGATTTTCGTGGCCGACTCGATGGTAATCACGTCGCGAGTCATCGCGTCGCCGACGCGCATTTCGAGGGCGCCGGCGCCGTTGCGGGCCACATGGCGCACAATATCGCGTTCCGAAAGGACTCCGGCGATGCGCCCGCCCTCTTCGAGGGCCACCACGGCTCCGATTCTCTTCTGGTCGAGCGTTCGAGCCGCTTCTGCAAGGCTGGAATCGGCCTTCACCGATATCACTTCGCGCCCTTTGTCATTCAGGATCTGGTCTATTGTCATGCGCGTCCTCCCTTATCGGCGGACCGCGGGCCGGCCTCGCCCATATTGAAAACTACCACAAATTTTGTAGGGGCGCGATCAGATTCGGGTCAGGCGGCCCCGGAACCGGAAACCCTGGAACGCCGCTGCGCCCGCAAGAAAGCCGCCGATATGCGCCTGCCAGCTGATTCTCGCGCCCAGAAGCGCCGGCCCGAGAAGCCACAGCGCCAGGTTTATCGCCGCAAAAACCAGAAAGACGGTGAGGAAGCGCGCTGACAGGATCCGCCCGTTTCGCCCTTCCTGAATCAGAACCCAGCCCGCAAACAGGCCGCTGGCGCCGCCAGAAGCGCCAATCAGCGCGCTTCCGGCAGGATACTGGGTCAGCAGGTGCAGGAGCGAACCGCCCGCCACAGAGGCCGCAAACACCGCCAGGAAGGCCCACGCAGGCCGCTTCCGGCCGATAGAGAGGGAAAAATAGACCGGCCGGCCCAGAATCACCACGAGTGCAGCGTTCAGGATCGCTGCGCCCCAGCCGTCGTGGAGCAACGCCTCCGTCAGAAAGGGTAGGAAGGCACCGACAGGAGAGCCATAGGGCACCGAGTCCGGCGCACCGAGGCTCGCCCAGGCCCAGAATCGGTCCGGCTGCAGGCTTCCAGCGGACAGCATTAAGTCCTGCCAGCCGACCGGAGAGAAGACGCGCAGGGCGTGAGCGGCGATGAGCGCGATGGCAAGCCCGGTCACGGACGGCGGCGCTTCGATGGCTGGAGGCGTTTTGAATGCGCGTGTCACGGCGTCTGTCGCGGCCTCTCTGAGTCGGGAACCATCCCGGAAAGGCTAGCCGCCCTGCCCCGCCAAGGCCAGAGCGCGCCGGTCAGCTGCCGCCACAACAAAAAAGCCCCGCCTTGCGGCGGGGCTTTCGATTCGGATCGGGCAAGCGCCTTAGAAGCTCTTGCGCACCGTGACGCCATAGGTCGCCGGCTGGCTCGGATAACCCGAAATCGAGCCGGACTGTGCCACGGCCGGGAAAGCCGACATGACATACTGCTCGTCGAAGATGTTCCGTCCCCAGAAGGTAACGCCGATACCGCCTTCCGACGTGAAGCCGAGCGAAGCGTTGAACAGGTTGTATTCCCGCTCATAGCCGATCAGGTCGTTGATGTAGGGCTCGTCGCGATACTTCGTCGGGCCTTCATACTGCCAGTCGCCGCGGATGAATGCGTCGAGGCCTTCGAAGGTGAAGTTGTAGAGCGCCGAAACCGACGTCGACACTTCCGAGATACCTGCCGGCTGGGTGCCGGAGATGTCGCCCACCGTGGAGTTCGGGAAGCTATCGTATTTCGGATCCAGGAACGTGCCTGCGAAGCCGAGCGTCAGGTTGTTGGTTGCGTTCCAGGTCGCATCCACTTCGACACCCTGGGTCGACTGCTCACCGGCATTGGCCAGTGCGAAGCCCGTGCCCGTGAACACGTTCGACTGGAAGCCTTTGATCGTCTGGTCGAACAGGGCGAGGTTGAAGGCGAAAGTGCTGAACGCGCCTTTGAGGCCGACTTCGAACACTTCTGCTTCTTCCGGACCGGCGAAGCGGGTGCCGGTGGTCAGGTTCGGCGTGGAAAGGCCGCCGGTGACGAGACCCGCATAGCCGGCCGGCGTCGGACGGCTGTCACGCGACAGGTTCCAGGACGATGCCTTGAAGCCCGTTGCGTACGAACCGTAAAGGTTCAGGTTGTCCGTCACGTCGTAGGCCAGACGCAGCGTGTAGGTCGTGTCGCTGTCATTGGTCGAGCCGGATTCCACCGCGTTCGGGAAGTTCACGAATTGCGGGAAGAACTGCAGCGTCTGGAGGGTCGGGGTTGCGCCCGCAGCCACAGCCTGCATCTGGGCGAAGACCGACGGATACGCACCTGCGAACGCGCCGACAGCTGTCGGGTTGGTCGGGTCCACGCCGGCCTGCAGCAGGAGACCGCCAAGGGTTGCCTGCGAGATGTACGGCGTCAGGGGCGTCAGATCGACGGCCGAGAACGTGTCGGTCGATACAACGTTTCCGTAGGCGTCCTTTTCGTCCTGCGTGTAGTTGACGCCGACCGTTGCGGTCAGCCGGTCCGTCAGGTGGTAATCAACCGTGCCGAACAGCGAGAAGGCCGTGTTGTCCTGACCATAGGCTTCCGTCAGTCCCTGGCCGGACTGGAAGAAGGTGCCCGCCGGCACTCCGAACACAACCGGTTCGAGACCCGTCAGAAGGCCCGACGACAGGAAATCGATATAACCGCGGATATCGTCGCCGTAGGTGATCTGGTTCTGGATATCGACCGATTCATCGAAGTAGAACGCGCCGACCATCCAGTCGAGCTTGCCGGTACCGTTCGAGGTCAGGCGGATTTCCTGCGTGAACGTGCTGATGTCCGTTGCGTTGGCGTTCCGGCTCAGGAGGTCCGCGCTGGTGAAGTCGGAGTCCTGGTTGGTCGCCAGATCGGAGGTGCGGTAAGCCGTGATCGACGTCAGGCCAGCGAAGCCCATGTCATAATCAGCCTGCACTGAAAGGCCGGCGTTCTCGACTTTGTTGCTCGAGTCGAAGTTGTTGTAGACTTCGTACGAGAACGGATTTTCGGGGTCGAGCATGCCGCCGAGGGCCATGATGGCCGCACCGGTCGGGCCGTTGACGACGTTCGCAGCAACGCAGCAGATCTCGTTGATCTTGTCGTAGTCGCCGATGATGCGGAAAGAGAGGTCTTCGGTCGGCTCGATCAGGAGCTGGCCACGGACGCCCCAACGGTCACGGTCGTTGATTTTCGAACCGGTGTTGAGGTCTTCGGCATAGCCATCGCGAGTGTTGTAGTTCGCGCCGAGGCTGTAGGCGATCTTGTCCGTGATCGGACCGGTCACGTCACCGGCCACGCGGAACAGGTTGAAATTGCCCACGCTGACTTCGCCTGTGCCGCCGAATTCATATTCCGGCTTCTTGGTCACGACCGAGATGACACCGGCCGAAGCGTTCTTGCCGAACAGGGTCGATTGCGGGCCGCGCAGGACCTCGACGCGCTCAATGTTCGGAAGGTCGGCAATCTGGGCGGCCGAACGCGAACGGTACACGCCGTCGATGAAGACACCGACCGACGGCTCGATACCGGCATTGTTGTCGCCGTTGCCGAAGCCGCGAATGACGAAGTTCGTGTTGGCCGAGGTCTGGTACTGGCCGATGCGCAGCGACGGAACGATGGACTGGAGGTCGTTCAGGTCGACGATCTCCGCCTTTTCGATGACCGAGTCGTCGACAACCGACACGGCGACCGGAACATCCTGCAGCGTCTGTTCGCGCTTGGTGGCGGTGATGGTGACGGTCTGCAGCGTACGCGAGGACTCTTCGTCACCGGCTTCCTGGGCGTGCGCAGGAACCTGCGCCGCAGCGAGCGCCGTCAGGCCGACGCCGAGACCAAGCACGGCTTTGAGACCGGCACGAGAATATGAATTGGACTTTGACACGAAGTCAGCTCCCTTGAACTAGTTGATTGTGAAGACTGGGGGTGTGTTATGTGGAGGAAACGTCAGTCTTTGCGGTTTGCCGCACAGTCTTGGTATCTGCCGGAAACGTCACCGCAAGGGTTACGCTGAGAAATATTCCCGGTTGCGGGAAAGCGTTGCCGGAAAGCCACGAAGCGTAAATGAAAGTATACGATTTCGGCATCCTGCCTGCACAATTCTCCACCATTCCTGCCCAGACGGCGAATAGTTGGCCTCGGCGCCCGGTCCAGCCGACGCCTACCCTCCGGCGCAATTCCCTGCCTGCCGGACCCGATTCGCGGGAGCGTCCCGACTAGGCACACACCCGCCTCACCGATGTCCCGGCAATGCGTGACACGGCGCGTCTCGTGCAGCGGCCGTTTCGCCATGCCGTTTGCCCCAAGCCCCCGATTTCCTCCCTGAGACGCGAAAACTCGCCCTCGTCGCCCCCTCAAACTCGCGCCGCGCGAGAATTGCCGGTTCTGGAACAGTTATTGCGCAAGGGAGAACCGGAACGGCCCAAGGGGCCATTGAGCAGAATTCGGAGTCACACCCAGTCATGAATGACCGGTCCATCCATCCAAACACCAAGATCCTTCTGGATGCCTGGCGCCGCATGAACGCGCATACTGATCCAGTTGGATCGGACAGCCCTCGGGTGACCGACCACCCCGGCCTGATCGAGCGCCTCTTCGTGCTGGAGCACAAGCGTGACGGCGCCTGGCTGTTCCGCAATGCCGGCGGGTCCGTGTCGAGCCTGATGGGTCGCCAGCTGGTCGATCATGACTTCCTCAACCTCTGGACCGGTCCCGATCGTCCGATGATGTCCGCCTTCCTTGAAGCGGTGCAGCTCGACGGCGCACCGGGTGTCATCCGCGGGCGCGGCGAAACCCTGACCGGACAGCGCGTCGAACTCGAACTGACGTTGATGCCGCTCGCAAAGCAGTCGGAACGACCCGACACGTCCCGTTTGCTCGGCCTCTACCAGACGCTCGGCGGAGAGCCGATGCTGAAGGGCCGCCCCGTCTGGCGTCACCGCATCTCGATGCTCGTCCCGCCGGACACGCGCGTCCCCGGCCCGCAGCTGAAACTCGTCGCATCGAACGGCTAGGCTCCAGCCGCCCGTCACATTGATCAATGGCTGTCCGGAAGGCAGAACCCGTGACGGAGCACATGCTCCCACAGGCTCTGAAAGGCTTCCGATGACGATCACTGAACTGCTGCTGCCAACCTACCGGCAAATGCTCCAGGCTCTCGCCGCCTGGCTTCGAAAGGCGCAGGAACAGGCGAATGACGCAGACGCGCTGATGGCGGCGCGACTCGCACCCGACATGTTTCCCCTGTCCACCCAGATCCGCTTCGCCTGCCTTCAGGCACGTGAGGGCGTCCACCGGCTCCGGCACGAGACTTTCCCGCCGGCACTCGATGCCCTGCTTGAAGAGGGACGCAGCGGGGGCGAACGGCCGGGTACAATCCCGGACGCGCTCGCCCGTATCGACGAATCGCTCCGCTTCCTGGACGGCGTCACATCCGATGCGATGGATGGAGGCGCCGCGCTTCCGCTCGCTATAGAACTGCCAATGGGCATCGCGTTCGATCTGGACGGCGAGGGCTATGCGCGCGACTGGGCGCTGCCGCAGTTCTACTTCCATATCGGAACGGCCTACGCGATCCTCCGCAATCAGGGGATCGAACTCGGCAAGGCCGACTATGTCGCGCACATGTTCGCGTATCTTCGCCCTGGCACGGGCCTGTCGAACTGACGCTCAAGCCGAGGGGCGGCCCGCCATTCAGCGGGCCGCACTCTGGTTTCAGGCACCTGCCATCTCCGGCGCCTTCGGCGCAAGCAGCGGCTTTTTCAGAATCAGGTCAGCCGCCTTCTCCGCGATCATGATCGTAGGCGCGTTGGTGTTACCGCCGATCAGGGTCGGCATCACGGATGCGTCCACGACGCGCAGCCCTTGGGTTCCCTTCACCCGCAGCTCGCCATCCAGCGGATGGGAATCGCTGACGCCCATCGCGACCGTGCCGACCGGATGATAGATCGTCTCGCCCGTGCGGCGGATGAAGGAATCGATGTCCTCGTCGCTCACCGCGCTCGGGCCCGGCATCATCTCGGCACCGGTGAACGGCTTCAGCGCCGCCTGCGCGCAGACTTCCCGCACCATCTTCACGGCCTGACGCATCGCGCGGCGGTCTTCTTCCGTAGCGAGATGGTTCGGGTCGATCAGCGGATCGGCGAACGGATCGCTGGACGCGAGGCAGATCGTGCCGCGGCTTTCCGGACGCAGCTGGCAGGCGTGGACGGTATAGCCATCCTTCTGCGGGTCGTGATTGCCGTGATCCATCATGATCGCGTTGACCAGGTGGAGCTGGATGTCGGGCATCTCGAGGCCGGTGCGCGACTTCAGGAAAGCGCCGGCCTGCAGGAAGTTGTCTGCGCCCGGCCCGGTCTGATTCATCAGGTAGCGGATACCGACGCCGATTTTCTTCAGGCCCTTCTGCATCGAATAGGCAGAGATCGGCTGGGTCATCTCATGGATGACCGTCACGTCGAGGTGGTCCTGCAGGTTCTGGCCGACGCCCTTGGAATCGACCACCGACTTGATGCCGAACCGGTCAAGCTGCTCGGCATTGCCGATCCCCGACAGCATCAGGATCTGCGGCGACTGGACCGCGCCGGCACACACAATGACTTCGGCATCGGCGAAAATGGATTGCGGCAGGCCGCCCTTGCCCTCGACCACTTCCACACCGGTCGCCCGCGTGCCTTCGAACAGGACGCGCGTCACGCGGCCGGTCGTAATCACCGTCAGGTTCTGGCGGACATCCACGATCGGTCGGAGGTAGGCGTAGGACGCGCTCCATCGCTCACCCTTGTGGATGGTCCGCTGGTAAGGACCGAAACCTTCCTGCCGGGCGCCGTTGAAATCGTCGGTCGTGGCATAACCGGCCTGCTCGCCGGCCTGGATGAAGGCGCGATAGAGCGGGCTCGACATCGGGGCGGACGAGACATGCAGCGGACCCGAGCCGCCATGGAACTCGTTCTCGCCCTGGTCCAGCGTCTCCGATTTCTTGAAATAGGGCAGCACGCTCGCATAGTCCCAGCCCTTGAGGCCCATCTGCGCCCACTGGTCATAGTCGCCCGCGTGGCCACGGATATAGATCATGCCGTTGATCGAGGACGACCCGCCCCAGCCCTTGCCGCGCGGCCAGTAGAGCTTGCGGCCGTTCATGTGCTTCTGCGGCTCGGTATGGAACCCCCAGTTGTAATCGCCTGCCTGCTTGATCAGGCTGCCGACGCCCGCCGGCATCCGGACCATCAGGGAATTGTCCTTCTTGCCCGCTTCAATCAGACAGACTTTGACCGCCGGGTCTGCCGACAACCGATTGGCGAGGGCACATCCGGCGCTACCTGCACCGACGACTACATAATCATACCGTTCCATGGAGTTCCGTTTCTTCTATCGCCGGTTCAATTTCCGGCGTCTGCGCAACACTTTGTGAACGAAAGGCTGGTAAGTAAAGAGCGTGGGGAGAAGAAGTCCGAAAGGACGGGTCAGCCAAGGAGTGTGCTAATGACCTTCTCCACGTCTCGAGCGCTGGTACAACAGGTGCAGCCAGAAGATTACTTCGACCGCCGCCGCCATAAGCGCGTGGATATTCGTCTCCCGGGACGTTTTCTGACCAATCTGGGCAATGACGCCTCGCTTGCGACGATTAACCTGTCCTGTTCGGGTGCCCTGGTCGAATCCGCCATCCTTCCGGATCCCGGCGCCGAACTCGTCTGCTATTTCGATGATCTTGGCCGCGTCGTCGCAACCGTCGTCCGCCGCACCCCGGCCGGCTTCGCCGTGACGTTCAACGTCGCCTCCCACAAGCGCGAGAAGATTGCCGACCGTCTGACCTGGCTACTCAACAAGGACACGCTCGACCTTTCGGAAGAACGCGAAGCGCCGCGCTACGCCGCCGACGTTCCCGCGCAGGTGTTGCGTTCCAACGGCCAGATCATGTCCTGCCGCGTGCTCGACATTTCGCTCACGGGCGCCAATTTCGAGTGCCGCGGCGTCGCCCTTCCGAAGATCGGCGAGATCGTCAGTGCGGGCACCATCCCGGCGGAAGTCATCCGCATCGGCGATGGCGGCTTCGCTGTCCGCTACCTCCAGAAGGACGAACGCGAATCGCTGCTCTAGCGGATCAGTCGATCCGCTTCATGCCGGTGCGGTGGCGTTTCCAGTTCTCCACATAGTGGTATGCGGACATCTTGATGACCTGCAACTGATGGTCTGACACCGGCTTGACCACCTTGCCGGGCGCTCCCATGACCAGCGAATTATCGGGGATTTCCTTGCCCTCCGGGATAAGGGAATTCGCCCCGATAATGCAGTTGCGGCCGATCTTTGCGCCATTCAGGATGATCGAGCCGATGCCGATCAGCGTCTCGTCGCCGATCGTGCAGCCGTGCAGCATCACCATATGGCCCACCGTCACATCGCGCCCGATGGTCAGCGGCATACCAACGTCCGTATGCAGAACGCTCCCGTCCTGGATATTGGAGTTCTCGCCGATCGTGATCGGGTCATTGTCCCCCCGCAGGACCGAGCCATACCAGACCGATGCATTTTCCTTGAGGATGACATTGCCCATCACCTGGGCCGTCTCGGCGACCCAGTAATTGCCGCTCGCCGGCAGTTGCGGCCTTAAGCCATCCAGTTCGAAAATCGCCATGCTCGGAAACCCCTCGTTACGCTTGCGGAATTACTGTTTACCGGTTGATAACCCTGCTAGTGTCTAATCATCAACAGATTCGGACGTGGAGTTACGGTCATCCTGAGACTGTGTCATACCCCGCCGCCCGGAAGTTTCCGGGATGAGGTCCAGCAGCCGCTCCGGCGGGCTCCCTCTCCTTCCTCCCAGTTTCCAGCCAGCCGCTGCGCGTTTTTGCCAGCGGCTTTTTTAATGCCTGCAGCCAAGGAGACCACTCATGGGTAAACGCAACGCAGCCAAGCGCATGAAAACCGCTTCGGAAGTGAACCTCTCCACCTGGTTTGAAGAAACTGGCAATTCGAGAGGGCCGCGGCTGCACGCCATCGAGGGCGGCCGCTCCTGGCACCCCGACGATGCCGATACCCGGAAACGCACCCCTGCAACGGCCTCCGAAGGCGGCGACCGGGCGCAGCGCTACCAGAAGAACGTGAAACCCCGCTCCGAGAACCAGGCTCGCCTGATGACCGCGATGGACGACTATTCCCTCGTCGCCGCGCTCGGCCCGGCCGGCACGGGCAAGACCTATCTCGCCATCTGCAAGGCCGTCGAAGCCCTGCAGAAGGGCAAGGTGGCCCGCATCGTGCTCTCCCGCCCCGCGGTCGAGGCCGGCGAACAGATCGGCTTCCTGCCCGGCGCCATGGAAGACAAGCTCGCGCCTTACCTCCGCCCGCTCTACGACGCCCTGTCCGACCGGCTCTCGCCCGGACAACTGAAACACATGCTGGCCGAGGGCGTGATCGAGATCGCGCCGATCGGTTTCATGAGGGGACGCACGCTCAACAACGCCTTCATCGTCATCGACGAAGCGCAGAACTGCACCTACACGCAGCTGAAGATGCTGCTGACCCGCCTCGGCTGGCACTCCACGATGGTGATCACCGGCGACCCGAACCAGACCGACCTGCTGCCGGAATTCTCAGGCCTCGCCAAAGCCGCCGAGCGTCTGGAACAGCTGTCCGGTGCCGCCGTCGTCAAGCTGGAAGGCAAGGACGTCGTCCGCCACCCGCTCGTCGCCGAAATGCTCGACGTTCTCTAAAGACGGCCGCCACCCCTGATCAACCCGCCGGAATGCCCTCCGGCGGGCTTTTTGTTTAACGGTCCATCCGCAACACCGCCGCGCCTTCGAACCGCCCAGCGCGCAGATCCTCCAGCGCCTCGTTCGCGCGCTCCAGCGGATAGGCGTGCGTTGCGGTTTTAATCTGTGCCGCCGGCGCGATCTTCAGGAACTCCACCCCGTCCTGCCGGGTGAGGTTCGCGACAGACTGGATACGCCGCTCCTCCCACAAATCCGCATACGGAAAGGAAGGGATGTCGCTCATATGGATGCCCGCGCAGATCACTGCACCACCCTTGTCCACGGCCTTGAGGGCCGCCGGCACCAGCGCCCCAACCGGCGCGAAAATGATCGCAGCATCCAGCACTTCCGGCGGCGCATCATCGCTGCTGCCCGCCCAGACCGCACCGAGCGAGCGGGCAAAATCCTGCCCCTTCTCATCGCCCGCCTTGGTGAAGGCATAGACGTCCCGCCCCTGATGCACGGCCACCTGCGCGATGATGTGAGCCGCCGCGCCGAAACCGTAGAGGCCCAGCCGCCTGCCCGCACCCGCCATCCGGTAGGAGCGATAGCCGATCAGCCCCGCACACATCAGCGGCGCAGCGGCCTCATCCGAATAGGCATCCGGGATCGGGAAACAGTATTGCGCGTCCGCCACGGTATAGTCGGCGAAGCCCCCGTCGCGCGTGTAGCCGGTGAACTCTGCCGCCTCGCACAGGTTCTCCTGCCCCCGCTGGCAATAGACACATCGCCCGCACGTATGGCCGAGCCAGGGCACGCCCACCCGGTCGCCCGGCGCAAAGCCCGTCGCGCCGGGCCCCAGCGCATCCACCGTGCCGATGATCTCATGACCGGGAATCAGCGGCAGCTTCGGATGCTTCAGATCACCGTCGACGACATGCAGGTCCGTCCGGCACACGGCACAGGCGCGCACGCGGATGCGTATCTGCCCTTCTCCGGGCACAGGATCGGGCAGGTCCCTGAGGACGAGCGGCGAACCGGCTTTCTCGAACACCATGGCGCGCATGGGCGGCTCCTGACTGCCAGGCCATGCTCCGCCTTCGCGCGGGCGCTGGTCAAGCGCCTGATTTTGGGCAAATCAGCGCCGATCCCGTTCTTCCGGGACGCGCCGCCCTATTCCTCGCCTTCGTCCTTCGCTACCGACGCAGCCAGCGAGGCCGACAGGAAGCGGTCGATGTCTCCATCCAGCACGCCCTGCGTGTCGGAGGTTTCGACTTCGGTCCGCAGGTCCTTCACCATCTGGTAGGGTTGCAGCACGTAGGAGCGGATCTGGTGGCCGAAGCCGATCTCGCTCTTGCCGGCATAGGCCGCATCGGCCACCGCACGGCGCTTCTGCAGTTCCAGCTCATACAGCCGTGAACGGAGCATCTTCCAGGCCTGGTCGCGGTTCTTGTGCTGCGACCGGTCGTTCTGGCACTGGACCACGATATTGGTCGGAATGTGCGTCAGGCGGACGGCGGAGTCGGTCCGGTTGACGTGCTGGCCGCCGGCGCCGGAGGCACGATAGGTATCCGTGCGCACATCGGCCGGGTTGATCTCGATCTCGATATTGTCGTCGATCACCGGCGTCACCGTGACCGAGGCAAACGACGTGTGACGGCGCGCCGAGCTGTCGAACGGCGAAATCCGCACCAGGCGGTGCACGCCCTGTTCCGACTTCAGCCAGCCATAGGCGTTCTCGCCCTTGATCTGCACGGTCGCAGACTTGATGCCCGCTTCCTCGCCTTCGCGCTCGTCCATTTCCTCGACGGCCATGCCGTGCTTCTCGGCCCAGCGCACGTACATGCGGCGCAGGATGGAGGCCCAGTCCTGGCTCTCCGTGCCGCCTTCGCCGGCATTGATCTGGACATAGGCATCGTTGCCGTCGGCTTCGCCCGAGAGCAGCGCGGCGAGTTCGGCCTTCTCCGCCCGTTCGGCGGCGCGTTTCAGCGAGGCTTCGAGATCGGCGATCATGCCCTCGTCGCCCTCGGCGAGTTCGAGCAGTTCGCCGGCATCGTCGGCTTCCCTGGTCAGGGACTCGACCGTCTCGATCCCTTCGGCCAGCTTCTGGCGCTCACGCATCATGGCCTGGGCGGCCTGCGGATCGTCCCAGAAATCCGGCTTCTCGGAGAGGGCGGTCAGCTCATCGAGGCGTTTTGTGGCAGTATCCCAGTCAAAGACGCCTCCGTAGCAGGGCGGCCGACTGGCGGATCTGGTCAACGAGCGACTTGATTTCTGCAGACATGGGACGGGCCTTTCAAATGGAAAATCGGTTGCGAGGCGCGCCTATAGCGCAGCCGCCCCGCAGGGTCAAAACGCGGATCGGGGTCAGTACTTGCCGTCGAGATCGCCGTTGACGACCTGTTCCTTCGGGGCATACGGGTCTTCCGGCACGACGCCCGCGTCGCGCTCCGGGTCGAAGCCCGACAGGCTGCCGGTGCTGCTGCCGTTGCCGCAGCTGCCCGAGATCGACAGGCAATCGTCGCTGCCCTGGAACACCGACAGGCCCGGCTCCGTACCCGGACGGAAGGCCTCGTCGATGATCACGCCCGTATCCGGTCCCGGCAGTTCGCCGGTGCGCGCATCGATTTTCACGAGGCGCACGCCGGGCGGAATACGGAACGGGATGGCAGCCTGGTCGGCCAGCGCCTTTTCCATGAACTCGGTAAAGATCGGCGCGGCGACCGAGCCGCCGGCCTCGCCTTCGCCAAGCGAGCGGTTGTCGTCGAAGCCGACCCGCACGCCGACCACGAGGTCCGGCGAGAAGCCCATGAAGATTGCGTCGCGATAGTCGTCGGTCGTCCCGGTCTTGCCGGCCAGCGGCTTGCCAACCTTCAGCGCCCGGCGGCCGGTGCCGCGCTCGACGACGCCTTCCAGCATGTGCGTGATCTGGTAGGCAATGATCGGGTCCAGCACCTGCTCGCGCGTGTCTTCCAGCTGCGGCGGTTCCCCGCCGGCCCAGTCCTCGGCTACGCAGCCGTCGCAGGCGCGTTCGTCGTGGCGGAACAGCGTGCGACCATGACGGTCCTGCACGCGGTCCAGCAGCGTCGGCGTCACCTTCTTGCCGCCATTGACGAAGGCCGCATAGCCGCGCGCCATGTCGATCAGGTAGGCATCGCCTGCGCCCAGCGACATGGCCGCATAAGGCGGCAGCTTGTCATAGACGCCCATCCGCTCGGCGAGGTTGCTGACCGCTTCCATGCCGATGTCCTGCGCCACGCGGGCGGTGACCTGGTTCAGCGATTTCTCGAGCGCCACGCGCAGCGTCACCATCCCGTAGGAGCGGCCTTCGGTATAGTTCGCCGGACGCCAGTAGTCGCCGGTCGACACGTCGAACGACACGAACGGCGCATCCAGCATGCGCGTGGCCGGCGTATAGCCCTTCTCCAGCGCAGCGGCATACACGAACGGCTTGAAGCTCGAACCCGGCTGGCGCTTGGCCTGCGTGACGCGGTTATAGCTCGACTTGAAGAAGGAATAGCCGCCCTGCATGGCGAGGATCCGGCCGGTGTGCGGGTCGAGCGCGATCAGCCCGCCATCCACTTCCGGCACCTGGCGCAGCGTGGCATTGCCCACCGGCACCAGCATCGGCGTGACCGTGCCCTCGTTGATCTCGTTGCCTTCCGGATCGAGTTCGGCCTCGGCCTCGAGGCGCGGTGCCTGCGTCTCGTCGGCATTCAGCACCTGGCGTTTCAGTTCGGCGAGCACGACATAGCCGACCTGCAGCCCCTGCTTGCCGTCTTCCGACTTGTAGGTATTCGCCCAGGTGACTTCCTCGGCGGGCAGCTTGATCTTCGCACCATCGGTCAGCAGCAGTTCGGCGCCGGACTTCGACACTTTCTGCACCATCGCCGCTTCCCAGGTGCCATAGCCGCCCGGAAGCTCCACGCCCTTCAGCGTCTCGACCGCATCGTCGCCCGGCTGGATCACCGTCACCGGACCGCGCCAGCCATGGCGGCGGTCGTACGAAATCAGGCCGTTCTGCAGCGCCTGCTGGGCGGCGAGCTGAAGCTTGGTGTCGATGGTCGAACGGATCGACAGGCCACCCTGTTCCAGCGTGTCCTCGCCATAGGACTTGATCAGGTCCTTGCGCAGTTCCTGCACGAAATAGGTGGCGGCCGCATATTCAGGCCCTTTCAGGCGGCGCGTCGTGGTCAACGGCTTAGCGAGGGCTTCGTCGGCCTCTTCCTGCGTGATGTAGCCGTCCTCAACCATCCGGCCGAGCACATAGTTGCGCCGCGCCAGCAGCTTTTCCGGGTTGGTGTACGGATTGACGGCAGACGGCGCCTTGGCCAGCGACGCGAGGATCGCAGCTTCCGACAGGTCCAGTTCCGGCAGAGACTTGTTGAAATAGTTCAGCGCGGCCGAGCCGACGCCATAGGAACGGCCGCCCAGATAGATCTCGTTCAGGTACAGTTCGAGAATCTGGCCCTTGGTAAACTCTTTCTCCATCCGTTGGGCGACGATGGCTTCCTTCGCCTTGCGGGTCAGGTTCTGGTCTCGCGACAGCAGCATGTTCTTGGCCACCTGCTGCGTGATCGTGGACCCGCCCTGCAGGCCGCCGGATTTGGTCAGCTTGTTCTTCGCCGAGTTCAAGGCGCCGCGCAGGATGCCGACATAGTCGAGGCCATGGTGGTGGAAGAAGTTCTTGTCCTCGGCGGCGACGAATGCGTCGATCACGTGGGTCGGAATCGACTCGTAGGGCACGAAGACCCGGTGTTCCTTGGCGAACTCGGCAATCAGCGTCCCGTCACCGGCGTGCACGCGCGATGTGATCGGCGGCTCATACTGTTTCAGCTTGGCAATCGACGGCACCGTACGGCCGAGCGCGGCGAAATACAGCCACAGCACGATGATGGCGGCCGCCACGAGGACGATGCCGAGCACCACCAGCCGGCGCAGCCAGATCCAGATCCAGCGCGGTCCAGGCAGGTAGACACCCCTGATTCCAAAGCGGTTTTCGGCCGATTCATACTTGCCGTCAGTCATGAGACCTTTCCCTGCCGTCCGCAGACGGAATCGCAGCCGTTTCAGGCGATAGTAAGGCGCGCCAAGGGCGCGTTAAAGGGGCGCGTGTCAGATGTCCTGACTGTCCACTTCCCCGTCTGTCAGCGACACATCCGGCAGCGAGCGGCGTTCCGGCATCGGCTCGGTCAGCCCATTGGCCAGCTTGTCGGTGATCTCGGCCTTTTCAGTGGCCGGCGGCCGGTTGTCCAGCGCCGCCTGCCAGGCTTCCTTCGCCGCGTCCTTGTCGCCGAGATACCAGTAGATGTCGCCGAGATGGGACTCGATCTCCCAATGCTTGTGCGGCTCCAGTTCGGTACGGGACAGCTCGATCAGGCGCTTGGCTTCCTTGATATGGCCGAGCTTGAAATAGGCCCAGCCAAGGGAGTCGGCGATGTACGGGTCGCGCTCCGCCATGGCACGGGCGCGGCTCAGCACCTTGAAGCCCTCGTCCAGCTTGTCGGTATAGGTCAGCAGGAAATAGCCGAGCGTGTTCAGCATGTACGGGTCGTTCGGGCGCGACAGGCGCTCGGTGCGAAGGATCGCCAGCGCCTCGTTGATCTGTCCGTTCTTGCCGAGCGCGTCGGCCAGCACGATGCGCCGGTCGTGCGTGTCGTCCAGCGCGCGGGCCTGTTCGGCATGGCTGACCGCTTCGCGATAGTCGCCGAACTGGTTGTAGATCTCGGTCGCCAGGCCATGGGCCGCAGCCTGCTCCGCCGGGTTCTCGGCCTTGGCGATCACTTCCTTGACCAGTTCCTTTGAGCCCTTCTCGTCATTCATGAGCGAGCGGAGCTGCAACGCGCCATAGAGCGTCGAGAGCCGGTCATCGTCGTCGGTCAGGTCGAGCGCGGCATCGACGGCAGCGCGTGCCTCGTCCTCGCGGCCCGACATCAGCATCGCCTGCGCTGCAGCGATCTCCAGCGACGCGGTCGGCTTCGGGGCCGAGGTCGCAACGTGGGCAACGCCGTCATACAGCGCACTCGCATACATCTCGTCGATGATGCTCGACCGCAGGCCCTCGTCTTCCGGATAGACCAGAAGCGCCACCTGGTCGAAGGCCGAGCGCTGGTCGTCGAATCCGTCCGCGCGGCCGCCCAGCATGATGGTGCGGATGATCCGCTGCTCCTGCAGGGCGCGCGAGACGTCTGACAGCGACTGGGTGAACGCGGCGGCGACCGTCTGCGGCTCGTTCCTGAGGTTCTTACCCGTTTCGAGACTGTCCATGGCGGCAGCGTAGCTGATTGCCTCTTCCGGCTCGGCATCGGCCAGTTGCTGGTAGACAGCCTTGGACTCCTCGATCCGGCCGAGCCGCTGCAGCAGCAGCGCATGGCGGGAGATCACGGTCTTGATATGGCTGTAGAGCAGGCCTTTGGGGTCGAACTCGTGTTCAGGCGCTTCGATCTTCGAGGGCGTCATCGCCTCGTACACGGCCAGCGCCTGTTCCGGACGGTCGAGCGCGTCCAGCATCGCCGCCAGCGACAGCTGGCCCGTCAGGCCCGGCATGCCGTTCGCGGCGGCGCGGTGGCGCTTGATCGCCTCGTCGCCCTTGCCTTCCATCGCGAGCAGCCAGGCATCGAGATAGATGTAGAAACTGGTCTCGCCGTCCTCGCCTGCGCGGGCACTCGAATCGGCCAGCGTCTGGCGGGCCGCCTCGATATTCCCGGCAGCCGCCTGATCGAGCGCGATGAACGCGTCGAACATCGGGCTTGCGTCCTTGTCCTCGACCTCAAGCTCGCGGGTCATGACCAGGAAGGCGGCCATGTCGCCGGCCTTCACCGCATCGATCGGGGCGGGATAGGCGTCAACGCCGACCGGCTTGCCGTCATCGCCCAGTACCGCGGTTGCCTTGGCCGCATCGGACAGGCCGGCATAGGCCTCATCGATTGCCGCCTTGTCGGCAGCCACATTTGCGCTCGCCGGTGCCGGCAGGGCCGCACACGCCCCCAATACGCCGGACAGGCCCATGGAGATGGCAAGCGCGCCTGCCGCGACAGTGGTCTTGAGCTGCATAAAGGATCTGAACTCCGGATCGCGATTGGGCTGAGTGAAGCAGCCCCATGCGGCAAGAGCAAGGCACCGTAACGGTTAAAGCAGAGGTCGTATGCAGTCTGCCTGCCGGAAGGAGCCCTCCGGCTCAGGCCGCCTCGTCTCCGGCAGGCCGGAACAGGAAAGCACTGATCCCCGTTGCCAGCAGGGCGCCCAGCGCCTGCGCGATCACGAAGCCCGGCACATCCGCCGGCCGGACACCCGCGAACGTGTCCGACAGGGCTCTCGCAACCGTGATCGCGGGATTGGCGAAACTGGTTGAGGCGGTCCACCAGTAGCCGGCCGTAATCACCAAGGCGACCGCCGCCGGAACGGCTTTGGGGGCGTAGCGGATGGCACCGAAGATGGCGAAGACAAGCGCGAAGGTTGCGATCCCCTCCGAGAGCATCTTGGCGGCGCCGGACCGGTCGGTCGCCGCGATCTGGATCAGTGGCAGTTCGAACATGGCATGCGCCAGGATCGCACCGGCGATACATCCGATCACCTGAACAAGCATATAGATCATCGTTGCCGACAGGTCGATCTCACGCCGTACGGCAAAGGCGAGCGTCACAGCGGGGTTGAAATGGGCGCCGGAAACCGGTCCCAGCACGGCCACCAGGACCCAGAGAATCGCTGCCGTTGCTGCAGTATTGCCGATCAGCGCCACGCCATCGTTGCCGCCGCTCAGCGCCACCGCCAGGATCCCCGACCCGATCACGACCCCGGCCAGCATCGCCGACCCCAGAAACTCCGCCACAATCCGCCGTGCAAGGTCCAAGACCGATCCCCCTTCGTCTGCCTGTCAGATACGGAACAGCCCGCTCCTGACAGGAACGGGCTGTAGATACTGCCGAATTATGACAGTCCAATCACATGTTCGGGTAGGCCGGTCCGCCGCCGCCTTCCGGCACGGTCCAGGTGATGTTCTGGTTCGGATCCTTGATATCGCAGGTCTTGCAGTGGATGCAGTTCTGCGAGTTGATCTGGAACTTCACGGTGTCGCCGTCCTCGATCCACTCGTACACGCCTGCCGGGCAGTAACGCGCCGAAGGACCGGCGAACACGTCGTGCTCGGACGCCTTCTGCAGCGCGAGGTCGGCGACCTTCAGATGCACCGGCTGGTCTTCGGCATGGTAGGTATTGGTGAAGGCCACGTTGGTCAGGCGGTCGAAGCTGATCACGCCGTCTGGCTTCGGATAGGCGATCGGCTTGAACTTGGACGCCGGTTTCAGCGACTGCGCATCGCTCTTCCCGTGCTTCAGCGTGCCGAAGAAGGAGAAGCCGCCGAACAGGGTCGAGATCCACATTTCGAGGCCGCCCATCGGGATGCCGATGGCCGTGCCGAGCTTCGACCAGAGCGGCTTCACGTTCCGCACCGTCTTCAGTTCCTTGTAGACCGAGGACTCCTTGTAGGCCTCTTCATAGGACTCGAGCACATCGCCCTGACGGCCGTCAGTGATTGCTGCGAAGGCCGCTTCAGCGCCCATCATGCCGGTCAGGATCGCGTTGTGGCTGCCCTTGATGCGCGGCACGTTGACGAAGCCGGCGCCGCAACCGATCAGCGCGCCGCCCGGGAAGGCCAGTTTCGGAACCGACTGGAAGCCACCCTCGGTGATCGCGCGGGCGCCATAGGCCACGCGCTTGCCGCCCTTGAGGTGCGGCTCGATGGCCGGGTGGTGCTTGAAGCGCTGGAATTCCTGGTACGGCGAAATGTACGGGTTGGCGTAGTTCAGGTGGACCACGAAGCCGACCGAGATGAACGGCTCGCCATTGTCGCGGAAGTGGTAGAGGAAGCTGCCACCGCCGGTGGAGTTGTCGAGCGGCCAGCCCATCGTGTGCTGGACATAGCCTTCCTGGAAATTCTCTTCCGGGACCGACCAGAGTTCTTTCAGGCCAATGCCGAATTTCTGCGGATCGCGGCCTTCATCGAGATTGAACTTCGCGATCAATTCCTTGGTCAGCGAGCCACGGGCGCCCTCGGCGAAGAGGACATACTTGCCCAGCAGTTCCATGCCCGGCTGGTAGTCGCCCTTGTGGCTGCCGTCGGCAGCGATACCCATGACGCCGGAAACGACGCCCTTCACGCGGCCGTCCTCGCCATAAACGACTTCAGAGGCGGCAAAGCCCGGGAACACTTCGACGCCGAGACCCTCGGCCTCCTGCGCCAGCCAGCGCGTGACGTTCGCCAGTGAGCCGGTGAAATTGCCGTGGTTCTTCATGAAGTCCGGCATCGGCAGCCAGGAAATGTCGGCCATGCCCTGCGGTCCAAGGAACACGAACTTGTCGGCGTGGACTTCCGTCTTCAGCGGACGGTCGTCGCGGGTGCGCCAGTCGGGGATCAGCTTGTCGAGGCCGACCGGGTCCATCACGACGCCGGACAGGATATGCGCGCCGATTTCGCCGCCCTTCTCCAGGACGACGACCGAGAGGTCCTCGCCCTTCTCGTTGGCCAGTTGTTTGAACCTGATGGCAGCGGCCAGACCGGACGGGCCCCCGCCCACGATCACCAGGTCGAATTCCATCGATTCCCGTTCCATAGCGTCGTCCGCCATCAATATCTCCTCGCTGCGGGCCTTGAGTTGCCGCCCATACGTGTAATTGTTTAAGCACTTACAATGTCTGCCGCGAAGGTCCAGAGCGTCTGAATGCCCGCCCCTGCGTCAACTTCTGCAATCCAGGCTCTCACAGATTGGTGGGAGGAAATGGGTGTGGACGTAGACCATGCCAGGGTCGAGGCGCTCCTGAAGACGGCAGAACAGGCAGAATCCCCGGCGCCGCAACAGGTTACCCCGCCCCGCCCGCGCGGCCGCAAACCGAAGAACTGGGTCGACGAGGCCCGGGCGCTGGCGGCCGGCTGCGACACTCTGGAAGCCCTGAAGGCCGCCATCGAATCGTTCGACGGCAGCCCCCTGAAGCCCGCGGTGCAGCACACGGTCGTCTTTGACGGCACGCCGGGCGCGAGCCTGATGGTGATCGGCGAAGGCCCCGGCGCAGAGGAGGACCGGCGCGGCCTGCCCTTCGTCGGCAAGGCCGGGCAGCTGCTGGACCGGATGCTCGCCGCCATCAATCGCGACCGGGCAAGCAACGCCTTCATCACCAACGTCAACTACTGGCGCCCGCCCGGCAACCGGAACCCGGAGCCGGAGGAACTGGAAGTCTGCCGCCCCTTCGTCGAGCGGATGATCGAACTCGGGAAGCCGAAACTGATCGTCGCCGCGGGTGGCGTGCCGGCTTCCTCGCTGCTGGAGACCTCCAACGGCATCATGAAGCTGCGCGGCACGGAGCACGTTTTGACCACGGCGGGCGGCTATTCCGTGCCGCTGATCCCGCTCCTGCACCCGGCCTACCTGCTGCGCCGCCCGCAGGAGAAATCCCGCGCCTGGCGCGACCTTCTGCTCGTGGAAAAGCGGCTGGGCGAGCTTGGCGGCTGATGGAGGGGTGTCCCAATGCTTAACCGCCATTGGCGCCGCCTCCTTTCAGAGGAGACTGATACCCAATCGGTGGGCGCCGCGATCTGGACCATGATCATATTCGGCGGGGCAAGCGCGCTTGCGGTCGCCTACACGCTTGAGACGCGCACCCACCTGCCTCCTTTCGTTCGCGGGCTCGCAGCAATTGCGTGCGGACTGGGCGTGGGCGGGGTCGCGGCAAGCTTCCGATGGGCAAGATATGCTGCGATCCTGTTCGCTGCGCTCGTGGGCGTGGCCTGGCTTCTTCGCGGTCCGATGACGGTCGCCAGCTGAGCACATCATTCCATGCCCGCGCCGCTTTCCGTCATCGTTCCAACGCTCAACGCCGCGACCGAGCTGCCGCTCTGCCTTGAGAGCCTGATGCCGGGGCTGGAGGCGGGGCTGATCCGGGAGGTCATCATTGCCGATGGCGGATCGGACGATGCGACCGTGAAAATCGCCGGGGCGATGGGCGCAACTGTCGTGACCGGCGCGCGCGGACGGGGCGCCCAGCTTGCCGCCGGAGCCGCCGCCGCACGGGGTGACTGGCTGCTGTTTCTGCATGCGGATACCGCGCTTTCCCGTGACTGGGCTGAGCGTAGCGGTGATCATATCGTCACCAGACCGGACTATGCCGCGTTCTTCGAGCTGCATTTCCGCTCGGATGCACGCGCCGCCCGCGGCCTTGAGAAGCGCGCGAACCGCCGCGCCCGGATGCTGGGCCTGCCCTATGGCGACCAGGGCCTGCTCATCCCGCGCAAGCTCTATGACGAGGCCGGGGGCTACAGGGACGTGCCGCTGATGGAGGACGTGATGCTGGTCCGCGCCGTGGGCAAGCGCCGGCTCGTCCAGCTGAACGCCGAGGCGCGCACCTCCGCCGCCAAGTACGAACGCGACGGCTGGAATAGGCGCAGCTTCCGCAATGCCGTGCTGATCACCCGCTTCCTGCTGGGCGCAAAACCCGAAACGCTGGCCCGGCACTATACCTGAAAGGAACCCCGATGAGCGACGACCGGAAGTGTGTGGAACTCTACCGCCAGGACGGCGAGAATTTCCGCTCTGTCCGGGCGACGCTCGAGGAGGACAAGTTCACCTTCGACACGCAGGACATGGGGCCGACCGTCGAGGAATTCTGGGGCGACAGCGATTACGAGTTCTGGACCATCGTGCCGAAGGAGGCATGGGGCCAGCTGCTGATGGCCCTGTCCATCGAGTTCTTCGCCAACGACCCCCGCGCGACAGATCGCCTGCGCGACATCTGCGCCACTCATGGCGTGCCGTATGAACGGGGCAGCTGGGCCTAGTCGTCTTCCCACCATTCGGGGGTTTCGAACTCTTCCTTGTGCGTCTGGCGCAAATAGTCCGAGATCGAAGTCTTCGCGGGCATGCTGCACGTATAGGAGTCGAGCCGTTCGATCCCGTAGGCGGCCAGTTCCGCCTCGTCGATATCCTCGCACCAGGGCAGTTCGACATCGAATGCCGCCACCCCATCCTGGTCGTATTCCGGCGCGCGGCGCACGACGCCGACCACATAGGCCCGCTCGTCCTCTTCGGTCATGTCGATCTCGGCGAGCCAGACAGGACCGATGGACGTGTCCATCAGCGGCGCAAACTTCACCGCCATCGGCTCGTCGTCCTCATCGGGCGGCGGCATCATCATGTAGCCCATGCCGTCCTCGTCGGGGATGGTGTGGCTGCAATCGTCCGCGTCGCTACAGACAAGGATCGTGCCCTCGCCGAGGCGAACCGCATCCGCGTCGGGGATGAAGGGTGTTTCGCTCATGAAACAGGCAGACAGGAGGCCGATTGTGCCGATCGCCAGCCCGGAACGCAGTGGACGCATTGGAAAGCCTCCCTTTTATCGTCCTGCCATCTTCCGCCCGGCTGCAGACAAAAGTAAGGCAGAGACATGGCACGTCCTACCTTACTTGTTTACGCCAAGCCACCGCGCATTGGCCTCGCCAAGACCCGGCTGGCCGAACGCGCCGGCCCGGCGACCGCCCGCCGCATTGCCGGCTTCACCCAAGCCCGCACCTTCCGAGCCGCCGCCGGCTCCGGCTGTGACACGGTCATCTATGCGGCACCGGACAGCACTTTGCGCGACACGGCCACCACGCTCTGGCCCGCCCACCTGCCGCGCCGCAGCCAGGGCCGGCACGGTTCGCTGACCGAGCGGCTGGAAAAAGGCTGGAACGACGCGCCGCCCGGCCCGGTCCTGTTCATCGGCACCGATGCACCGGACGTCTCGCCCGCGCTGCTGCGTCAGGCGGTCCGCCTTCTGGCGCGCCACGATGCGATTTTCGGCCCGGCCGAGGATGGCGGTTTCTGGCTGTTCGGCATGAACAAGGGCCCGCGCACCCGCGCGCCATTCCGGGGCGTGCGCTGGTCCGGTCCCCACGCCATGCAGGATGTGTGGTCCAATCTGCCAGTCCACGCCAATATCGGCCTCCTGCCCATGCTGATGGACATCGACGAACTGAGCGACTGGCGCGCCTGGTCGGCGCGTCCGGCAGCCTGGCGCCCGCCCGCCATCCACAGGAAACGGCTTCAGGGTCATTAATTTTGTTCTTGATTTGTTCTGATGCCCGTGGCTCTATCCAGCCATGCGGACCGGACAGAAACTTCAGCCCACGGGGCGCGTCAGCCTGATCGACACGAAGGCCGCAGCCGAGCGTTTCGATCACAATGGACGCGGCGCCGTCTCGAACCAGACCGGCCGCTACGAGAAGGAAACGCGGTTCGCCTTCGACGACGGCTGGGACACGATCGAGGAAGACGCCGCGCGGCTGGACACGATCGTGATGCCGGAAACCGCGCGCACGGTGATCACCTTCAACCGCTCGCCGGACATCTCGTTCGACCGCACGATCAATCCTTATCGCGGTTGCGAGCATGGCTGCATCTATTGTTTCGCCCGCCCGAGCCACGCCTGGCAGGGCCTCTCGCCCGGCCTCGATTTCGAGAGCCGGCTTTTCTACAAGCGGAACACGATCCAGATGCTGCGCTGGGAACTGTCCCGTCCCGGCTATGTCTGCCGCCCCATCGCGCTCGGCATGAACACGGATGCGTTCCAGCCCATCGAGCGCGAATACACGATGACGCGGCAGGTTCTCGAAGTCCTGTCGGAACATAACCACCCTGTCAGCCTGCTGACGAAGTCTGCCCTGATCCAGCGCGACCTAGACCTGCTGGCGCCGATGGCCGCGAAAGGCCTTGTCCGCGCGGGCGTGTCGATCACGACGCTGGACCGGACGCTCTCGCGCAAGATGGAACCGCGCGCGGCCACGCCCCAGCGGCGGCTGGAGACCGTACGCGCGCTCAGCGATGCGGGTATTCCGGTGACGGTGATGACGGCGCCGGTCATCCCGGCGCTCAACGATCACGAGATCGAGGCCCTGCTGGAGGCCGCCGCCGCCCATGGCGCGACCGGGGCCGGCTACGTGATGTTGCGCCTGCCATACGAGATCAAGGACCTGTTCCACGAATGGCTGGTCCAACATGTGCCGGACCGGGCGGCGCGGGTGATCAACACGCTGCGCGAGATGCGCGGCGGCAAGGATTACGATGCCCAGTGGGGCGAGCGCATGCGCGGCCGCGGCCCGGTGGCGGAACTGATCTCGAAACGCTTCGCGCGCGCGGCCCGCCGCCTCGGGCTCGACAAACCGCGCCTGCCCGTTCGGACAGACCTCTTCAGCCTGCCGCCCGCCAGCGGCGACCAGTTGAAGCTGAACCTCTGAGCCTCAGCCGAGCGCGGCGAGTTCGGCCTCGCTGAACACGCGCCCGCGCGTCAGGAAGCGGCGCTCGCGGCCATTGTCGAGCGAGAACATGCCGCCCCGGCCGGGCACGACATCGAGGATCAGCTGCGTGTGCTTCCAGGCCTCAAACTGGCTGGCCGAGATATAGACCGGCACGCCGTCCACCTCGCCCAGCTTCACATCCCGCTCGCCGACCTTGAAGTCGCTGGCGGGATAGCACATCGGGCTCGACCCATCGCAGCAGCCGCCGGACTGGTGGAACAGGATATCCGGATGATCGCGGCGGATCTCGGCGATCAGGACGCGCGCCGCATCGGTGGCTGTCACCCGCAGGGGAAGTCCGTTTTCGTCTGCCATCGGATCGTCTTCGCAAATGGGTGGGCGGTTCCGGCCAATGCTGCCGCCGGAACCGCCCCTCTGCCGTCACACCACGGCAGGATCAGAAGAAGCCGAGCTTCTTCGGAGAATAGGAGACCAGCATGTTCTTGGTCTGCTGGTAGTGGTCCAGCATCTTCGAATGGTTCTCCCGGCCGATGCCCGACTGCTTGTAGCCGCCGAAGGCCGCGTGGGCCGGATAGGCGTGGTAGCAGTTCGTCCACACGCGCCCGGCCTGGATGCCGCGGCCGAAACGGTAGCAGGTGTTCGCCTCGCGGCTCCACACACCGGCGCCGAGACCGTAGAGCGTGTCATTGGCGATGGAGAGCGCTTCGGCTTCGTCCTTGAACGTCGTGACAGAGACGACCGGCCCGAAGATTTCCTCCTGGAACACGCGCATCTTGTTGTGCCCTTTGAGGACGGTCGGCTTGATATAATAGCCGCCGGCAAGATCGCCGCCGAGGTTCGCCGCCTCGCCGCCGACCAGCACCTGCGCGCCTTCCTGACGGCCGATGTCGAAATAGGAGAGGATCTTCTCTTTCTGCTCCGAGCTGGCCTGCGCGCCGATCATGGTCGCCGGGTCGAGCGGGTTGCCCTGCACGATCTGGCCGACGCGCTTGAGGGCGCGTTCCATGAAGCGGTCGTAGATCTTCTCGTGGATCAGGGCGCGCGACGGGCAGGTGCAGACCTCGCCCTGGTTCAGCGCGAACATGACGAAGCCTTCGATCGCCTTGTCGAAGAAGTCATCGTCCGCACGCGCCACATCCTCGAAGAAGATGTTCGGCGACTTGCCGCCCAGTTCCAGCGTCACCGGGATCAGGTTTTCGGACGCATACTGCATGATCAGGCGTCCGGTTGTCGTTTCGCCGGTGAAGGCGATCTTGGCGATGCGGTTGCTGGAGGCGAGCGGTTTGCCCGCCTCCAGGCCGAAGCCGTTCACGATGTTCAGCACGCCGGCGGGGAGGAGGTCGCCGATGAGCTCTGCGAGCACCATGATCGAGGCCGGGGTCTGTTCGGCCGGCTTCAGGACCACGCAGTTCCCGGCGGCCAGCGCCGGGGCAAGTTTCCACGTCGCCATCAGCAGCGGGAAGTTCCACGGAATGATCTGCCCGACGACGCCGAGCGGCTCATGGAAGTGGTAGGCAATCGTGTCGTGGTCGATTTCGGAAAGGCTGCCTTCCTGCGCGCGGATACAGCCGGCGAAATAGCGGAAGTGGTCGACCGCCAGCGGCAGGTCGGCCGCCATGGTTTCGCGGATCGGCTTGCCATTGTCCCAGGTTTCGCAGGTGGCGAGCCGTTCGAGGTTCTCCTCGATCACATCGGCGATCCGGTTGAGGATCAGCGCCCGTTCGGTCGCGGACGTTCTGCCCCAGGCATCCTTCGCGGCATGGGCGGCATCGAGGGCCAGTTCCACATCGCTCGCATCGGAGCGGGCGATCTGGCAGATCACCTTGCCATTGATCGGGGACGTATTGTCGAAATAGCGCCCGGCGCGGGGCGCAACGAATTTGCCGCCAATGAAATTGTCATACCGTTCACGGAACGGAGCTTTCATCGCAGCCATGTCGAGAATCTGTGTGTCGGCCATGTCATTTCCTCCAGATCATTGGCGCTCTTCGTCGTGTGCGAAGACTGGGAGGAATGTTCTGCCCGCCGCGTGGATCTGTCACGGCGTGTCAATCGGGTCGTCCGGTGAATGTGTCTCAGGAATGAGACACATTTGCGGGGAAATCAGTCGCGGGAGAGGCCCAGCTGGTCCATCCGGCGGTAGAGGGTCGCCCGGCTGATGCCGAGCGCGCGGGCCGCGGCGGCCATGTTGCCACCCGACCGGGCAATGGCGCGGCGCAGTTCCCGCCGCTCCGCACTTTCGAGGCCGATGCCCCGCAATTCGGAATCGCCGAACAGGTCCCCGGCCGGGCGCGGCGCCAGGCGTGCATCGCTGCCGAGATCGTAGATCGTCCGTGCCGCGCGTGTTGCGCCGACCACGAGATCGTCCTTGTCCACCGCAAGCAGGACGGCGCCGCGTTGCCCGTCGCCCGCCCCGCGCAGGATGCGGCGGCCGGCAAAGGCGCTCTGGAAATGATCCGCCTCGATCTGGCGCGCCGCGTCGGTGACGGTCTGCGCGATCAGCGTGGCGAAAGGCTGGGTCAGGTCGTCCCGGCAGGAGGAGACATCCAGCACGGCGACCAGCGCACCATGCTCGTCGAACACCGGCGCGCCCATGCAGGCCATCACCGTGTTGCGGTCGTGGAAATGCTGGTCGCGATAGATGGTGACGGCGCGCTCCTCGGCGATACAGGTGCCGATGCCGTTCGTGCCCTGCACCGCTTCGGACCAGACCCCGCCTTCGCAGAGACCCGCCGCGCGCAGCATGGCGTCGTCGCCGCCCGGCATGCGGTGGTCGATCACAACGCCTTCGGTATCGGACAGGAACACGCTGCATCCGGCGAGGCCGAGGCTGGCATAGAGCCGGTCCATCACCGGCGCGGACGTGGCGAGGATACGGCCCAGCGCATCGCGCCGGTGGCCGATCTCGCTCGCCTCCATCCGCGCGTCCCGGCTGCCGGGCGCATCGGGCTCGAGGCCGTAGGTTTTCATGGATCGGGCCCAGGAGGCGGCAAGGCTCGACTGCGCCGCAGCGCTCCGCGACAGCGCGACGGAGCGGACGCGCTCCGCATGATCGACCGGCGGTTTCTCCCTGTTCATGAGAGGCACCCTAGCACGGCCCCGTGCGGCGCGCACCTTACCTTAAGGTATGACGGATCAGGGCCGCGCCTTCGGCAGGGACCAGCCAAATACCAGTGCGCCGCCTCTCAGCAGGAACCCCGCCAGCATGCCGGCCGAGAAAGCCCAGGATTCCGGAAATCCGCCGAAATGCAGCGCCGCGTAAACGCTGGCCCCACCGAGTGCGGCCGTGGCGTAGATCTCCTCCTGCATCAGCAGGGAATCCCGCTGCGCCACCACATCGCGCAGGATACCGCCAGCGGAAGCCGTCATGATGCCCATGATCACGACGATCAGCGGACTATGGCCGAGGTTTGCCGTCTTGGCAGCGCCCGTGACGGCGAACAGGGCCAGGCCCATGGCGTCCGCCCATCGCAGCGGCCGGAACGCATCGACGACCTTGTGAAAGAAGAAGGCCAGCAGCCCGCCCGCAATCGCCAGCCAGAGCGTCACTGAATCGGTGAGCCAGAAGACAGGCACATCGAGGATCATGTCGCGGAAGGTGCCGCCGCCCACGGCGGTCAGCACGGCCAGGACGAAGGCGCTGAAAACGTCCATTTCCTTGCGCACAGCGGCAATGCCGCCGGAAAGCGAAACACGAACACGCCAAGCCGTTCAGCCAGGGTCGAAGCAGATCGAAAGTCATGCCGCCCTTCATAATGCGCGTTTGCGATCCCGGCCACGACCTTTCTCTGCGCCCCCGGATCGGCAAATTTCACAGCCTTTTCCACAGATTGTTCCACAGACCGATCCACAGGACGAATCGGTGTTTAGTTTCGTTCCCGGAACGACTCGGGGCCGGAACGGTGCTGCGCAGGTAAGGAATCACTAACCGGTGCAACGCACTGATTCGTTCTTCTGGTTTTCACGCGTTGCGTATTCGGGGCTGCACTTATGGACCTCCAAAAGAACGTCATCATGCAGGGCGACTGCATCGACATCCTTTCCCGCCTGCCGGACCGGTCGGTGGACCTCGTCTTTGCCGATCCGCCCTACAACCTCCAGCTGGGCGGCGGGCTGACCCGTCCGGACCAGTCGGTTGTCGACGGCGTGGATGACGAATGGGACAAGTTCGACAGTTTCGACGCCTATGACCTGTTCTGCCACCAGTGGCTGGAAGAGTGCCGCCGCGTCCTGAAGGACGATGGCGCGATCTGGGTGATCGGCTCGTACCACAACATCTTCCGCGTCGGCGCGATCCTGCAGGACCAGGGCTTCTGGATCCAGAACGATGTGATCTGGCTGAAGTCGAACCCGATGCCGAACTTCAAGGGAACCCGCTTCCAGAACGCGCACGAGACGCTGATCTGGGCCGGCAAGTCGCAGGAAAGCCGCGTCACCTTCAATTACGACGCCCTGAAAGTCTTCAACGAAGACAAGCAGATGCGGTCCGACTGGGTGATCCCGCTGTGCACCGGCGGCGAGCGCCTGAAGGACGAGTCCGGCAAGAAGGCCCACCCGACCCAGAAGCCGGAATCGCTGCTTCACCGCGTCCTGCTGGCGACGACCAATCCGGGCGACACCGTGCTTGACCCGTTCTCGGGCACCGGCACGACGGCCGCCGCCGCCAAGCGTCTCGGCCGGAACTATATCGGCATCGAGCGCGACGAGACCTATGCCCGCCTGTCCCGCGCCCGCCTGAAGGCCATCGAGCCGATCAACGGCGAGGACCTCGAGACCGAGCGGAGCAAGAAGTCGCTCACCCGCGTGCCGTTCGGCGCCCTGATCGAGAATGGCTGGCTGAAGCCGGGCGACCGCCTGTTCAGCCCGCAGCGCCGCCACCAGGCCCGCATCCGGGTCGATGGCTCGCTGACCACGGGCAGCGTCTCCGGCTCGATCCACCGCCTCGGCGCCCATGTGCAGCAGGCCCCTGCCTGCAATGGCTGGACCTACTGGCACTTCGAGACCGACAAACGCGACCTTGCACCGATCGACCTGCTCCGCCGCCGCTACCGCGAAGAGATGGGCCTGAACTAGTCCCGGCCTAAGGGGCGCCCGTCTCCACGGCCACCCGGAAGGGTCCGGCCGGCAGGTGGTTTGCGTCATAGAGATTGCAGAGCGGCGAGTCGCCCTGGCAGTAGCGGATCTCGTCCGCCGCCGCCCCGTCCGGCAGCGTTATGTTCACGGCCGGTCCGTTCACAATGCCGCTGACATAGCGGCACGCGCCTGCCTTGTCGCAGGCCTCAAGCCCCACGACGCGATCCGAACTCACCGTGACGAGACCCTGGTCGACGCCGTCAAAGGCCACCTGGACCGTATCGCCCGCCCGCTGCGCCGAGCGAACTTCGGGGCCGGACATGCCGGTCAGGTCCTCGCCATAGGCCAGCGCGCGCAGGACGCGGATCGTCCGGTCGGCAACATGCTGCTTCTCGGGCGGATGCAGGTTCATCGGGTCGCCGAGGTCGATGGCGACAGCGAGACCCATCCGGTCATCGGCGGCAGCGGCCCGGCGCATGGCTTCCCGGATCGTGCCCCAGCCTTCGGTCCCGGCAGCGGTCGGCAACGCGCCCCAGCGCGGCAACTGGATCACCGCGACTGGCAGGTCAGGCGTATCGAACAGGCGGCGCCAGTCACGGGCGAGCAGGCCCAGAAGGCCTTCGTAGGCCTCACCGTCTCCGGCATTCGACTCGCCCTGGTACCAGAGCGCACCCTTCAGGCGCAGGCCCTTCAGCGGCGCGAGCATCGCATTGTGCAGCATCGTGAATCCCTGGATCGGGTACCACGGCGCCGGCATCGGATTGCCCGCGTCTCCGGGCACTTTCAGCCAGGTCCAGCCCCGGTCGATCGGCACTGACGAGCCGTCCGCGAGATCGACGCGGAGCTCGTCTTCCGGCCCGGTCAGCCCGCCGCCGCCATAGGAATTGTAGACGTTGACCACCAACGTGTTCTCACCCGGCTTCAAGACGCCTGCAGGTACCGTGTAGGTGCGGGCAAAGCCCCAGCCATGCGTCGCCCCGATGGCCGTGCCGTTCAGCCAGGTCACGTCCACATCGTCGGCCTGCCCGATATGGACCTCGGCCCCGCCGGCCGCCTGTTCCGGCGTCAGCGTGAAGGTCACCCGGTGCCAGACCTGGCCGAGGAAGCCTTCGAGTTCCGGCACACCCCAAGTGTTCCAGTCGGACAGGCGCCAGTCCGGCGTCGGCTGCCAGTCAAGCGAAGTATCGCCCGTCCACGGATCGCGACCGTCATACCAGTCATGGGCCTTCCACCAGCCGGTCCACTGAGTGGCATAGAGGGCGAGCGCGGCTGGCGGATTGTCGCGATAGAGCCGCATCATCTCGACGGCAGCGAAATAGGTGCCGCTCTCTGCAAACGCAGCCTCGCTGATCCACGGTTCGATGCGCGAGCCGCCCCAGGACGCGTCGATCAGGCCGACCGGCACATCGTAACTGCTCTGGAGCGCCTTGCCCGTCAGGAAGCAGACCGCGGAGAAATCCGCTGCCGTTTCCGGCGCCGCAACGGTCCACGCATTGCCCTCCGGCAGGTCTGCCTGCGGCGCGATGTCGGCCACATGGGAGATGTCCAGAAGCCGGATCCGGTCATTGCCCGCCGTATTGACTTCCTTCTCACCGTAAAGGGAGCTCTTCAGCGGCCATTCCATGTTCGATTGGCCCGAACACAGGAAGACGTCGCCTGCCAGCACGTCCGAAACGGACTGGACCGTTTCGCCTCCGGCCGTCAGCGCAATCGTGTGGGGACCGCCCGCCTCCAGTGCCGGCAGGTCCAGCGACCAGTTACCGTCTGCCCCGGCCCTCACGGTCCGCGCCTTGCCGTCGAAGACGAGCTTGAACTGCGCTTTCGGATCGGCCGTGCCGAACAGGGTCAGCGGCGCCTCGCGCTGGACGACCATGTGGTCGGTAAAGACGCTCGCCAGTTGCGGCGGCTCGGCCGAGGCACTGCCTGCCAGCAATGCCAGTCCGCCCAGCAAGAGGATCGTCTTCGCCATGTTTTTCCGCCCTGTCTGTTTTCAGGCAGTTTCGGAAAGCGTATGCGCGATGTCCAGTGATAACGCTAACGTAAATTATTTCACGGCCAGCCGGAACGCCTTGGCGAAAACGCTGGGCAGGCCCTCGACCTCTTCCAGCCGCACCCAGACCCCTTCGGCTTTCGCCGGGCGTCGGGAAAGATCGGCCCGCATCACGCTGAGGCGCAGGTCGAAATGCGTGAACACATGGCGGACCTCGCCGATCTCCTCCCAGCCTGCCTTGAACGGCGGAACCGCATCGCCGCGTTCCCCCTCGATCCAGTCGCTGGTGGGCAGGCCGAGCATGCCGCCGAGCAGACCCTTGTCCGGACGGCGCTCCAGCAGGACGTCGCCCTCATGGACCGCAATGAAGACCGCCCCCCGGCGGATGGGCTTTGCGGCTTTCGCCGGCTTGATCGGGTAGCGCTCGGGATTGCCCTCGGCCTTGGCGCGGCAAAATTCCGAGATCGGGCAGATCAGGCAATTGGGCCGCATCGGTGTGCAGACCGTTGCACCGAGGTCCATCAGCGCCTCGGCGAAATCGCCCGGCCGGTCCGCCGGAACGAGGCGTTCCACCTCCGCATGGAGGCGCTTCTTCTCCAACGCCCACTCGCCCTTCAGGGCCAGAAGGCGCGCGAAGACGCGGTCGACATTGCCATCGACGGCCGCCTCGCGCCGGTCGAACGCAATCGCAGCGATGGCGCCTGCGGTGTAAGGGCCGATACCGGGCAGCTTTTTCAGTTCCGCCGCTGTCTCCGGCCAGCTGCCGCGCGCCGCGATTTCCCGCGCGCATTTCAGGAGGTTCCGCGCCCGGGCATAGTAGCCGAGCCCGGCCCACGCCGTCATCACGGCTTCGTCCTTCGCCGCGGCGAGCGCTTCGACGGTCGGCCATCGCTCGGTAAAGGTGAGGAAATAGGGTGTGCCGTGGGGGATCGTCGTCTGCTGCAGCATGATCTCGGCCAGCCAGACGCGATAGGGGTCGCGGCGGACACCCTTTGCCGTGCGCCAGGGCAGGTCCCGCCCGTGCCGGTCGAACCAGGCGAGCAGCGCCACCGGAAGCCTGTTCAAATCCCCGTGTTTCGGCACCGCCTGCCTTCCCGTCGTCATCATTCCCATGCAATCTCGAGTCATGGTCATCAGATCAAGTCTCGATCCCATTGAGGAAGCGCGCGCAAGGGTGCGGCTGCGCTATATGCGCGGGCGGGCCATGAAGCCGCCCATGGCGCAGATCGGGCTTGCCGCCGAAAGGATCGCCCGTAAGTCGGGCGGCAAGAAAATGCCGCCGATCCAGATCCTGCAGGGCCGCTGGCGCGAAATCGCCGGCGAACAGCTCTACAGGTTCTGCCGCCCGGAAAAGCTGAGCGGCGGCAAGGACGGCCGGGTGCTGACCCTGCGCGTCCTGCCCCAGGCCGCGCCGATGGTGCAGCACCAGTCCGAAACAATCCGCCAGCGCGTCTCGGTTGCCGCCGGCGGCGATGTGACGGCGATCAAGCTGGTTCAGGGCGCGCTGACGACGGGCGAGAAGCAGAAACCGCGCCGGGTGGCCCGGCCGCTCACGCCGAAGGAACGGGCCGACCTCGAAGCGAGCACCGCGAACATCGCGGACGACCGGCTGCGCGCAGCAATTGTTGCCCTGGGTGCGGCCATGCTAACGGCAGAAGACATTGGAAAAGAGTCCGGAAAGCAGTCCGGATAGGCCCCGGACGGAGACCGGGCATTCGAGGAGAAGACCGAGCATGGCAGGCCTGACCCGACGTTTCGCAATTGCTGCGTTTGCCCTTGCCGGCACGCTGGCTGTTCCGGGCGCCGTTGCCGCTGGCGATACGGCCGCCGGCTGGACCGAATGGGATCCCGCGAACGAGCTCGGCTGGGTCGAGGGCGACGCCGGCGCACCGGTCACCGTGATCGAGTATTTCTCGCCGACCTGCAGCCACTGCAAGGACTTCGCCGAAACCGTCCTGCCCGCCATCGAACCCACCTATGTCGCCACCGGCAAGGTGCGCTTCATCACGCGCGAATATATCCGCAACTCGGTCGACACGACGATCATCAGCCAGGCCCGCTGCCTGAACAAGGACGATGGCCGCGCCTACCTGCACGACGTGTTCGTCCGCCAGGAAGACGTGTTCGCGGCATCCAGCGCCGGTACGATCGCGAAGACGCTGGTCGAGATCGGCACGCCCTACGGGATCACGGACCGCGCGAAATTCGACGCCTGCTACAAGGACATCAATACGCGCTTCGACATGCTGGCCGTCGAGGAGTCCGCAGACCATTACGAGGTCGGAGCCACCCCCACTTTTGTCGTCAACGGCGAGGTCCACAAGGCGACCTTCGCCATGCTGACCCCGGAGGGCTTTGCCGCCTTCCTGGACACGGAACTGGCGAAGGCATCTCCCGAAACCAATTGAACTTCCGCTGAAAAGTTAACAGAAGACCCCGGTTCAGTTAACCAATTGGCAACCCAATCGACTCAATCCTTAACGCGAAAGCCATGATCATGAATCTTCTCTCGAGACGCTCCGCCCTGGCCGCCGTTTCGGCGGTCCTGCTTGTTGCCTGCGGCGCCAAGACGGACGGCCCTGCCGGAGAGATGCCCGCCATCACCGCAGGCGACCACGTGATCGGTTCCGATACCGCCAAGGTCACGATCGTCGAATACGCTTCGCCGACCTGCCCGGCGTGCAAGTATTTCCACGACGAGATCCAGCCGGAACTGATCAAGAAGTACGTCGACACCGGCAAGGTGAAGTTCGTGTTCCGCGAATACCCGATCCACGAGCCGGACGTGCCAGCCTATGTGATGGCGGCCTGCGCCGGCGAAGGCAAATTCTTCGACGTCCTCGACGACCTGTTCGCCAACCAGGTGGGCGTCGTCACGGCCGCCCAGAACGGCACGCTGAAACCTGCGCTGCAGACGATCGGCAAACGCCATGGCATCGAAACCGAAGCCCAGTTCGACGCCTGCATGTCGAACCGCGACTACCGGACCGCACTGGCCGACAAGTTCCAGGTCGCGACCGAGAAGTGGGAAGTGAACTCCACCCCCACCTTCATCGTGAACGGCAAGAAACACCTGTTCGAGAACGAGACGCGCTCGGTCGAGGGCTTCTCGAAATATCTCGACAGCCTGTTGGGCGACGACGCTCCGGCGGCCGAACCGGCTGAAGCCGTGGCGCCCGCCGACGAAGCCCCGCAACCGACCGAGGCCGGCGAGGACGCAGGCGTTACGGAAGAATAGGTCATGGGGAAGCCGGCATGCAGATAACCGAACTTCGGATTGCCGGCTTCAAGTCGTTCGTCGACCCGCAGGATTTTCCCGTCGAACCCGGCCTGACCGGAATTGTCGGGCCGAACGGCTGCGGCAAGTCGAACCTGCTCGAAGCGCTTCGCTGGGCCATGGGCGCAAGCTCGGCCAAGGCGATGCGCGGCGGGGAGATGGACGACCTGATCTTCTCCGGCTCGGCCGGGCGGCCGGCGCGTGAGACGGCGGAAGTCACGCTGATCCTCGACAACTCGAAACGCACCGCCCCGCCGGAGTTCAACGGCTCCGATACGCTGGAGATCGTTCGCAAGATCCGCCGCGGCGCCGGCACGACCTACAAATTGAACGGACGCACCGTCCGCTCGAAGGACATCACACTCCTGTTCGCCGATGCCTCGACGGGTGCGAACTCGCCCGCACTGGTGCGGCAGGGGCAGATTTCCGAGCTGATCGGATCGAAACCGCAGAACCGCCGCCGCATCCTTGAAGAGGCGGCCGGGATCGCGGGCCTCAACACGCGCCGCCATGAGGCGGAGCTGAAGCTGAATGCCGCCGAGCAGAACCTGGAACGTCTCGCCGAAGTCTCGGCCGAAGTGGAACGCCAGCTGCAAAGCCTGAAGCGCCAGGCCGCGAAGGCCCGGAAATACCGGACCCTGTCGGAAGAGATCTTCGCGCTCGACGCCCTGATCGCGCACCTCCGCTGGCACGAGGCGAAGATTGCCTGCGAGACGGCGCGGACAAAACTCGAAGAGACGAAACGTGAGGTCGAGGATCTGTCGCGGCAGGATGCGATGTGCGAAGCCGCGCGGATCGAGGCCGGCGAAGGCCTGCAGCCGCTACGCGAAGCCGAGAGTGTCGTCGCCGCGAAACTCGGCCAGGCGCGGATCGCGCTGGCGAAGCTTGAGACCGAGCGCAAGGTTGCCGCCGACGCGCACGCACGCCTCGAAAGCGAAGCCGCACGCCTGATGGAAGACATCGAGCGCGAGCAGGCCACGAAGATGGAAGCCGAGGACGCGCTCGCCCATGCGAAGTTCGAACTCTCCGCCCTGCCGGTCGAGGACGAAGCCGCAAACGCGGAGATCGAGGCGCAGATGCGCGCCGCGCTGGAGCGCGCCCGCGCGGATCTTGCGAGCGCTGAACAGGTCGCCGACGAAGCGCAGGCCCGTCTCTCCGAAGCGCGCGCCCGCCGTCAGGCTACGGAAGACCAGGTGAACGCCCAGACGCGCCGCAAAGTGCAGCTGACGGCCGATGCCGAACGCCTGCGCGCCGACATGGCCGCGCTGGAAGATGCCATCACGCTCGTCCGCAAGCTGAAAGAGGCGAAGGACACCGAACAGGCCGCCGAAGCGGGCTTGCAGGCTGCCGAACGCGCCGTCGAGGAATCCGAACAGCGGCTGACCGCTGCGCGCGACGCGGAAGCTGCAGCCCAGCCGACGCGCGACGAGGCCGCGCGCCTTGTCGGCCAACTCGAAGCCGAGATTGGCGGACTGCGCAAACTGGTCCGCCGCGCCGAAGGCCCGAGCGCGCCGCCGGTCGTGGAACGCATCCGCACGCGTGATGGCTATGAGAAGGCTGTCGCCTCGGCGCTGGGCGATGACATCGAAGCGCCGACCGACCGGGCGGCCGCAATGTACTGGGGCGGTGCCGAAGCCGTGCCGCAGTCCCTGCCGGCCGGTGCTACGCCGCTCGCTCAGTATACGGACGCGCCGGGTGAACTGGCCGCGCGCCTGTCGCAATGCGGCCTGGTCGAGGCTGCCGATGGCGCGCGCCTTGCCGCCCAGCTGAAGCCCGGCCAGCGGCTCGTCTCCAAAGAGGGGCACCTCTGGCGCTGGGACGGTTTCGCCCGCACGCCGGATGCCCCGGTCAGCGCAGCAGCGCGCCTCGAACAACAGGCAAGGCTTGAGGCCGCACTGGCAGAGCTTGGCCCGCTACAGGCCGCGCTCGCCGCTCGCGAAGCCGGGTTCACCGCCGCACGGGAGACCCGTGTCGCCGCTGAGGAAACGCTCCGCACACTGCGCGCCGCCGTCGCCCCGGCGCAGCGCGCCCTGAACGAAGCCCGCACCGCGGTCACCGACGCTGCCCAGAATTCCGAACGCGCCGCGATGAAGCGCGACACGGTCGGCGAGGCGCTGACGCGCGCAGAGTCCGAACTCTCCATCGTGAACGAGGCGCTCGCTATCCTGTCGCCGCAGGACCGGAGCGACAATGAGCACGCGCTCGAAGCGCGGCTCGCCGAAGCGCGGACGGCCGTCGCCGAAGCCCGCACGGCCGAGGTCGAAGCCCGCGGCCGCTTGACGGACATCACGCGCGGCCGGGAAGCCGCCGCCGCCCGGCGCCAGGGCCTCGACCGCGACGTCCAGAACTGGACCGCCCGGATTACGGCCGCCGCTGAACGGATCGGCCGCCTCGTCGAGCGCCGGTCGTCTGCGGCCGCCGAAGCGCTCGCCGCAAAGGCCCGGCCGGAACAACTCGCCGCCGAGATCGAAGCCCTGTCTGCCGAAGTCGCCGCGCGTGAGGCCGAACGCCAAAGCGCCGCGGATGCCCTCTCCGAAAAGGAAGCAGCGATCCGCGAAGCCGAGTTCGCCGCCCGTCGCGCCTCGGCCGCCGCGTCGGAGGCGCGTGAGGCGCTGGCCGGCTGGCGGGTGAAACTGGAAACCGCCGAGGGCCGCCTTTCCGAATCCGCGGAGATCGCCCGCAACAATTTCCAGCGGACGCCCGAAGGCCTGCTGGCGATTGCCGAGGCCGGGCTCGATGCCGACGAGATGGGCGAGTTCACGCCCCGCGACGCCGAGCGCAAGGCCGAAGACCTCCGCCGCCAGCGCGACCAACTGGGCGGCGTGAACATGAATGCCGAAGAAGAAGCCGCCGAGCTGGAGGAACGCCTCGGCGCGCAGGTCACCGAGAAGGAAGATCTGACCCGCGCCATCGCCAAGCTGCGCCAAGGCGTCGAATCCCTCAACGAGGAGGGCCGCGAGCGTCTCGTGAAGGCGTTCGAGCAGGTGAACGAGCACTTCAAGGCCCTGTTCACAGCCCTGTTCCGCGGCGGCCAGGCCGAGCTGCGGCTGGTGGATGCCGACGACCCGCTCCAGGCCGGGCTCGAAATCTTCGCCCAGCCGCCCGGCAAGAAGCTCGGCACGCTGAACCTGATGTCCGGCGGCGAGCAGGCCCTGACCGCGGCGGCGCTGATCTTCGCCGTGTTCCTGTCCCGGCCGGCCCCGATCTGCGTTCTGGACGAGGTGGACGCGCCGCTCGACGACGCCAACGTCGACCGTTTCTGCAACATGCTGAACGAGATGCGCCAGCGCACCGACACCCGCTTCGTTATCATCACCCACAACCCCGTCACAATGAGCCGGATGGACCGTCTTTTCGGGGTCACGATGCGCGAACAGGGCGTTTCCAAGCTGGTTTCCGTGGACCTGCAGGCCGCCGAACAGCTCGTTGCGGCGGAGTAGCGCACACGAGTGCAAATTTATCCATGGAAATACAGGGCAATAGCTTTCTGCATCTCCGGTTGACTTGGACAGGCGGCCTACATAGTTTGCGCCGAAATCCGGGGGGTGGCCCCGTCGGCAAGGATTCGCGGCAGCGGAGCATCTGAAATCATGTCCAGCGAGGGACCGAACGACCTCGGCGATCGTATCGCCAAGGCCAAGGCGGCCCGCGAAGCACGTGAGGCAGCAAAGCGGCGCGCAGACCAGGCAGACGGTGCAAGTCTCTCGGCGGGGTCCTATGCCCTGCGATACGGCGCCGAATTCGTCGCCAATGTCTTTGTCGGGGGCTTTTTCGGCTTCTGGATCGACAAGTTCGCAGAGACAAAACCCTGGGGATTGCTGATTGGCGGGGCTTTCGGTTTCGCTGCAGGGATCCGGGCCATCATGCGCGCCTACCGGGAGCTGAACGCCCGGGCGCAGGAAATAACTTCGGGGCAAGCTGCCCCAAAAGACGGGACCGAGGACGAATGAACTTCCTGATGCCGAGCGTAGCGATCGACCCGATCCACCAGTTCCAGGTCAGCAAATGGCTGGACCTGAAGGTCGGCGGCCTCGACCTGTCCTTCACCAATGCCTCGGGCTTCATGCTCCTCGGCGTTGTGCTGACCATCGCCTTCTTCGGCGTGGCCGCCTCCAAGGGCCTCCTGGTGCCGTCCCGCCTGCAGTCGCTGGCCGAGATCGGCTACGGCTTCGTGGCCGACATGGTGCGCGGCGCCGCCGGCGAGGAAGGCCTCAAGTTCTTCCCGTTCGTGTTCACCCTCTTCTTCTTCATCTTCTTCGCGAACATGATCGGCATGGTGCCGTATGCCTTCACGACGACCAGCCACATCATCGTCACGGCCGCCCTGGCCCTGCTCGTGATCTCGATCGTCATCGGCTACGGCTTCTACAAGAACGGCCTGAAGTTCCTGAAACTGTTCGCCCCGTCGGGCGCCCCGTGGCCGATCTACATCATCCTGATCCCGATCGAGGTGATTTCGTTCGTCGCCCGTCCGCTGACCCTGTCGCTGCGTCTGTTCGCCAACATGCTGGCCGGCCACATCATGCTGAAGCTGTTCGCCGGTTTCGCGGTGGCCCTGATCGGCGCCGGCATCGCCTATGTTCCGGTCGCGCTGCTCGCCTTCTCGATGGGCGTGGCGCTGAACGCCCTCGAATTCCTGGTCGCCGGCCTGCAGGCCTACGTCTTTGCCATTCTGACCTGCGTCTATCTCAACGACGCAATGCACCCGTCACACTAGGAACCCGTTCGCCGGTGCGGCACCAGCGCCGCACCAAACCGCTTGACGCCATCCGATGAAAACGCTTCACGGGCGGCAAATTGTAGAAACTCAAAGCATTCCAACAAGGAGATACCCATGGAAGGCGATATCACCCTCGGCCTCAAATATGTCGGCGCTGGCCTCGCAACGCTCGGCATGATCGGCGCTGCAATCGGCGTGGGCAACATCTTCGGCTCGTTCCTCGACGCCGCCATGCGCAACCCGTCGGCTGCCCCGCAGCAGACCGGTAACCTCTTCATCGGTATGGCCCTCTCCGAGGCTCTCGGCATTCTGTCGTTCCTCGTCGCCATCCTGATCCTGTTCGTCGTCTGAGTGACCCGCCGGCGGCATTCCCGCCGGCGCCCACTTCTGACGTCCGGACCCACGAGGTAGATCCATGCTGATCGCATTGCTTGCAGAAGGCGCCGCTCATGGCGCAGAGCACGGCGAGGGCGCTGCGGCGCCCGCATTCCCGCCGTTCGAGACCTGGCACATGCCGGGCCAGCTCTTCTGGCTCGCCATCCTGTTCACGACCCTCTACCTCGCCATGTCGCGCTGGATCCTTCCGAAGCTGTCGGACACGCTGGAAAAGCGTTCCGACCGCATCGCCTCGGACCTCGACCAGGCGGCCCGCCTGAACGACCAGGCGATCGAAGCCCAGCAGGCGCTGGAACTGCGTATCGCACAGGCCCGTAACAAGGCCCGCGAGACCTCGGAAAAGGCGAGCGAGAAGATGGAAGCCGAAATGGCTGCCGAAACCGCGCGCGTCGACGCCGAGATCGCCAAGAAGCTCGACGTGGCCGATGCCCGCATCGCCACGCTGCGCACCAATGCCATGAAGAATGTCGAGCAGATCGCCGTGGACACGGCCGAGGCCATGACGGCCCGGTTCGGTCTCAAGGCCTCTCCGGCAGACCTCAAGAACGCCGTCACGGCTGCGATGGGGAAGAAATAAGACCATGAAACGCATCGTCCTCTTCTCCGCTTCCGCTGTTGCCGCGCTTCCGGCGCTGGCTGCTGAAACCGAACATGGCGGTGGCCATGGCGGTGGTGGCTTCCTCGGCGGTCTCGCCTATGCAGCCACCGACCCGGTCACCTTCACGGCCTTCCTGGCGCTGTGCGGCTTCGTCGCCATCGCCTGGCGCATGGGCGCGTTCAAGACCGTCCTGAGCGGCCTCGACAACCGCGCCGACGCGATCCGCAAGGAACTGGAAGAAGCTGCCAGCCTGCGCGAACAGGCTGCAGAGGCTCTCGCCGCTGCCGAGCGCAAGGCCCAGGACGCCGACAAGGCTGCCGAAGCCATGATCGAGCAGGCCAAGGCCGATGCGAAACGCATCATGGAAGAAGCCCGCAAGGACATGGCCGAGCGCCTCACCCGCCGGACGGCTCTCGCCGAAGCGCGCATCGCCCGCGCCGAGGCCGAAGCCACCGACGAGGTTCGCCGCGCCGCTGCCGATGCCGCGACCGAGGCTGCCCGCCGCCTGCTCGCCGACGACAAGGCCGTCGACCAGTTCGAGAAGGCTGCCCGCGAGATCGAGAAGGCCCTGACCAACTAGGCCAGCCCGACAACAAGAACGCAAAACCCCGCGAAGGAAACTTCGCGGGGTTTTTGTTTGCGCCGGAAGTCGCTCTTGTACCCGCGCCTCCCTGCTCCCCTGGGAGATGGATGCGAAGTCAGCTCAGCTGCAGCTTTGCGAGACGCGCATACGGGCCGCCGGCAGCCATCAGGGTCTCGTGATTGCCCTGTTCCACGACGCGGCCATCCTCGACGACGAGGATGCGGTTGGCGGCGCGGACGGTGGAGAGACGGTGCGCGATGACAAGGACCGTGCGTCCGCGGCCGAATTCGGTGAGCGCCTGCTGCACGCGGGCTTCGCTTTCGGCGTCGAGCGCCGAGGTCGCCTCGTCCAGAAGGAGGATCGGCGCGCCGCGCAGGATGGCGCGGGCGAGCGAGATACGCTGACGCTGGCCGCCAGACAGGTTGCGGCCGAACTCGCCGGCGGGGCTCTGATAGGCCTGCGGCAGTGCCATGATGAATTCATGCGCAAAGGCGGCGCGGGCGGCGACCTCGATCTCCGCCTTGGTGGCGCCGAGGCGGCCGAGCGCGATATTGGCCTGGACCGTATCGTCGAACAGGGCTGCGTCCTGAGCGACGAGGCCCATGTTTGCGCGCAGGCTGTCCCCCGTCACGGTGCGGATGTCGGCACCATCGAGGCGGACGGCGCCGTCTTCCGGATCGTAGAGGCGCAGGAGAAGGTTGAAGATCGTGGACTTGCCGGCGCCCGAGGGGCCGACAATGGCGACCGTCTCGCCCGGCTCCGCGCGGAAGGAGAGCCCGTTCAGCGCGCGCGTTCCGTCCGGATAGGAGAAGACCACATTGTCGAACTCGACCTGGCCGGAAGCGCGGCCAAGCCGTTTCGCGCCGGGCCGGTCGGCCATGATCGGCTTTGCTCCGACGATGTCGAACACGCGGTCAGCCGCGGCGCCGCCCTCCTGCGCGACCGAGTTCAGCGTGCCAAGGGCGCGGATCTCGGGCGAAGCGACGCCGAGCGCGGCGATGAATCCGAGCAGGTCGCCCAGCGACATGTGGCCCGACGATATCCGCCAGGCGGCGAAGCCGAGAATGCCGGCCAGCGCGACACCGCCTGCGATTTCGAGGATCGGATCGACCGCCGCCCGGTCGGCCAGCACTTTCAGGAACAGGCGCGAACGTTCGGCAAAGCCTGTCCGGGCACGGCCCTTCTGGTAGGATTCGAGACCATAGGCCTTGACCACGCGGGCCGACTGGAAGCCTTCGGACAGGAGCGAGGTCATCTCGCCGACCTGCTGCTGCGACTGGCGCGAACGCTTGCGCACGCGGTTGCCGAGACTGATCACCGGCGCGATGGCGATCGGATAGGCCGCCAACATGACCAGCGTCATTTGCCAGTCGATCCAGGCCATGGCACCGACACAGCCAATCGTGGTGACGGCGCTCTTGGTGAAATTGTTGGCGAAGCGCAGGGCCGCGTCGCGGATCGCGTTCACGTCATTGATGAAGCGCGAGACGAAGCCGCCTGAGGCATCGGCCGAAAGGCGCGCGAAATCACCATCGATCAGCGTTTCGAACTCGTGCGTCTGCATGCTGACAAGGCCGCGCTGGACGCCCGTGTTGTTGAGCAGCGTCATCAGGTACATGGTCAGCGCGCGGGCCGCCGTGAGGCCGACAATGGCGGCGCTGACCTGCAGGATCCAGCTTGTGTCGGAGGTGCCGGCCTCGCCGAAAGAGGCTTCCAGATGGTCGCCCATGAGCTTCAGCACGAACGTGTAGCCCATGGCGCAGACCGACGTGGCGAGCGCCATCAGCGTGCCGCCGACGAACCAGCCGAGATGCGGCCGGAAATAGGCCGCGAACAGTCTCCGCAAGCTCCCCCGCTGCGCCTTCGGATGCCCCGCCTCAGAGGTGATGGTGGTCCCCCGTCAGCGGGTCGAGCAGCTTGTGGGCGTGCAGGATGAAATAGCGGATTTCAGCCGTGTCCACGGTGCGCTGGGCGGCCGCCTTCCAGGCGTCATAGGCGTCCTTGTAGTTCGGGAAGGCGCCGACGAAGTCGATCTTCGACAGGTCCTCAAACTCGACATCGGTCACGTCCTTCAGCTCACCGCCAAAGACGATGTGCAGCAATTGCCGCTGGCTTTTCGGGGCGTCGCCCATTTTGTTCTGCTCCGTCGCTGCGGCGGCGCCGGCCGCCCTTTCCTGTGGGTCAGGTATACCCACAATTCCTGTCCTGCGCACTAACAGAGGGTGGAGCGCCGCGCCAGCCGCGATGACACTGCGCTGCGCCGGGACGACCCGGTTGAACGCCATGGGCTCGCCCTTGTGGGTGGTCACCACGCCGCCTGCCTCCTCGACGAGCACGGTTCCGGCGGCGAGGTCCCAGTCCGCCTTGGGCGCGAGCACCAGGGCGGCGTCCCATTCGCCCGACGCGACCAGCGCCATGCGCAGGAGGGTCGAGTTCGGCTTCGGCCGGGCGACGGTCACGTCCGGCCAGGGCTCCGGCCAGCGGGAGCTGGAGACGACACCCTCATTGGTGATGATCCGGCAACCGGCCTCGGCCGAGCAGGCAGACGCCCGGATCGCCCGGCCGTTCAGGAACGCGCCTCCGGAAGTCCAGGCCTCGTAGAACCGGTCCTGCCGCGGCGCGTAGAGGACGCCGGCGACGGCCCTGCCCTCCTCGATCACGGCGAGCGCGACGCACCAGTTCGGGTCGTCGTGCATGTAGGCGCGGGTGCCGTCGATCGGATCGACCACCCAGCAGCGCTGTTTCCGGCGGGCATCGAGACTGTCGGTCGTCTCCTCGGAGAGCCAGCCATACTCGGGCCGGGAGCCCTGAAGGCGCGCCGCACACAGACGGTTGACGGCGAGGTCTGCCTCGGTGACGGGGCTGCCGCCGGTCTTTTCCCAGACGCGGTTTTCGCGTCCGCCCCGCTGGTAGGCGACGGCCAGTTCCCCGGCCTCGCGGGCGAGCGCCCGCAATGTGTCCATGTCTTCGAGGAGCGTGCGCTCAGCTGCCCGCAAGACTCATTCCCTCCACCAGGACGCTCGGCGCATCGCGCGTGCCCCTGAACTCGAGGTTCGAGGCGGGCACGAGCCGCGCGAACATGGACGGCAGGTCGCCGGCGATAGTGACTTCCGAGACCGGATAGGCGATCTCGCCGCCCTCGAACCAGAAGCCTGCGACGCCCACGGAATAGTCGCCCGTGTTCGGGTTGATCGACGGCCCGAACATGTCGGTGACGAGGAGGCCCTCGCCGACATCGGCCATCAGCTGTTCCGGCGTCTTCTCGCCGGCCCGCAGATAGATGTTGGACGTGGTGACGCCCGGCGGGTCGCCGAAGCCGAGGGCGGAGAAGCCGTTCGGCTGCAGGCCAAGCTGGCGCGCGGATGGCGTGTTGAGCAGCCAGGCCGTAAGCCGTCCGTCCTCGATCAGGTGCGTTTCGCGCACCGGCAGGCCCTCGCCGTCGTGGCAGCGCGAGCCCATGCCCAGCGGACGGAACGGATCGTCGGTGATGTAGACGCCCTTGGCGAAGACCTGATCGCCCATCCGGTCCTTCAGGTAGGAGACACCGCGGGCAATGGACGGGCCGGAAATCGCGCCGAGCAGCGCGCCGATCAGGCTGCCGGAGACGCGGCGGTCATAGATGACGGCGGCCTTGCGCGTGCCGAGCTTGCGGGCGCCGAGGCGGGCGATGGTGCGGTCGCCGGCGGTGCGGCCGATTTCTTCCGGCGTCGGCATGTTCTTCAGGAAGCGGACTGACCAGGAATCGTAGTCGCGCTCCATCTTGCCGTCCTTCTCCGCGACGGCGGAGAGGCCGAGGCTGGTGGACGAGCCGGTCTTGTAGGCCATGAAGCCGTTGGAGGCGGCGACCCAGCGGGTCGAGCGGTTCCAGGAGGCGCCGCAGCCGGCGACCGTCTTGATGCCCGGAATGGCCAGCGCAGCAGCCTCGGCAGCCAGCGCGTTCTGTTCCAGCGTCTCGGCCGAGAGTTCCGGTTCGCCGCTGAGGTCCATGTCGAGGTCGCCGGTGGCGAGCATGGAGGCATCCGGCAGGCCACAGTACTTGTCTTCCGGCACGGCCTTCGCCATCGCCACGCAGCGCTCGGCGAGGGCCTTCAGGCCGTCGGCGGAGAGGTCGGCGCCCGAGACGTGGGCCTGCTGTTTGCCGTAGAAGCAGCGGAGGGCGACCGAGACGCTTTCCTCGCGCTCGATGCTTTCCAGCTTGCCGTCGCGCACTGCAACGCCAACGCCGTCGGCCTCGCCGATGCGAGCGTCCACGGCGTCTGCACCAGCCTTGCGGCACTGTTCGATAAGTCCGGCCAGAAGATCGGCCGGCGGAATCCTGAAATCAGCCATGTTCGCTAGATGGCCCGGCCCCGGCGATGGCGCAACACCTGGCGTCAGGTCAGCGCCTGCCAGACTAGAAGACCGGCGACGGCGAGCATCGGCAGCCAGGTCAGGATCATTCCGAAGGCACGCGCCGGCATGACTGTCCCGGAGAGGCCGATCGCATGCAGGACCCGGCCGAGCGTGAACACCGCACCAAGCACGTGGACGCCCCATACAGCGAGGCCGAGCGAAGCAGTCATGAACAGGCCCACGAGGAAGGCCGGGATATATTCGCTGGCATTGCCATGGGTGCGGATGCGCAGGTTCAAGGTCGCATCGCCGCCGTCCCCGACCGAGACCTGCGCCGACCGGCGCCGGCCCACGACGCGGGCGCCAAGGAATACGAGAAGTGCGATATTGACGCCGACATAGATGGCAGCCGCTTGGGTCGAGTTCATGGCTTCAGTCCTCTCAACAAAAAGCCGCCAGCGTTACCGCCGGCGGCCAATGTACGCCCCGAACGGGCTGTCTCAGTCGTCCCGGCGCGCGTCCGGCAGACGGTCGTTGATGTCGTCCCGGATGTCCAGCAGCGTCACGATCAGGCCGCAAACGAGGCTGGCCGCGATCCAGCCGCCCAGCGTGAACACGGCAAAGTCCGCGACCTGGGACAGCGTGCCGGTCAGGCCGATCAGTTCCCCGGTAAACTGACCCTTGTTGTAGATGCCCAGCGCGATGCCCGACACGATGGCGGCGATGTAGGCCACATAGATCATCGTGCGGAAGCTGTTGATAATAAAGAACTTCATGGTCTTCCCCTTTCTGGAGCGATGCGGAATCTAGGCGGATTAACCTCATCCGTCACGCAAATACTCGTCTGAAACGAAATCATCCCCCCTGTCATGGTGCGGATATACACCATGACCTTACCCCTTATCTTCGGCCACGGCGGACAGGTTGCATTTCTCCATATCCTGTTCGGCGTGGAAAAACTCCATCTTTTCATTGTCCGGCAGGCTGAGAATGAAGTCTCCGATCTGCCGTTTCTCGCGCACGACCGCGACGGACGTGCGTTTGAACAGGTCCGGGCTGAGCTTCGACTCCATGGCCGTGACGATGCAGGCGCAGGTCTCGGGCACTTCGCCCTCTGCGACGCAGACGTCGACCAGCTGGTCATGACTGCTCTTGCCGCCGCCGCACCCGGCCAGGAAGCCGGTGGCCGCGAGGCCTGCCAGTGCGACTGCACGCATCGGCATCTCCCTCTCCACACTGGGCCGACCGAAGCATGAATCCGGCGGCGGGGGAAGCGCCCTACTCGCGCTGGAGGATCTTGTCGAACTGGATTCCCTTGCCGAAGTCGCGGAGGAAATCTTCCTTCACCTTCAGGCGGTCATAGTCCTCGGCCACCCAGTCGAGGAAGGGTTTCCACTCAGCTTCCGGCTTGCCGGCGTTGAAGTCGGCATAGGCCTGGAAGAAGGCGTCCAGCATGCCCGTCTTGCCGTGCTTGATGTGCAGGTACTTGAAGGACAGCTGGTCCACCGCCTCGGCGAAGGAGACCTTTTCCTTCAGCAGCATGTACAGGACCGACATCAGGCCCGCCCGGTCCGCGCCGGACTTGCAGTGCATCAGGGCCGGATATTCGATCCGGGCGAACAGGTCGCGGGCGGCGAAGATCGCCTCGCGGGTCGGCGTGTCGCGCGAGAAGACCTGGAAGTCGACCAGCTCGATCCCGGCCTGCTCACAGGCTTCCTTCTCGAGCAGGTAATAGCCCTTGGTACTGGTGCCGCGCAGGTTGAGGATCGTGCGCAGGCCCAGTTCCCGGGCGTATTTCAGCACTTTCTCCGGCGACGGCTGGTTCGACCGGTACATGTCCGGCGAGATACGGTGGAGGTTCTGGTAGGCCGCGCGGAGGAAGCCGTGGTCCTGCCAGACCAGTTCGCGCCGCGCCCGTGCCCGGCCTTCGCGCGTCGCGAGGTCGGCGGCGACGTGCTTGCGCTTCTTCCGCTTCGATTTGGGGGTCAGCTTCACCATGTCCGCCCGCGCTTAGCCTCCCGCCCCATTTGCATCAAGCGCCGCGCCGCAGGCAAATCTAAACCGGGCGGTAACACTCTTTTACGATCATGACCTCGTATATGGGCCTCGCTGGGGAGCGTACCATGCCTGCCAAAACGGGAATTCGCGTCGTCCTGATGGCCTTTCTGGCTGCCGGGAGCGCTTTTTCCGTTGCCCAAGCGCAGGGGATCGGCCTGCAGCCCGCCAGCGTGGAAATGGAAGTCGGTGCCGGCGCCCGCATGCGCAAGGTCGTGACGCTGGCCAATGTGGACCGGGAAAAGCCGGTCTCGGTCTCGCTCAGCCTGGCCGACTGGACGCAGGATGAGGCCGGAACGGTCAGTTTCGGCGCAGTGGAAGACACCGGCGCCTCCGCCGTGGACTGGGTCCTCTTCAGCCCGATGACCGTCTCGCTGGCGCCCGGCCAGACGAAACAGGTCGCGCTCGACCTCGCCGCGCCGAAAAGCCTCTCCCGCACGGGGGACTACAGGTTTGCGCTGGTCGCCGCGACCGTGGTGCAGGACCCGGCCGGCGCCTGGAAGAAGCAGCAGACGGCCTCCCTGTTCTATCTGACGGCCGGCGAAGCCGCCTCGCGGCCGCGGATCGCCGCCAGTCGCCTGACCGTTGCCACCGACGGCCAGCCCGCCATCGGGCTCGATTTCAGCAATACCGGCAATGCTCATGCCCGGCTTCAGGGCACGATCGAGGTCAGCGGCGACGGTGGCGCGGCCTTTAGTGTGCCGGTCGGCGAGATTGTCGTCCTGGACGGCGCGGCGCGCAGCGTCACCATTCCGCTTGGCCAGTCCCTGCCCGCCAACCCGGTGATCGAGGTCCGGCTCGAGAATGTCTTCGCCCCGCAGAAAGACGACGAGCGGCAGGCGCTGAAGCCGCACCGGGTGAACACCGAAACCAAGGTCGCCGACCTTGCCGTGGCAGTCGCCGGGCAGGACTGATTCCGCCCCTCCAAAAAAAATCACACGCCCCGCATCCAAACGGGCCCTTCGCTGCATCTGACAGTCAAACAAGCGGCAATCGTGCCGCGGGAATTGAAAGAAGGAGCCTGAAATGGGCGAAGATGTTCTGGTCCCGGCAATTCTGTTCGGGTCGATTGTAGCGATTGTCTGGCTGGTCAGCCTGTTCAACTCGAAGAAGCGCACCACGGTGCACGAAACCCTGCGCCATGCCATCGACAAGGGACAGGTCCTGTCCGACGAAATGATGGTGCGCCTGTCGCTGGCCAACGACCCGGTCCGGGCCGACCTCCGCCGCGGCGTGCTGTTCATTGCCGCCGGCCTCGCCTTCGCCTTCCTCGGCTGGATGGTCGGCATGGAAGAAGGTGAAGCCATCCGTCCGATGCTCGGCGTTGCCGCCTTCCCGGTCTTCCTCGGCCTTGCCTATCTCGGCCTGTGGGTGTCGGGTCGCAATGACCGGAAGGCCTGAGCTTTATCTGGTCGCCGACGGAGGACGGGACATGCGCACCGATCCGGACCTGGCCGCCGATGCGGCACGCGGCAGCGAGGCGGCTTTTGCCGAACTCGTCCGCCGCCACCAGGCCCGCGTCCGCGGCATGGCCCGCCGCCTCACGGGCTCGGCCAGCGCCGGGGACGACATCGCCCAGATGACCTTCCTTACGGCCTGGCAGAAGATCGGTACCTATGCCGGCGGAACGTTCAGCGCCTGGATCTGCACCATCTGCTGGCGTGAGTTCCTGCAGGTGCGCCGCAAGACCCGGCCCGAGATCGAGTTCGACGAGACGGCGGAGATCATCCCGTTCGACAAGATCGGAGACCGGTCGGCCAGCCAGACAGAAAACAGGATGGACCTATCCCGGGCGCTCGACCGCCTGACCGAAGCCCAGCGTGTCTGCGTCGTCATGTGCGTCGCTGCCGGGCTCTCCCATCGCGAAGCGGCCGAAGCCACCGGTTGGCCGCTTGGCACTGTCAAATCCCACGTGCTGAGAGGGGTCGAAGCCCTTCGCAAGCACCTTGCGAATGCCCAAGTGGCGTGATGGAGTAGAAACATGCGCGAAGAAGAAACCTTCGAAGACCTCGCCAGCCTGTTTGCGGCCGAAGACCGTGCGCTGGAGGCAAAACCCTTCGTCGACGAGGTGATGGGCAAAGTCCGCCGCCGGTCGATGGTGCGCAAGACACTCCTGCTGGCGGCCGGCGGGGCCGGTGCCGTGGTTGCCGCGCTTCAGGTGCCGAGCCTGCTCGGCGACTGGATCACGGTCGACAACACGATCGTCACCGCAATCTCGACCGCCCAGCAACAGGCCGGCATCCTCGCCAGCACGAACCCGCTCTGGCTCGGCATCGCCGCCCTGGTCGCCCTCAGCCTCGCGGCTGTGACCACGATGGAACGGACGTAACAAGCACTTCCCCCTCTCCTGCGGGAGAGGGGTTTTCCGTTACCGCCAGCACATTCGATCGGAAGCGCCCGCTGGCGTTCCGGCATTTTCATTCAAAACGGACAGGCATCAGGCCCGCCGCGAGCAGAAAGATCAGCTGACGGACGAAGGCCGGAAGGTAGGCAAGCCGGACGCGGCAGCGGCTGGCGTTCGCCTGTGTCAGGAAGCCCGGCCGCACTTGATACGCGCCCAGCGACAGGAGGTCGGCCACCACACCCTGCGCGGCCTTTATTGCGCCCGAGATGAAATCATCCAGCTGGTCCATGCGCGCAAGAATGGACGCGGCACCGGCACGGGAGGATTGGCGGACGCGGATGCGGCGCCGGCATTGGAATCGAGGCGCGGATAGAGCGCGTTCTATCCTCGTGACACAGGATCGGACACTCATCGCCTTTTCTGTCCCAAAACGCGACAGCGCGGGACGGTTCGCACAAACATCATTGCCCGGACGATATGTTTGGCGCGGGGAAAAATGCGCCGATTGAATTAACTGCCGAGCAAAAGGGTCCGGATAGCTTGCCTCCGTATTCCTCAGAAACGCAGAGCAGTCAGATCGCCATGGAAGCCATGTCCACAGGCCGTACCGAAACGCGCACGCCGCCCCCGCCGGGCCAGGCATTGCGCGACGTCTTCCAGAACGCCACGAAGGCCTTCGAGTATATCCAGAAATACCGCACGCCCCCGGACCCCAAGACCTATTCGGTCTGGTACACCTATGCGGCGGGCACAGACCCGGCGCTCGTCGCCCGTGTCGACCGGATTATCGAGGTGAAAGGCAGCCTGCCGCCCGAGGACATCGAGGCAATCTGCGAGGACATGATCGACTTGGACCCGAGCGAGACAGCTCAGCACAATATCGGCGAGGCCATGGAGAAGGAGATCTCCGGCATCCTCCAGATGGTCCAGCAGAGCGTTCAGACAAACGACGAGTATCACACGTCGCTGAACGCCATCGGCGGCAGCCTGGCGAATGCCATGTCCGGCATGGAGCTGAACGGCGTGATTTCCCAGCTGATGTCCGAAAACCGCCGGATGGCGGCGAAGACACTCGAGCTCAGAAAGGGCCTGAAGGAGTCGCAGCAACAGATTGCGACGCTGAATATCGAACTCGAGGAAATCCAGAACCAGTACATGCGGGACCCGCTGACCTCGATCTCCAACCGGCGCGCGTTCGACAAGCGCCTGAGTTTGCAGATCGAACAGGCGCGGCACGGCGGACAGGGGTTCTGCCTCGCGATGGCCGACATCGACCAGTTCAAGAACATCAACGACGCGCATGGCCATCAGGCCGGTGACGCGGTGTTGAAGACGTTCGCCCACATCGTGTCCCAGAACATCAAGGGCCAGGACATGGTGGCCCGCATCGGCGGGGAGGAATTCGCAGTGATCCTTCCCCAGACGGATGTCGTCGCCGCCTATAACCTGCTGGTGAAGATCAAGCACAGCCTCAAGGGCACCGTCGTGCCGATCGGCGAGAACGGTGAGGAGGTCTCCGGCGTCACCGCCTCGTTCGGCCTTGCGAGGTATGAACCCGAGATGACGGCCAGCGAGATCATCCGGGCGGCCGATGCCTACCTGTACGAGGCGAAGAATACGGGCCGGGACAAGGTCAAGGCGAAGGGGCTCTGACCGCGCGGCGTCCTGCCGTCAGGACGCCCGCCAGCCCATGCCTTCGAGCATCGCTTTCGTTTCGTAGAGCGGCAGGCCGACAATGGCGGTGTAGCTGCCGTTGATGCCGGTGATGAAGGCGCCGGCCATGCCCTGAATGCCGTAGCCGCCGGCCTTGCCCTTCCATTCGCCGCTGGCGACATAGGTGGCGATCTCTTTTTCGGTCAGACGTTTGAACTTCACGCGGGCGAGCACGGTGCGGGCGCTGACGCGGCCGTCCGGCGCGCGCACGGCGAGGCCGGTGATGCACTGGTGGGCCCGGCCGGAGAGGAGCCGCAGGAAGGCTTCGGCCTCCGCCTCGTCAGCCGCCTTCTCGAGATTGCGCTGGCCGAGGGCGACGACGGTGTCGGCGGCCAGCACATAGCCCTCTTCCGGACAGGCGGCCGCCTTCTCGCGGGCAAGGCGCAGGGCCAGCTCGCGCGGGCTCTCGTCCTTGCGGCGGGTCTCGTCGATGTCGGTGGGGCAGATGGCGTCCGGCACGATGCCGATCTGGGCGAGCAGGTCCCGCCGCCGGGGGCTGGCGCTGGCAAGGATGAGCCGCGCGGCCCCGGGGAACGCCATGGGGATTTACTTGAAGCGGTAGGTGATGCGGCCCTTGGTCAGGTCATAGGGCGTCATCTCGACCATCACCTTGTCTCCGGTCAGCACGCGGATGCGGTTCTTGCGCATCTTGCCGGCCGTGTGGGCGATGATCTCGTGGTCATTCTCGAGTTTCACGCGGAAGGTCGCGTTCGGCAGCAGTTCCACCACCGTACCTTCGAATTCGATCAGTTCTTCCTTCGACATGCAGTCTCCAAAACAGGACGGTCCATTGCGCCGCCACCCGTTAATGTAGGGTGCGCCTTAACGCTTTGCAGGGATTCCGGCAAGCTTTGGAAGTCAGCCCTTTGCCGGGGCCGGACCTGTCCCGGGAACGGGAAAGGCCGGATAAAAGGCGGTAAACCTCTCATCCGGCCCGGGGGTGGGGGTGGCAGTCGGTTGAAACTGGCCCGGGTCAGGCCGCGTTGGCACTTGCGAGAGCGTGGACGTCCTTCGCCTTGAGGGCCTGGCCGCCGATGGCCCAGTTGCCCTGCTCCACTTCCATGATGCGGACCCAGGTGACCGGGCGCATCGCTTCGCCTTCGACCCAGTCTGTCTTTCACCCGCTTCCAGAATGCGTTCCTCGGCTACCAGCCGGATACCGATGCCGAGATCGCCGGCGCGCGGGCCTCAGCCGAAGCGGCCATGACGTGCGATCCCCTCGATCCGTTCGCGAACCTCGTGATGGGACGGACGCACTGGATCGAGAAGGACCTAGGTGGGTCCTTTCACTGGCTGGACCGGGCCGTGTCGCTGAACCCGAACTATGCGCAGGCGGTCTGCCTGCGCGGCCTGACGCGAAGCATGTCCGGCCATGGCGCCGAGGGCGAACAGGATGTCGATCTCGCCTACCGTCTGAGCCCGCTGGACCCGCTCGGCTATGCGATGTTCTCGACGCGGGGCATCACGCATCTCATCCGGGACAATCATGCCGAGGCCATCGAATGGTCCGAGCGGGCCATGCGCATGCCGGGCGCACATGTCCACATCGCCGTGGTGGCCGCTGCCGCCCGCAAGCATGCCGGGGACGATGCCGCCGCCGCGCGCTGGATCGAGTATGCCCGCCAGCGCGATCCGACGATCAGTACGGAAGCCTTCCTGCGCGCCTTCCCCTTCGACGACCCGGTGCAACGGGCGAAGATCGAAGGCCTGCTGAAATCGCTGGGGCTTTAGCCCGCGGCCCGCGCCTGTCCGGCGTGGAGGGCGCAGATCAGGGTGAACAGGCGCCGGGCGGTGAGGAAGTCGACCTCGACCTTGCCCTTCAGGCGCTCTGCCAGCAGTTCCGAGCCCTCGTTGTGAACGCCGCGCCGGGCCATGTCGATGGCCTCGATCTGGTGCGGCGTCTGGGTACGGATCGCGTCGTAATAGCTGTCGCAGATCATGAAATAGTCGCGGATCACGCCCCGGAACGGGCCGAGCGACAGGATGAACGTGTGCACGTCCTGATGCGCCTCGTCCTTCACCGCGAAGACGAGGCGGCGCTCGACCTGCGACAGCGTCAGGATGTACGGGCCGCGGTCGATTTCGGGCAGCGCGAAGCTGTTCTGCTCGATCAGGTCGAAGATGGCGACGCGACGCTCGTGCTCGGCATCCGGGCCGGACGCACCAAGCGTCTCATCGTCGATCTCGACGGCGATCAGACAGTCCTTGTCACTCATCGGCGGTGCCTGCGTTCGAGCGGATCGAGATGGAGCGGGCATGGGCCGGCAGGCGCTCGGCCTCGGCAAGGCGCAGGGCGGCCGGGGCGAGCGCGGCGAAACCGGCCGGGCTCGCGCGCTGCACACTCATCCGCTTCAGGAAGTCATAGAGGCCGAGGCCCGAGGAGAAGCGCGCCGCGCGGCTGGTCGGCAGGACGTGGTTCGAGCCGGTGACGTAGTCGCCGAGCGCTTCCGGCGTCAGGTGGCCGAGGAAGACCGCGCCGGCGTGGCGGATCTTCGGCAACATGGCGTCGGGATCGGCGACGGCCAGTTCGACGTGCTCGGCGGCGATGCGGTTGGCGATGGCAGCGGCCTCATCGAGGTCGCGGGCGGTGATAATGGCCCCGTGGGACGACCAGGACCGTGCTGCGCGCTCGCCCGTGGCCAGCGTTTTCAACTGCGCATCCACAGCGTTATCCACAGCCTTGCCCACAGACTCATTCACAGCGATCAGGATCGACTGCGACGAGGGATCGTGCTCGGCCTGGCTGAGCAGGTCGGCGGCGATCCAGTCCGGATTGGCGGTCTCGTCGGCGATGACGAGGATTTCCGAAGGGCCGGCAATCGTATCGATGCCGACGCGGCCGAAGACCTGACGCTTGGCTTCGGCGACGAAGGCATTGCCGGGGCCGACGATCTTGTCGACCGGCTGGAGGCGTCCCGCCCCGAAGGCGAGCGCGGCGACGGCCTGGGCCCCGCCGATGGGATAGAATTCGTGCACGCCGGCCCTGAGCGCCGCATAGGCGACCGCCGGGGCCAGTTCGCCCTTCGGTGCCGGAGCCACCATGACAATGCGGTCGACGCCGGCAATCTTGGCCGGCACCGTGTTCATCAGGACCGAGGACGGATAGCTCGCCCGTCCGCCCGGCACATAGACGCCGACGCTTTCGAGCGAGGTCCAGCGCCAGCCGAGTTCGACGCCCGTGTCATCCGTGAACGAATGGTCTGCGGGACGCTGGGCGGCGTGATAGGCGGCGATCCGGTCGTGCGCGTAGTCGATGGCGGCTTTCAGGTCGGCCGGGCATTCGGCCGCGAGGGCGGCGAGGTCCACGTTGTCGGACTGGAGGGTCGTCGGGTCGATCTGGAGCTCGTCGAAGCGGGACGTGTAGTCGGCCACGGCGGCGCCGCCGCGCGCGTCCACATCGTCCAGGATCTTTGCCACGATCCCCGCCACGTCATGGCCGTCCGCCCGCTGTTCCCGGAGGAAGCGGCTGAACCGGGCCTCGAAGTCCGGTGCGGAAGCGTTGAACGTGCGGGCCATGGGGCGGGCTCCGGTTGCTGTAAACCCCGCTTCATGGACTCTCCGCCCGCCGCTGGCAAGGCGGCGATTCGGCACTTTGGACGGGTTCTGCTTGGCCAAAGCCCGGCCCGGGCGTACCCTGTCTCCGGCAGATGGATGGGGAGGCAGACCGATGTTCAGCCATGTAACCCTCGGCACCAATGACTGGAACGGCGTGAAGCCCTTCTGGATCGCCGTGACCCGCACCCTCGGAATACCGGTCCTGTTCGAATATGACGGCGGCATCGCCTTCGGCGACCTGACCGGCCCGAAACTGTTCATCGGCCCCCCGTTCGACGGCAAGGCGGCCACGAACGGCAACGGCACGCATGTCGCCTTCATCGCGGAGACCCGGGCGGCGGTGGACGCCTTCCACACGGCGGCGCTGGCCCATGGCGGCAAGGACGAGGGCCCGCCCGGCCCCCGCCCGCATTACCATCCACACTATTACGGGGCGTATGTGAGAGACCCGGACGGGAACAAGATCCAGGCGGTGTGCCACCGGAAGGTGGGGTAGGTCCTACCGTTTCCGGCGGTCGTGGTTCGGGGTGTGGCGGGTGTGCCAGATATAGTCGCTGTCGAGCAGGGTCGCGTCGAGGGCTTCGACCGTGAGGGCGATTTCGCCGTCGCCTGCGAAGAGGAGCGTGACCTTGCCGCCCGGCGGTTCGGCGTCCGGCGTGAACGTCACCTGCAGCAGCGAGAGGATCATCTCAGGGTCGGCCTTGTTGACCGCGCGGGTCTTCACGCCCAGCACGCCGTCGAAGGCCAGCAGCGAGCGGACGCGCTCGGCCTCGCCGCGTTTCTGCGTGCCCTCTTCCCAGCGGAACCGGTTGATCTCCAGCGCGAAGCGGCGGTGGCGGGCCTCGTAGTTCAGGTTCTCGGCCTTCACCACGGCGTCCTGCACCGCGGCGGAGATGATTTCGAGATCTTCCGGCTCCTCGGCGATCAGGCGGAGGGGTTTCAGTTCAGTCATGCCAGCCCCTTCAGACTCCCAGCTATTCCTCTTCCCCGGACCGGCGTTCGATCTTTGCGCCGCAGGCGCCGAGCTTGGCTTCGAGGCGTTCGAAGCCGCGGTCGAGGTGATAGATCCGGTTCACCACGGTTTCCCCCTCGGCGGCAAGCCCGGCGATCACCAGCGAGACCGAGGCGCGCAGGTCCGTCGCCATGACCGGCGCAGCTGTGAGATGGGCGACGCCCTTCACGATGGCTTCCTGCCCACGCACCTGAATGTCGGCGCCGAGGCGGGAGAGTTCCGGCGCATGCATGAACCGGTTCTCGAAGATCGTCTCGCGGATGACGGACGTGCCGTCAGCCAGCGTCATCAGGGCCATGAACTGGGCCTGCAGATCGGTCGGGAAGCCGGGGTGCGGCTGGGTCGAGAGGTTCACGGCCTTGAGGCGCGTGCCGTTGCGGCGGATGCGCAGCGTGTGGGCACCCTCGTCGGCGTCCACGGTGACACCGGCCTCGCGCAGCTTGGCGATCATGGCGCCGAGCGCCTCGACCGGGCAGCCGTCGAGTGTAACGTCACCGCCGGCGGCGGCCGCGGCCATGGCATAGGTGCCGGCTTCAATCCGGTCCGGCATGACGGCGTAGGTCGTGCCTTTCAGCGTGTCGACGCCTTTGATGCGGATGACCGAGGTGCCTGCACCGGTGATCCTGGCGCCCATCGTGTTGAGGCAGTCTGCAAGGTCCTCGATCTCCGGCTCGCGCGCGGCGTTCTCGAGGATGGTCTCGCCCTTGGCCAGCGTCGCGGTGAGCATGGCGTGCTCGGTCGCGCCGACGCTCGGCATGGAGAAGTTGATGTGCGCGCCCTTGAGGCCATGGATGGCGGCGGCTTTCACATAGCCCTGCTCGACTTTGAGGTCGGCGCCCATGGCGGCGAGCGCCTGCAGGTGCAGGTCCACCGGACGGGCGCCGATGGCGCAGCCGCCGGGCAGCGAGACGGTG
>JAWKUV010000015.1:0-62256 GCA_041398365.1 Hyphomonas sp. | reverse complement strand
CCGACGGTCGAGGAACTGCTCACCAGCGGCCGCCTTTCCAGCATTCATGACAACGAACTGCGCCAGCTGCTGGCGCGGCACCAGCAGCATCTCGAAGGCTGGGACCGCGTCATGGAAGGGCTCGTCGCCGACCGTTTGGTCATCCCGAGGGTCCATTCCGACCTCATAGAGATCAACCAGAACGTCCTGGATTTCGGGCTGGAACCGGCCAAATTCATGAACGAGCGGATGGACCACGCCGCGACCTGCCATCTGGACCTGATGCGGACCGATGCGGGCTTCCGGAACGATCTCATCGACAATACCACGCGGCAGGGCCTTGCCGCCTGGTTTGCCTCCCGGCAGGTCGACGTGCTGGTCGCCACGCACAAGCGGCTCGACGAAATCCTGGACATCGATCACGGTACGGAGGAAAGCCGGTGATCCTGCGCCGCATTATCGATCACTTCCGGAATCAGGAATGGACCGCCATCGCCCTCGATTTTGCAATCGTCGTGCTCGGCGTCTTCCTCGGCCTGCAGGTCAACAACTGGAACGCGTCGAGGCTCGAAGCCTCGCTTGAACGGGACGTGCTGGCAAATATCGTTGTCGATCTGCAGGCCGATGCGCGGAACCTTCAGGCCGGCATCAATATGGCGGATGTCAACATTGGCGCCGCCAGCTACGCCCTGGAAAAGGCAGGCCTGAAGCCAGTGTCCACGGTCGGGCTGGCAGTCGACAATGCGATCGTTCCCGGCATGCAAATGGAGGTTTCGATCCAGACGGAGGTGTCGGACAAGGACGCGCAACACCTTTGGTCGCTTGCGGTCGTCCGCTTTCACCCTGTCCAGAGCAGCACGGCTTTCGACACGCTGATGTCGACTGGACGCCTCGACCTTATTCGAGATCAAGACATCGTCGCGAAGCTGCAGGCATACCGGGTGCAATGGGAGGATGTCGAAACCTCGCAGGACACGACCTACCGGCCGTTCCGGAACCAGGCCATCTTTGTTGGCCAGAAGCAGGGCCTCAGCCCGTTCATCGAAATGCCTGAAGAGGAATATGTAGCCCTCGTCCGCGATACGCCGGAACTCGCCGGCGCCCTGCGCACCCTGATGGAATACAGCGTCCTCCATCGTCAGCAGCTTTACGTGACACGGGAATCCACGCTCGCGCTGCTGCATACGCTCGGTGCTGAGGAAGCGCCATGACCCTCCGCCGGATCACCGACGCCTTCCGCAAGCAGGAATGGACCGCCATCGGGCTGGATACGGCTTCCGGCTGGGCGGTTTGATGTTGCCCTGAACGAGCCGTCCGTCCCGCCCGGCCACCACGCGCACACGCTTTCATTAAACTGTCGTCACATCTGTCTATTGCGCGACGGGTTCCGGGCTCCCGTGCGTTTCAAGCATGTGAGTCACGAAAATCTGGTCCCGTTCGCTGTCGTTTCCTCCCCCTGAACAAAGACACAGCGAACTGCCCGCCATGCCCCCGGTCTGAACCTCCTGGAAGGCATGGCGGGCTTCCCTTTTTGACCGGCCAAGCCCTTCATTCCATGACAAATTCTTCATCTCTCACGAACGCGTGAACCCTCTGGGAAACCGGCCTTCCCCTCCCATATGAGTAGGGCGAGAGCGACCGTTCATCTGGTTTCACCCCCCCTGGAAACCGAACGGCAAGCGGCCCGCCGAGTCACCAGCCCCTCCCCCCCGCAATGGTGACTTGGCGGGCCCATCTCGTACCACCGCGCCCCGCCCTTGCTTTCGCGCTCCGCGACGCTACACCCGCGCGCATGCTCACCATCACGAACCTCGATTTCCAGGTCGAAGCCCGGCCGCTGTTCGAATCTGCCTCGGCGCAGATCTCTGCCGGCTGGAAAGTCGGTCTTGTCGGCCGCAACGGCACCGGCAAGTCCACCCTGCTGCGCCTGATCCGCGAGGACGTGGAGCGCCCCACCGCCGATGCCTCGATCCGCCTGAACACCGGCGCCCGGCTCGGCTGGGTCGCGCAGGAAGTCGCCCCCACCGACGAGACGATCCTCGACGTCGTTCTCGCCGCCGATACAGAGCGCCACGCCCTGATGCAGGAGTCCGAGACCGCGACCGACCCGCACCGGATCGGGGAGATCCACGAACGCCTCATGGACATCGACGCCTGGTCTGCCGAAGCGCGCGCCGCCGAAGTCCTCCATGGCCTCGGCTTCACCGACGAAGACCTCTCCCGTGCCACGAAGGAATTCTCCGGCGGCTGGCGCATGCGCGCGGCGATTGCCGGCGTGCTGTTCTCCCAGCCGGATTTCCTCCTGCTCGACGAGCCGACCAACTATCTCGACCTCGAGGGCGCCGCCTGGCTCGAAGGCTATATCAAGAAATATCCGTACACGGTCCTGATCGTCAGCCACGACCGGGAAATGCTGAACCGCTGCGTCACCCATACGATGGCGCTAGAGCACAAGAAGCTCACCATCACGCCGGGCGGCTATGACGACTGGCTGAAGCTGCGCGCCGCCAAGCTCGCCCAGCTCGAATCCCAGAAGGTCAAGCAGGAGAAGAACGCGCCCACCTGCAGAGCTTCGTTGACCGCTTCCGCGCCAAGGCCTCCAAGGCCCGCCAGGCCCAGTCCCGCATCAAGATGCTGGAGAAGATGCAGGACATCTCCATTCCGGTGGCCGACCGCACGACGCCGTTCCACTTCCCCCCGCCGGCCGACAAGCTCGCCCCGCCCATGCTGGAACTGCAGGACGCGACACTCGGCTACGGGCCCGGCGCGGAAATCCTGAAGAAGGTGAACCTCCGTCTTGACCCGGACGACCGGATCGCGATCGTCGGCGCCAACGGTCAGGGCAAGACGACGCTGGTGAAATCCATCGCCGAACGCCTGCCCCTGATGGGCGGCAAGCGCGTGACGCCGAAGGCCGTGCGCATCGGCTATTTCTCGCAGGACCAGCTGGACGAGCTGACCGAGGGCGACACCGTGCTCGACCACGTCCGCCGCCTCCTGCCGCCGGACACGACACCGGCCAAGGTGCGCGCCGCCGCCGCCGGCATGGGCTTCTCCGCCGAAAAAGTGGAAACGAAAGTCGAGAAGCTTTCCGGCGGCGAGAAGGTCCGCCTCCTGCTCGGCCTCATGTCGCACAGCGCGCCGCACATCCTCATCCTCGACGAGCCGACGTCCCACCTCGACATCGACAGCCGCGAGGCGCTGATCTACGCGCTGAACGACTTCCCCGGCGCTGTCCTCCTGATCACGCACGATGTCTATCTCGCCGAGGCGACGGCCGACCGGCTCTGGCTGGTCAAGGACGGCCGCGCCACGACCTATGACGGCGACCTCGCCGACTATCGCGCCCTCGTCATGAAGGCCGACCGGACCGAGGCGAAAGAGGTCAAAGCCGCAAAGCAGGCCGAGCCGAAGCCCGAGGATCCGGAAGCGAAAAAGCGTCTCTCCGCCCTGAAGAAACAGGCCCGCGAAGCCGAAGAACGGATGGAAAAGGCAAACGCGGCCATCGCGAAGATCGACGCGAAACTCGCCGGCGGCAATCCGCCTGCCGACGAACTGGCCCGGCTCCTCAAGGACCGCGCCACCCACGCCGAAACCGCCGCCGCCGCCGAAGCCCTCTGGCTCGAAACCCACGAAGCGCTGGAAGCAGACGCCTGAGGCTCCACCGAATCCGGCTGGACAGGATTCGGGGATTCAGCCAGATTCCCGTCATCAGGCTTGGTCCTGACAGGGGATATTCATGCGCCATCTATTGGCCTGCCTGGCCGCGCTGCTGGGTGCTGCAACCTTTGCGCTTCCCGCAAGTGCCGGCAAAACAAGGCTTGATAACACGAAGGAGGGCGAAGTCTGCTTCGTCGATGCCGGCTGTGTGAAGGTTGGCGCCTCCTACGGCCTGCTCGGCGAAGGTCCCCGTGCCGGCGATGGCGAATGGATCACGGAAGTCCGCAATGCCAAAGGCAAGCCCGTGGCAAAAGTGGGCAAGGGCGGCGACATTATCGTCCTTTCACCTGAGGCCTACGCCAAGCGCGATGCCGGCAAGGCGACCTATTCGATCGGCCGGATCGACGGCAAGGGAAAGCTCGTCTCCACGAAATTCGTCTTTGTCGCCACCCAGCAGATGCGCACCACCTGGGCCACATGGGAAGGCCCGGTCACCGCCGCCATCGGCATGACGTCGCTGCCTGACACCAGAAACATCGACCAGGGCGGCGCCTCGTTCAAGATCACCGAAACGGTGGTGCGCGGTCGCCGCTGGGTCGGGCCGTCCATCACGGGCATTGCCCCCGACGGCACGTTGACACAGAGCTACGACGGCGTTGCCGCCGTGCAGTACTATGGCGACTACAACGTCATCACATTCCAGGGCGGAACGGAACATCAGGTCACGGACGAGACATTGCGGTCAATCTCGCCGCGCACGTCGGCCATCCATGCCTTTACGCCCGCCTTTCCCGACCAGCCAGGCAGCTATGCCACCCATCGCGATCCGACGATTGACTATCCGCGCGTTATGTTCGCCGTGGAACGTGGCCAGCTCGGCAATGGCGAGACGCTCTACCAGCTGCTGCCGCGCCGCAAGGGCGGCTACGATCCCCGCGAGATGATCGGCGTCCAGCCGCTGCGTTCGTGGCGGCACAACGAAGACTTCTACCCCATCGGCATCGCCGAAGACCACGTTCACCGCATGACGGCCGGCTGGGCCGGCATCTGGGCCGGCGAGAATGGCCCGGAAATGACGTTCCTCAACTTCGACGGCACACCCGGGATTCCGGGCCGCTACAAGAGCCTCAACTGGGCCGGCGGCGGCTTCAGGATCGCGGCCGGCGTGGCGGAAAATTTCGATGGCACCGCCATCCAGTTCGTACCCGCGCTCAGCTGGATCCTGCCGGTCTTCGAAGTCTCGCCGCACGTCTTCCCCAGTCGGGATGCGGCGGAAGGGGACATCCGCATTCGCGTCGCCACCGCTGAAAGCGAGTACTGGGAGAAGATACGGGCCGAAGCCGCCGCCGACGCTGCCGCTCGCGCCGAACGCGAAGCGCTGCAAGCCGCCTGGAAAGCGGCGGAGGAAAAGCGCTATGCCGAGCTGGCCGCCCTCGAAGCCAGCGAACGGACCGAGGCGAAAGATATCCTCGCGCTCGATCCGGCAAACTGGCAGGAAATCTGCGCCCGCGCCGGCGCCCTTCAGACCCTGTATGCCAGCAACGATGCCGTCAGCTATTGTGGCCGCGTTCGTCCGAGGCCGGAATACCAGCCGGTGAAGCAGGATTTCTGGGGCGCGCTCGCCTCCGCGCTTGACGCCTGGTCGGCAGCCGCCGCCAACACGAGTGTCGCCTATCCCACCGCTCCGTCCGGCGCCAGCTCAGCAGACTGGGACTTCGCCCGCTCCATGAAGTCGATCGACAATACGATCACCACCGTCACTGATCCCAACTGGAACGGCGCGGCGACGCAGGCGACCCGCTACTAGGCCCCCCCTACTTCCGGCTCGACACCTGGAACGGGTTCCCGTCGGGGTCCTTGCCATTGCACATGTCGAACGTCGTCGCCGAGACAACCGGCCCCATTTTCACGCCGCGCCGCACCAGCGTGCCCCGCGCCGCCGCCACGTCCTTCGCGTGGAACACGATCTTCGGCGGCCGGTTGCCCGGCTTGCCGCCATCGTCATGCAGCGCGAGATGACAGGCCCCGGCGTCGAAATCGACCCAGCCCGGCTCCCGCCCCGCCACCTTCAGGCCGATGACGTCCCGGTAGAACGCGGTCATGGCCTCCATTTTGGAGGTGAACAGGATGATGCGCCGGATGTGCAGGTCCATGGGCTGTCTCCCTCTAGCCGGCCCTCATCTGAGTCGGTCGCATTTTTTTCGGCAAGCGGTTTCTTCCCTGTCACAAAATCCCGCGCTGTCTCGTCTTGCTCCTGAAACAGGAGACAAGACATGTGGAGACCCGTCCTCTTCCTCATCGCCGCGATGAATGCGGGCAACGCGCTGACCATGTGGGTCATGCCGCACACCTGGTATGAAATGGTGCCCGGCGTCGCGATGATGGGGCCGTTCAACCCGCATTTCGTGCGCGACATCGCCCTTGCCTTCGGGATGAGCGCCGCCGCGCTCGCCTGGGGCGCGCTCAGGCTGGACCGTACCGCCGCCATCTGCGGCGCGGCCTGGCCGTGCCTGCATGCCCTCTTCCACGTCTGGATCTGGGCCATCCATCGCGGCGCCCCGTTCGACCAGATCGCCCTCGTGAACCTCACCGGCATCCAGGTCCCCGCCTGGCTCGCCCTCGCTGCCGCCCTCAACTTCACCCGCAAGGAAACCACAGCATGATCCGCAAGTTCCTCCACGCCCAGGTCAGAAAATTCGGCCGGGCCTTCCGCTATGACGTGACCTATTTCCACGAGATCGTGGACGTCTCCCCCGGCGCCGCCATCGGCCTGTCGCGCCTGCCCGGCTTCTACAAGTATCGCGGCCCGAAAGCCGGCCTGGCCGTCTGGACCGGGGCCCTCCTCGCCTCCACACTCGAAGGCGATTGCGGCCCGTGCGCCCAGCTCGTCATCGACATGGCCCTCGCCAATGGGGCCGACCCGGACTCGCTCCAGGCCTGCGCCGAGGGCCGCCCGAAGGAGGCCGGCGCCATGGGCCTCGGTTTCCGCTTCGCCATGCTCGCCATCACCGCGGACCCGGCCGCCGACGATCTCCGCCGCGAAATCGAGGGCGAATTCGGCAAGAAGGCTGCCGTCTCCTGCGCCTTCGCCGCCGCCTCCGGCCGCATCTATCCGGTCCTTAAGCGCGGTCTCGGCCACGGACAGGCGTGCCGCAGGCTGGACTTTGCCGGAAAGCAGGTGAAGCTCGCCGCATGAGTGCCGACGCCGCCGTCTTCGAAGCCGAACGCCCGGGCCTGACCGCCCTCTGCTACCGCATGCTCGGCGAGCGCGCGGGAGCGGAGGATGCGGTGCAGGACACCTGGCTGCGCTGGGAACGGGCCGACCACGCCACCATCGAGAACCCGCGCGCCTGGCTCCGCCGCACCGCCACGCGCATCGCCATCGACGCCCTCCGCTCGGCCCGCGCCCGCCGCGAGACCTATCCCGGCCCCTGGCTGCCCGAGCCCCTGGTGGAAAGCGACAGTCTCAGCGTCGAGGACAGTTTCGCCCTCGCGCAGGAATGCGAACTGGCCCTCCTCTGGGCCATGGAACGCCTCACGCCGCCGGAACGCGCCGCCTTCATCCTGCGCGAGGCCTTCGATGCAGGCTATGACGAGATCGCCGCCGCCACCGGCAAGTCGGAGGCCGCCTGCCGCCAGCTGGTCAGCCGCGCCCATCGGCGCTTGCAGGAAAGCGGCCCGCGCTTCGATGCTCCGCCTACGGAGGTGACAGACCTGCTGCACCGGTTCATGGCCGCTGCCGCCGCGCAGGACCACGGAGCCGCCCTCGCGCTCTTCACACCGGATGCGGTCGCCTATACCGATGGCGGCAAGAAGGCCCGCGCGGCGCTTCGCCCGCTCAACGGGCCGGACGAAATCGTCCATGTCTTCCTGAACGTCACCCTCAAATCCGCGAATGAGGCCGGGTATTGGTCGCTGGAAGCCGGCGAAGCCAATGGCGCCCCGGCGATCGTCCGGCGGCTGAACGGACGGGTCGACCTGATCGTCACGCTCGCCCCCGGCGCCGATGGCCGCATCGCCTGGCTCTACATCATGCGCAACCCGGACAAGCTGCCGGCCTAGGCCCTCAGCATCGTCTCGCAGCGGGCCGCGTGGCGTGCGTGGATTTCCTCCAGCGCGCGGCGGATCATCCTGCGGTCCGCATCGAACATGAGTTCCAGCGTGATCCCGCGCAGCGACAGGATCAGCAGGCGCGACTGAACCACACAGGCCTCGATGTCGCGCACGCCGGCCTCTGCCGCGATGCGGCGCACGTCCTCGTCGATCTCCACTTCGATCGTCTCGGAGATGATGCGCAGCTCGCGCGCAAGCTCCGGATCCCACCGCGCCGCCAGAAGCACTTCGGTCACCGCCGTCGCTTCCGGAATCTGGTGGCTCTCCCAGTAGAGCTGCGACATGCGCCTCAGCTTGTCCGCCGGATCGGGCACGGCGTCGTAGCGCGCCCGTGTGTCGGCCATCATGTCCTGCATCGCCGTTTCGATGGTCGCCGCCATCAGGGCAAGGCGCGTCGGAAACTGGTGCAGCACCGATCCGCGGCTCGCGCCCGCCCGTGCCATCACCGCATCGATGCTCGTGGCCGCATAGCCGCGCTCATTGAGGCAGGCGACGCAGGCCGCGATCAGCGCGCGGCGGGTTTCCTCGCCCCGGCTGTTGCGGCGGCGGGCCTTGCTCCCGGTCTCGTTCGTCGTGCGGCTCATGCAGCCTGTCTTCCCGAAAAATTCAAAACTAGTCAATATTGACTAATTTTGCGTTTGCGCTAGCGTACTCCCAACAAGCGGCCCGGAGAGGCCATCCCACGCGCGAGGAGGAAGCGCCATGCCCGACACAGCCTACAAGGACGAATCCGTCAAAACCACTGGCGGCTACCAGATTTTCCGCACGTCCACCGCCCCCTCGCTCGACGAAACAGCGCATATGGAAGTGCGCGACATGACGCCCGAGATGGAAGCCGGCATCGGCGCCGCGCTTGAGGCCGGCTTTGCCGAAGGCAATGTCGTCAAGACGCTGTTCTCCGCGCCGGGCTTCTCGCTCACCTATGCCTGGTTCAAGTCGGGCTTCCCGCTTCCTCTGCACACCCACAATTCCGATTGCCTCTATTACATCGTCGCAGGCAGCCTCCAGCTCGGCACCGAATCCCTCGGCGCCGGCGACGGCTTCTTCCTGGGCGCGGACAAGGCCTATCGCTACACGCCCGGCCCTGAGGGCGTGGAAGTGCTTGAATTCCGCACCCAGGAAGACTTCGACATCAAGTTCCTCGCAAAAACCCTGCCTGCCTGGCAGAAGATTTCGGCCGCCATCGCCGAACGCCGCTCCGCATGGGCTGACGAGCAGCCTCCCAGCTCCGTCCACGCCTGACCGGAGCGGCAAACCCCATGACCCTCAAGCGTTTTGTGAACAAGGTCGCCGTCGTGACCGGCGCGGCCTCCGGCATCGGCGCGGCCACGGCCCGCCTCTTCGCCCGCGAAGGCGCGCATGTCGTGCTCGCCGACATCGGCGACGAAGGCGGCGCGACCCTCGCACGGGAATTCGGCGGCATAGCCGTCAAGACGGACGTCTCGAAAGAGTCCGACATCGCCGCCCTCGTCCGCGCCGCGATCGACAGCCACGGGCGCATCGACATCCTCTTCAACAATGCCGGCATCGGCAGTTTCGGCAACACGGTGGAACTTCCGCCCGACCAGTGGCAGCAGGTCATCGCGGTGGATCTGAACAGCGTCTATTACGCCTGCCACCACGCGATCCCGCACATGCCCCGCGGCAGTGCCATCGTGAACACCGCTTCCATTTCAGGCCTGGGTGGGGACTACAGGTTTGCAGCCTACAACGCGGCGAAAGGCGCGGTGATCAACTACACCCGCGCCCTCGCCATCGACCATGCCCGCGACGGGATCCGCGTCAACGCGCTCTGTCCGGGCCTGGTCGATACGCCGATCACCGCCGGCCTCAACCAGATGCCCGGCCTGCACGAGGAATGGGCCCGCCGCATCCCGATGGGCCGCGCTGCCCAGCCGGAAGAGATGGCCAACGTCGTCGCCTTCCTCGCTTCCGACGCTGCCTCCTATGTCACCGGCACGATCATGGTGGCAGACGGCGGCACCACGGCGCATACCGGCCAGCCGGAAGTCGCCCTCTTCGCCGGTGCTCCCGCCTGATGCGCGCCGTCACGTTGCAGGGCAGCCGCTTTTCGCTCCGTACCCTGCCGGACCCGTCGCCCGCTACCGGCCAGCTCCTGGTCCGCCCCCTGTTCACCGGCATCTGCGGCAGCGATCTCAGCCTGCGCAAGCAGATGGCCGCCCTCGCCGCCGCCACACCGGCCGAGGCGCAGGACCAGCTGCCCGAACTCATCCCCGGCCATGAATTCTCTGCCGAAGTGATCGGCATCGCGCCGGGTACGCAGACCACCCTCAATGCGGGCGACCGGATCACCGGCCTGCCCTTCACGCACGACCATGACGGCCCGCAATGTATCGGCCTGTCGCCGGCCCACAGCGGCGGCCTCGCGACGCTCTCCTGCATCGACGCCGTACGCAGTTTCCGTATCCCGGATAACGTGCCGGACGATCTCGCCGCGCTGACCGAGCCGCTCGCCGTCGGCCTTCATGCCGCAAATCTTGCCAGCCGCAATACCGGCCCGAACATGGTGATCGGCTGCGGACCGGTCGGCCTCTCCGTCATCCTCGCGCTGAAGCTCGCCGGGCGCGGGCCCATCCTCGCCGCGGATTTTTCGGCCGAGCGCCGCTCCACCGCCGCCAGCCTCGGCGCCGACATCGTGCTCGACCCGTCCACGTCCAGCCCCTACGAGCGCTGGGCCGATCTCGGCCATACGCCGCTGCCCATGTCGCCCCTGCTGGAGCGGGACTTCCACGGCCTTCCGGCGGGCCTCAACATTTTCGAATGTACCGGCGCGCCGGGCGTGATCGACCAGATCATCCGCTCCGCCCCGCCGCACGCGCATGTCGTGGTCGTGGGCGTCTGCCCGCACGAGGAAAAGCTGACGCCGACCGATGCCATCATCCGGGAACTGACGCTGGAATTCAGCTTCGCCTACCGGCCGGAGGAATTCGCCGCTTCGCTCGCCCTGATCGCCGCACATCCGGACGAGGCCGCCCGCCTCATCACCAGCCGCCAGCCCCTCGCCAGCACCGAAGCCGCCTTCGACAGCCTCGCCAAAAACCCCCACGAAATCAAAATCCTGATCAACCCCAACGCCTGACCGGCGGCCCGGCCCGCGTTAAATTCCGGAAATTTCTGAAAGCCGGCGACGGATCGGCGCGGTTCGCGCGTTCCAGTGACGGGGGAACCTTCAGACCCCCACGCCGTGCCTGCCGCCAACCCCGCGCCTCACCCCCGGCAGCAGGCATACCCGCCATGCCAGGACCTCACATCCAGGCATGGCGGACCCGGCCGCCATGGGCCTAGTTATAGAAGCACGTCTCGGTCTTCGCGCCGGTCTGGTAGCAGCGCGGCTCCGCCATCGGCGGGCGGTATTCAGGCTTGTAGCCCTGGCTGAACTGCTTCTGGCTGTAGCGATCGGCTTCCCGCTTCGCCGCCTCACGTTGGCCCTGCGAGATATTGTCCGCCCACGCATAGACGAGGTTGCACTCCATGCTGGACGAGCCGAACCGGCGGCAGATGTCATAGGCGTCCGCAGATTTGGGCAACTGGCGGAACTTGTTCCAGTAGGCCTGCAGGTATCGCCCACCCTTCGTGCGGGCGACGTAGTAGAAGTCGCCGTTGAATTCGAGGCCGTAGCCGCTCTCCAGCGCGCTGTCCGCTGCGGCCATCATGTTGCGCTCCTGCTGGGCCTGTGCGCGGGCGTACTCGGCGTCCCAGTCGGTTTCCAGGTATTCGCGATAGGCGGCCTTCGCCTGCCATTCCTTCTTCATCTCCGCGATGAGTTCCGGCGTCGCCAGCGCCTGCGGGTCGTCCGGATTCGATATCCGCCCGGCGCGCGTATCGTAGACTTTCTGGAAATTTTCGGCACTGGGATCGGACCCGATGAGATACCAGTCCGTAACGCCGCCGGCCGATTTCTTCGCCGGGTCCTCGAAGAAGCGCGCTGCGACGCGATAGCTCGGCGGCGGTAGGTCCTTCGGGTTCGCATTCGCAAACAGCGCCTTGTGCGTCTCGTCCGAAAGCGTGCCGATCCAGATATCGGCCAGGGGGAGGTATTCATTCGGCTCCCAGAGATAGACCCTGACGGAGGAAGGCGTCAGCTCGTCCCACCGGCCCAGATTGTCCGCATGATACTCATCCGTCTTCGGCGCATGCATGATCAGCTTGTACCACTGGTCCGTCGCATTTGCGTACACGATCAGCCAGCCGCGAATGCCGCCGATCTGGCCCGGCAGGCGCAGCGGCACCATGCCCCGCGTCGACTTCGGGTCCGTGAGCGGGTGCGGCTCCGCATTCCCCTCATCGATGGGCTCGTAAATATCCGCAGACAGAAGACCTTTACCAGACGGCATCTCGCCGACCTTCTGGAAAGGATAGAATCTATAGTCGCGCTTGTTGTCGTTCCACTCTTCCGTCAGCGCGTAGCCGACATCCAGAATGTCGAACACCGGGCCCATCTTTTCCAGTTGCAGCGTGATCGTATTGAAGATCACCGAAAACTCGCTCCCCTCCGAGCGCACCGGGAAGCCGATAAAACCAGCATAGAACTTGGCATAGTCGTCGGCGCCATGCGTGTTCGGAATGACATCCGGAATCTCATACGCCACGTTCCCATCGCCATCGAGGATCGTGTAGGTGCGCAGGTCGTCCTTGGTCTCTCCGTTCTTGATAGCCATTAACGTGAACGGCCGCTTCGGCTCCGTGCCGTCAATCCATTTGAGGCTGTCCCAGGGCAGCGTGAGCGGCCTCAGCGTGGTCTCGGCCGAACCGAGCGTCGCAAAATACCACTGCTGCTTCACCGTCCGCACCAGCGCCACGCGGTCGCTTAGCGGCAGGACGCGCGTGAACTCCGCCGGCAACAGCACCGTCTTTCCGTCCAGCGCCGTCAGGCCCTGCAGCGTCATTGCGCGCTTGTAATACTCCTTGTCGCCGGCCTTGACGAACCACTCATGGTACTTGCCTTCGACCATGCCATATTTTCGCATCAGGGCGTCAAAGTCGCCCTGCGGTAAATTCCGTTTCAGCAGCAGCCGCACCGGCACAGTGCCGCTCTCGGTGCCCGTATCGGTGCGCACATAGCGGCCGGTCTTCGTCACGCACTCGTCGGACGGCGTCTCGTTCAGGCAATCGCTGGTCTGCCGCGCATCGCCAACGGTTATGTCCTTCCAGGCATGCGCCTTCAGCGGCAGGATCACCGTTACGAGCAGGGCCGTCACGGCCAGCAGGAACCAACGCAGCAAAAGAAATCCTCCATATCCGGCGCACCATCGCGAGCCCAGACTAGGGCGCGCCGCGGTCCACCCCCATCCCCCGAACAGGTGAGATCAGCCGCGCTGCAGCGCGCGCCAGCCAATATCGCGCCGGCAGAACCCGCCCGGCCAGTCGATCGCATCGACGGCGGCATAGGCCCGGTCCACCGCCTCGCGCAGGCTCGCCCCGCTCGCGGTGACGTTCAGCACGCGCCCGCCATTCGCGGTCAGCAGGCCGATCGCGTTCATGTCCGTGCCCGCGTGGAAAACCTTCACGCCCGGCAGGTCGTTCGCCTTGCCGACATGCTTGATCACGCTGCCCTTCTCGACACTGCCCGGATAGCCCTTCGCGGCCATCACCACGGTCGCGGTCGGCTCGAACCGGTCCAGCTCGAGTAGTTTCTCGAACGCCGCCTCATTGCCCTTCAGGCCGCCCGTCGACGCTGCCAGCAGCAGCGGCACGATATCGCCCTTCAGGCCTTTCATCAGAACCTGGCATTCCGGGTCGCCGAAGCGGGCATTGAACTCGACCACTTTCGGGCCCTCGTCCGTCACCATCACGCCGATATAAAGCACGCCCTGATACGGCATGCCGTCCTTCGCCATGCCTTTCAGCATCGGCTCGGCGATCTCGCGCTTCACGCGCGCCATGATCTCGTCGGTCACCACCGGGGCCGGCGCATAGGCGCCCATGCCGCCCGTGTTCGGGCCGGTATCGCCGTCGCCGACGCGCTTGTGGTCCTGCGCCGCCGGCAGGTAGACCGCGCCCTCTCCGTCGGTGATCACGAAAATGCTGGCTTCCTCGCCATGCATGAATTCCTCGATCACCAGCACGGCAGAGGCATCGCCGAACTTGCCGGACAGCATGTCGTCCACTTCGGCCTCGGCCTGTTCCAGCGTTTCCGCGATCACGACGCCCTTGCCGGCCGCCAGGCCATCGGCCTTCAGCACGTAAGGTGCCTTCATTTTGCGCAGGAATGCCTTGGCGAGCCCCGGCTCTGTAAATTCCCCATAGGCCGCGGTCGGCACGCCATAGGCCACCATCCGGCCCTTGGAGAAGGATTTCGAGGCTTCCAGCTGCGCCGCTTCCCGGCTCGGCCCGAAAACGTCATAGCCGCGCTGGCGCAGGATATCTGACAAACCGGCCGCCAGCGGCGCCTCCGGCCCGATCACAATCAGGTCCGGCTCCACCTGAAGTGCAAGCTTTTCAAGGTTCTGAACGTCCGTGATGCCCACGTCGAAGCAGGGGCCTTCCTCGTCCATGCCGGGATTGCCCGGGGTCGAGTGCACCACGTCCACAAGCGGCGATTGGGCGATTTTCCAGGCCAGGGCATGTTCGCGCCCGCCCGATCCGATGAGGAGAATGTTCATGGAGGCGCTTGATGCGCGGGTCCGCCTCTGAGATCAAGAGCGTATGAGCGTGGATGAAGACCTCGGCGGCCTGTGGAGTGGCGAATTCCGGTACAGCGGACAGGAAGACGCCGTGCCCTTCACGCTGGCCATGATCGAACAGGAAGGCCTGATCCGCGGCGTGACGCTGGAACCGGCCACGTTCGGCACGAACGAGGACGAAGAATACGAGGCCACGATCCGCGGCGACCGCGTCGGCCAGCACCTCTGGTTCTCCAAGGTCTATGCCTCGGCCACCGGGCTCGACCGGGCGCCGCTCCTCTATTCCGGCTCGGTGGACGCCGCCTTCACCCGCATCACCGGCCGCTGGCTCCTGCCGGGCAGCGCGCCCGCCCATGGCACTTTCTCGCTGACCCGCGTCGCCACGCGCTGCGCCGCCATCACCATCCGCACCACGACTCGCGTCGGATAGGCCGCCCCCTTTCCCACACCCCGCCCCTGACACCACCGCGCAACCGGGCCCGCCAATCCTCCCGGAAAAGCCGCGCGTCAGACTGGCGCGCATGGCCTTCACGATCTCTCCCTTCGCCCGCGAGCTGATCGAACACTGGTGGCACGCCATCTGCGAGGCTGTGGACGGCTTGATGGACCGGCTCGTACCGGACGGTATCGTTCCCGCCCCGCGCCTGCCCCGCGCCGAGGTGCAGGCCATGGCCGACGCGCCTCAGCTCCTGTGATCCGCCAACGGACGGTCTCGTCTCAACGACCGGCATCTTCCGCCGCGTGCAGGTCCTGATCCATCTGTTCGACCATGGCGAGGCCTATATGCAGGCCATGCGCGCCCGCTTCTACGCCCCGCACCCCCTTCCCCACGCTCCTGCCCGCCGTCTTCACCGGCCCGGTCATTTCCTCCAGCTTGCGCGAAAACCTCCAGACCTTCTACACCCTCGCCCCCTCGCCCCCTTGCCCCCTGCCGCAACCACGTCCAAAACAGGAGCATGTCCGATACGCCTGCCACCAATGACGCCGCCCTCAGCGTTTCCGATCTTGCCGCCAGCCTGAAGCGGACTATCGAGACGAATTATGACCATGTCGTCGTGCGGGGTGAACTTGGCCGCGTCACCATCGCCCGCTCGGGCCACATGTATTGCGACCTCAAGGACGACAAGGCCGTGCTGAACACGGTCATGTGGAAGGGCCAGGTCGACCGGCTGCCCTTCCGCCCGGAAGAAGGCCTCGAAGTCATCGCCACCGGGCGCCTGTCGATCTACGAGGGCCGCTCGAACTACCAGATGATCGCCTGGTCCATGCGCCCGGCCGGCGCAGGCGCGCTGATGGCCCTCCTTGAGGAGCGCAAGAAGAAACTCGCCGCCGAGGGTCTGTTCGATCCGAAGCACAAGAAGAAGCTGCCCTACCTGCCGCGCACCATCGGTGTCGTGACCAGCCCGACCGGCGCCGTCATCCGCGACATCCTCCACCGTATCCGCGACCGCTTTCCGGTGCGCGTCATCGTCTGGCCGGCCTTGGTGCAGGGCGAACAGGCCGCCGCACAGGTGACCGCCGGCATCCGCGGCTTCAACGCCATGACGGGGGAAGACCGCCCCGACGTGCTGATCGTCGCCCGCGGCGGCGGCTCCATCGAGGACCTCTGGCCCTTCAACGAGGAAATCGTCGTCCGCGCCGCCTTCGAGAGCGAGATCCCGCTGATCTCCGCCGTCGGCCACGAGACCGACACGACCCTGATCGACTATGTCTCCGACGCCCGCGCGCCGACGCCGACCGGCGCCGCCGAGATCGCCGTCCCCGTTCGGCAGGACCTGCTGCTGCAGACCGGCGAATACGGCGAGCGCCTGAAACGCGCCCTCGCCCGCCGCACCGGACAGGCGAAGGACAAGCTCTCCGCCGCCCGCCTGCCGCGCCCGGAAACCCTGCTGCAGACCAAGCGCCAGCGGCTCGATTTCGCCGCCGCCAGCCTGCCCCGCGCCGCCCTCGCGCTGACCCAGAAAGCGCGCCTCCGCCTCTCGCGGCTCAGCCTCAGCCCGGCGAGCCTCCGCGGCGAGATCCGCACCTCGAAACAGCGCCTGCGCGATGTCGCCGTCCGCGCCCGCCCGGCCCTGACCCGCCTGATGCAGACCCGCGCCACCACGCTCGCGAGCCAGGCCAAGCTGCTCGAGACGCTCTCCTACCACGCCACGCTCAGCCGCGGTTACGCCCTCGTCCGCGACGATGCCGGAAAGCTCATCCGCTCTGCTGGCCCCGCCGCCGCCGCCGCCAGCCTCCGCATCAGCTTCGCCGATGGCGATATAACCGCCATCCCCGAAGGCTCCGCCGGCACACCGCCCGCGGCTCCCAAGGTCGCGAAGACCGTCCCCAAAGGCTCACAGGGCTCGCTTTTCTAGCCAGCTCCGAAACCCGGCCTCCGCCTACGGACAAATACGGACTTGCCAATCCGTGCCGGAGCCGCTACCTCGCCGCCCATGTACACGCGCACACCCTCTGTCCAGCAACAGACCCGGCTTCTCAAGCCGGCGTGCGCTTGTGCCTGCCGAATGCCCTGCTGACCTGACCGGCACAGAGCACTCGACCGACAAGCCCCGCCACCCCGGCGGGGCTTTCGTTTTCGGGTCCCGCCGCCATTTGAAGGAACTGAACCATGAGCTTTTCATCTGACGCCGACATCGCGGCCCTGACCGACGCCTTCCGCAACTGCACGCTGCCGAAGGAGAAATGGACCCATGCCGCCCACTGGGCCGCCGCCCTCAGCCTGCTCGCTGCGGACGAGGCCGCCGCGCATCGCGACATGCCGGGCATGATCCGCGCCTACAACGAATCCGTTGGCGGCCGGAACACCGATACCGAAGGCTATCACGAGACCATCACCATCGCCTCGCTGCGCGCGGCCAGCCACGCGCTCGCCGCCGCGCCCGCGGGCGCGCCCCTGCATGAGGTTCTGGCGAGCCTGCTGGCAGGCCCGTGCGGCAAGCCGGACTGGGTGTTCGCCTATTGGACGAAAGACCGTCTCTTCAGCACAGAGGCCCGGCGCGAGTGGCTCGCCCCGGACGTGCAAAACCTGCCGTTCTGAGGGCCCGAAGGCCTAGGAGTTGAGATCTTCTTCCAGGACCGTCATCTGGAACTGGTAGGAGGTCTCGCCCTCGTCCACGTCCTTGTAGACGACGGCCAGGAACTCGGCACCGAGATAGACTTCGACCGAATCCTCGGTCTTGTCGCGCGGCAGCAGGCGCAGGCCCGGGTGCAGCTTCTGCTTGAGGTACGCCTCGAGGCGCAGCGTTTCTTCGCGGGTCATTGCGGGTATTCCTTCCGATCAGCCACCGGGAACCTAGTCAGTTTCGACTGCGGTTCAACCGCAAGCGTGCAGTCAAATCCCCCCGGATTCCAAAAGGCAATGCGCGGCCAGCTCGTCCACGGCCCCGGAATACTTCTGCGGCAACAGCCGCATCAGCTCGGCCTTGTCGATCTGCCCGCAGTCCATCAGCGACAGGACCATGGCCGTGTCGCTCTGGATGCGCTTCATTTCCTGCACCGACTCGCGGCTCGCCCCGGCGCGCTTCAGCGCGGCCTCGTTTTCCCTTGCGGCAATGTTGCGGACGGTCAGGTTCCAGGCCAGCGGCAGGATATGGTCGATGCCCTCGGTGTGCGACAGCGCGGCCGGCCAGTCTTCCTCCATGATATAGATGAAGCCCATGTTTTCTTCCGTATACGCAACGCCGACGCGGGTGGAGCCTCGGTCGGCGCGGATCTTGGCAGCGGTCTTCAGTTCCGACAGCGCCTCCTGCAGGGCGACATTCCGGTCCTGCCCTTCCGGCAGCTGGTCCTGCGCGGCAAGCGCGATCAGCGTCGTGCCGACACCGTGGTGCGCCATCTGCGACTGCTCCAGCGTGATGTCCTCAGGGTCTGCCTCCATCAGTTTCGCCGCATCACTGAAGGCGCGATAGGCCAGCAGTGCATCGCCGCGCTTGCGCAGGCACTGGCCTTTCCAGAGCAGCAGCATCGGCTCGTTCAGGTCGCGCGCAACGGCCTGGTTCACATAGTCCACCACCGTGGAACAGCCGCGGTTCCAGCCGAGCGAATTGGCGTTCGCCTTGCGGTATTCCAGCATGGCGAGGCCGGCCGCGCCGATGGCCTGGTCCGGCAGGGCGCCGCTCTCGTCCAGCAGGGCCTGGAATTCGCTGCGCACACTGGAAGACTCCACCTGCCCGCCCCAGTCGTCGAGCGCGGCCTGCATCAGGATGCGCTCGCCATCCGTCAGCAGCCGGACATTCCCGCTCTCATCGGTGCGCAGCACCATGGCGACGACCTGCGAAGTCACCTCGTTCATCGTCTTGCCGAGGATATGCCCCCGTGCGATGGCGACGGCGCGGTCCTTGTAGGCGGCGATCTGGCTGGGCGATCCGGCCTGCTGCAGCTCGCGCGACAGTTCCGCCTGCCGCCTTGCGCCTTCGTTCTCCTCGCGGATCGCGACCAGCTGCGCCTGCGTCGACTCGCGCTGCCGGCTCGCCTCGCCCGCGACGATGCGCAGGTTCACCTGGTTCAGTAGCGCCTGCCGCGCATATTCCGCCCGCAGACCCTGAAGCTCGAAATAGAAATAGACGACACTACCCACCGCGATGACCGCCGCCGTCGCCAGCAGAGCCGACAGCGCCCGCACCAGGAAGCGGAACGCCTGCTGCTCGCCCTGCAGCTCCATCAGCAGGTCGAGCGAGGTAACCGGCGAGTGCGCCTTGTCCGTGTCCGCGTTCATCGCGTCATCTCCATCGCCTGAGTGTTCTTCGCGCCGCGCCAGACGCCTTCGCCGAACATCGGTTCCAGCAGGAGGCGCAGGCCCGTATCGTCGTCATTCTCTCGCAGGAAAGCTTCCGCGATCAGCAGCTTGATCCGCGTCTGCCGCGTGCGCCACATCTTCAGCGCCGTGCCGATGGCCGTAGCGACGCAGAAGTTCGAGGCGCCCAGGATGCGCTCCGGATTGTTGGCAAAGATCACCTCGCCCACAGGCAGCGGATAATCGCCGAACAGGGTCAGCAGGAAGACGCTGAAAGCGACCAGCGCCGCCAGCATCGCCCCGATCAGGATATAGCGGTTGACCCGACCCTCAGCTTTCAGCTGGTCCCTGTGATGACTGATCAGGGGGCTGATCGAGGCGATCATGACGGGTCGGGATCTCTTGCGACACGGAAGCCGATACTGTCCTTGCGGCCGCTCGCCGGGAAGAAATCCCGCGTCGCCGAGCGGACATAGGACGCCACCTTGTCCCAGCTGCCGCCGCGCACCGCATGCGAGCATTTCTCCGCACCCGTCTCCGCCGCGGCCTTACCGGAGCGCCCGGTGTAATTGTAGACCGAACAATCGGCCAGCCACTCCGCCACGTTACCGTGCATGTCGTAGAGGCCGAACGCGTTCGGCGGATAGGAGGCCACCGGCAGCGGCTGGCGCGGAAACTTGCCCTTCGGCCCGCCATTATAGGGCGTGCCGCCGGCATTGAAGTTCGCGTCCTTGTCGGTCAGCACATCGCCCGTGCTGAACGCGGTCGTCGTCCCGGCGCGCGCGGCAAATTCCCATTCGGCTTCGTTCAGCAGCCGGTAGGGCTCGCCCTCGACCTGGCTGTTCAGCCAGCTGACATAATCCATCGCCTCGTTCCAGGTGATGTTGACCGCCGGCATCGTCGGCCGCTTCCACTGATCGCTGCGCGTCTCCGCGTTCGCGGCATTCCCCGCGCAACCGCCACCCGCGATACAGGCATCCAGCTGCTCCCAGGTGATCTCCGTGGCGGAGGCGGCGAAGGTCGCCACCTCGGCACGCCATTGCGGGCCTTCATTATCCTTGCGCTGGGTCTCGTTCCCGGGCGAGCCCATCAGGAAGCTGCCCGCCGGAATGGCCACCATGTCCGGGCACTGGGTGCAGTCCTTGAAGTGACGCATCCCCAGGTCGCCATTCGCCTTGGCGGCCGCAAAGGCGCTGCCACGCAGCAGGGCGGAGACTTCGGTGAACATCGGCTTCAGCGCGGCGGCGTCCGTGGCCTCACCCGTCGCGGCCGTGGAGCGCGATCCCGCCGGCAGCCGCGTCGAGAGCACCGAGTCCTCGATCACGGTCGGCTGAGGCGCTGCAGCGCCGGTGCAGCCGGCGAAGCAGAAGTCCGCCCCCGTCAGGCCGGAATTGTAGAATGGCGTCTGCAGGCCGCCCGTTGCCGCGTTGACGCTATCGGCCACCCGCTTGAACACCTGTTCGGCGATAAGGTTCTTCTGCGTCAGCGTCTTGGACAGCGCGACCGCAAACGCGGAATTCGAGCCCTCGCCGTCATAGGCGACATAGCCGGGCGCCGTGGAATAGGAAATCAGCAGGCCGCGCGAGGGCTTCACCTCGGCAAGCCCGCCCGCCGCAGACCGCACCGAGCTCGGCAACGGATTATCCCGGCAGGCATCCAGGATCACGAAGTTGACCGCATTGCCCGCATCCTCGACATAGCGCAGCGCATCACCGAGGCGCGGCGCCTGCCGCCAGATGTCCTGTTCGGAACGGGCATTAGCGTCCACCGGCACCAGATAGTTCAGCCCCTGCGACTGGACCCCGTGCCCGGCATAATAGATCAGGCCCACAGAGGCCTTGCCGCCGGCCTTCAGGTGCGCGCCATGGGCGGCGAAGGCATCCTCCATCTCGTCCTCGGTGGCATTCAGGACGAGGTCGACCTTGAAGCCCACTTTCGCAAGCGTTTCGGCCATCAGGCGGGCGTCATTGGCCGGATTGGTCAGCTGCCAGCCGCGTTGCTGGTAGTCAGAATTGCCAATGACCAAGGCATAGCGCGGCGGCGCGGCCGGCTCGGCCAGCGCAGCAAGCGTGAGAAAAAATCCTGCAATTCCAAGCAGGACAAGGCGAAGCATGGCGAATGTCCCCTTCCCTCGAGATCGACACCTTCTTCCCCAGCGCGAAGGCTACCCTAACCGCAATTCGGCGGGCTCGAAAAGGGGCGATCCGGAGGGAAGCGCCGGATGTTACCGGGCGCCGGGCCGCTTGGCCGACGTCGGCAGCTGGGCCAGTTCCTTTGCCTGGCTGACCCATTCGTCACGGTCGATCCGGCCTTTGAAGTGTTCCAGCTTGTTGTCGACCCACTGGACCTCGTCCGGGCCCCAGTCCGCGATCTGCCAGAAATAGTACACACCGATCTCGTTCAGCAGTTCGCACAGCATCGGGCCGATGCCGTTGATCACTTCCAGGTCGTCCTCCTGCCCGAAGGCGGCCTCGACCAGCAGGTTCGCCTTGTCGCCGGGGCGCAGGGCGATCTCGATCGGGTCCTGCGGCGGCGGTGGCGGCGGCGGTTCTGCCGGCGGGGACTTGGGCGTCCGGGCGCCGGCCGGTTCCGGGATCACCTTGTCGATGGGCGCATAGGCGGGCGGCTCGGCCCGGGGCGGCGTCAAGGCGGACTGGCGGTAGTAATATTCGCCCTCCCCGCGGCCATAGCCGAAGCTCTGCGCGCGCAGCATATGGTTCAGCGCCGCCAGCGTATACTCGATCGAGGCAAGACGGCTGTCGACGCCGCCCATGTCGAACCGCGCATCCAGCTTGCGCAACGAGGCGAGCACCGGCGACAGGTCCGGCTCGCGCAGGGCCAGCAGCGAGTCCTGCAGTGCCGTCAGGCGGCGTTCCAGCGGCGCGACGTCCGGCAGGGACTGAAGCTCAACCCGCAGCCCGGCCAGCGCCGATTCGACCGCCGACAGGCGGCTCTGCACCGGTGTCAGGTCGACGCCGGAACGGGCCAGCATCGCCACCGTATGCTCGACGCCCGAGAGCTTGGAATGCAGCGCCGCGCTGCCGCCCTCGATGTCCGACAGCTTGTTGTGCATCACGCGCATGTCGTCCGACGGCGCGCGCAGCATGGCCTCGATATTGCGGAGCTCGTTGACCAGCGGCGTGAAGTCCGTCTCCGGCAGTTCAATCGCGCCGATGGCCGTCTCGATCTTCGACAGGCGCTCCTTTACCGAGTCGATGTCCGGAACGCGCAGGCCCGCGAGCGAGGAGGACAGCGTCGACATGCGGATCGTCAGCTCCTCGACATCCGCCTTGCGCGCGGTGTCCAGCCGGTCGGCAAACTCCGCGAGGCGCGCTTCCATCGCGGCCATGTGCGTGCGCAGCGGATCGAGGTCCGCTTCCGGGAAGTCCATGTTCTCGAGCGCCAGTTCCAGCCGCGCGAGACCGGCATGGACCGGGCCGAGATCCGGCTCCGGAATGGTCTGGTTACGGACGGCCTCCTCAAGGCTGCCGAGGCGTGCCTCGACCGGGTCGAGATCGGCATTTTGCAGCCGCGCCATGTCGTTCGAAACCGAGAGCAGCGAGCCCTCAAGGTCCGACAGGCGGCCGAGCACGGCTTCCAGCGCATCGTCCGGCTGTTGCAGCAGCGTCTCCATCCGGCCGAGCCGCGTGTCGAGCCCGCCAAGCCCAGTCTCGCGCGTCTCGGTGATGAGGCCGTACATCTGGGTGAAGCGGTCGTTCAGCGCGCCGAGGCCGGTGCCGCCGGTCATGGTCAGCGCAGCCTCGATCCGGGCCAGCCGCTCGCTCAGCGGCGTCAGGTCCGGCGCGGGAATGCCAGCGAGGCTGTTCGCCAGTTCTTCCTTCGTCACCGGCCTGGGCGCGGCATTCGCCTTGGCCAGCAGGTCCTCGTGGAAGACCGTCACGTCCTGATAGTTCCGGTGGAACCACCACCAGGCGAGGCCCGCCCCGCACGCCGCGGCGAGCACCATCAGCAGGAAGATCTGGAACAGGAGGAACAGCATCTGGTCGGCTCATGACGGGGGCCACTGCCCCCATTTGGGTTTAACTTCATTCCGAGGCGCGCACGACCCGGATCTCGATCCGGCGGTTGCGGGCGCGGCCCTCTGGTGTTGTGTTGACGGCAATCGGACGCGTCGCGCCATAGCCCTCGGCGATCAGGCGGTTCGGGTTCACCATCCGGGCGATCAGCGCGTTGCGCACCGCGAGTGCCCGGTTGGCGCTCAGCGTCCGGTTCTCCTCGTCGGAGCCGGTGACATCGCTGTGCCCCTCGATCCGCAGCGTGCCGGGACAGTCCTTCACGGCCGCGGCCACCTCATCCAGTAATCCGTTGCTGGACGGGTCGATCACGGCGCTGGAGGAATCGAACTCGATCCGCGCATCCTTCAGTAAATCGTCGAGCTTGGTCTCGCAGGTCTCGACCGCTTCGTGCGGCAGGATGTCGATCGTGTCCACCGTGCCGAATGGCGTCGAGGCGATGGCCTGCTCCCGCACCTCGGACGCATCCGCCTCCGGCAACTCACAGCGGAGCGAGAAGCGGCCGCCCTCGAACGTCGCCGTGCCGGTATCGCAGTGCGTCACCGTGTTCACGCCCCGCATCGCCATCTGGATATAGCCGATCGGCGGAGGATCCTGCCCGACCACATCCAGCGCATCCTCCACGCCCACGACGCGCGGCGGATAGATCTTGTTGAAGGCGAGCCGCACCACCTTGTCCTTCGTCACCTGGTCCGGCATCCCGCCTTCAAGCCGCATGACGCCATTGGCGACGGTAAACCGCCAGCCCGGCGTGGCGGCAGCTTCCTCGGTCACGTCCTGGATCGGCGGCAACGACGCATCGGATTCGCCCGGCCGGGCCTTGTAGGGGCCTTGCGGCACGTTCACGCGCGTTGCCGGATGGGCCATGCCGAACGGCGTGGATGCCAGCGCCTCGCGCGCATAGTGCTCAGCCTTGCGCGCCTCCTGGGCGGACGACGGCTCACCCTCGATGGTCACCCATTGTCCGCTGACGGAAGGCTTCGCCCAATCGAGTCCCTGCGCCGCGAGCGACTGCTCCACCGAGGTCGCCGTCGCGCGCTCCACGCTGCCTGCAAAGGGCCAGAGTGCGATCAGCAGAAGAAGGCTGAGGCCCGCTGCGGGCACCAGTCCCCAGGGAACGAAAGGCAGGTGGCCGGTCTTGCGCACAAGGTGCCGCCGGGGCCGGCTGTCCAGCGCGTCGTCTTCGTCGGCGGTCTCGTAGCTCATCCGGCCGCCCCCTCTCGACGCGGAAATTTCTTCTGAAAAGCGAACGCATTAGCATCCGAAGTCTAGTCGAAACCGCCCCCCGCAACAACATTTCGGACCCGTACCGGACCGGCCGGGACTGAAGAAAAGTGGCGCCGGAGGGCCGGGGTTCGTGCGGCGCACGAATTCCACGCGTGACCAGTCCCTCGCGGCGGGAATACGACCGTGCAGCGTGCCGCTACCACCGCCCGCCGCCACGGGCCTCACGTCACCCTCATCCGGCCAGATTCGCGCCCGCCGGGACCTCAAAAGCAAAGTCCGGTCATCCGCAAACGGATCACCGGCCTTTGCTTGGAATTTAAAGGGTCAGCCGCAGCTCAGCTGGCGGTCTCGTCCGGCAGGGTCTGGTCCATCGTCTTGGCCGGCTGGCAACAGGACGGGCCGGATACGATCTTCGCCGGAACGCCCGCCACGGTGCAGTGCGCGGGCACGTCCTTCAGCACCACCGAGCCGGCGGCGACCTTCGCCTCCTCGCCGATGGTGATATTGCCCAGCACTTTCGCGCCGACCGAGAGCAGCACGCCGCGCCCGATCTTCGGATGGCGGTCGCCGACTTCCTTGCCGGTGCCGCCCAGCGTCACGCCGTGCAGCAGCGAGCAGCCGTCGCCGACGACAGCGGTCTCACCGATCGTGATGCCGGTCGCGTGGTCGAACATCACGCCCTGGCCGATGCGCGCGGCGGGGTGAATGTCGGTGCCGAACAGTTCGGAGGAACGGCTCTGGAAATGGAAGGCCAGTGTCTCGCGTCCCTCGCGCCACAGGACGTGGGCGATGCGATGCGTCTGAAGGGCGAGGAAACCCTTGAAGAAGAGGAAGGGCTGCAGCAGGCCGCGGCAAGCCGGGTCGCGCTCCAGCACGGCCATCATGTCGGCCTCGGCGGCGCTCACCAGTTCCGGATGCGTGTCGCAGGCGTTGCAGATGATATCGCGCATCTGCTGGGTGCCGATGGTCGCGTTGCCGATCTTCTCGGCGAGGTGATAGGCCAGCGCGTCGCACAGCGTGTCGTGGCTCAGGATCGCGGCATTGATATAGCCGGCGAGCGAGGGCTCGTCCGCAGCAGCCGCAGCAGCTTCGAAGCGCAGGCGCTTCCACGCGGGCGGCGGGGCCCCGATGTCCGGATTGTCTACCATTCTGGCCTCCCTCGGGCGCGCTTCTCGGGTGCTAGATGGGGCAGCCTGTCGCAGGCATCAAGCCCCAATCCGGTCACATTCAGGTCAATCCGGCGTCATTCGCCCGCCGGTTCCGGCAGCACCGGGCGATAGCCGAACAGGCGCCGGACCGGCTTGTAGGTCATGATCCGGAAAACGGCCGGCGTGAAATACAGCGCCAGCAGGGCCGAGCCGGCCACGCCGCCGGAAATCCCGGCCGCCAGCGGCAGCCAGAAATTGTCGCCCGACAGGAGGATCGGCACGAAGCCGCCCATCGTGGTCAGTGTCGTCGCCACGATGTGCCGCGTCGCATCCACCACGATCTCGCGCTGGCGGATCACGTCGTCCGCCATCGCCCACCTGTCCGCCATCAATAGCGACAGGACAACGATGGACGAGTTGATCGAGATGCCGAGCAGGCCGAGCCCGCCGACGATGGCGTTGAAGCCCATGGGCAGGTTGAACAGCCAGACGCCGAAGAAGGCGAGCCCGATGGACAGGAATCCGGTCGTCAGGATCAGGAGCATCATGCGGAACGAGTTGAACACGAGCATGATCGCCCCCGCCATGACGAGGACGAGTGGCACGCCGACGCTGGCAAGGTCCGCGACCGCCTCGGCGGAATTCTCCGCCTCCCCGCCGGTGCTCACCGTGTAGCCGGCCGGCACGGTGAAGCCGGTTGCGGCAAGGCGCGCCTCATAGTCTGCCAGCACGGGCGCGGGGATCGTGTAGGGCTCCAGGTAGGCAAGGATCTGGTTCATCCGCTGGCCTTCCCAGCGCGAGATCACCGCCGTTTCCGGATCGAGCGACAAATCGCCCAGCGCCGATAGCGGTGTGCCTCCTCCGCTCGTGCCCACGGTTGCCGAGCGGAGGTTCGACAGCTCCCGCCGCCGGCTCTCCGGCGCAATCACCACGACCGGCAGCTCCTCCGTCCCTTCCAGCACGGAGCCCGCGCGCACGCCCTCCAGTTCGGCGTTCAGGTCCGCCGCCACATCGGTCAGCCGCTCGCCGGTCAGCGCCGTGGCGGTCTCGTCGGCGTTCAGCCTCATGGTCGGTGCGCCGAGCTGCAGCGAGGCGACCGTATAGGTCACGCCCGGCGTCTGCGCGAGGATGGCGCGCGTCTCGTTGCCCAGCCGGTTCAGCGTCTCGAAATCGTCGCCGAGGATGCGGAACTCCACCGGCGCGTCAGCCGGCGGCCCCTGCTCGTAAGGCAGCGCCAGGAAGCGCGCCGACGGGAACTCCGCCCGCACCAGCCGCTGCACATCCGCCACGATCTGCCGTGTCCGGAGATTGTTGTCGAGCTGCACCCAGCCGGACGCCAGCCCTTCGACGCCCCGCGTATTGTTGATGGCGTTGTAATAGACCCGCGGCGCCGGCTCGCCCAGAACCCAGGTCACGTCCTTTACCCCGTCCAGCGAGCGGATCAGTTCCGTCGCCCGCAGCGTCGCCGCCTCGGTATCGGCAAGGCTCGCCTCCGGAGGCAGCTGCAGCGTCAGCTGGAACTGGTCGCGCTCGGTCTGCGGGAAGAACTGGTTCGGCAGCGTGGTCGCAAGGTAGAAGCCGCCCAGGGCCGGCGCGATGCCCAGCACAATGCCCAGCAGCGGGAAGCGCAGCACCGCCTCCACCGTCGCGCGGTAGCCGTCGGACACATAGTCGATGGCGACGCCATCGCGCCACCAGCGGCGCGGCCGCCTTGCCTCGCCCCGCTCCCAGCCGCGCGTCCGGTCGAACCAGCCTGCCATGGCCGGGATCACCGTCACCGAGATGAAGAACGAGGCCGTGATCGCGAACACGACCGACAGGCCGATCATGCCGATGAACTCGCCGGCCGGACCGGGCAGCATGGCAATCGGCGCAAAGGCGAGCGCCGTGGTCAGCGTCGAGGCGCCGAGCGGCGCGAACAGGTGTTTTAGGCTCCGCTCGATGGCGTCGAGCCGGTTCAGGCCCTTCACGCGCCACTGGTCGAAATCGTCCACCACCACGATGGCATTGTCGATCAGCAGGCCGAGCGAGATCACGAGACCCGTCACCGACATCTGGTGCAACGGATGTCCGAACACCTTGAACAGGATCAGCACTAGCGCGACCGTCAGCGGCAGCGCCGCTCCTACCACAAGTGCCGAGCGCCAGCCCATCGTGATGAACAGGACGCAGAACACGATCAGCGCCGAGAAGAGCAGGTTCTGCGCAAGGCCATTGAGGCGCGCGTTCGTATACTTGCTCTGGTCGAACACCGCACCGATCTGCAGGTCGGGCGGCGTGTCCGTCGCGAAAGTATCGACGACGGCCTGCGCCGTCCGGGCCCAGTGGTCGACCCTCTGGCCGGGCGAGATATAGACCCCGACAAGGATCGTCCGATGCCCGTTCTCATATGCCATCTTCACCGGCGGATCGGTCAGGCCCTTGCTCACTTCGGCAATGTCGCCGACGCGGACCGCACTGCCGTCCGGCCTTTGCAGCAGCGGCACGGAGAGAACGCGCGAAATCGAGTCGAACTCGCCACCGACCTCGACGCCGACATTCGCCCCCGCCGCGCGCAGCCGTCCGGCCGGTGCCTTGGCATCCGCCGCCGCCAGGAGGCCCGCCGCCTGCCGGAAGGAGAGGCCCACAGCCGCCAGCGCATCCGGGTCCAGCTCGACGCGCACTTCCTCGTCGGGCAGGCCGAACGTCTCGGTCAGTTCCGTACCCGGAAGGCGTTCGAACCGGTCCTGCAATTCCAGCGCAAGGCGGCGCATCACCGCCATCGGCGGGTCGCCCTCCCCGGTCCAGGTAATGCCGACGACAAGCGTTGCCGCACCGATGTATTGCCGATTCACGATCGGCACCGATGTGCCCGCCGGGAACTTCGCCCGCGCCTGGTCCACCTTCTGCCGGATCAGCGTCCAGGCATCGTCCACCTCGGCCTCGTTTAGGTCGTCACGGATGTCGATCCGGATCTGTGAAACGCCGGCGCGGGAGGTCGAGTGGATCTCCTTCAGCTCCGGCAATTCCATCAGGGCCGATTCCAGCGGCTCTGTGACGAGGGCCTCCATCCGCTCGGCATCGGCGCCGGGCAGGTAGGAGATGACGAAGCCGTATCGCTCGATCAGCGTCGGGTCTTCCTGCCTGCCCAGCGTGAACATTGCGCCCGCGCCGCCGAACAGCATGACGAGCATGGCCAGCGCGGTCAGCCGCGGCAGACGGTAGAAGATGCTGAGCGCCTTGATCATGGGAAATCAGTTGTCCGTCAGGTTGGCACGCTGGGCCTCGCTCGGCGTCACCGGCATGCCCGGCGTGATCCGCTGGAGCCCGTCGACGATCACCCGGTCGCCCGCCTGCACGGGTCCGCGCACATAGGCACGGTCGCCTTCCGAATGGACCATTTCCACTGGCCGCGGCAACGCCGTCCAGCCTTCGCCCGAGGGCTGGGCGACATAGACATTCCAAAGCCCGCGCGAGCCGGCCGCGAGCGCCTTCACCGGCACCCAGAACCCTTCCTCGCCGACACTCCGGTCCAGCGCGAGACGCACGACGGCGCCCGCCGCGATCCGATCCGGATTGTCGATATCGAACACGGCAGACACAGTCCGCTGGTTCGCGTCGATCACGCCGGTCACGGTGCGCAGCTTCGCCGCCACCTCGCCGGTATCGGCCACCAGCGTATAGTCCTTGCCCGGCTCCAGCAGGGCCGCACTCGCCGCCGGCAGGCCGAGCCGCGCTTCGAGATGGCTGTTTTCGACCAGTTCGAGCAGGGGCTGTCCCGGCGAAGCGATGGCGCCCTCGTCGGCCAGCCTCTGGGTGACCACACCGTCGAACGGCGCCGTGATGCGGGCGAGGTCGATCTGCACACGGAGCGTATCGGCCTGCGCTTTCGCCGCCTCCACGCGGGCGAGCGCCGTATTGGCTTGCGCCTCCGCCTCATCGACATGTTGCTGCGAGACATGGCCCTGCAACTTCAGCTGCCGCTGGCGCTCCACCGTGCTGCGGGCAAGCTCGTGTGCGGCGCGGGCCTCCTCCACCTGCGCATTCGACGCGGCGAGTTGCGCTTCGAGGCTGCGCGTATCGAGCTTGGCCAGCGTTGCGCCGGTCTTGACCTTGTCGCCGACATCGGCCTCGATGTCCGCGATCCGCCCGCCGGAGGCAAAGCCCAGCATGCTGGTGCGCCGCGCCTCGGCGAGGCCGGCATAGCTTTCCTTCAGGTCGAACGCGGTCGCCGGTTCCACCGTGACGACGCTCACCGTTAGTGGCGCCGGCGCGTCATGGGCGACCTTCGGGCCTTCGGCGCTGCGCAGGCGCGTCGCCGCAAAGAAGATGCCGACCGCGAACACGATCAGCAGGAGGAGGAAGATGACGCCCTTGATGAAGGTCGGTTTCTTCTCCCTGATCTCGTCGCCTGCATAGGGATGAGAAGTCGTCATGTAGAAGCTCCGTTCTGTTGCGGAGTGGAAGCAGGCACGGCTAGGCCGCGCATCACGATATCGGCGTGGAAGGCCACGAAGTCGCCGGTCGGCTGCGCCTCGCAGGGCTGCATGTCCGGCAGGACGGGCATATGGATCATCAGCAGGGCAAGGCCGTGCGACGAGGCCCAGATCGACTTCGCCGCCTTGACCGGCTCCAGCGTCCGGTCGAACACGCCGCGCGCCTGCCCGTCCTCGACCAGGTCGACCAGGACCTTGAACGCCTGGCCCTTGCTGGTCTGGATAAAGTCCTCCCAGCCAAGATTCTGCCGGGCGGCAGCTTCTTCGACGGTCGGGATCGAGGAGAAGGCGGCGGCATAATGGTGCGGTCGCTCCACCGCGGTGGCGACATAGGTCGTCACGCAGGCGCGGGCGCGGTCATGGAAATCGAGATTGAGCGCGGCGACGCGGTCCACCTGCGCCATCAGCCGGTCGAAGAAAGCCTCTTTCAGCTCCTCCAGCAGCTCCTCCTTGGAGCCGAAATACTTGTAGATCGCCGAGGGTGAATAATCGATCTCCTCCGCGAGGCGCCGGATCGACAGGCCGCTTTCGCCCTCCTTGGCGAAAACGCGCTCGGCGGCCGCGAGAATCGAATCCCGCACCTTCTGGCGCCGCCGGACAGCCGGCGTCTGGTCGGATGGGTAGTCGGTATCCATGCCAGCCCCATGATCGACGTTCGAAAAGTGAACAGTGTTCACTTTATTAAACCGCCATCGCCCGTCCGGCAAGCCACTGCGTCTGAAAGGCCGCTTTGCGCCTGAACCGGTTCACAATAAAAAGCGCGTATGACGAAAAGGTTTCCGCCCGCCCCGCCCATCGGTGAACCCATGCTGGCCATCCGGCCCAGCGCGGAAGCCCGCACGCTGCTCGCCCTGCGCCGCTCGGCCGCCAAGCAGTTCATCGGCCTGCCCGGCCCCTCACCCGCCGATCTCGACGAATTGCTCGAAATCGCCGCCCGCGTGCCGGACCACCGCAAGCTCGCGCCCTGGCGCTTCGTCGTGTTCGAGGGCAACGCCCGCGCCGCCTTCGGTGACGGCCTCGCTGCGATCCTCGAAGGCCGCAAGGCGCCCGCCCACGAGATCGCCGAAGCCAAAGGCCTTCTGCTGCGCGCGCCGGTCGTCGTCGCGGTGATCTCCTCGCCGGTGGACGACGGCAAGACCCCGGTCTGGGAACAGGAACTCTCCTCCGGCGCGGTCTGCTACAATCTCCTTCTGGCCGCGAATGCCAGTGGCTGGGCCGGCACCTGGCTTTCGGAATGGCCAGCCTTCGATGCGGAGGCCGGCAAGCTGCTCGGCCTCGAAAGCGGCGAACGCGTCGCCGGCTTCATCTATCTCGGCACCGCGACCGTAAGCCCGCCGGAACGCCCGCGCGCCGACATGGCCGAGAAGATCAGGCGCTGGCCGGTCTGAGGGTCTAGCCTGCCTTTGGGGCGCGTTCCGGATGAGTCCCCGCCCGCTGCGGCAGGATCAGGATCGCCCCGAGAATGAACACCGCGAGCACCAGTGTCGCGATCGGCCGGCTAAGCGCCAGCCCGCCTTCACTGAGCGGCTTGTCGAGAAAATCCCCGACGGTCGCACCGAGCGGACGCGTCAGGATGAAGGCCATCCAGAACAGCAGCACGCGGGAGACCCGGGTCCAGAAATACAGCGCTGCGACAATCGCCAGAATGCCGCCGAACAGGGCCGCGCCACCGAGATAGCCGAGACTGGTATCGTCGGCGATCCAGTCGCCCAACGCGGTTCCGAGCGTCTGCGAAACAGTGATGGTCCCCCAGTAGAACATCTCGACCCTGGGCGAGATCACGGAGTCGACCGAAACGCTACGTTCCACAGCATACCAGACGCCCAACATCGCCAGCACACCCGCCAGCAGCAAGAGCGATCCGCCGGCATAGCCAATCCCAAGCGAACGTGTGGCGAAGTCCGCCATGGTTGTGCCGGCCGTCGTCGAGGCAATGATCGTTGCCCAGTACAGGAACGGATGAAACCGGGTCGCCATGATCTGGAGTGCCACGAGCAGGGCGAGTGCGGTCAGGAATATCGCAGTTCCGGCAAGATAGCCGAGATTCATGGTCATCGAGACCGTGTCACCACCCGTCTCACCCAGCGTCGTCGCAGCGATCTTGATGGCCCAGAAGCCAAGCGTCACCGCGGGAACTTTGCTCAAAGACCCACTTTCAGCCATTTCCAGGTACCCATCTGCGAGACCTGGCGACGATGACGTCTCATTCGGTCGATGGCAACGCGGTCACGGATGAAATGGAGGTAACCTGCTCAGCCGCGCCCGCGATAGGAAGCGACGCCGGTGTCGGGCACGTAGAGTCCCTTCGGCACATCGCCCGACTGCCAGAACACGTCGATCGGGATGCCGCCGCGCGGATACCAGTAACCGCTGATGCGCAGCCATTTGGCTTCGGTGAAGTCGAAGATCCGCTTGCCGATGGAGACCGTGCAGTCCTCGTGGAAGGCGCCGTGGTTGCGGAAGCTGGTCAGGTAGAGCTTCAGGCTCTTGGACTCCACCAGCCAGTCGCCCGGCGCATAGTCGATCACGAGGTGCGCGAAGTCCGGCTGGCCGGTCACCGGGCAGAGCGAGGTAAATTCCGGCGCCACGAAGCGCGTCAGGTACAGCGTGCCCGCATGCGGGTTCTGCACCCGCTCCAGCTGCGCCTCTTCGGGGCTTTGCGGCTGGGCCGTTTGTTGGCCGAGCTGGCCGAGGTTCTGGTAGATCGGATTGTCAGCCATTGGGAAGCAGTGCCGGGACCGGGATGATGTTGAACAGGAGTCCCATGTAGAGCACGTAGCCCGCCAGAAGAACCCCTCCCTCCCAGCGCGCGATCTTCTTCCCGGTAATCCCGAACAGGAGCAGGAAGAAAAGCGACAGGACCAGCGCGCCGACATCGGTCGTCGTGACGATGCTCTGTCCGCCCAGCTGCATGGCCTCGCCCGCCACGTCGCCGGCATGGTCCTTCATCACGCTGAACGGGTGCACCAGCGCCGTAATGCCGAGAATGCCGAGGATGTTGAAGATGTTCGAGCCGATCACATTGCCGAGCGCGACATCCGCCCGGCCGCGAGTCGCCGCGATGACCGAGGTCGCAAGCTCCGGCAGGCTGGTGCCGACCGCGACGATGGACATGCCGATCACCGCCTCGCTGACGCCGATGGCTCTCGCAATGCCGACCGCGCCGTCGACCAGCAGGCTCGCGCCATAAATGATGCCGGCGAGGCCTGCCACCGCGACGACGAGGCCCTTGATCACGCCGAACTCGGCCGCGACCAGTTCGCTCTCCTCGGCATGCATCTCCGCAGCGGGCGTGCCGCCCTTCTGGTCGACCCAGAGCGAATAGGCGAGATAGGCGATCAGCGCCCCGATCATGAGGAAGCCGCTCACCCGCGTGAAGGCATCGAAATAGACAAGCGCACACACCGCCGCCGTCGCCACGACCACGACCGCTGCGTCCCGCTTCAGGGCCTGCGGATTGGTCAGGATCGGCTTGATCAGGGCGGCAAGGCCCAGCACGAGCAGGATATTGGCGATGTTCGAGCCGATCACGTTGCCGATGGAAATCCCCACCGCGCCGGACTCGATAGCGCGCAGGCTGGTCACCAGTTCAGGCATGGACGTGCCGAACCCTACCAGGGTCAGGCCGATGACGAGTTCAGAGACATTCACTTTGCGGGCAATGCTCACAGAGCCCCGGACGAGCCCCTCGCCGCCGAAAATCAGCAGGACGAGACCGCCCAGCACCAGTAGGTAGTCCATACAATGACCTTTCAGAAATCCGGCCAATCATAGTTACCGCGCTGGCGCGCACAATGGCCGCTGGCAGGTCCGCAGATCCTGCCAGAGTATTACCGCAGTTCATGCAGGATTCAGGCAATCTGAGCCCCCATATTCATCAGATACAGAGGAATCTGGCGCAGAAATCGCATGGTTAAATCAATGGCCGAACGCCGAATGCCTTTCCGCCCTCGCCAGACGGGTGCGGGCCTTGCCCGTTGTGCCGCCAGCCTTGCGCTGGCAGGCACCCTGTCGGCTTGCGCCGCGCTGGGCGGAAACGGCTCGGCAACCAATGGCTCGCGCGCGAAGATTCCCGCCGCCTCGCTGGACGGCGTCCCGGACGGACTCGCCTCCCGCGCGAATGACACGCTGGAGACCTACGGCGCCCCGCCCGCCAGCATTCTCGAAGCCCGCCGCCGGGCTGACCGCGCCGCCGCCACGGTCGAGGAATTCCTCGCCTCCGAAGGCTACCTCGCCGCCAGCGCCACGCCGGAACGGATCGACAGCGCGACCGGCACGCCCCGCATCGACGTCGCCTCCGGCAAGCGCTTCACGATTGCCTCCGTGACCGTGACCGTCGAGGGCGACCTCGACGCATCGACCCGCAAGAAGATCGACAAGGCGAAAGCCGCCCTCCCGGTCGGCGGCCCCGCCCGGACCAGCGCCATCGAAGCCCTGAACGCAACGCTGGTCGCCCGCCTGAAGGAGTCCGGCTACGCCTTCGCCACCAGTTCCGACATCGACCTGCTCGCCTCGCGCGCCGACACGAATGTCGAGATCACCTACACGCTTCAGCCCGGCACCCGCGTGCGGCTCGGCAAGCTGGTCTTGCCGGACGACATCTCTACCCGCGAGTCCGCCGTCCGCGTGATGCGCACCTGGGAACCCGGCGACCTCTACACGCCGGAGAAGATCCGTATCCTGAGAACACGCCTGCGTTCGGCCGGCCTCTATGACGGGATCGGCATCGAGATCGCCGAGGCGCCGGATGCCGACGGGAACCATCCCGTCCAGCTGCTCCTGTCGGAATCGAAACCGCGCTCGATCGGCTTCGGCGCGTCGGTCTCGACGACCGAAGGCGCCGGTATCAATGCCTTCTGGGAGAAACGCAACATTACCGGCCGGGGCGACTCGCTGCGCGTCGAAGGGTCCGCTGCGAACCTCGCCCGCAGCCTGACGACGACCTACGAGCTGCCCAATATCGGCCGCTATGGGCGCACGCTGACCGGCGAGATTTATGCCCGCGGCGTCGAGACCGACGCCTATGACCTGACCGGCGTCAAATCCACCGCGACCCTGTCGCAGCCCTTCAACAAGAACTTCACCGTTTCCATCGGCGGCTCGGTCGACGTGACCCGTACGATCGAATACGAGCTGACCCGCAGCGGCCCGTCCGACCCGATCGACCAGGTCACCTTCTCCGTTCCGCTGAGCGCCACCTACAACACGGTCACCGACACGCTCGACCCGCAGGACGGCAACCGCCTCTTCGCCTCGCTCGAACCCAGTATCTCGACCGGCACGACCAACGCGACCTATACGCGGTTCCTGACCAACGCGACGACCTATCATTCGTTTACGGACAGCCTGATCGCTGCCCTGCGCGTCGAGGCCGGCGGCTTCCTCGGCGACACAGACGTGCCGGCAGACCGCCTCTTCTTCGCAGGCGGCGGTGGCACGGTGCGCGGCTATACCTACCAGTCGCTCTCCCCGCGCAACGCCGATGGCGACTATGTCGGCGGCGAGGCCCTGTTCGACACCTCGTTCGAGCTGCGCTGGCGCAGGTCGAAACGGCTCGGCTATGCCGCCTTCGTCGATGCCGGCGCCGCGGCAGGCGATTTCGGCGAAGTCTTCGGCGACCTGCGCAGCGCATTCGGCGTCGGTGTCCGCTATTATCCGGGCTTCGGCCCGATCCGGTTCGACATTGCAACGCCCATCGACCGGCGCGACGGCGAAGATCCGGTCCAGGTCTATATCTCGATCGGGCAGGCCTTCTGATGTCAGCCCTTAGGCAGATGATGGCACCCGTGCTGAAACGCCCCCGCGTCTCGGTGGCCGTCGGTCTGCTCGTCCTGCTGTTCGCGGCCCTCGTATCGGCACGCCTCTGGATCACCAGCGATGGCGGGCGCGACTGGCTTCTATCGCAGATCGACGGCCGCAAGGCTGGCGCCTATGGCACGCTCGAAGCCGAAGGCCTGTCGGGCGACCCGCTCGGCAAGCTCTACCTGCGGCGCCTCGCCGTGCGCGATGCCGAGGGCGAATGGCTGGTCGTGCAGAACATCAGCGTCGACTGGTCGCCCCTGGCCCTCGCCTCGGGCCTCGTCGACGTGAACGCCCTCACGGCCGGACAGGTGGACCTCATCCGCCGCCCGGTCACTGAGAAGCAACCGCCAAAGGCCTCCTCCTCCGACATCCGGATCAAGCTCCGCAGCCTGAGCATTCCCGACCTCGCCTTCGAAGAGGGCTTTGCGGGGCCAGAGGCGCACTTCGTCGTCTCCGGCAATTATGACCAGCAGGGCCGCACGATCGCCGCCCGGCTGGCGGCCACACCGCGCGACACCGGCAGCGACCAGATCCTGGTCGATCTCCGCCGCGACGCGAGCGGCCCCTTCAGCCTCGACGCCGACATCAATGGCGCGCCGGACGGCATCATCGCGAACCTGATCGGCCTTGACACCGGCACCGGCATCACGCTCACCGCCAAGGCCTCCGGCACGCTGGAGGAAGCCGTGGGCGAAGCCTCGCTCATGCTGGGCGACCAGCCCGCTGCCTCCGCGCGCCTCAGGATCCACGACAGCCGCCTGACCGCCGATGCCGATGTCGACGCCACGCGCCTGCCGATGCTGGGCGGCTCGCTCGTCTCGATGATCGGTGACAGCGCCACACTCCGCCTCGAAAGCTCGACCGGCCGCCGCGACACGCCCTTCGGCATGGTCGCGGGCCTGCGCGCGGGCACGGTCTCCGTGCGCGGCAACGTCAACACCAAGACCTGGAAGCTGAATGATCCGGCCTCGCTCGACCTGCAGGTGACCGACATCCAGCCGCTGCTCGGCGAACCCGGCACGCTGGTCTTCACCGGCACCGCCGCGCAGGACCGCAAGAACTGGCTGCTGCAGGGCAAGGCTGCGCTCGGGGTGAGCGGTGAACACGCCATCCCGTTCGAAAAGGCCGAAGGCCCTGTGCGGATCGCGCTGACACAGGCGGCCGTCATATTCTCCGGCGACTTGAAAGCCACCCGGCCGCTCGGCCGCATCGACGCCGTGGTCCCTCTCATCGGCGACACCTCGGACATTCACCTCACCGGCAAATATGACCGCGCCGCGAACGTCGTCTCGTTCGACACGGCCGAGGCGACCCTCGCCACTGGCAACCTCTCCACCGGCGGCACGATCGACCTCGCCGGCAAGACGCTGGACCTCAGCGGCACCCTTTCCACCGCGCTCGACCCGCTGCCCAGCAGCACGCGCGGCCGCCTCTCCGGCCCGTTCAAGGTCACGGGCCCGCTCACCCGGCCCGCCATCGAGCTGACCCTCACCGGTAGCAATTTCGCCGGCCTGCCCGATCCGGTCCTCTCCGCCACCGGTCCTTCGCCGGCGCTCAGCGCCCGCCTTGAAGTGAAGGAGGGCGGCCTGAAGATCGCCTCCGCCCGCCTCTCCGGTCAGCGCGCCGTGATGACGGCCGCCGGCCTCTGGTCTTGGTCGGGCAGCAGCGACGTACGAGCATCCCTCACACAGTCACAAACCATCACCGTTGCCGACTGGTCGGTCACGCTCGGCAGCGCTCAGCTGCAACTCACCGGGCGTCCGAAATCACGCCGCTACACGCTCACGACCACCGGCGGACGGGCCACCGGCGCCGGCCGCCTCGTCGACAATCTCGCCTTGACCGCCAACCTGCAGGATACGAGCGGCGCGATCACCGGCCCCGTCACCCTGCGCGCCAGCGTCGATGGCGAAGCCTTCGCCACAGACGCCCGGTTCGAGCGCCAGGACGGTGAAACGCGGCTGACCGGCATCACCGGCTCGCTCGGCCCCGGCACCTTCGACGGCTCTGTCCTGCTGGCCGACAAGGGCGACCTCAGCGGCGACTTCACGGTCGATGGCACCGCGCTCTCGTGGAGCGGCGGTCAGGCCCGCGAAGCCAGGGGCACCCTCCATTTCCGCCGTACCGGCGGCGATCCGTTCGAACTGGTCGCCGACCTCGCGGTGAAGGATCTCGACCTCGGCCCCGGCCAGCTCGTGCGCTTTGACCGGGCCACCGCCTCGGTCCGCTCGGCACCGGAAGGCTATGACATCCGCGCCAATTTCGCCTCGGACGCCCCGGCCTACGCGACGGACCTGACTTTCATTGCCTCGGCCAGCTTCGGTGAACCGGCCGCCTCCGGCATGTTCGAAATCTCCGGCAAGGCCTTCGGCGAGACGGTGGCAACCGCCGCCCCGGCGCACTGGCGGCTGGGCGACAACCCGGAACTCGACGCCGACATTTCCGTGCTGAGCGGGCGCATCAAGGCCGGCTTTACAGGCGGCGGTGACGACACTCATTTCGTCTTCGACGCCACCGGCATCGACCTCAGCCCCGTGCTCGCCCTCTACGCCTCCGGCACCAACCGCACCCATCTCGAAGGCCATGGTGACATGCGCGTCTTCGGTGCTGCACCGTCCGGCACGATCCATCTAATCGCCGCCAGCGACGTGCCGGGCGTCGACTCGTCCCTGCTGATGGAGATCAACGGCAACCTCGGCGCCGACGGCCTCGCCGTCAGCCTGCAGAGCGACTATGGCGGACGCCTCACGCTGCGCGGCGACGCGCTGCTTCCGGTGATCGCCGAAGCCGGCAAGCTGGTGGCGCCGGACCGGTCCGCCCCGCTACTGGGCGAGGCGGAGTTCCAGGGCGACCTGGGCGTGCTGCGCACCGCCGCGCTCGCCTACGGACATGATGTCAGCGGCGACATCGATGCAAAGGCCCGGCTTTCAGGCACGCTCGCGGCGCCGACATATTCAGGCTCTGCACATATCGACAACGGCACGTACGAGCTCGGCAGCCTCGGCTTCCAGCTCTCCGCGATCACGCTGGACGCCACCTATGACGGCGAAACGCTGGACGTGGACGGCAAGGCCGGCGCGCCGGGTGGCGGCAAGTTCGGCCTCAAGGGCGAACTGGCCGGGGAGAAAACCAGCCTCATAGCCGACTTCAGCAACCTCCTTCTGTACAACCGCGACGGCGACCACGCGCGCGGGACTGGCTCGCTCGTGCTGGCCGACAGCCGCGAGGCCCGCACCCTGTCCGGCAAGGTGTTCATCACCCAGGCGCGCTACTCGCTCGACAACCTGCCCTCCGCCCGGCCGCACGCGCTGGACGTGCGGTGGACCGACGATCCTCCCGCCGATCCGGCGGCCAGCCGCCTCCGGCGCACGCTCGCGCTCGATATCGAGATCGATGCGGACCGCCGCGTCTACGTCACGGGCCGCGGCCTCGACAGCGAGTGGAAGAGCGACCTCCGGCTCACCGGCACACCGGCCGCGCCGCTGCTGAACGGCAAGACCACGCTGGTGCGCGGCGACCTCGATCTCGCCGGGCGCCCCTTCGTCTTCGATACGGGCACCGTCTCCTTCGACGGGCCGGTGGGCCGCGCCCGCATCGACGTCTCCGCCGAGCGCACGGTGAACGGCTTCGATGTGCAGGTCGATGTCACCGGCTCGCCGCTCCGCCCGGTCATCGAACTGTCGAGTTCGCCGGAACTGCCCGAAGACGAGATTCTCTCCCGTCTCCTGTTCGGCCGCTCCTCGATGGACCTGTCCGCCCTTGAAGCCGCACAGCTCGCCACGACAATTGCGCGGCTCAGCGGTAATTCCGGAGGATTCGATCCGGCCAGCGAAGTCCAGGCCGCGCTTGGCCTCGACCGGCTGTCGATCGGCACGTCTGAAAGCGGCGGCGCACAGATTGGCGTCGGCCAATACCTGACTGAAGATGTTTACCTGGAACTGAAATCTGCCGGCGCTGAGGGCAGTTCGGTTGATGTCGAATGGCAGCCTCGTCCGCAAGTGTCCGTGACCTCGGAAACGGATGCCACCGGCGAGAGCAAAATCGCCGTTCGCTGGAAAAAGGACTATTGATCCACAATCAACCTCTGTAAGAATAATTATACAAGATGAATGGCGCTCCCGCCTAGCGATTTTTTGTTATGTATCATCGCACTATAGATACCTTCCTTTGGGTGCAGAGCAGGTGCAGAATCACATAACGAATGACCACACTCCCCGGTCCCTCATTTTTTTTATAAGTTCCGAAATTGCCATAACACCCTTAGCGGGAAGATTTCTTTGGTCCAGAATCTATATTAACTAAGGAAAGATGGACCGTGCCAAACCGCCGACAGACTACATCCCGCGCCCCCACTGCAATCGACCAGATGGTGGGTGAAAAAATCCGCAAACTCCGCCTGGATCGCAACATGACCCTGGCAGAGTTAGGTTCCGAACTCGGCATCAGCCATCAGCAACTCCAGAAATACGAAACCGGCACCAACCGCCTCAGCGCTGGCATGCTCTCGAACGTCGCAGACGTTCTCCGCGTTTCGATTACCGACCTGTTTGAAGACACCACCGCCCGCAAGAACGGCGCACCCGATCCGCTCGAAAAGGCCCGCAACGAGTGCCATTCGTGGATCAACCGCGCAGGTTCCGTCGACAAGCTCAGCGCCATGGCGCGCGTCCTGAAAGCCTTGTCCGCAGACTAAGCCGGGCGGAGGCGCCTGGCGCCTCCCCACTCCCCTCGCCTCAGGACACCTTGGCCACCAGGGAATTGCTGCCCTTCTTCACCTGGGAAGGGTGGACGAATTCGTCTCGGAACCAGGCGACTTTACGCTCATCGAAAATCGACCAGATCCAGTCGAGCACTGCCTCGCCATGCGGCAGACGGCGCACGCGTTCGGTATAGGTCAGCCAGAACTGGATCGGCGCGATCTCCGGCAGGTCCAGCGGCTTGACCCTGTGGTCCACCTCTCCGAGGTATGATGGCAGGACTGCGATGCCGCCGCCATTGGCACAGACCTCGATCATCGCCGCCGCCGAATTCGTCACAAGCGAATAGTCGATCATCTTCTTCAGTTCGGCGATCCGCGGCGCCCAGCGTTCGATCTGGTGCACATAGCCTTCGTGCAGGATCGTTCTGTACTTGTAGTATTCGAACAGGCTGTTCGGCAGGGTTCGGCCTTCAAGGTAAGCCGGCGAAGCGAAGCTCATGTAGTGCAGCACGCCCAGCTTGCGGCCGATAATCTCCGGCGATTTCGGTTCGGTGAACTGGATCGCGATGTCGGCCTCGCCCTCGAGCAGGTCCGGCACGGATTCGACCACCCGCATGCGCAGCTGGACCTTCGGATTCTCGGCATGGAATTCCGGCAGGCGCGGCGCAATCCAGTACGGACCGAGCCCGTCGCCCGTCGCCAGGACGATACGCCCCTCGATGTCCCGGTCCCGATTGCCCGCCGTCTCGTACATCTCACCGACCGAATCGGCCATGGCGTGTATATGGCTGAGCGCGATACGACCCGCTTCAGTCAGCTCAACACCGCGCGTCGTCCGCACGAGCAGCTGGGCGTTCAGGTCCTCCTCAAGCTGGTCGATCTTGCGGCTGATGGTGGGAGCGGATTCCTGCAGGCGATGCGCGGCCGCATTCATGCTGCCGAGTTCCGCCACGACGCGGAACACGCGCATATTGTCCCAATCCATACGTTCAGTCATTGCAGCCGTCCTGTCCGGTCATGCCAGTTCGCCCTGGCTCGACTATCTCAGGCTTCCTGCTGCATGCGCAATACTTTGGATCACAAGGAGCGGACAGTTACCCCGATGGTGCCGGCTGCAGGACTCGAACCCGCGACCCTCTGATTACAAAAATGCGGAAGGACAAGTCGGTCAATGACAATCTTTACAATTACAAGGTTTTAGAACTTTTTCGTAATCACAGAAATCCTGAAAAACACATAAAAAACCCGAATTTGCGCGCCAGTTGCGCGCCAGTGAGCTATGCAAATTTGTTTGAATCCCGCCTCAAATTCGTCAGCATGGAGATCAATTACTGCACCTCATCCGACCTGTGCCTGGCCGCCGAATGAGAAAGGTGAAGCAGTAATCCACCGTATCAACCACTCGAAAGTGCCGGAGCAAGCATGAAGCGCTTCAACGCTGTTTCATGAGTAGAAAGCCGAGAGCAAACAAGCTGCTTTCAGCCGCAAAAGCGTGACGTGACCTGATCGTAAATGGTCCAGTGGATTGACGCGGACTTTTGCAGCCATTGGATTTAACAGAAGCCGTGACACGACACGTTCTCGTCTTTGACCTTTCGAAACAACGATGGGAAGCAAACATAATTTACCAATGCGAACAGGATGTTCTCAGATCACGCATTGAAGTAGCTGAATTGAATCCGCTTCATTTCTGAAGCCCTTGCTTCCGAGAACACCGTACCGAGACCGGTTAAGCTGGCGATGACGTCCGCCAACCAGGGCTTCTACTCAACACAATTGACTTCACTCACTTTTGAGTGAATATCTTTCTGCTGAGTCGGCATGTTGTTGACTCAGCCGCGTCAAATCCTGCGCTTGTTATGGAAATTTGGAGTTCCCTTCCGCCAGCCGAAGTGAGGTCCCCTCTTTCGCACGGGAGATACTGCGCACTTCGTAATTTGAGCCGCGGCAAGCGGACAAAAAACACATGTATGGGAGGAAACAGTGACGGTCGAAAATATTCAGCCTGCACAGACGGGTGCGTCCGCACCGCAGCCAGTGACGGATCAGCAGCGGACAGCCTATTCGAGCGGGCCGTACCGCATTTACGTCCTGCTGATCCTGACAATAGTTTATGTTCTCAACTTCGTAGACCGACAGCTGCTGGTGATCCTGCAGGAGCCGATCAAGGCGGAATTGAACCTGTCGGATACCCAACTCGGCCTGCTGACGGGCTTTGCCTTTGCCCTGTTCTACGTAGTTTGCGGCATTCCGATTGCGCGATGGGCAGATCAGGGGGTACGCCGCAACATCATTGCGCTCGCCCTGACAGTCTGGAGCGCGATGACCGCAGTCTGCGGCCTTGCCGGCAACTACACTCACCTCCTGCTGGCCCGCATTGGCGTAGGCGTCGGCGAGGCAGGCGGTAGCCCGCCAGCCCATTCCATGATCTCTGATATTTTCAAACCGAAGAACCGCGCCCTGGCGCTGTCGGTCTATTCCATCGGCATCTATATCGGGATCCTGATCGGCTTTGCGCTTGGCAGCCGGATTGCCGAAACGTTCGGCTGGCGCCTCGCTTTCTTCGTGGTTGGCTTGCCCGGCGTGGTGATTGCACTGATCGTACGTCTGACGGTCCGCGAACCCATTCGGGGCTGGTCAGAGGGCGCTGAGAAAAAGGCCATCGCGGCTCCACCGGCTCTCGATGTGGCCCGCCTCCTGTGGACCCGGGTTTCGTTTCGGCACATCGCCATAGCGGCCAGCCTTCAGGCCTTCCTCATCTATGGCATCGGCAACTGGTTCCCCTCCTACTTCCTGCGCAATTTCGAGCTCAGTCTCAGCACGGTCGGCACCTGGATGGCGCTGACAAACGGCATTGGCGGTGCACTTGGATCCTTCTTTGGCGGCTGGATGGCCGACAAGTTCGGGGCGCGTGACGCCCGCTGGTATCTCTGGACACCGGGCATCCTCACCTTCCTGATCGTCCCGGTCCTACTCGTCGCGCTGACATCTGGGTCCGTGCTTGTCGCACTGATCCTGACCGCCCCGTTCCACTTCCTGACCGCCGCATATCTGGGCTCGGTCATCGCGGTCTCGCACAGCCTGGTGAATGCCCGGATGCGGGCCCTGACCTCGGCCATCCTTTTCTTTATCCTGAACCTGATTGGCCTTGGCCTCGGACCGCTGATCGTGGGCACGCTCAGCGATATTTTCACGACCTCAGGCTTCAATTCCCCGCTCGCAATGGCCATGCTGATCTGCGGCGTGATCGGCGCGCTCTGGGCTTGCCTGCACTATGCGCTCGCCGCAAAAAGTATCCGGGCAGACATTGCGAGGCTGGAGCTGTGAGGAAGACACCGGACACGCGCGCACTCTTTCGCAGATCGCTTTTGCTCGGCTCCGCCGTGCTGGTGACATCGGCCTGCCAGTCAGCGACCGGCTCTCCACCGGCAAACATGCCAGCGGCGCCTCTGACCGTCGCCGACACGCCCAGCGACGCGCAGGCACCCGGTGGCCAATACATTTCGTGGCAGGAACATGCGATCGACGACGAGCAGGTGAACGGCGGGCTACCGATCCGCGGCGGCGACGGTCTCGCCATGGCGGATCTCGACGGCGACGGATACCTCGACATCGTTTCGGTGCATGAGGATTCGAACCATTTGCGTATCGCCTTTGGGACCGCCGATCCGGACATCTGGGTGAACATCACGGTCGCGGAAGGCGCAGAAGTGGGCGCCATCGAAGATATTGCCATCGGAGACATCGACGGCGATGGCTGGCCCGATCTCGTCGCGGTCTGCGAAGAGGCCCATCTGCTCTACATCCAGAATCCCGGCAAGGATTTCCGTACCGCGAATTGGGCGCGCATCATTCCAGAGATCACGGAGGGACGCGGCTCGTGGCTGCGTGTATTCATCACGGATATGGATGGAGTCGGACGGCAGGATGTGCTTGCTGCAAATAAAGGCACAGCCGACATCCTCGACCCGAGCCATCCAGGCGCGGCGCACCCGACATCCCTGTTCCGCCTCCATGGCGACCCGCTGCAACAAGACAGCTGGCAGGAACAGACCCTGTCATGGGAAGTCGTGCCCAACACAGCCATGCCAGTCGATATCGACAATGATGGCGACCCGGACGTGCTGGTTGCCGCGCGCCAGATGATGGAAATGGCGATCGTCGAAAACACCGGCACACTGCCCGACGGCAGTCTCGATGTTACGGCGCACCCGATCGCGATCACGGCAGGCTTTCCCGTTCCGCCCGGATGGGCCGGGGTATCCAATGCCTTTCAGTCCGTCTTCGCAGACCTTGACGCCGATGGGCGCAAGGACCTGATCGTATCGGTTCACGAAACATCCCCCGAGCAGTCCGGAAATCCCATGATCAGCGGGCTCGGCTGGCTGAAGCAGCCGGAGAACCTGGACCTACCTTGGACCTTCTACAGGATCGGCAACACCCTCCCAGATCTCATCGCGGGCATTGCGATGGCGGACATTGATGGGGACGGCGACCTCGATGCAATCACCGGCGGATATTCCGGTCTCAACATCCTGGCCGGCGCCTATTCAGGTGCGTCCCGCGCCGAGGACAGCCCCGGCGTGACGGCCAGCTCCACCGTGGGACGCATCGCCTGGTTCGAGAACCCGGGCGACGCACGTAAGGACTGGAAACGACACGATATTTCCCGCCGCGTTCGGGGCATGTATGACGGCTTCATTCCGCGGGACATGGATGGCGACGGCGACGTGGATCTCGTCTCGACGCGGGGGAACAGCGGCATTTATGACGGTGTGTTCTGGCTGGAGCAGCTGCGCACGCCATCACCGCAAAAGGCCTTCACGCCAGCCCGCAGCGAGGACAGCCGCGCATTGCCCCTGCCACCCGAGAACTGGCGTGATCATTACGATACCGGGATCACCTACACCGCGCCGAACAAGGCAGAGCACGACTAGCGCCGCTTACTCCGCAGGGGCGTCCTCAGCCTCTGCCAGGGGCGGCGCATTGAGGCCGATATTCAGGAACCAGGGCGCGCCTGCAGCCTTGCGCTCAGCGACAAGCTGCTCGTGCAGTTCGAACATTCCGGGCACGGGATCGGTACGGCTTGCGAGGGTCTGGCCGATATCAAGGTATGACTGATCCGGACCATAGGACGACCATACCGGACCAAAGGCGCTCTCCGGCTGACCTGTTGCGGCGAAGGATGTCCAGTAGTCCAGCAGGGTTTCGGAGAGGCCCCGATCTGCCTCGCCGTCCGGCACCGGCCAGTTCGGCGGCAGGCTTTCCGGCGCCAGCTTGCCGAACACGAAGGGCACCTCGCTCGCATGGAAGGCGCAGAGGTCCGCCGCCTCTGCGGCCGGGTAGCAATAATCGAACACGTACATGAAGGCCGGCTGCCCGGCGGCGGTTTCATTCCGGACGATCCGTTCAGCCGCCCATCCATAGATCGCGTCACGCAACGTGTCGAGAATCGATCCCTGCACATCGCTGGCAGGATAGACGGCGAGGAAGTCCTCCGCCCGGTCGCCATAGCGCGCGGCGATGGCGGCTTCATAGGCTTCAGGAGATTCCGGCGGGCGCGGCGCGAAGGCGCGCTGGGAACGGACTTCCCCGCTGTTGAACCCGGCGAGCACGGGCACCTTCGCGAAGCGGCCCATGTCGAAGGCATCCATGATCTGCAGCGGCAGCACCTTGCCGTCGACCGTGCCCTGCGGCGCGAACCCTGCCCGGTTTGTCAGGTCCTGCGCGTCCATGGCCCGGGCGGCATCCAGCGTTTCGAGGCCGAGGCTGGCAAAGACCGCCGCCCCGATCGCTTCGGCCGATGGCAGGCCGTAAGCCGGCGATTTCAGCTCCGGGAAATTCCGGGCATTCGGGCTCTCGATGATCGCCTTGTGGAACAGGCCTTCGGCGTCCGGGCTGGTCAGCAGGTAGGAGACGCTGAGCGCGCCCGCAGACTCCCCCATGATGGTGACGTTCGACGGATCGCCGCCAAAAGCCTCGATATTGTCCCGGACCCATTGCAGCGCCGCAATCTGGTCCCGCAGACCGTAATTGCCGGACACGCCGTCAGACGCTTCCGCGCTCAGATCCGCATGCGCCAGATAGCCCAGCACCCCAAGACGGTAATTGATCGAAACAAACACGGCGCCGCGGCGGGCAAATTCCGAACCGTCATACATGGACTCGGCACTGCTGCCGATCCGCAGGGACCCGCCATGGATCCACACGATGACCGGTGCCTTCTCCGCATCACCGCCGGCCCATACATTCAGCGTCAGGCAATCCTCGGACGAGTCAGCGGGCGGATCGTAATAGAGGCTGGTGTCTGGAACCGGCGGCTGGAGACAGGCAGGCCCGAAGGCAGATGCGTCGCGAACCCCTTTCCAGGACGGCACTGCGCCCGGCGCCTTCCAGCGTGCGTCGCCGACAGGGGGCGCCGCATAGGGGATGCCGCGGAAGACATCGAGGTAGCCTTCGTGCCGGCCGGCCAGCGTCCCTTGCCGGAGATCGACCAGCGGATGCACCGATACATCAGGCCCGCGATTGCTGCAGGCAGACAAGGCAACGGCCGCAATCGCCAGAAAGAGGCTCCGGAGTCCGGTTTGCGATGCCATGCCTGAACTCCTCATCCGCCGGCTGCTTCCTGAACGCTGTAGATGCTGCGGAGGCGTTGCTTGTCTATTTTCCCGGTCGGCGCCAGAGGTATCTCGCTCAGACGGATAATCTCCTCGGGAATCCACCAGGATGGCACCTGGCCTTTCAACGGCTCCAGCAGGGCCTGATCTGTCAGGCTACTGCCATTGCGAAGCTCCACAAGAAGGAGCGGACGTTCGCCCCATTTTTCGTGCGGCTGGCCGATGACGGCCGCAAGGGCGACCTCCGGCAAGCCGGACACCAGCGTTTCGATCTCGGTCGGATTGATCCACTCACCGCCGGACTTGATCAGGTCCTTGGCGCGGCCCGTGATGAAAAGCTGACCGCTCTCGTTCAGGCGGGCAAGGTCACCGGTCGAAAACCAGCCATCGCGTGTCGCCGGTTCGGTCTGGCCGAAATAGCGCTCGACGACGGATGTGCCCCGGACCCAGAGGTGGCCTTCTTGGCCACGCTGTTCCTCCAGCGGCCTGCCTGTGCTGTCGGCCAGCATGAGATCAATCCCGATGGCCGGGCGGCCGGCCGTATCCGGCGAGCGCGCATCCCCCGGCGGGGCGGCGGTGCCAAGCGGCGACAGTTCCGTCATGCCCCATGTCGTCTGCACACTGATCCCGCGCGCTTCAATCCGCTGCATCAGGGCCGGGTGCATCGGGGCACCCCCCACCATGATGCTCCTGAGAGACGGCAGATCCATCCCGGCAGCATCAGCATAGTCGAACACACCAAGCCAGACGGTCGGCACCCCGACGGCGATCGTGACCCCTTCGTCGACAATCAGGCGCGCGAGACTCTCGCCGTCCGCATGCCGGCCCGGAAAAACGAGTTTCGCCCCGGTCGCCGGCGCGGAGAACGGAAGCCCCCACGCGCTGGCGTGAAACATTGGCACCACCGGCAGCACGACATCGTGCGAGGTCATTCCGGAAACATCCGCCTGAAGCTGGCGCAGCGTATGCAGGAAGTTTCCCCGGTGCGTATAGGTCACCCCCTTGGGCGCGCCGGTTGTGCCCGACGTGAAGCAAAGGCCGCAGGGCGTTGTTTCCGGGAAACAGCCCCAGGACTGGTCTTCGCAATCAACCGTGAGCTGTTCTTCCAACAACCGGGCAGACGGAAGGGCACTCAGATCAAGCACATCTGCCTGTTCCGGGTCTATCACCAGAACTGTCCGGATGCCTTTCGCCTGCTCCACCACTTTTGCGGCGAGCGGCGCAAGGTCTGCGCTGACGAACAGGATTTCTGCTTCGGACTGGCCCAGCATCCATGCGATCTGCTCTGCCGTCAGGCGCGGGTTCAGCGTGTGGCAGACCGCACCCATGCCCATAATGCCGTACCAGCATTCCATATGGGCCTGCGTATTCCAGCACAACGTCGCCACCCGGTCGCCTTGCGAAACGCCAAACTGCCGGAGCAGCGCCGTCACCCGCTTGGCCCGGTCCCGAAGCCCCGCATAATCGATGCGGTTTGTGCTGCCATCCGCGTGTGCCGTCACAACCTCCTTTCCGGGATGCCATTTGGCACCATGGTCGAGAAGCTTGTCGAGGGTCAGCGCATAATCCTGTATCGAACCGTCGATCATTCGCATGCGGCTTCCTTTGGCGGCAAGGGGGGAGACAGGATGCCGACATTCCAGTTCCAGGGAATATCACCGGCAGCGCGGCGGCGGCAGACAACTTCTTCGTGCAGGTCGAACCGCTCACGTGCCAGCAGCTCCCATGACTTTGGCTGGTCGGCGAAAACCATGCCGGTGGCCGTATTGCCATAGGCCGGCCAGTCCGCGGCGGCATCGGCAACCGGCTGGCCGGTCCGCGCGAAGGTGGCCCAGTAGGACATCATATTCCGGGACAGGGCCCGCTCTGTCTCGGTATCCGGAATCTCCGGCCAGGGCGCGACGGCTTCTTTCATGGTTCCGAACACGTATGGGATCTCGGAAGCATGGAAGGCGCGCAGGCCGAGCCGGTCAGCTGCAGGGTAGCTGTGGTCGAACAGGTAGAAGAAGGAGGGATGTCCGTGCACGGTCTGAGATGCGGCGAGGCGCTCTGCGGTCCAGCCATACATGGCATCGCGTGTGGTGGCCAGCATACTCGCATCCAGATTGTCGGAGGGGTAGAGTTCCAGAAAGCGGTCGGCGAGGTCGCCATAGCCATTCCGGATGGCCGCTTCATAGGCCTCGGCATTCTTCGGTTTGGGCGGAAGGAGGAAACGGAGCGAACGGATTTCGCCTTCATTGAACCCGGCGAGCACAGGCACGGGTGCCTGCTCGCCCTTGTCAAAGATCTCGACCATCTGGCCGGTCTCGTAGACGCCGTCGATGACCGGGAACGGAAAGTAGCCGGCCTTTCGGGAGAGAGCCACCAGCTTGTCTGCTGACATCGCGCGCAGGGCCTCGACATCGTCTGCGCCCATTTTCTGCGCCAGGGCTTCGCCGGTAGCCTCGCCGGATGGCAGGCCGTTCCGCTGGTCTTTCAGGGCAGCCATCGTCACCATATTGGCGCTTTCCGCAATCGCCTTGTCGAACAGGCCTTTCGCCTTGGGCGAGGTCATCAGCATGACGACACTGAGGGCCCCGGCGGATTCTCCGGCAACGGTGACATTATCTGCGTCCCCGCCGAAGGCAGAGATGTTCCGCTTGACCCATTCCAGCGCCAGGATCTGGTCCATCAGGCCGTAATTGCCGGAGATGCCCTGTTCAGAATCGGCACTCAGCCCGGGATGGGCGAGATAGCCGAGCACGCCGAGACGGTAGTTGATGGTGATGACTACCAGCCCCTGCTCGCGCGCCAGCCGGGCGCCGTCATACATGTCGAGACTGCCGGCGCCGCTGGTCAGCGACCCGCCATGGATCCAGACGAAGACCGGCGCCTTCTCCGCATTTGCGGGGGCCCAGACATTGAGGCTGAGGCAGTCTTCATCGGTCGCGCCGAGTTCGACCGCGTAGATATTCCCCGGTAGGGAGGCCGGTTGCGGACAGGCCGGGCCGAAGGCCAGCGCGGAGCGTTCGCCTTCCCAGTCAGGAACCGCCTGCGGCGGCGCCCAACGACGCGCGCCCGTGGGCGGCAGGGCGTAGGGGATGCCGCGATAGAACGCGACATCCCCCATGACCCGCCCCCGAACCATCCCCGCGGGCGTGTCCGTCACGATTTCGCCAACCGGCTTTCCAGCCTGTTCCGTTGCGCACCCCGCCACCAGCAGCGGCATGCACACAAGAATGAGCAGAGCAAATACACCCGCGTTCGGCATCATCTGCCACCTGCCGGCCGGAAAACCTGTCAGCATCGGTATCACCTCCGGTCTGCCTAGTACTCGTAGCTGAACCGGACGCCGACCGTTTGCGGGCGCACACGGGCATAGCGGGCATCGGTGAAAGCTTCAGGGTGGACGTAGGTGACCGACTTGTCGTCGAACAGGTTCTCGACATAGGCGATCACTTTCCAGGCGTCCTTCGAGAGGCCGGCCTGCGCATTCACGACCGTGTAGGAGTCGGTGTAGTCGAAGGTCGCCGCCGGTACGCCCGGCTGCCCCGGCACGTTCGGCAACATGGCCGGGAATTCGCCGACATAGGCGGCCGTCGCGGTCACGAAGGCCTCCTTGTCGCCGATGTCGAAATCGTAGCGGGCCGTGAGGGCGCCCTGGAAGTCAGGCATGGCGAGCTGCAGGCCTTCTTCGGCACCGGAGATCGCGGCTTCCTCATCGGTCAGGTCCGTGATCTCGGTGTCGCTGAGCGAGCCGTTCGCGAACAGGCTGAAGCCGTTGCCCGGATAGTAGCCGATCTCGAACTCGAGACCCTGGCTGACGGCCTTGCCAATATTGGTCGCGAATTGCGCCTGGTCCGACAGGCGGTTGGCCTGAACCTGGATGTCTTCCCAGTTGATGTAGTAGGCTGCGAGGTTCGCTGTCAGCTTGCGGTCAAAGAAGGCCCCCTTCATGCCGACCTCATAGCTGACGAGCGTGTCCGAATCGGCCCCGTTCGGAATGATGATGTCATTGGGATCCACCCCGCTGGCGAGACCGGCGCGGGCGTTCGCCACCGGCGAGCGGAAGCCCGTCGCAATCGACGCATAGGTCGTCACATTGTCGACCGGCTTGTAGGAGAGGCTGCCCTTGTAGGACAGGTTATCGGCTTCGACCTTGAGCCCGTCTGCCGCCACCACCGGGGTGACCGTGAGGGCAGTGTCCGTCAGGCCATAGAGCGCGGCGACCAGGTAGTTCGAGTTGTATCCGCCAGCAAGCGTGTGGGACTGAACCGAAGTTTCGGTATAGCGCAAGCCGCCGGTCGCCCACAGCTTGTCGGAGAAGTGGTAGGTCAGCTCGCCAAAGGCAGCCGATTCAATGGCGTCGAAATACCCTTTGTAGCGATAGTAGTATTCATCTGGCAGCCCCGTCAGGCCGCGCGTATCGAGAAACTCCTGCGACGAGCGGTAGTCATAGTCGATGTCGCGGCGCTTGTTGAAATAGAAGCCACCGACAATCCAGTCCCAGCTTCCGCCATCCGCAGAAGCCAGACGGACTTCCTGCACGAAGTTTTCGTCATGGCCGACCGCATCGAGCGCGAAGGGAATGGACCCGCCGAACGTGCCCGCCAGGTCGACGATGAACTTGCCATCGATCTTGGAGTAGTTCGAGGAACTGGTCAGGGTCGCGAAGTCCATGTCCCAGTTGGCCGTCAGGTTGTAGCTGGTCATGTCCGACTGGAAAAGGTCCGGACGATCCGTATAGCGAATGAATTCACCCCGGTCCGGGTTGGTGAGCCCCGAATCCGCAGGCTCGTTGTCCTCACGGATGATAAGCAGGCCGACGTCGAACTTGCTGGTCGGTTCCCACAGCAGGTGCGCACGGCCACCAACCGCCTTCAGTGAGTTCGCGCCCTCAATGCCGGTGCCGAGGTTGTCCACCCAGCCTTCCTCATCGCGATAGAAGCCAACGACGCGAAGCGCCAGCTGGTCTTCGATGAGCGGCAGGTTGATCATGCCATTGTAACGCTGGCGCAGGGCGTCGCCATCCGTCACGCCGAAATCGACTAGGGTAGACGCTTCGAACTTGTTCGGATTGGGCTTCTTGGTGAGAATGCGCACAGCGCCGGACAGCGAGTTCGCGCCGAACAGCGTGCCCTGCGGCCCGCGCAGAACTTCCACCCGCTCCACATCGAACAGCGTCGGGTCGAGAATGGTCGAGTTGCCGTTCGAGGAGATCGGAAGCTCGTTGATGTAGATCGCGGTCGCAGCCTGCAGGTTGGCGCCATAACCATTCGTGGCAATGCCGCGCGTGGTGATTGTGTTGAAGTTGGCGGTCGGCTGATTCAGCACAATGCCGGGCGTTTCGCGGGCAAGGCCGTCATAGCTGACGATACCTTTTTCCGACATGACTTCCTGCTGGAAAGCTGTGACGGCCAGCGGCACATCCTGCAGGCTTTGTTCACGCCGGGTTGCCGTCACGATGACCTTATCCTGACGTGCCTCACCTTCGGGCGATTCACTTGAGGTCTCATTATTCGTTGCATTATCCTGCGCGAACGCCGGAGCCGCCAAAACAAAAATCGAAATTGCTGACGCGGAAGCGAGAAGCCGTAGATTCATATTTTCCTCCCTAGGCGAAGACGTTTGTCCGCCTTTCGCGGGGCACTTGGAGACCAGTTGCAAGCGCATGTCAATAAAATTCACTCTCATGTGAATGAAAAAAGATAATCGTGTGACTTTTGCTCATGGCTTGCGTTTCCCTCGGAAAGAAACAGAAGAAAAACGGCTCGCGAACGGACCCCGCAGCACGCTCCGTCAAAGCCCGGCTATTTCCCCTCAGGTGGCAGGCCGTACTTCCAGAAAGTGGATACCGCTGTCTACGCCAAGGCCAATCAGAACGCCCGTCATGCTTCCGGTCCGTGCAACTCAGTGTGAAGGTTGACTGAAAACACGTTACACCGTTGATAAAATGGAACCGAGACAAGTGAATGCCGTAGTGACCAAGCAAACGAACAACCGTCGTCGAATGTCAAAAGCCGAACAGCGGGCGGAGACGATGGAAACCATCCTCGACGAAGCCGAATACCTGTTCTCGAAAAACGGCTTCCACGGCGTGACCCTGAAGGACGTTGCCAAACGCGCAGGTGTCCATCACACGCTGTTGCACTATTATTTCAAGGACAAGAAACAACTCCTCGACAAAGCCTTCGGCCGGCGCGCGGTCATCACAAGCACAACCCGGATCGAGGCCCTGGACGCGTACGAAAAATCCACGAACGGGAAACCGACAGTCGAAGGCGCGCTGCGGGCCTTTCTCGACACTGACCTGGACCTTTACAGCCAGGGCGGAACTGGCTGGAAGAACTACGGCGCCCTCAGCGCGCAAATCGCAAACACGCCCGAATGGGGCGCCGAAATGATGGACGAGCATTTCGATCCGGTCGTCCTTCGACTGATCGACCTTTTGAAGAAGGCAATGCCGGAATGTTCAGAAGAGGATATTTTCTGGGGATACCACTTTGTGAGTGGCGCACTTTTGCTAACGCTAGCGCGTACCGGACGTATCGATAAACTGTCTGGCGGTATTTGCAGATCCGATAACTTTGAATCCATTAAAGAACGCATGGCAACGTTCATGGCCGCAGGCTTTCACGAAGTTTGCTCCCGTCCCAGAAAGCCCGATTAGCCTGAGCTTGCCGGCGGAAGCGACACATCGCCCGCTCTCGATGGCGGAAAGGAAGGTGGGGATTTTCAGTACGATTGTTGAGGTCCCGCCCCACTTCCCGACGGTGCGCAATGCCGATCTCGCTCATGGCGGCTCCATATGGGCGACGCTTGCCCGCAACCAAGTGGCTGGGGTTCGATCCTACGGGTACCTCGCCGGGTGACCAGAGCTGGGTTCTGTTGTTGGCTGGGGCATTGATACCCGCCTTGGCTTTTATCGCGATGGGTGGCGTTTTGGCATTGATGTCCGACAAATTCCTCGACCACGCGCCAGCGGCTGTTTAAATGTGCTTCCGCGAGGATCGGCTCCTGTCGACCGGCACTGAAATCTTGAGCAAGGGCGACTAGCGGCCAATTTTACCCGTCGGGCGAATACATCTATAAAATGAGAAGCGCCAAAAGGGGGGCTTCCTCATGGACCATGCTTTCACCATAAAATTCTTCAGCGCGATGTTCGCGATCATGAATCCGTTCATAAACTTGCCGATCTTTCTTGCGCTCACCTCACACAAGACCATTGCGCAACAACGGGCTATGGCGGTGGCAATCACCTTCTATGTCGCGGTCATGTGTGCAATCATCGGCGTTGCGGGAGGTTCGATCATCGCCTTCTTCGGTATCACGATTGACAGCTTTCGCGTCGTCAGCGGGCTTGTCCTGATCGGGATTGCCTTCTCCATGCTGAATGGCCAGCAGATCACTGCGCATGAGCGTGCTGAGACCGGCCCGCCCGCAGTGACGCTTTTCAATACTCCGTATTCGAATGCTCTTACCGGTAAATATGACCTCTACAGCAGGAGCCCAATAGAATTCCCGAAATTGTGCAAAACCACAGGAAGCAGAATACTCCCGGTACGCAATCTCAACCAATACGCAATTGTCGCCGGCCCGGCTGTCCACAACATGGCGGCCCCATCAAAATGAAACGCTCCACCCGAAAACCTGAAAGCGTGCGCCAATCCGAACAGGCCTGCTGTGAGCAATACGCCCCAGCCCCATTCGATACCCAGAAAATGAACCCGCGCCGGAAACGCCTGATTTAGAGCATAAAGTAGTATACCACTATAGAACGCTTCCTCCTCTAGTCCCGGAAGTGTCATTTGAAATGCGGCTGTTTCAGGATCCAATGGATCATTCGGCAATATCAGTGCCAAGATCACAAGAAGTACAAGCACAACAGTCACAACACTTGCGATTGCGACTTGTCCTTCACCTCGTTGTGAAACTGTGAAACCAACACGTCGCCAACCAAAGGCGGGAGATGACGCCACAATGAGCGTGGAGACAAGCGCGAGCGCCTTGCCTTGCCAGTTCCAATTTGCGTGCGGCAGAATGCTTGGAAACAGCCCATAGCCACGCACCAGCATGAAGTCGTTCAGGGCGACAAGAGCCGCTGCGATCAGAAGCCATCGCAGCTTGAAACCGCCTCGGTCGATCCCGCCAAGAACCGCCCCCACAAAAAGCAATAGCCCGACTATTGCTACGATGGAAATCAAACTGTTCATATGATCTACCCACAATTGCGCCCCAGGCTGCCCGCGAGCGTGACACTCGCGGTGCCTGTGCCAAACACACCAACCGGCTACGCAGGCCGAAGAGCCCGGCCTAAACTGATCGGCTCAACGTCCAAATCCACTGGGTGCAAAAGCCTGGCATCTGCTCCGTCACATCCCGCCTCAGCCGCGTTCACAAAGCCCCTCTGATCTGACCTGTGCCATGACGCCTGACACAATACGGTCACAACGTTCTCCGGCGAAGCTGAATACTTCGCCAACCGCGATGTCGATGTCTTGCGCGAGACTCTCACGCAATAACGCCCGCGCACGGAAATGCCGTGTACGTACTGTCGCCGCCGGAATGTCCAATACCTCCGCAACCTCATCCACGCTCATTTCCTCAATCGCCCGCAACATAAAAACGCTCCGGAACACCTCCGGGAGCATGTCGATGTGCGCCTCCAGGAGCGCACGGACCTGCACTCGTTCGACAGATTGTTCCGGACCGCGGTCTGGAGCTTCGGCGAGCGCCGACTGCATGTCATCATCAGACGAGATCATGGCTGCCTCCAAAGGAATGATTTGCGCACTCTTCCGGCGCATTCGGCCAAGCGCTTCGTTCACGGTGATCCGGACAAGCCAGGTTGACAATTTACTGTGCCCGCGGAAGCTCGAAAGTGCTCGCCACGCTTGCAGCCAGGCCGACTGAGCTACGTCTTCCGCTTCTCCGTCACTTCGAACGATCCCGCGCGCAGTCCGGAACAAGAGCTGGTTGTGCCGACGCATGATCGCTTCAAAAGCTGCACTATCGCCTTCTCGAGCAAGTCTGGTCAGGTCATCATCCGAAAAGGCTTTGGAATATCGAGATGGAATACGGTATTCTTCATTCGTCATTTTCATCCCCTGGGGTTGTAGCAAAACTGCCGGCAATTGCCTGGGTCTTCTCGGACTGGTCACCTGCGAATGGTCGCTATTGGCAAGCCCCCGCCTTCGGATTCTATGATACGGATGATCATTCATATCATTGGTACCGCCCATTTCTCAGCCCGAGGAACTCACGCCGCAAGGCATCGTTTTCCAGGAACGCGCCGCGCATAATCGAACTGGTCATCACAGGCTGCTCATCCTTGATACCGCGCCATTGCATGCAATAGTGATCCGCCTCCATCACGACTGCCAGCCCATCCGGCCGTATGCGTCTTTCAAGTTCATCGGCGAGCATGATAACAGCCTCTTCCTGGATCTGTGGCCGGCTCATGATCCACTCACAGAGGCGAGCATATTTCGACAGACCGATCAGTTCCGCATCCGTATTGGGCAGGACGCCGATCCAGATCTTTCCCATGATTGGACAAAGGTGATGAGAGCATGCGCTTCTTACGGTCACCGGACCGACTATCATCAGTTCGTTGAGCCACGACACATTCGGAAAACTGGTGATGGAAGGCGCTGCGCTATAGCGACCGGCAAAGACTTCATCGACGAACATTTTTGCAACTCGCCGAGCGGTTCCGGCGGTATTGTGGTCATTGTCTATATCTATCACCAAGGCATCAAGCACCTCCATCATACGGTTCTCGACTTCAAGGCGCAGTTCATCCAGCTCACCGTCCTCAATGAAGGCAGCAATGTTATCATTGGCACGAAACGTCTGACTCGCTGTCCTCAGCCTTTCCCGGATCCGGTTTGATGCAGACGCCCCCTCAAATGCCAGGGCCGGGGTCGGCAGTTTATCAAACATCTTCAATCTCCTGTTGGGCGCAGCGCACTCCGTTCACCGCGACTGCGTGACGGCCAATGCGGGGCAGATACCATTACTTGGGCGGGGTTCGGCCGACCCCATGAACATAAACCAGGCGACCACCAAACAAGCCGCCAATCACCAGCGCGATGACCCCACCTGCGTCGAGCACAAGCGAAACCGAATTCGGCCCATGCAACTTCATTTGCTCCAGCCGCACGAGCAAGCTCAACGAGAACAAGGTGAAAGCAGCCAACATCGCTGCCATGTGAACCCAGGCATCCTTCATGGGAGCCCCGTCAGGAACACGCCGCAATTCGACCATGCCGGCAAGCATCGCAAAGACTGCCATCACACAGCCTATGGCGAGCAATCCGCCCGACCAGCCTGCAGGAATTGTCCCGAACCACAGACCGGCGATGTCGGAGCCGGCCGCGAGCGTCCAGCAGGCGATTGGAAAGTGCACAATTGCGGGATGCAACGGATGGCTCATGACTCAGAAAACCTGGGACAAAATGATCAGGAAACCAGCAACGGCAATTCCGGCATGGGCGACAACGGCGACCTTGGGCGGCAGGCTTTTGCGCAAGTGAAATGACGCGAGAAAAAAGCCAGCAACCGCCGCCAACAGCAAAATGGCGAAACCAATCAGAACGATCTGCGAGGCGCCTTGCAACAAGGCCGCGACTAGAAGGCCAAGGCCCAGCGCCCCAAGACCGGCGTGCAGGAACGATACCGCCCAGGGTGCAAATTTATCGCGCAGTGTATGCGCCGCGAGAAACAATCCCCCAGCAGCTGCAATTGCAAATACGATACTGGCGTAATTGATCATGGGTAATCCCCTCCGATTGGTGCCGTCCAGCAGCAGAAGGCTCGCTGTCTGACCATTGGATGCGTTTGCAGGCCTCTGCGTTCCCGGGTTTGGGAAATTTCTGGAGAAATCGCAGTTGGGCGCCCGTCCCCTTGTGGAACGTCTTGGAAGTTGGAGACGGTGATCGCAGCACTTTAACCAAGCCATTTTCAGGATGTGGCCTAGCCGCATGTCGTGAACTATCAGGAGAAACATCTGAGCTTTCGCTGAATAGAAATACAGAAAGTTCTGACTGTGCCGGGAACATTCTTCGAGTTTCTGCATCCAATGATCAGAGCGCCGATCAATGGCTCTCCGAGAAACTCGCAAAGGACTCACGATGAAGATTTTGTCCCCCCTGTTTGTTGCTGCCTCGCTTTTCGTGGCCGGCCCGGCATTCGCACATGATGAAGACGCCCTGAAGTCGGCGCCTCCCGGCGCCCCTTACATACAGGTCAGTGACGCACTCCCTCTGCCGGAGTTCATTCCGGGCCTCGGCACGCTTTTTGTGGTGCCCGAAAATCTGCCTGCAGGCCCCTTCCTTGCCTATGACCATGACGGCAAACTATCTGCCACGGTTTACATGACACCCCTTGAAGACCTTCAAAACGGCAGCGCCTACGACGATCTGGGGATTGGTTCGCACACGGTGAGTAGTGTTGATATCTACTACAATGCCGGCCACCCCGGCGTGGAAAAACCTCACGCTCACATCGTGCTCTTCCACGATGCCGGAGCCAAGGAACGACTGGCCAAATGATCACCGAACGCCGACAGTTTCTCGCATTGGGGGGCGGCCTGAGCGCCGCCCTCCTCCTACCAATATCGCTTCAAACGACGCGTGTCGTTACCATCGAAATGCGTGGCACTCCACGGGGTGAACGGATCTGGTTCTCACCGCAAGGTCTGGCGGTTTCGCCGGGCACAGCGGTGCGCTTCGTCAACCATGACAGAGGAAGCGGTCACACTGCGACGGCATACCATCCCGCAAATTTTGATCGCTTACGACGCATCCCCGCCGCCGCCGAACCGTGGGATACCGGTTTCCTGATGCCGGGTGAAAGCGCAGAAGTGGTCCTGACGGTTCCAGGCGTATACGATTATTACTGCGTTCCACATGAAATGGCAGCAATGGTTGGCCGGATCGTAGTCGGTCGTCCCGGAGATCGCGGGTGGCAAGGGCCTGCCCCGGCAACAGACGATGTTTCACCCGAAGTTCTGGCAGCATTGCCTTCTGTCGATCAGGTCCTGACACGAGGCAGGGTTGAAGCCGCTGGCAAATAGACAGAGTTGCCGTGCCCCTGACTGACCAGTGACTTCCTGTTTCAGGCACAAATCTGAGATCGTCTTTTTTAAAGCCCGAGAGAAGAACACGCAGGCGAGGATCTCCCATCCGTATCCGGATGGGAGTCTCACCCTAAAGGGTCTCTGCATTTCCCCTGACACACGCGTACGATTAGAATTTTCCCGAATGCACAGATTACTCGCTACCAGCCTGGCCGCCTTGTCCCTCTCGCCCTTCCTGGCGCAAGCGGATGATGTCCAGGACACGATCATCGTAATCAGCCAACGCCATCTGAGCAAAGAGACTGAAGTTGCAAGCCGTCTCGGGCTTGGACTCTATGAGACGCCGGCAACGGTGGATGTCCTGACTCAGGATGATCTTCAGCAGCAGGGTACCCGGACAGCCATAGAAGCCTTGAACTCCGCGCCTGGTCTTGCGTCCGGAAACCTCCCGGGTTCGGTCGCTTCGGTCTCGGTACGAGGGTTTCATCGCGCCGTAAACTATCTCTATGATGGCGTCCGGCAGGCCAATTCAGACGCCGGCATGCGCGACTATGACAGCTGGATGTTTGAGCGCGTCGAAGTCATCAAAGGTCCGGCGTCCGTAACTTCCGGGGAAGGCGCCTTGGCCGGCGCCATCAACTTTGTGCCGCGCCAGCCGAAACTCGGCCAGCATGGCGGCGAAGTATTCGCCAGCTATGGCAGCCACGGGACGGCGCGTGTTGCCGGTGATCTCAACCTGCCTTTCGGAGACAAGGTGGCGCTCCGCGCGGACCTGAGCTACGCACAATCCGCAGGTTGGATAGATAATACTGATTCCGAGAAGATCGCCGGTCGACTGGCACTTCTCATTCAGCCGTCCGACAAGCTCTCCGTCACGGTGTCGGCCGACCGGTTCGGCGACCAGTTCGATACAGCCTATTACGGCACGCCGCTTGTTTCGGCCGAAATCGCTCGCAATCCCTCTGACATCGTCTCAGGCAGTGCAGGCCTCGTGCTCGACGAAGCCATGCAAGAGACCAATTTTAACGTGACCGATGGCGACATGGACTCGGAAACAACCTGGCTGCGCGCACGGGCGGACTATCAGCTTTCCGCCAACTGGACACTTGTCAGCGATACCAGCTGGTACACGTCTGATCGCAAGTGGATCGACGCCGACGAATATAGCTTCAACGCCGGAACCGGGCTTATTGACAGGTTCGCCACTCATATCACCCATGACCACCAATATTGGAGCGAGCGCCTCCACGCTGCATTCGATGGCGACCTGCTTGGTCGTCGCAATCGCTTCACGGTGGGCATCGAGGTCAGCGACACCGATTTCTTCACGGAACGCCGGTTCGGGACGGCGACAAGCACGGACCCCTTCAACCCGGCCCGCAGCGTCTTCCCTCCGGAAGATCCGCTCAACTTCACAACCCGGCAGGACGTGACTGCAGACGTGAAATCCGTCGCCTATTTTGCCGAGGATGCCTACAACCTCACTCCCAAATGGCTGATCGTTGGCGGGTTGAGGCTCGACACGTTCAACCTCGACCGCAAGGTGGACGATCTCAATGCAGACGAAGTCAGCATCTATGGTCGGGACTATGACCCGGTCACCTGGCGTATCGGCACCGTTTACAGCGTGCGGCCCACGACCCAGCTCTATGCACAATATACGAGCGCCGCGACGCCGGTGACGGGCCTCTTCTTCATGAGTTCAAGCCGCGCCGCCTTCGATGTGACAACCGGCGACTCTTTTGAATTTGGCATAAAGTCTTCGATGCTGGATGACCGGCTCCAGCTCACCGCATCACTCTACGCCATCACCCAGAATGATATTCTGACTCGGGACCCGATTGACCCAAGCCTTACCATCCAGGGCGGCCGCCAAGGTTCGGAAGGCGCGGAGCTGACCGTAAGCTGGAGGCCTACGGATGAATGGTCTGCGACATTGAGCGGCACGATACTAAATGCCGAATTTGATGAATTGATTGAGGGCGGTGGCCTGGATCGATCTGGCAACCGCCCGCCAAATTCACCCGAGCATTTGGCAGATCTGGTCGTAGCCTACGTACCTCGTGCTCTGCCGCTGTCCTTCACGGGGTCGGTACGTCACAACGGTGATTTCTTCACATCGAATGCCAATGATGTGAAAGTCGGCGGGTTCACGCTCGTGGACGCGGCGGTTTCCTGGGAGGCGCCGTTAGGACGTCTCACCCTGCGCGGCAGGAATCTGACGGACGAATTCTATGCCGATTGGTCAGGATATGCCTCCGGTCTGGTATTCGTCGGAGAGCCCCGAAGTGTCGAGCTCTCGCTCTCTCGAGAATTCTGATCATTTTCCGCCGGCCGGGTCTTCCTGCGAAGGTCCGGCCGGTAAATCGGACCAATCAAAATGAGCCAGCAACCGCCTATGGAATCGTCAGGCTCTGCCAAAGCAAGTCTCCACAGAACAATCTTCCGGCTCCACTTCTATGCGGGGCTGATTATTGCCCCCTTTGTTCTTATTCTCGCAATCACCGGCACGATCTATCTGTACGGCACCGAGATCGAGGATATCGTCCATCCGGACTGGCGCTTCGTGGAGCAAGCCGGCCCCCATCTTCCGGCTGATATCATAATCGACAATGCGCTGCGGTCTTTTCCGGGTGCCTCCGCCACCCGTGCAGACCTCCCGACATCGCCCGACCGGACGGCCGTCGTGTTTCTTACCCCCGGGGCGGGCGAGCCATTCCGGGCATATGTCGATCCGGTATCCGGCGAAGTGCTCGGCTCCTTCATCTATGGTCATACGCTTGTAGGTTTTGCAGACCAGATGCATGGCTCCCTGCTGATGGGCGAGCGGGGAGATCTCATCGTCGAACTCGCGGCTTGCTGGGCAATCGTTCTTATCGTGACGGGACTTTACCTGTGGTGGCCCCGAACGCAGAACAAGGTCTGGGGCGTATTCCTGCCGCGCTGGGGAAAGGGCCGCCTGTTCTGGCGCGACCTGCACCCAGTCGTCGGTATATGGACATCGGGGCTGATCATGTTCCTGACCCTTACAGGTCTCCCCTGGGCGTCGAACTGGGGCGGGA
>JAWKUV010000014.1:0-63778 GCA_041398365.1 Hyphomonas sp. | reverse complement strand
CCCCGAGAACCAGGGCGCGATGGACTATATGCTCGGCCAGTGCAGCGCCATGCAGGCCAAGGCGGACGAACGGGTCTTCATGCAGCAGCTGGTCCGCGCGCTGGAGCCGGTAACGCGCGGCTCGGAAGAGGCGGCGACCTCCGACATCGTGCGCACGATCGCGCAGTGGACGCACAATCCGCCGGGCGGGCGCAACTATTCCACCGTCTACATTTTCTCCGACATGCTGGAGAACAGCCAGGTCCTGCCCTGGCGCCTGTTCAAGACGCAGCCGCCGGAAACCTCGCTGGCGACGGCGGAACAGTACCAGCTCGTGCCGGACCTTCCGGGCGCGGAAGTGCGGATTGTCGGCTTCGGCCGCTCGCATGATCCGGGCCGGCCGCCGCTGGACCCGGATGTGGATCTGCGCGTGCGGACCTTCTGGACGGAATATTTCGCCGAAGGCGGCGCGACGACCTCGTTCGAGGGCGCGATCCGCGACTAGGCCGCGGTGGGACGGTTTGAGAGGGAGACGCTTCATGCGTGTATCTGGAATGGGACTGGCGGTTGCCTTGCTGATGCTCGGTGCGTGCAAGGGGGAGCAGGACGCGGAGCCGGCCGGGCCGCCGGCGCCGGTCGCGGACGAGGTGGGCCTCGTCTATGTGGATGCTGCGCTCAATGGCAAAACGGTCGAGCTGTCGGTCGGCGACACGCTCCGGGTGGAACTCGAATCCATTCCGACCGCCGGCTATATCTGGCAGGTCGCCGACCAGCCAGACTTCCTGCTTCTGAAGGCGGAAGGCACCCGGCCGACCGATCCGGACTTCCAGAACCAGCCGGGCGTCACCGGCGGCAACCATTACCTGTCCTTCGACTTCACAGCCGAGGCGGCAGGCACGGCGGAGCTGCGCCTCGTTGAGGGCCGGCCCTGGGAGCTGGAAGCCGGCGGGGCGCCGGATGGCACGTTCACGGTCACGGTCAACGTTCTCGACTAGCGGGCGCCCACGCTGACTACGTGTCTCACCGGGTTCCCGCTGCAGGCGGGCCGGTGTATGGGTGCAAAATGGCTGATACCCAGCAAACCGCACCGGCCCGGACCGGAATCACCGAGGACGGCTATCTCACCGATAGCTGGTACCTCGCCGCGCCTTCAGCCGAGCTGAAGCCCGGCAGGCAGCAGCGCATCATGATCCTGGGCGAGCCGGTCGTGGTCGGCCGGACGCCCGCGGGCGAGGCCTTCGCCCTGCGCGACATCTGTCCGCACCGGCTGGTGCCGCTATCGGCCGGGCAGCAGCTGGAGACCAATGGCGAGTGGGCGCTGCAATGCCCCTATCATGGCTGGCGCTTCGGGGCAGGGGACGGCGTCTGCAAGCTGATGCCCAGCCTGACGCCGGATTCGCCCTATGACCCGTCCAAGGTGAAGGTGCGCGCCGCTATCCGCACGAGGCGAACGGCGCGGTTTAATCTCTATGTCGCGCACAATCCGCGCTTCGACGGCGAACCGGCGGTGCCGCCGCCGGATTTCGGGCCGCTTCCCGCAAAGCCGAAATTCATCATCCATGACGTCTTCAACGCCCATATGGACGATGCCGTTGTCGGCCTGATGGACCCGGCGCACGTGCCCTTCGTGCATAACCAGTGGTGGTGGCGCCCGCCGTCGGCTGGCCTGAAGCTGAAAGAGAAGCCCTTCGTGCCGACGGAGCGCGGCTGGGCCATCGACCGGCACTCGCCTTCGTCGAACTCGAAACTCTACCGCTGGATCTTCGGTGGCGACGTGCAGACGGAAATCCGTTTCCAGCTGCCGGGCTATCGCTGGGAGATCGTCTCCAACGATACCGCGCGCCTCTTAACGCTGACCTGCCTGACGCCGGAAGGCCCGAAGAAGACGCGCATCACCCAGTTCACCTGGTGGACCGGCGCGCCACTGCTGAACCTCGCCATCCCGATTGCGAAGCCCGCGGGCCGCAAATTCCTCGACCAGGACGGCACAATGGTGAACCTGCAGAACGAAGGCATGGCGCACCAGAAGGCGATGCTCTGGATCGACGATATCGATGTGCAGGCCAAGTGGTACCAGCGCCTGAAACGCGAATGGACCGAGGCCCGCACCGAAGAGCGCGACTTCGTGAACCCGATCGAGCCGCGCACGCTCCGCTGGATGAGCTGAGGCACCCATCCGGGGCAGGGGGCAGACTTGAAAATCCTTGTCCTTGGCGGATACGGCCTGATCGGTCTCTCCATAACGAAGGCCTTGCTCGCCGCCGGGCATGAAGTGACCGGGCTTGGCCGGTCTGCAGGCAAGGGCCGCGCTGCCGCGCCGGAGGCGGACTGGATTTCGCGCGACCTTTCTCAGATGACGGATGAAGCCGGCTGGGCCGATGTGCTGGAGGGCATGGACGTGGTCGTCAATGCGGCGGGCGTGCTGCAGGACGGGATGAGCGACAATGTCATGGCGGTTCAGCGGGATGCCGTCTGGGCCATGGCCGCCGCGTGCAAGACGGCAGGCATCAGGCAGATTGTCCAGATTTCCGCGCCCGGTGTCTCGGAAAGTTCGGACACGGTGTTTTACCGGTCCAAGGCCGAAGGCGATGCCGCCGTGAAGGCGAGCGGCGTGGACTGGGTGATCTTCCGCCCCGGCCTCGTTCTCTCACCGCAGGCCTATGGCGGCACCAGCCTTTTGCGCCAGCTGGCTGCCGTGCCACTGGTCCAGCCCGTGATGCTCGCAGACGCCGACATCCGTACCGTGCACGTGGACGATGTGGCTGCGGCCGTCGTGCGGGCGGTCGAGGAGGGGCTGGCGGGCGTCGATGCAGACCTCCTGACTTCGGAGCTCACACGCCTCGAAGACCTGATCCTCGCGATCCGTTCCTGGCTCGGCTTTGCCCCGCCGAAGGCACTCATCATCCATGCACCGTATTTTCTTGGGGCGCTGGCGGCGCGGCTGGGGGATCTTGCCGGTTGGCTTGGCTGGCGTCCGGCGCTGCGCACGACGTCCCTGAAAGTGCTGGGGAAGGGCGTGACCGGGAATGCCGGCAGCTGGCCGGTGCGCGGGCTGGCCGAAACCCTGCGCGCCTTGCCATCTACCGTGCAGGAGCGGACCTATGCCCGCACCGCGCTGCTTTATCCCTTCCTGCTGCTGATCCTGTCTGCCTTCTGGATCGCCTCCGGCCTTATCGGTTGGGTCCGGCAGGAGGCGGCGATGACTGTGTTCGGCGATGGCATGCCCCAATCTCTGGCAAAAACATTCGTGCTCGGCGGATCGGTTGCGGATGTGGCCATCGGCGCGGCGCTGCTGCTCCGCCCGCTCACCCGGCCGGCGGCGCTGTCCTCCGTTCTCGTGAGCCTCGCTTATCTTGTCGGCAGCGCCGTCTTCGCGCCGCATCTCTGGGCTGACCCGCTGGGGCCGATGGTGAAAGTGTTTCCCGCGATGGCGCTTGGCCTCACGGTCTGGACATTGACGGAGGCCCGCTGATGGAATGGATGCACTTCCTGCGCTGGGCCCACATTCTGGGGGCGACCGTCCTGATCGGCACGGGGGCGGGGATCGCCTTCTTCATGGTGATGGCGCACCGGACGCGCGATGCGCGCCTCATCGCGCACACAGCCTCCACCGTTGTGATTGCCGACTGGATCTTCACGGCGTCTGCCGTGGTGATCCAGCCAATCACCGGCGCGCTGCTGGCCATGGAAATGGGCTGGCGCCTGACCGAAGGCTGGATCCTGGCGGCGCTGGGGCTCTACGTTTTCATCGGTGTCTTCTGGCTCCCGGTTGTCTGGATCCAGAAGGCGCTACGGGACCTTGCGCGGGAAGCCGCACAGGCGGGTGCGCCCCTGCCGGAGCGCTATTTCCGCCTCTACCGCATCTGGTTCGCCTGCGGTTTCCCGGCCTTCATCGCGATCCTCGCCATTGTCTGGCTGATGGTCGCGCGGCCGGTGTTCTGAGAGGGGTCAAGCCTCCTCTGAACAGGTGATTGACGAGCGAAGCGGCGCAGCGTCTCTCTGGCGCCGCAATTCCTGCTTCGGAGACTTTCATGCGTTTCGTGCTGGCGGCCCTGGCTGCCTTAGTGTGCGTCGTATGGGGCGGCTCGCCCCTTTCCCAAAACCTCACTGCCCAGGCCGAAGAGACGGTCCGCCCGGCGCCGGCCTCGGCCAGCGAGCTCTTGGGGTCTCGCTGGAACCTTCACATCCAGCGCACCGACAAGGAGACCTGGAATTCGCGGCCCTACAGTTATGACCTCACCCTGGTCTTCCTGCCGGAAGGGGAGGTGATCATGTGGGGACCCGAGATCAATGAGAGCGGCCGCTGGAAGGTCTCCGGCAAGCAGATCACGATCGAGAACGACATCAACACGAAGTTCTCGTTCAACTTCGCCGAAGGCAAGACGAGCGGGAAGGGCAAAGACGGCATCTTCCGGTTCAACATCGAGTCCATGCAGTTCCTGCAATGGGAAGACCTCGAGGCGCCGGTCTATGTGATGATGCGCCAGTTCCCGACCTGCGAGTTCGTTTCGCGCTCCCTGCAGGTCGCCGCCACCGACTTCTTCGAACAGGCCTATGGCGGGCGGCTCCGCGGGATGAACACGGATCGTTCCGGCGATATGGTGCGCGCTTCGCTCGCCCTGAAAGGCAAGTCGGACTGGAAGACGGTGCAGGCCGAATACGAGCGCCGGGTCGCCGACATGGAAGGCTGCATCGTGACGATCGACGGCGTCTCCTACGGGCTGGAGAAGAACTCCGAATCCTATCCGGGCCAGATCAATACGGGCAAGACGCTGACCGTCTACCGTCTCAAGAACGCGCCGTTTGCGCTGCAACGGCTGAACGCGATGGTGCAGGCGGAATGGCGTGGGTCGCCCTGGGTGATCGTCTATGCCGGGGCCAGCCGCGAGGAAGTGTTCGTCTCGGCCGTCGCGCAGCTTGAGTCCCGGGATTTTCCCTGGATCAGCGTCTCGGATGCTCCCCCTGCGGCAGGGGAGGCGCCCACCCAGCCGGATGCCGAGACACTGCTTGCGGATGCAGACGCGGCTGAAGCGGCGGGTGATCTCTTCGGGTCCATCCGCTTCGCCAACCGCGCCTGCCAGCTCTATCACGATTATGCCGCCTGCCGCCGCGTGGCGCTCGCCTATCACAACGGCACAGGTGTCGCGAAGGATCTGGTGCGGGCGCGCGAGAAGATGATCGCTCTCTGCCACGAGGCCGATTACGAGTCCTGCTTCCAGGTCGGCGAAATGTTGAATGATGCCGGGTATGAGAACCTCCGCATCATTGCGGCGGAATCCTATCTCGCGGCCTGCAACAACAAGCATGCGGCCGCCTGCAACAATCTCGGCATGTTCATGGAGCGGGAGGAGACCATCAATATGGCCGGGGAGGACATGGCTGGCGGCACGAAATACGCCGCGGCCCTCCGGCTCTATGTCCGCGCGTGCAGCATGGGGAATGCCACGGCCTGCCGGAATGCTGGGATCACGTACAATTCGGGCGAAGACGGCGTTTATCCCGATCACGAACAGGCTGTGATCTATCACCGCAAGGCCTGTGACCTCGGCAAGACCGAGAGCTGCGGCTTCCAGTAGGCATGAAAAAGGCGCCGGGCGCAGCGTCCGGCGCCTTCTCTGTTCCGTAAGCGGATTACTCGCCGGCGGCGAGGAAGACTTCCGAAGCCGCAACCGTCAGGGCCGAGATGTCGGCATCGAGCGCATCCGGGCGCTTGGCGCTGGGATAGGCCTTGCCGAGTTCTGTGAGCGCGCCGCGGATGGCGGCGGCCGCATCGGCATTCTCGGCCTCGATGGCAGCTTCCGAGCCTTCGAACTGGTTCTTCGCCGCGCTGTAGAAACCGTAGCCGTCGAGATAGGGCTCGTAATATTCGGACTCGGTCGCGAGGCGGTACATCTTGGTCGACCGGTCGATCATGTCGGCGACAACGCCGGTCGCGATGGTTGCGGCGCTGTCGCCATTGTCAGGCGCATTGCCGGCGACCGAGCGCAGCGTGGCGACGATGGTGTCCGTGCGCGCATTGATCTGCTCGACGCTCTCGCCGGCGAACACGGCCTGGGAGGCGCCCAGGAACTGGTCGGTGAAATCGGCGACGCCACGCGCCTCGAAGACCGGTTCCATGTCGAACAGGACTTCGGAGACCGGGTGGGCGAACATTTCGCCGGCGGCCTGGCTCTCGCCGTCGCGATAGGCGTCGCGGGCGGCGAGGACGTGGGCTTCGGCAACGGTGAGTGCGATATTGAACACGACCGGATCGGTCAGGGCCGCCTCGATGGCGACGCCGCCTTCACCTTCGCCCGAGGAAGACGCCGCGCCATTGGCCGCATCGAGCTGGGCTTCGACGGCGGCGTCGGAGACGGGCGCGTCCGCGGCGAGCTGCTCGGTTGCGGCCGGTTCCTTCACCGTCGGTTCGCCACAACCGGTCAGTGCGGTCGTGGTCACGAGGGCGGCGCCTAGGCCGAGATGGGTCCAGCGTTTGATCTTGATATCCATGGCCACGAGGGCTCCTTCCGGTTCCGGGAAACGTGTGGCGCCTGTCCTGCCCGAAATGAGAAGCATTCGCAATAGCTCATCCGCTGCATTTACGGGCCGATCTAGCCGGGCGAAGTGAACAAACCGGGAAAATGCAAGGTGCCATTAACCAGCTGGCCTGATAGGTTGGCGGGATGACCCACACGATTCGTATCCTCGGTATCGACCCGGGCCTGCGCCATACCGGCTGGGGCGTGATCGAGCTGACGGGCATGCGCCTGACGCACATTGCTCATGGCGTGATCTCGGTCGATCCGGACCTCGGCATGGCCGAGCGCCTCGGCGGCATCTTCGAGGCGGTGGGCGAGCTGGCGCGATACCACGAGCCGACCGCGGCGGGCGTCGAGGAGACGCTGGTCAATGCGAACCCGCGGTCTGCGCTGAAACTCGGCCAGGCACGCGGCGCGGCGATGGCAGCCCTCGCCATGGCGGGCGTGCCGGTCGCGGAGTTTGCGCCCCGCAAGATCAAGCTGGCCGTTGTGGGCACCGGCACGGCGGACAAGGACCAGGTCATGTTCATGGTGAAACGCCTCCTGCCCAAGGCGGGGGAGATGAAGCTCGACGCGGCGGACGCGCTCGCCTGCGCGATCTGCGCGGCGCATCACCTGCCGGCGGAAGCCAAGCGGGGCGCGGCATGATCATCGGACGCCTGACCGGAGAGGTCGCCGCCCTCGGGCTCGACCATGTGCTCGTCGACGTGAACGGCGTCGGCTATGTCTGCATGAGCGGCACGCGCCTGCTCAGCCGCGTTCATGCCGGCGAGAAGGTCACCGTGCATGTGGAAACGCGGGTGACGGAAAACTCGATCACGCTCTATGGTTTCGGTACGGACGATGAGCGCGCCTGGTTCGTGCGGCTCCAGGACGTGCACGGCGTGGCGGGCAAGGCGGCGATGGCGATCCTCGATGCGTTGACGCCGGCCGAACTGATGGACGCCATCGCGCTGGGCGATGCGAACGTGCTGACGCGCGCCAAAGGTGTCGGCAAGAAGCTGGCCGAGCGGATCGTCGGCGAACTGGCGGGCAAGGCCCCGCCCATGGGCCGCTTCGGCCGGTTCGAGGCCGCCTCCGCCGCCGGCATGGCGAGCGCGCCGATTGCTGCGGCGACAGGCGCGCGCGGCGAGGCGATCTCGGCGCTCGTCAATCTCGGCTACTCGCAGTCCGATGCCGCCCGGGCGGTCGCGAGCGTTGCGAAAGAGGCCGGTGACGGCGATGTCGGCGTGCTGGTCAAATCGGCCCTGAAGGAACTCGCGCGATGAGCCGCGAGGGCAGTCTTTCCGATCCGAATGCGCAGGGCGGCGACGCGCTCGACCGGGCGCTCCGTCCCCAGACGTTCGAGGACTATGTCGGCCAGCGCAAGGCGAAGGCGAACCTGAAAGTCTATGTCGATGCGGCCCGCGGCCGGAAAGAGGCGCTGGACCATGTGCTGCTGTTCGGCCCGCCCGGCCTCGGCAAGACGACGCTGGCGCAGATCCTCGCCCGCGAGATGGGCGTCGGCTTCCGTGCGACGTCCGGCCCGGTGATCGCCAAGGCGGGAGATCTCGCCGCGATCCTGACAAATCTTGAGCCGAACGATGTTCTCTTTATCGACGAAATTCACCGCCTGCCGGCGGTGGTGGAGGAAATCCTCTATCCGGCGATGGAGGATTATGCGCTCGACATCGTGATCGGGGAGGGGCCTTCGGCCCGCTCCGTGCGGCTGGACCTGTCGCCTTTCACGCTGGTCGGGGCGACGACGCGGGCGGGGCTTCTGGCGACGCCGCTGCGCGACCGGTTCGGCATTCCTGTGCGGCTCGACTTCTACGAGCCGGAGGAACTCGCCCGGATCGTGATGGCGGCGGCGCGCAAGCTGAATGCTCCGATCACGGAAGAGGGCGCGGTGGAGATCGCGAGCCGGGCGCGGGGCACGCCGCGGATTGCGCTGCGCCTGTTGCGCCGGGTGCGGGACTTTGCCCATGCCGGCGGCGAGGCCATCGACCGCGCGGCGGCCGCAGGCGCGCTGAAGCGGCTGGAGATCGACACGGACGGCCTCGACGCGCTCGACCGGCGCTACCTGCATGCCCTGGTCAACACCTATGCCGGGGGGCCGGTGGGGGTGGAGACGCTGGCCGCCGCTCTTTCGGAGGCACGCGACGCGGTGGAAGACGTGATCGAGCCCTACCTGATGCAGAAGGGCTATGTCGCCCGCACGCCGCGGGGCCGCGTCGCCGCCCCGCTCGCCTATGAGCGGCTCGGCCTGCCGGGCCCCACGGGCAACCAGGGCGGCCTGTTCGGCGAAAAATAGGGCAATATCCCGCCGGGACACACTTTGAACACGATTGGCGCCGCAGGGTGATCGCCTGGCGGTCCGCCACGCGATCCCGAAAAGGAAATACGATGCAGAGCCAGAACCCTGGCCGTTGGCCGACTCATTCCTGGGGCGCGGCCGCGCTGCTTTTTACGGCGCTGACCGGCCTTTGCGCGCCGGCTGTCGCGGAAACGAATACGGCCGCGCCGGAGAATGCGACGCTGAACTCCTACGGAACGGGTTGGAGCTGCGATGACGGCTATCAGCAGGCGGATGGTGCCTGTGTCCGGATATCATTGCCCGCGAATGCCTACCTGAACGACCGGGCCTTTGGCCGGGGCTGGGAATGCAATTTCGGATACCAGCGCCGGGATGAGGCGTGCGAAAAGGTTGCCGTGCCTGAAAACGCCTTCCTGGAAGCCTCGGGCACGCGATGGAGCTGCGACCGGGGATACCTGCTGCGCGGCAATGCCTGCGAGCCCATCCAGGTGCCTGAGAACGGCTATCTCAGTGGCCTGTCCTATAATGACGGCTGGGCCTGCGAGCGGGGTTACAGGGCGGTTGCCGACCGCTGCGTCGAGATTGCCGTGCCGGAGCATGGATACCTCATTCCGCCGGCATCGTCGGGACCCGGATGGAAATGCGAGCGGGGCTACAATGCGGTGGGGCAGGCGTGCGTGGAAATCCGCATCCCCGAAAACGCGCACCTGAATTTCATGGAAACGGGCTGGGACTGCAACAGGCCCTATGTCATGCAGCGGGACGCCTGCGTGCTGAAATAGGGCCTGCCGGGGCGGCGCACCGCGTGTGCACGAAAGCGCCAGCACGTTCGCCCGGCGCGGCGGGTGCCGTCCGGTGCAATGGCCTCAATTCAGGTAGTTCGCTTCGCTAGGGCGGGCCGCGGACCTGTTCCGGGATGCCCGGAAGATGCCCGAATATTGCCCGGACAGTACTCATTAGCGACGAAACTTAACGGTTGGGCCCGAAAGCCAATGGCTACTCGTTGGCTTGTTGTCCCCAGAGGATACCGGCCAAAGTGATATGTTTTTTGCCCTGACGCTCCTCAGTGGATAGACAGCACATCCGGCCTTCCCAACCCCCTGAAAATACGTCATAAGCCGCCGCTTGGGGTGGGAACCCGGACCTTGACCCTGCTGGACGACATCCCGGCTGTGGCCTCTGTTTCCGGTCCCTCCACAAAAACCCAGCCAATTCAGGCACTTATCAACCCCCCCCGCCGCAAGGCGACAGTACGAAAGATTTTCGATGTCGATCACCGTCGAGAGAAAAGCAGAGCTCATCAAGCAATTCGCCACCAAACCGGGCGACACGGGCTCTCCGGAAGTGCAGGTCGCGATCCTGACCGAACGGATCAACAACCTGACCGATCACTTCAAGACCAACAAGAAAGACAACCACTCGCGCCGCGGCCTGCTGGCCATGGTCGCAACGCGCAGGAAGCTGCTTGATTACGTCAAGGCCAAGGATGAGGCGCGCTATACAAAACTCATCACCGAGCTCGGCATCCGCCGCTAGGCTCGACAAAACAGCCCGCCGGGCAATGGGGCCGCGGCGGGCTTTTCGTATGTGAAAGAAAGACAAGTACGATGTTCAATAAACAATCCGTGTCGCTCGAATGGGCCGGCCGTACCCTGAAAATCGAAACCGGGCAGGTTGCCCGCCAAGCCGACGGCGCCGTGATGGTGACCTATGGCGACACGATCGTCCTCGCCACGGCCGTCTATGCGAAGGAAGCAAAGCCCGGCCAGGACTTCTTCCCGCTCACCGTGAATTACCAGGAAAAATACTTCGCCTCCGGCCGCATCCCCGGCGGATATTTCAAGCGCGAAGGCCGCCCGACCGAGAAAGAGACGCTGACCTCGCGCCTCATCGACCGTCCGATCCGCCCGCTGTTCGTCAACGGCTTCAAGAACGAAGTCCAGGTTGTCGTCACGACGCTGTCCTACGACCTCGAGAACGATGCCGACATCATCGGCATGATCGGCGCCTCGGCTGCGCTCGTCCTCTCGGGCGCCCCGTTCATGGGCCCGATCGCCGCCGCCCGCGTCGGCTACAAGGATGGTGAGTACATCATCAACCCGACGCAACAGGAAATCGAAGATTCCGAACTCGACCTCGTCGTCGCCGGCACCGCCGACGCCGTGATGATGGTGGAATCGGAAGCCAAGGAACTGTCGGAAGAAGTGATGCTCGGCGCCGTCGTCGCCGGCCACGACTCGATGCAGGCCGTGATCAACGCGATCATCGACCTCGCCGAGAAAGCCGCGAAAGAGCCGTTCGACTTCGAGCCGGTGGACAATTCCGCCCACGTCGCCGCGATCCAGAAGATCGTCGGTGCCGACCTCTCGAAAGCCTACAAGATCACCGCCAAGGGCGAGCGCTATGCCGCCGTCGGCGAAGCCCGCGACAAGGCGAAAGCCGCGCTGGTGGGCACGGAAGAAGCTCCGGGTGAAATGTCGGCCGAGACCTTCAAGGCCGCGTTCAAGGAAGCCGAAGCAGCCGTTGTCCGCGGCGACATCCTGAAGACCGGCGAACGCATCGACGGCCGCAAGCTGGACCAGATCCGTCCGATCGTGGCCGAGGCAGGCTTCCTGCCGCGCACGCACGGTTCGGCCCTGTTCACCCGCGGCGAAACGCAGGCGATCTGCGTTGCAACGCTCGGTACTTCCGACGACGAACAATATATCGACAGCCTCGACGGCACGCGGAAGGAAAACTTCCTCCTGCACTACAACTTCCCGCCTTACTCGGTGGGTGAGACCGGCCGTATGGGTGGCGCAGGCCGCCGCGAGATCGGCCACGGCAAGCTCGCCTGGCGCGCGCTCCGTGCCGTCCTGCCGAAGCACGAAGAGTTTCCGTACACGATCCGTCTCGTCTCCGAGATTACAGAATCGAACGGCTCCTCCTCGATGGCAACGGTCTGCGGCTGTTCGCTCGCGATGATGGATGCCGGCGTGCCGGTGACCCGTCCGGTGTCGGGTATCGCCATGGGCCTGATTCTGGAAGGCAAGGACTTCGCCGTCCTCTCCGACATCCTGGGTGACGAAGACCATCTCGGCGACATGGACTTCAAGGTCGCAGGCACCGAGAAGGGCGTGACCAGCCTCCAGATGGACATCAAGGTGGCCGGTATCACCAAGGACATCATGGAAAAGGCCCTCGCGCAGGCGAACGGCGGCCGGATGCACATCCTCGGCAAGATGGCGGAAGCCCTCTCCGAGTCGCGCGGCCAGCTGTCCGACAACGCCCCGCAGATGGAAATCATCAAGGTTCCGACCGACAAGATCCGCGACGTGATCGGTTCGGGCGGCAAGGTCATCCGCGGCATCGTGGAAAGGTCCGGCGCCAAGGTGAACATCGACGACGATGGCACGGTGCAGGTCTCGGCGCTCGACCGCGCCTCGATCAGCAAGGCCCTGAAGATGATCAAGGAGATCGTTGCAGAGCCGGAAGTCGGCGAGATCTATCTGGGTACGGTTGTCGGCCTGAAAGACTTCGGCGCCTTCGTGAACTTCTTCGGACCGAAGGACGGCCTCGTCCACGTCTCGCAGATGTCCAACAAGCGCGTTGGCCATCCGAAGGAAGTGGTCAGGAAGGCGACAAGATCTGGGTCAAGCTGCTCGGCTTCGATGATCGCGGCAAGGTCCGCCTGTCGATGAAAGTCGTCGACCAGGAGACCGGCAAGGAAATCGCCGAAGAACCGCCGAGGCTTCGAAGAATAGTCTTTCCGGCAACGGATAAAGAAAGGCCGCCCGCAAGGCGGCCTTTTTTGTTTCAGGTGGCCAGCGCTCCGGCGAGGCAGGCCTTCACGGCGGCGATGGTTCAGGCGACATCGCGCTCATCCGTCCGCCAGCTGACGACACTGACGCGCATGGCGCGCCGGCCGTTCCAGGTCGTGCCGGAAAAGAAGGCTTCGCCGGTGGCGTTGATGCGGGCGATCACGTCGTCGGTAAAGCGGTCGTTTTCTGCCGGGCTTGCGCCTTCGCGCTCGAAGCGGATGAGGCCCTGGTTGAGGACGGGGTCGTTGAGGGCTGTCGCGCCGGGCAGGGCGCCGATGCCGGAGACGAGCGTGCGGCAATGGTCGCAGCAGCGTTCGACAAGGTCGGCGACGCCCTGGCGCCCCAGTTCCTGCAGCGCGGCATAGACCGGCACAGCGCGGGCGCGGCGGGAGAGTTCCATGTTCCAGTCGCAGGGGTCGCGCACGTCCTGGCTGGGCGAGAGATAGGAGGCGGTCATCGACATGGCCGCCCGGTGCGCAGCGGCATCGCGCACGAGGGCGATGCCACAATCATAGGGCACGTTCAGCCATTTGTGCCCGTCGGTCGCCCAGCTGTCGGCAAGCTCGATCCCGTCTGTCAGCGGACGCAGGCGCGTGCTGACATTGGCAAAGAGGCCGAAGGCCCCGTCGACATGGACCCAGGCGCCGGCGGCCTGCGCCATCGGGATGAGCGTGCGGAAATCGTCGAACGTGCCGACATTGAGGTCGGCGGCGTTGAGGCAGAGGATGGTCGGCGCGGAAGAGGCGGAGAGCTTCGCGGCAAGGTCTGCGGCCAGCATGTCGCCCATCGGGCCGATCTCGACCTCGACAAGGCTCTGCCGGCCGAGGCCGAGATAGCGCACGGCGGAGTCGAGCGTACTGTGCCGGTTGCGGCTGGTCAGCACGCGGATCGGCGGCGCGCCCGAGAGGCCCTGTTCCTCGACATCCCAGCCAGCCCTGGCGAGCACGGCATGGCGCGCGGCGGCGAGCGCCACGACATGGGCGAGCTGGCAGCCGGTAGTGAAGGCGAAGGAGGATTCCGCCGGCAGGCCGAACAGGTCTTTCAGCCAGTTTCCCGCGATCTCCTCGATGATCGCCGCGGCGGGGGCGACGGTGTACATCCCGGCATTCTGGTCCCAGGCGGAGACGAGCCAGTCGGCGGCGACCGCCGAGGGAAGCGAGCCGGACATGACCCAGGCGAAGAAACGGCCCGAGGCATTTGCATTGAGACCGGGCGTCGCGCCGGCGGCAAGGTCGTCGATGATGGCGGTGCCGTCACGGCCGGTTTCCGGCAGGGGGCCGCCGAGGGCGGCGCGGAGGCTCGCAGGGGTCGCCGTCGCCCCGGCGGGGCAGTCTGCCAGATTGTCCAGCCATTTGCGGGCATGGAACTGGGCGCGGTCGAGCGCGTCGGTCATGGGCTTTCTCCTCGGCGCCGGTTTTACGCCCGCCGGGCCGTGTGCGGCCACCCGGAAAATGCCGTGCCGCCGCCTGCTTTGCAGACACAGGCGCGCCGGCGCAGCCCTGCAGCGCTTTGTCCGTTGAACCGCCGGGGGATTTGCCGCTAAACCGGCAGGCATGACACGGCAAAAATCCTTCCTCATCGCGATGTCCGGCGGGTCCGGTTCCGGCAAATCCACGCTGGCGGAGGCGCTGCTCGCGCACTTGCCGAAAGGCCAGGCCGTGATGTTCGGCGAGGACGCCTATTACCTGCCGATGAGCCATTACGGCACCCCGAAGACCGAGGACGAGCGCCACGCCCTGATCGCCTCGATCAACTATGACGCGCCGCAGTCGAAAGAGGTGGACCACCTCGTGAAGGACCTGAAGGCGCTGAAGGCCGGGCAGGGCGTCGACCAGCCGATCTATGATTATGACCGGCACGACCGGTCGAAAAAGACGCGCCGGATCGAGCCCGCGCCGATCCTGATCCTCGAGGGCATCCACGCGCTCTCGATGCCCAAGATCCGGCCGCTGATCGACCTGTCGGTCTATGTCGATACGCCGGACGACCTGCGCCTCGCGCGCCGGATCCGCCGCGACGTGGTCGAGCGCGGGCGCGAAGTTGAAGGCGTGTTGCAGCAGTATCTCGGTACCGTTCGGGCGGCGCACTACCGATATACCTATCCGGCCATGTTCGAGGCCGATCTCGTGATCGCCGACGAGGGCGTGCCGGCCTATGGCAATGTGCGCCCGACCGAGGAAGCCATCGAGCGGATGCTGGCCCCGGTTCTGGCACGGCTGCAGACGGCCGGCGCGATCTGAGCCTGCCCGCCCGGCCGGGTTTTGTAACTGTTCCGTTCATGTAGGCTGCGGTACATTGCGCGGGTCATGAAGACGCGTGCGCTGCTTCTCGCTCTCGCCCTGCCGGCCGCGGCCCTGCCAGCGGCCGCCTGTGATCTCGACCTCGCCCATCGCGGAACGGCCGTTGCGGACTATGTCGAGGCGGTGCAGCCTTGCCTCGCCGACATGCCGGCGGGCTATTTCGCCGACGCCGCCATGGAAGCGGAATTCCTGACGCGGGTGAACGGCGAACGGACCTCGCGCGGGCTGAAGCCGCTGCGCTTCCGGCCGGAGCTTCTGGATGCGGCGCGCTTCCAGAGCCTCGACATGGCGTACAATGATTTCTTCGGCCATGAAGGCCCCGACGGGCGTCATCCGGTGGACCGGGTCGCCGCGTTCGACCGCAGTGCCCTGATCGAGTACAGCGCGGAAAACGTCGCCATGATCGAGGTCGTCCGGGGACGGTGGAACCTGAAGCGGGACGCCGTCGACCGGCTGCACGGCAACCTGATGGACAGCCCCGGCCACCGGGCGAACATCCTCAACCCGGATGTCACCGATGTTGCCATGGGTGTCGTGCGCACCGACAAGGGCGTCTGGATCACGCAAGTCTTCCTGGAACTGTCCGGCTCGCTGCCGAAGCCGCTCCCGGTGCGGATGCGGCCGGGCGAGGCGCTGACCATGAAGCCGGCGCTGAAGGGCTGGGCGTTCCAGCATTTCGACGCGAAACTGCCGGGCGACCGCTACACGTCCATTCCCGGCGCGATTCCGAAAACCCTGTCCGGCGATTTCGAGCTGACCGCCTATGGCAAGACGCGGGGCGAGGCACCCGGCCAGTTCTACATCATCCGCCTGCCGGGACCGGCGGTGACCGTGGGCCGCTAGGCTCAAAGGAAGGCGGCGATCGCCTCCAGTGGCTTCTTGATCAGGGCATGTTTCGGCACCATCGCGCCTTCGGCCGGGTGACCGGCAACGAGGATGAGATAGGGTTTTTCCGTCTCCGGACGGCCGCAGATCCCGTTCAGGAATTTCATCGGGTTCGGCGTGTGCACCAGAGTCGCGAGCCCCGCCTCATGACAGGCCGCGATCAGGAGGCCCGTCGCGATGCCGACGCTTTCGTGGATGTAGTAATTCTTTCGGTCGTCGCCCTCGTGCACGCCGCCGCGGCGCTGGGCGAAGATGCAGATCAGCCAGGGCGCGGTTTCCATATAGGGCTTGTCGGCATCGGTGCCGATGGGGGAGAGGGCATCCAGCCATTCCCCGCCCGCGCGCCCCGCATAGAATTCTCGCTCCTCGGCCTCGGCGGCGAGACGGATCTCGCGCTTCTTTTCCGCACTGCCGACGCAGGCGAAGAACCAGGGCTGGTGGTTCGCGCCGGAAGGCGCTGTGCCTGCCGCGCGGACGCACGCTTCGATCACCTGCCGAGGCACCGGCTCGTCAGAGAACTGACGAACCGAGCGGCGGGTCGAGAGCCAGTGCTGGAACACGCGGGCGCGGTCCAGCATCTCGTCATCGGGAAGGCGGCGATAGCCGGTCAGCGGCACATGGGTGTCAGGCGAGGTTTTCATGCCTCATCTGACCCCATGTGACACCGGCTCGCAAGCGCGGTCAGCGGTTGTCGAATTCCGCGCGTACGAGTTCGAGGCCCCGCCGCGTGATGCGGTAGGGGCGCCCGCCGGAAGAGGCGATGGCGCGTTTCCGCTTCAGCTTGCGGAAGAGGGCGAGGTCGAGCCCCGGATAGCGCCAGCCGTCGCGGTTATAGCAATGCAGTTCTGCCGGCTTGTTGTGGTCGTTGCGGATGATTTCGATTTTCCCGCCCTGTGCGAGCAGGTGGAGGATGCGCTGTTCGGCGCGTGAGATGTCCATTTGGAGTGTCCGGGAAGTGCGCCCTGTCGGACGCGCAGGAACAGGCGCCGGCGCGGAATGCGCCAGCGGCGGTGTTCATGCCGGCCTGCCTTGCGCTGGCACTCAGCGCGGAAACGGCAGGCCCCTTACCGGGACTCAGACAAATGGCGGGACATAAAGGCTCCGTTTGAGCGCCCTATCTGGGGGCGCATTCCGGGCCGGTCAAGTCCGGTATTGTCCGTCTACGGCGTCGTGCTGAGATAGGCTGTCAGCGTCAGCAGTTTCGAGACGGCGAAGTCCATGTAGCAGGAGTGGGAAATGTAGCGCGCCGGCAGGCCCGCCTGCTTCACCTCGGCCATGTAATAGGCCGAATCCATCGGGCAGAGCCATTCTTCCCGACCGTATTCGTCGATCTCGTTCAGCGGCACGGAATAGGGCAGGCTGTCGGGCCCCTGAACGAAGCAGGGATCGGCGAGGATCGCGTCGACCTCGGCCGCTTTGGCGGGGTCGAGGGCAGAGGTGCTGTAGGGCGGCGGCGGGCGTGCCGGGGGCTCCGGCACCCAGTCTTCATAGCCGGGCAGCAGGTTGCCTTTCTCGTCAATCGGGGGCGGCGGAGGCGGGGGTGGCGGCGGGGCGCGATAGTCGATGTTGTTCGTGGCGACCTGCCAGGTGCCGGCCGTGTCTTTCCAGAGCGTCACGCGCGTATCGAGCGCCCACATGCCGGTCGGCGGCACGCGCACCCTGATGCGGGTTTCAGCCTCATCCGCGCCGGGCGGCAGCGGCGTGTCGGCGGTGTACTTCCCGATCCAGGCGGCACGTTCGGCCGCTTCCGTGTCGTTCTTCGCGATGATCGCCGCGCCATTATAGGTCTCCCAGCCGGGGCAGGGGCTGCCGTCTGCGGTGAGCGGCACGGATGAGGCGGCGGCGGGCCCGACCTGCGTCTGGCAGCCGGACAGGACAAGAGCGGCCGAGAGGACCGGGGCGGCAAATCGGGCAAGGGGACGCGGCATGGATTCTCCGGAGCAACCGGAAAATTGGTCCGCGATTTTCAGGCCCGCGGCAAGGGAATTTCAGTCGATGTGGTCGACGTCGCCGGTGATCTCTACCCAGACGTGCTTGCGTTCTTCGTAGACGGAGCGAGTGGGCGCGGGAAAGTGCGGGTCGGCAAAGGCGCCGACCGGGATCGCAATTATGCCCGGCTGGGCGTTGATGGAATAGGCGAGGGTCGAGCCGCAATCCGGGCAGAAGCGCGTCGTCAGTACATTGCCGCTGTCGGCCGCGCGCGCCCAGGTGTTTGCTTTGCCGGTGATCGTTACCTGCGTATCCGTCCAGCGGGCCTGTGTCGCAAAGGCGCTGCCCGAGCGCCGCTGGCAGTCAAGACAATGGCAGACGGAGATGCGCACCGGCTCACCTTCACAGACGGCCTTCAGCTGGCCGCACTGGCAGGTGGCGGTGCGCGTCATCACGGGGTTACTCCTCGCCGGGAAGCTCCGGCACGCCGACGGCGTGGAAGCCGGCATCGACGTGGATGACTTCGCCCGCGATCGAGTGGCCGAGTTCCGAGAGCAGGTAGAGCGCGCAGCCGGCAACGCCGGACATGCGGGTGTCTTCCTTGAGGAGCGACCAGTCGCGGCCCGTGCCCATCAGGCTCTTGCCGCCACGGATGCCGGCCAGCGACAGCGTACGCATCGCACCGGCGCTGATCGCGTTGACGCGGATGCCCTGATGGCCGAGGTCGCGCGCCGCATAGCGGGTCGAGGCTTCAAGCGCGGCCTTGGCAACGCCCATGACGTTGTAGGACGGAATGGTACGCTCGGCGCCGAGATAGGTCATGCAGATGATGGCGCCGCCATCCGGCATGATCTCGCTGGCACGGCGGGCGCTGTCGATGAATGAATAGACCGAGATGTCCATGGCGCGGCGGAAGCCTTCGCGGGACGTGTTGGCGACCATGGAGCCCATCAGCTCGTCCTTGCCGGCAAAGGCGATGGAGTGGACGAGGAAGTCGATCTTGCCCCATTTTTCCTTGATGGCGGCAAAGGCCGCATCCATCGAGGCGTCGTCCGTCACGTCGGCCGGGATCATCGTGTCCATGCCGATGGACTCGATCAGCGGTCGCACGCGGCGTTCCAGGCTTTCGCCCTGGTAGGTGAAGGCGATTTCAGCGCCCTGCGCGGCCAGCTGCTGGGAAATACCCCAGGCGATGGAGTTCTGGTTGGCAACGCCCATCACGATGCCGCGCTTGCCCTTCATCAGAGTGCCTGCGGGCGGGGTCCAGTCGTCAGCCATGGGGCGATTCCTCTCTTTTTTGTCGAACAGAACGGCTAGGAGGCGCCAGCCTTCCGGTCAACCCGTTGCAAGCCGTGCCGAAAGGGCATGGAGACGGGCGGCGAGGGCATCCGTCTCGGGCCCCAGGGCTTCGTCGATCAGGGCATTCACCCCGGCAAAAGGGGCTTCGATGGACTTGAGGGCGGCCTCGCCTTCCGGCGTGACGGAGAGTTCCCAGGCCCGGGAATCCTCGCTGCTGCGGGCGCGGGCGAGGAGGCCGAGCTTGACGAGCCGGGCCACCATGGCCGTGACGGCGCTTTCATTGAGGCCGAGCAGGGCGGCGACCTGGTTCTGGCGCATGCCGGGGCTGCCCGCGACGATGGCCAGCACGGCGGACTGGGCCGTGGAAATGCCGGCGGCCTCCATCAGGGCCTGGTCGGCCCGCTTCTGAAGGCGGTGCGCGGCGATCTGGAGCGCGTGGTAGAATCGGCTGGAACGAGCGGTCATGACGCTTGGTAACGTCTTGCGGGGCCGGGTGGAAGCATATACTTCAACAGTGAAGTATATGGAGACGAGCATGCGTATCGTGGATGTGTGGGCGCAGGTGACGACACCGCGCTTTGCGGCGGCCCCCTGGCTGCAGACCCTGCTGAAATGGACCGGCAAGGAAGGGGACACGCAGGGCACCAGTGTGCCGGCAACGATTGCCGCCATGGACAAGGCGGGGGTCGATGTTTCCCTGATCGCGGCCTGGTCCTCGCCCGCAGGCGACCTGATTTCGAACAGCGAACTTGAGGAACAGGTGAGCCAGGCGCCGGACCGGCTGCGCGGCCTCGCCTCAGTGGACCTGACCGACCCGATGGGGGCCGTGCGCGAGATACGGCGTGTCGTGGACGGGAAGAAAATCGTCGGCGTGCGGATTGTCCCCTGGCTGTGGGACCTGCCGCCGAACGACCGGCGCTATTATCCGGTCTATGCCGCCTGTATCGAGGCGGGCGTGCCCTTCTGTACGCAGATCGGCCACACAGGACCGCTGAAGCGGTCCGACACCGGGCGGCTGATCCCGTATCTCGAGGACGTGATGCTGGACTTCCCGGAACTTGCCGTGGTGGGCGGCCATGTCGGCTTTCCATGGATCGACGAGCTGCACACGATGGCGATCAAGTTCCCGAATTTCCATGTCGATACGTCGGCTTATGCGCTGCACCGGCTGCCGCCGGACTTCGTGGCCTGGATGAAGGGCGTCGGGCGTACCCGTGTCATGTTCGGCACGAACTGGCCGATGCTGTCGCCTGCCCAGTGCCTGAAGGGCCTGCCGGACCTTGGCCTCAGCCCGGAAGGGGAGGCGGCCTTCCTGTCCGGCAATGCGGCCCGCGTCTTCCGGCTGTGAGGTAAGCCCATGGCCGTCTACACGATCGCCCAGCTGAAATTCACGGATGAGGCGGCCTACCGGCGCTACCAGGCCGCGTTCCCGCCTGTGTTTGCGCGGTTCGACGGGGCTGTCCTCGTGGCCGACGAGGCACCGGTCGTGCTGGAGGGAAGCTGGCCGTACAACAAGATCGTCATCCTCCGCTTTCCGGACGAGGCCGAGGCGCTGCGCTTTGCGGGCGATCCGGATTATGAGGCCATCGCGCGCGACCGGAAGGCCGGTGCCGCCGGGACGGTGATTCTTGCGCGGGGGATCGGCTGACGCGACGGATTTCCGTCTCCCGGCCGTTCAGGGCATAGTGAGCCTCTCCCGGAGACTTTCCCATGACCCGATCCCGACTTCGCCTTGTTGCCCTTGCCGCTGCCGTTCTCGCGTCTGCCGCGGTTGCGGAGGCCGGCCCGCTCCGGCGCGCCATGGACGGGCTTACGGAGGGGGAAATCTCCTCCGACGGCACCACACGGACCTATGACATCCACCGGCCGGACGGGCTGAAAGGCCCGTCGCCGCTCGTCATCATGCTGCATGGCGGCGGCGGCAGCGGGAAGAACGGCGCGCGGATGAGCGGTTTCAACGCGCTCGCCGACCGGGAAGGCTTCACCGTCGTCTATCCGGACGGTACCGGCCGCGGCCCCTTCCTCACCTGGAATGCCGGCCATTGCTGCGCCTATGCAATGGAGCAGAAAGTCGACGATGTCGGCTTCCTGTCGGACCTGATCGACGATCTCGTGGCGAAAGGCGTTGCCGACCCGAAGCGGGTCTATGTGACCGGCATGTCGAACGGTGCGATGATGACCCACCGGGCGGGGCGCGAACTCTCTGGCAAGGTCGCGGCCATCGCGCCGGTCGTGGGCGCTGTGTTCGGCGACGAGGCGCTCCCGGCCTATCCGGTGCCGGCCCTGATCCTGACCGGGGCGCTCGACCGCAATGTCCCAGCCGAGGGCGGCTATGGCAAAAACCCGGCCCGGCAGACATCGGCGCCGAACGATGCGCCCTATGCGTCCGCCGAGGCCGCGATGCGGTACTGGATGTCGGCCAACAAATGCACCGGCGAGGCGCCGTCCAAGACGGTTCCGGCCTATACGGTCCGCACCGGGTCAGGCTGCGCCGCGCCGGTCCGCTGGTATGTGCTGACGGAGAACGGCCATGCCTGGCCGGGCGGCCAGAAAGGCAGCCGCCGCGGCGATACGCCGGTGGAGGATTTCGATGCCAGCGAAGTGATCTGGGACTTCTTCAAGACCCAGTCGCGGCCCGGCTGAGCCGGATCAGGCCTGTTCGTCGAGGTTCTTCAGGCCGACTTTCATGTCGAGGGCCGTATAGACATGCTCGCCGTCGACGAAGACCTTGCCGTCGGCAATGCCGAGGTTCAGCTTGCCGCGGCGCACGCGCTTGATGTCGATCTCGTAGCGGACGAGCTTCTTGTCCGGCGTGATCTCGCCAGTGAATTTCACTTCGCCGACGCCGAGGGCGCGGCCCTTGCCGGGGCTGCCCGACCAACCGAGCCAGTAGCCGACGGCCTGCCACATGGCATCGAGGCCGAGGCAGCCGGGCATCACCGGGTCGCCGGGGAAATGGCAGGAGAAGAACCAGAGGTCCGGCGTGATATCGAGTTCGCCGATCACATGGCCCTTGCCATAGGCGCCGCCATCCTCGGAAATCTCGGTGATCCGGTCCATCATCAGCATGGGCGGGGCCGGAAGCTGGGCGTTGCCGGGGCCGAAATAGCCGCCCTTGCCGGATTCCAGCAGGTCTTCCTTGGAATAGGAGGATTTGGGCGTGTGATAGTCGTGCGGTCCGGACATGCGTCGTCTTCCTTAACAGCGGTAGCCGGCCTTGAAGGCACGGGACCGTCTGCAATGTCAACTCGGAAGGCGCTGTTCAGGGTGCGCGAAGCGTGGTCGAGGCGGGGTGCCTAGAGGCCCGTTTCCCGCGAGTCGGAGCCCCAGAGAGCCGCCTGCGGGGCATAACCCCGGTAATCCTTGGCCTGGATACGGCACCAGCCGCGGTCGCAGGCGCCGAGGTCGACCAGGACGCCTCGGCCGAGATCGGCCACCGCCGGGGATTCGGGGCTCGGCGCCTCGCGGATCTCCGTGGGGGTCTGGACATAGGCCTTGTGGCCGTCCTCCAGCATCCGGGCATGGACCCAGACTTCGGTGCCCGACGGGTCGCGCACGCGGCGCCAGTTCTCGCTTTCCTTGATCACCAGCATGGGCAGGCCCTTGCGCTGGTACTCCCACAGGACCGGGTGTTCCTTGGAGGGGCCGGCGCGGCCATTGACCATGGCGAATTTGAGCGTTTCGAAGCGCGGCACCGGCTTGCCGGAGAACCGCGACACGCGGACGAGTTCGGGCGCCAGATCCTGCACCTGGGCCATGGCGGCCCCGCCGAGGAAGAAAAGTCCCGAAACCAGAAAGGGTGCCCACTTCATGTGCAATCCGCGTCCCATGTGAAACCCGCGACAAGATTCCACGCTCTGGTGAATTCCCGGTAAAATCTTCGCCATTGGCGTTCCGGCAGGGCTTTGCTAAGGCCCTCAAGGAGTCACAGCAAAAAAATACAAAGGGTGCTCATGCCGACCAGGAAGCTGAAGATCGTCGTCACCCGCAAACTGCCGGCCCCGGTGGAACTGCGGATGAAGGAATTGTTCGATGCTCGCCTCAACGAGGACGATCACCCGTTTACGCAGGAAGAACTGGCCGAGGCGATGCAGACTGCCGACGTGCTGGTGCCCACCGTGACCGACCCGATCGATGGGCGCCTTCTGGCCCGGGCCGGGGACCAGCTGCGCCTGATCGCCCAGTTCGGGGCAGGGGTGGACAATATCGACGTCCAGAGCGCGGTTCAGCGCGGCATCACCGTCACCAACACGCCGGGCGTGCTGACCGACGACACGGCCGACGTCGCCATGGCGCTGATCCTGGCCGTGCCGCGCCGCCTGCACGAGGGCGCCCAGATCATGGATACGGGCGGATTCGACGGCTGGACGCCGACCTGGATGCTCGGCCGCCGTCTCGCCGGCAAGCGCCTCGGCATCATCGGCATGGGCCGGATCGGACAGGCCGTCGCGCGCCGGGCCAAGGCCTTCGGCCTTCAGATCCACTACCACAACCGCAAGCCCGTCAGCCCACGGATCGAGGAAATGCTCGAGGCGACCTACTGGGACAGCCTCGACCAGATGCTGGCGCGCATGGACATCGTGTCCATCAACTGCCCGCACACGCCGGCCACCTTCCACCTGATGAATTCCCGCCGCCTCGAACTGATGAAGCCGGACGCCTTCATCGTGAACACCGCGCGCGGCGAGGTGATCGACGAGGCTGCACTCGCCCGGGCCATCAAGTCCGGCAAGCTTGCCGGAGCCGGTCTCGACGTGTTCGAGCGCGAGCCTTCGGTGAACCCGGACCTCAAGAACCTTCCCAACGTGCTGCTCCTGCCGCACATGGGCTCGGCCACGATCGAGGGCCGGACCGAGATGGGCGAGAAGGTGATCATCAACATCAAGACCTTCGCCGACGGCCACCGCCCGCCGGACCGCGTGATCCCCGCGATCCTCTAAAAGGTCATTCGTCTGAAGACGGACTAGTCCAGCGCGCCGATATAGGGCAGGCCGCGATACTTGCCGGCATCGTCCATGCCGTAGCCGACAAGGTAGCGGCCCGGCGAATCGAAGGCGCAGAAATCGACGCCATGTTCCCCGCGCGGGGCCCAGGGCTTCTGGGTCAGGGCGCAGGTGATCACTTCGCGCGCGCCCTTGGCTTCGAGATGGTGCTTGGCGAAGGCGAGCGTGCGGCCGGTGTCAAACACATCGTCTAGCAGCAGGACGCCGCGGCCGGTGATCGGGCGTGCAAGGTCTGCCCGCACCACGACCCGGCCCGAGCTTTCGCGCGCGTCGCGATAGGATTCCAGCCAGATCACGTCCAGCATCGGATGGATGCCGCGCCGAGCCAGGGCCTTCATCAGGTCCGAGGTAAAGGGCGTTGCGCCGATCAGGATGGACACGACCGTCCAGTCGCCCTTGAGGCGCGGGGCGAGCCGGTCGGCCAGTTCATCGACCCGTGCCATCAGCTGGTCTTCCGGCACGATCACTTCGATCTTCTGGTCGTCGTTCATTCGGTCTCGTCTCCGGCGGTTGTGTCGGGGGCTGGTTCCTCGTCCGCCGGGGGTTTTGCCGGCAGGGCGGGGGCGGCTTGCGGCGCGCCCGCCTTGTCGACCAGCGACAGTTCGATCTGGAAGCTCTCCATCGGCGCCTGTTCCAGCACGATCTGGAACGTGCCGTACGATCCGGCCGGCAGGCGCGCGGGCGTGATCGAGCCGTAGCGAGTGGCGACGGTCTTGCCGCGCTCGTCCTTGAGGTCGACCTTGACCAGCGGCGTCTCGACTGTGGTGCGGGCCACGTTGATCGCCTTGCCGGACACGGTGACGACCGGGACGGTGTCGTTGAAGGTCCGGCTGCGCTCGATCGAATCGAATTCGATGCCGAAGCGGTTCACCGTGAACCCGGCGAGCTTGTAGGCTCCGGCGGCGCGCGGGAAGACCTTCACCACGTCATTGCGGAACATGATCGCCGCGACGCCGAGGGAGAAGAAGACGAGGGCCGTCACCAGCCAGGAGACGAGGGCGGCTGTCCGGCTCTTGCGGCGGCGCTGCTCGCGGACGCGCTCGCGGTAGACTTCGTGGGCGGCGGCCGGGTTCGGCCGGGCCTTTTCCGGCTCCAGCCCCGGCGGGGCGACGAACCAGGAATGGCCGCAGGCGGCGCACTTCACAGTGCGGCCGCTTTCACCGATTGTTGAGTCATCGGCGAAATACTGGGTTTCACAGTTCGGGCAGGTGAGGATCATGCCTTGGTCTTTCCCGCAATTCGCCCCAATAATCCAGCCGCCCGAGCCAATCGACGGAGCCGATGACCCTCTCGAGACTCGACCTCTTCGACGATATTGCTGTGCGTCTGGATAATGTGTCGCTGCGCTACGACACGTCGGACGACATTCTTAGCGGTATTGATCTCACCCTGAAACAGGGTTCTTTCAGCTTCCTCACCGGCGCGTCCGGTGCCGGTAAATCCAGTCTTCTCAAGCTCTTGTACCTGGCACTCAAGCCGACGAAGGGCGAAGTCTCGCTTTTTGGCCGCCCCACGGGGCGCCTCGCGCGCGACCAGCTGTCGGCCCTGCGCCGCCGAGTGGGGGTCGTGTTCCAGGAATTCCGGCTGCTCGACCATCTGACCGCCTATGAAAATGTCGCCCTGCCGCTGCGTGTCGTCGGCCGCAAGGAGGCCGACTACCGGGCCGATGTTGAGGAATTGCTCACCTGGGTCGGTCTCGGCAAGCGGCTTCACGCGCGCCCGTCCACCCTGTCGGGCGGTGAACAGCAGCGCGTCGCCATTGCCCGCGCCGTGGTCACCCAGCCGGACATCCTGATCGCCGACGAACCGACCGGCAACGTCGACCCGGAAATGGGCTCGCGCCTGATGCGGCTGTTCCTGGAGCTGAACAAGCGCCGGGGTACGACCGTCATCATCGCCACCCACGATCTCGGCCTCGTGCGCCAGGTCGACGCGCCGGTCTACCGGCTGAGCAACGGTCTCCTGGTGCGGGATGCCGAATTCGGCGGGTCTGCCGCCGGGCGGCGCCGGACCGACCCGGCAAAGGCGGCCGACTGATGGCGCGCGAGACCTCCCTCCTGCCGGTCGAGGATGCGCGCGAGGCGGCGCTGTTCTTCGTCGTCGCCGCGCTCTGCTTCCTGGCGGCGCTGGCGGCCCTATCGGCGAAGTCCACCTATGGCGCAGCCCGCGCCTGGACGGCCGAAGTCGAGGGCGAACTGACTGTCACGCTGCAGGATGTCGACCGCCGCGCCGCGGAAGATGCCCGCAAGCTGATCGAGAAGACGGAAGGCGTGCGCGCGGCGCACCTTCTGACCAAGGAAGAGATCGACGAGCTGCTCGAGCCGAATTTCGGCAGCCGCGGCCTGCCGGAAAGCCTGCCCCTGCCGCAGCTGATCGCGGTGACCGCCGACCCGGGCGTCACCGACATGGCGCCCACCCTGCAGCGGGAGCTCGCCGAAGCCGGCTATGACAGCGCCGTGGACGAACATGCCGACTGGGCGGGTGACGTGCGCCGTGTGCTGGCCATCACGCGCCTCATCGCGCTCACCGCCGTGGCGCTGCTCGCCTCAACCGCCATTGCCGTGATCGCCTTCGCCACGCATGCCGCGCTGCTGGCCCGGCGGGACATTGTGGACGTGTTGCACCTGTCGGGCGCGCGGGACCGGTTCATTGCCAGCCTGTTCGAGCGGCGCTTCTGGATCCTGGGCCTCCGGGCCGGGTCCGTCGGGGCGCTGATGGCGCTCGGGGCGGTTGCGGCGGCGATCTTTGCCGCCAAGGCCAATGCCGCCCATGCCGGGCTGCTGCCGGACCTCAGCCTCGATTTCACCGATCTGGTCGTGCTCGTCCTGACGCCGATTACGGCAGGCCTTGCCGCGCGTCTGGCCGCCCGCATCACCGTTATCCGTGCCCTCAAGAGCGTGATGTGACCGCCGCCCGACCCCGCCGCCGCAAATCCAGTCTGGGCGCCCTCCTGGTCCTGGTCGTGCTTGTCGCGCTGGGAGGGGATTTCTTCCTGTTCGCGCGCCGGGCCGCGAAGATGGCGCCGGATCCGGCCACCCGGGCCGATGCCGTCGTCGCGCTCACCGGCGGATCGGGGCTCCGGATTGCGGCGGGAGTTCAGCTGGTCGCCGAGGGCAGGGGAGAGCGGTTGCTGATCTCCGGCGTGCATCCGGATGTCACCATGGACGACCTCATGGCCCTGGCGGGCGGCGAGCCGCAGGTCTGGACCTGCTGCGTCGACATCGGCCACACGGCGGAGACGACACTCGGCAATGCCGACGAGACGGCCGCCTGGGCCTATGAGAACGGCTATGACGAACTGATCCTCGTCACCTCGGACTATCACATGGCGCGCAGCCTGCTTGTCCTGCACGATGCGATGCCCGATGTGGTCCTGAAACCCTGGCCGGTGCGGACCGTGATCAGTCCGGAGCGCATCTTCACAGACCTCAAGTCACTCAAGGGCGTGTTCCTTGAATGGGCGAAGTGGCGGGTGACGACGCTGGAATGATTGGCTAGATCCCCGGAATGCGCGTTATCACCTCTCTTCTCTTCATGCTCTGGCTGTACGGCTGGATGGGCGTTCTCGGTATCCTGTTCCTGCCGACCCTGCTGATGCCGCGTGCGGCGAGCATCTGGTGCATTGGCGTCTATGCGCGGTTCATCCGGTTCGGGCTCCGGCTGTTCTGCGGTATCCGCACCGAGATCCGCGGCCGGGAGAACATGCCGGAAGGCCCGGTAATCTATGCCGGCAAGCACCAGTGCATGTACGACGTGTTCATTCCCTTCCTGGTGACCCGCGACCCGGCCATCATCATGAAGCGGGAACTGCTCTGGTATCCGGCCCTCGGTTGGTATGCCCTGAAGGGTGCGATGATCCCGATCGACAGGGCCGGAACGACGAAGACGCTGAAAGCCATGGTCGCCGCCGCGAAACAGCGTGCGGACAATTACCGCCAGGTCGTGATCTTCCCGGAAGGCACGCGCAAGGCGCCAGGCGCGCCTCCGGACTATCATGCCGCCGGGCTTTCTGCGCTGGCCAAGGCCATCGAGGCGCCTATCGTGCCGGTGGCCACCAATGCCGGCCTCTGCTGGCCAGGGCGCGGATTCCTCCGTCGCCCGGGGACAATCGTCTATGAAATCCTGCCGCCGATTCCGGCCGGCCTGCCGCGCAAGGATCTGATGGCCCGGCTCGAAACCGAACTGGAGGCGGCCACGAACGCCCTTGTGGCGGAAGGGCTCGCCGTGCAGGGTCGTACCGCTGCAGACCTCGTTCCCGCGAAAACCTGAGACGGAAAGACCGCCCGCATGGCCGACCCCTCCACTGTGAAAAAACCCTCGCGCCTCGGCCTGATCCTGCCATTCGTCCTGCTTCTCTTGGCCGTGGGCGGCTGGACCGGCTGGTGGTTCCTTGCCGCCGGTCGCATCGATGACGGGGTCGACAAGTGGATTGCCGGACAGGAGGCAAAGGGCGCCGAATTCACCTATGCCGGCCGCAGCCTCACCGGCTACCCGTTCCGCTTCGAACTCGCCTTCGACGAACCACGCTTCAAGGGCGCCCCGGGCGCTGCGCAATGGCAGGGCGACCGCGCCGAGTTTGTCCTGCAGGCCTGGAACCTCACCCATCTGATCGGCCGGGTGCCGGGCCATAACGTGATCGTCGGCACCGACGGCATCCGCAACAGTGTGGATCTCGACGGCAAGGCCGCGTTCAGCCTGTCCTGGAACAAGTCGGGCCTGCGTCGTCTTGGGGCGCAGTCGGGCGAGGCTCAGGCACTGCTCGGCGGGCAGGCCTACCTGATCAGCAACCTGTCGCTCAATTTTGCGCCGCGCCCGGAAAGCCCGGACGACCTGATGATCGCGGTCCAGTGGGACAAGGTCACGCTCGACGATGCACCGCACGGCGCCTCTTATCTGGGTACGGAGCTTGGGCCTTCGCGCCTGATCGGCGAAGTGCGCGGCTTCTTCCCGGCCTATGAGGCGGTGGGCCGGGATCTGCGCGGCGTGTGGCCGGCCCTGCTCGAGAATGGCGGTGCAGTGGAAGTCGCGCAGGCCCTGCTCGACTGGGGCCCACTCGATCTCGGTGCGCAGGCAAATCTCGAGATTGCGAACGGCCGGGCCAATGGCGCCTTCAAGGTGCGGATCGACAATGCCGAGGCGTTGAAACAGGCCATGATCGACACCGGTGCCTGGACCCAGCAGGCGCAGATGATCGTCGGCACGGTCGAGCCCGCCTCGCGCGATGGCGGCTTCCTCACCCTGCCGGTGATCGACAATGGCGTCTTCGTCGGGCCTGTGCCGCTGGGCAAGCTGCCCGGCACGAGGTCGTGACGGCCCCGCCCGAAGCCGCGATCCGGCGCGCCTGCGAAACCCTGTCAGGCCTCGATCCCGCGTTGGCGCGCGCCTATGAGGCGATCGGAGTCCCGGAATGGCGGGCGAACGAGGCGACCTATGCCCTGCTTGCCAGGACGGTCGTCTACCAGCTCGTCTCGACCCGCGCCGCCGATGTGATCTGGGGCAGGGTGCAGGCCTTTCTCGGAGACGTGACGCCGGAGCGCGTGCTGACCTGCGATCAGGACCAGCTCCGCGCCTGCGGCCTCTCCGGGCCGAAGCTTTCCCACATGAACACGATCGCGGCGGCGATCCGCGACGGAGCGCTCGATCTGGCCCGGATCAGCGCGGCCGATGTGGACGCGGCGCGGGCCGAATTGCTCGCCGTGAAGGGTATCGGTCCGTGGACGGCGGATCTTTTCCTTCTCTATGCGGCCGGCAAGATGGACGCGTTCCCGCATGGCGATGTCGGTCTGATGGAGGCGCACAAACGCCTCGGCGGCTATGACATCCGCATGACGAACAAGGACTTTTCGGCCCATGCGGAGACCTGGCGTCCGAACCGGGGCGTTGCCGCGCACCTCCTCTGGGGCTGGCTGAATACGGAACGGGCAAAAGCCGGCATTCCGCCCGCCTGAGGGCCGCGCCTTCCCAAATCGCTGCCCCTGTCATATTCTTATGATGAGAATCGCCTAAGGCTCTTGGGCGAAGACTAAAGGAGCGTACGCTTTCAGTCGGTTCGAGCAGGTTTCCGTTCTTTGCCAGATGGGGGGTCATCATGGCTGAGATCATCACGGCGCCGCCGCAGGGGCGGCCCGCACTGGTTCTGAATGCCGACTACAGGCCGCTGTCCTACTATCCGCTATCGCTGTGGCCCTGGCAGGAAGTGGTCAAGGCCGTTTTCCTCGACCGTGTAGATATCATTGCAGAATACGACTATGTCGTGCGGTCTCCGAGCACGGAATTCCGCCTGCCGAGCGTGATTGCGCTGCGCGATTTCGTGCGCCAGGACCGCCCGCCCGCCTTCACCCGGTTCAACGTGTTTCTGCGCGACGGCTTCGAGTGCGCCTATTGCGGCACGCACGAGCACCTGACCTTCGATCACGTCGTGCCGCGCTCCAAGGGCGGGCGCACCACGTGGGAGAACATCGTCGCCGCGTGCAGCCCCTGCAACCTGAAGAAGGGCAACAAGTTGCTGCAGCAGACGGACATGCACCTCTTGCGCCGGCCCTTCCGGCCGAACAATTACCAGCTGCAGGAAACCGGCCGCCGCTTCCCGCCCAACCACCTCCACGAGACATGGATGGACTATCTCTACTGGGACGTGGAACTGGAGGGCTGATTAACCATCCGCCCCCTGTATTTTTTACATATTCGCACCCGAACTGTCACAAAACCTGTATGAAATCAGGCTATCCGCCTTCGGATGACCGCATCGCGCCTGCAGCCGAAGCCTGAATACCGGGCGATTTTCATCTCCGACGTGCATCTCGGCAGCGCCGGCTGCCAGGCCGATGCCCTGTGCGCCTTCCTCAAGACGCACACGTCCGAGCAGCTCTACCTTGTCGGCGACATCATCGACGGCTGGCGCCTGCGCAAGAAATGGTTCTGGCCGCAGGCCCACACGAACGTCATCCGCCGTATCCTGACGGCCGCCAAGCGCGGCACGGACGTCACCTATATCATCGGCAACCATGACGAGTTCCTGCGCGCCTTCCTGCAGTTCCGCCTCGCCTTCGGCGACATCAGCGTGAAGAACCGCGCCCTGCACGAGGGCGAGGACGGCAAGCGCTATCTCGTCGTGCACGGCGACATGTTCGACGGCATGATGCGGGCCGACCGCAAATGGATCATGCACCTCGGCGACCATGCCTATAATTTCCTGCTGTGGACCAATACCAAGCTGAACGCCGTCCGCCGCGCCTTCGGCATGCCCTACTGGTCGCTCTCGGCGGCGCTGAAGAAGCGCACCAAGCGGGCGCTGAACCATATCCACAATTTCGAGGGCCATGTGGCGGACTATTGCCGCCGAAAGGGCTTCGACGGCGCGATCTGCGGCCATATCCATGTCGCCGAGATGCGCGACATAGACGGCATCACCTACATGAACGACGGCGACTGGGTGGAGAGTTGCACGGCCCTCGTCGAGCACCATGACGGCCGCTGGGAACTCCTCCACTTCCAGCCCCACGCCGTGAAGGCCGACGAACCCGTCGCGAAAGAACCCCGCATCCGCGCCGTCGCCTAGCCCGGCGTCTTTGCTACGCAGGCCTTCGCGCGGTCCAGAATCTGCTCCGGAGCGATACTCGTTCTCAGCTCGTCACGCCGGGTATTGACCGCAGCCAGCGCGTCCATCTCGCTGATGCCTTCGGGAATGGCATAGGCATTGAGATGCGTCCTGGCCGAGACGAGGATTTTCGACTGGAAGTCCGTGTCGGGCGCGAGGGTGCCGTCCGCCATCATGTGGTCGGCGGCGCTGATGAGAGCGGCGCAGTCGATATGACTGTCGGCCTTGCCGATGGCTGGTCCGGCCGGGCTGCAAGCCACGAGGGCGAGGCCGGGTAGGGCCAGTACCAGGAAGCGATTCATGTGTGACATCTCCAGAAGACGATTGAGTCTAACGGGGAATTTGGGCGGGAATACCTGAATTTGCTTCGCTAGGCGGCTTCCCCCGCTTGACTTCGCCCGGATCCGACCCCACCCCACGCACATGCAATCCTCCCTCAAGGCCATCCTCGGCCCCACCAATACCGGCAAGACGCATTATGCCATCGAGCGGATGACCGGCTTCGGCACGGGCATGATCGGCCTGCCGCTGCGCCTGCTCGCCCGCGAGGTTTATGACCGCGTGGTTGCGCGAAAGGGCGCCGCCCATGCCGCCCTGATCACGGGGGAGGAGCGGATTATTCCGTCTACGGCGCGTTACTTCATCTGCACGGTCGAGGCCATGCCGGTGGAGCTGCGCACCGATTTCGTCGCCATCGATGAGATCCAGCTCGCCGAGGACGAGGACCGCGGCCACATCTTCACCGACCATATCCTCAAGCTGCGCGGCAATCACGAGACGCTGCTGCTCGGCTCCGACACGATGCGGGGCATCTTGCGGGAACTGAAGCTCGGCGCCGAGACCGAGCCGCGCGAGCGCTTCTCGGAACTCCGCTATACCGGCCATACCAAGATCACCAAGCTGCCGAAGCGCACGGCCATCGTCGCTTTCAGCGCCGAGGAGGTCTATGCCATCGCCGAACTGCTCCGCAGGCAGAAGGGCGGGGCGGCCGTGGTGATGGGTGCGCTCAGCCCCCGCACGCGCAATGCGCAGGTGGAAATGTACCAGTCCGGCGAGGTCGATTATATCGTTGCCACCGATGCTATCGGCATGGGGCTGAACCTCGATGTCGACCGCGTCGTCTTTGCCTCGCGCTCCAAGTTCGATGGCCGCCGCCACCGCCCGCTGACTTTGGCCGAGTGCGGACAGATTGCCGGCCGGGCCGGGCGGTTCAGGCAGGATGGCGAATTCGGCGAAACGGCCGATTGCCCGCCCTTCGAGGAAGAACAATGGCGCGCCATCGAGGCGCACCGGTTCGACCCCGTGGACCATATCCAGTGGCGCAGTTCCGATCTCGATTTCGCTTCGATCAAGTCGCTGATCCGCAGCCTCGAACGCCCCTCTGGTAATCCGGTCCTGATCCACACGCCGCACGCGCTCGACGAATGGGTGCTGCGCCGGATGAGCGAGGATGCGGCGATCGGGCCGGACGTGTCCGGCGCCCGCCGTGTCAGGCGCCTGTGGGACCTCGCCCGTCTGCCGGACTTCCGCAAGCTCGGCCCGGAAGGGCATGGCCGGCTCGTCATCGGGCTCGCCGAAACGCTGGCCGATCCGGATGCCCGCCTCTCCGATGCCGGCATGGCGCGGCGCCTCGAAGACCTGTCGTCCACTGAGGGCGACATCGCCAAGCTGCAGCAACGCCTTGCCAGTATCCGGACATGGACCTATGCGGCCAACCGTCCCGACTGGCTCGAAAACCCAGCTTATTGGCAGGAAAAGACACGCGGGATAGAAGATACATTGTCGGACGCGCTGCACGCGGCGCTGACGGCGCGTTTTGTGGACCGTAGGACAACAGCGCTGCTCGCCAGCCTGAAGAAGGAAGATGCTCTCGTGACTGACCTGACGCCGGAAGGCGACGTGACCGTCGAAGGCCACATCGTCGGACGCCTGAAAGGCCTGACGTTCGAGCCCGTCCTCGATACGCGCACGCTGGAAGGCAAGGCGGTGCGCAATGCCGCCGCCGCTGCAATCCGCCCCATGCTGCTGCAGCGCCTCGCCCAGATTGCGGGGGCGCCCGCAGACGCCTTCGCGCTCGCCGATGACGGATCGATCCATCATCTCGGCGCCCCGGTTGCCCGCCTTGCGAAGGGCGCGACCTGGATGATGCCGCGCGTCGAGATCGTCGGGGCCACCGAGACCGAGCCGCACGACCGCGAGCCGGCCCGCGTCCGCGCCGAGGAATGGCTTCGCGCCGAGATTGCCCGCGTCCTGCAGGTGCATTGGAAACTCGCGGCCGAGAAATCCGGCGAGGCACTGGAAGGCCTGCCGCGCGGGCTCGCCTTCCGTGTACTGGAAAGCGGCGCGGCGGTGGACCTGCGCGGCGACGACCAGTCCGCCCGCCTGACGCCGGAACAGCGCGAGGCCCTGAAGGGCATCGGCATCCGCGCCGGCCGTGTGGCCGCGCATGTGCCGGATGCCCAGAAGCCGGCCGCCCAGCGCATGATCGCCATCCTGCACGCTATCCATGCCGGGGAAGGCTTCCCCCTCGCGCCGGAAGGGGCGGGCTCGTTCGCGCTCGACGGCACCTGGCCGGAAGCCGCGCTCGCCGCCAACGGATACCTCCGCTTCGGCAAGCGCGCCGTCCGGGCAGACCTCGCCGAACGCCTCGGCTGGGAACTCTCCAAGCGCCGCCGCGAAGCTGGCAAGAATGCCTTCCCCATCCCGATGGACCTCGCCTCGGTCGTCTCGTGCCCGGCCGACGACTGGCCGGTCGTGCTGAAAGGTTTCGGCCTCGCGCCCGCCGAGAAGGATGCCGAGACCGGCGCGGTCACGCTCTGGCGCTATGGCGCACGGTCGCGTCCGGACGATGCCGAACAGGGGCGCAGTAACCGTCCGCCTCGCCGTGACGGCGGGCAAGGACAGGGTAAACGTCCGGAAGAAGGCCGTGGCGGTCAGCGCAACCGCAGGGAAGGCCCTCCAGGATCACGGCCGCCGTCAGGTGGATCACGCTCGCCGTCCCCCGCATCACGCCCGCCGCGCGGCCGCCAGCCCGATCCAAACAGCCCGTTCGCGGCGCTGGCCGCGTTGCTACCGCCCCCGCCTCCGCCGCCGTCTCCGAAGAAGAAGCGCAACAAGAACAAGGGCAATGGCAAGGGTGCCGGCAAGGCTGAAGGCGCTGCGCCTGCAGCAGATGCTGCAGGTTTTACCTACACGCCCTTCCGCTGAGCATGGCGGAGACGCTGCGCCTCGACGTCTGGCTCTGGCGGGCGCGCTTCTTCAAGACACGGACGCTGGCGGCAGACCATATCCGCGGCCACGGCCTTCGCCTCTCCCACAACGGCCAGACCCGCCGGATCGACAAGCCCTCCGTCGCCATTACACAAGGCGATGTTGTCACCCTCGCCCGTGGGGCGCATATATCCAGCATTGAAATTCTAGACCTCGGCACCAGACGCGGCCCGCCCGCCGAAGCCCAGGCGCTCTACAGGCTGTTGGAAGGCGGATCCGAATGAACCTGCTCAAGAACCTCTTCCGGTCGAAGACCCCCGCCGAACGCGACATGGATCCCCACATCGCGGTTGCCGCGCTCCTGGTCGAGGCCGCCCTCGTCGATGGCGTCTATGTGAACATCGAAAGCGACATGATCGCCGAGATCCTGCTGGAGGCCTTCGATCTGGAGGCAGATCGCGTGGACGAGCTGATCGCCGAGGGCGAGACGCTCGCCGAAGAGGCTGTCGACAGTTACAATTTCACCCGCCATGTGAAAAAACTCTCCATGAGTACAAGGATCTCCGTCATCGAAGGTCTCTATCGCGTGGCTCTCTCGGATGGCGAGCGTAGCGATGTCGAGGATGCCTTCATCCGGCATGTCGCTTCACTGCTTTATGTCGATGATGTGGCCCGCGCCGGGGCCCGTCAGAGGGCAGAGGCCCGCAGGGCTGCGGAAAGCTAAACGCACCGTGCAGGACGCCGCATTGACAGGCTCGTCTGCGCGCGCCATTTCGCCCCTGCAAAAATCCCCCGAAGAGGCCCTTCGCCCATGACCTACATCGTTGTCGACGCCTGTATCCGCTGCAAATACATGGATTGCGTCGAGGTTTGCCCGGTCGACTGCTTCTATGAGGGCGAGAACATGCTCGTCATCCACCCGGAAGAGTGCATCGACTGCGGCGTGTGCGAACCGGAATGCCCGGTCGAGGCGATCAAACCGGACACCGAGGACGATCCGGACGGTAAATGGCTGAAGCTGAATTCCGAGTATTCGAAAACCTGGCCGAACATCACGCGCATGAAGGAACCCCCGGCAGACCGGGAACAATTCGCGCAGGAAACCGGTAAACTTGAGAAATACTTCAGCCCCGAGCCCGGCACGGGCGACTGAGAGCGCCTGCGCCCCGGAGGCGCTGCAAATGCTGCAGGACTGAGGAAAAGTTAACGATTTCCGGCCGTAAGTTAACTTCACTTACGGTTAACGCTTCAGCGGACCTGTTGAAAATCCTGCAGATTTGTGATATTGTTCAGGCTTGAGCAATAAATGAAAAGAGCCGCATTTCCTAAACTCAGACCGTAGATACAGCGGACTGGGGTGGGTTTCGTCGGCTCTTATGTTTGTAGAAAAGGGCGATATCCGACATGGCGAAAAAAGCAGATACTGCGGCACTGACGTTCGGGGTGGGTCAAAGCGTCGTGTATCCCGCACACGGGGTAGGCAAGATCACCGGAGTTGAGAAGCAGACTGTCGCCGGGATGGAACTGGAGGTCTACGTGGTGGCCTTCGACCAGGACAAGATGATCCTGCGCGTGCCCACGAACCGTGCCGAAGCCTCCGGCATGCGCGCCCTCGCCGGCTCCAAGCTGGTCGACGACGCCCTGAAGACGCTCGGCGGCAAGGCCCGCATCAAGCGCACCATGTGGTCGCGGCGCGCCCAGGAATACGAAGCCAAGATCAACTCGGGCGACCTGATCTCGATCGCGGAAGTCGTGCGCGACCTGCACCGCGGCGACGACCAGCCGGAACAGTCCTATTCCGAACGCCAGCTCTATGAGAGCGCGCTGGACCGGATGGCCCGCGAACTGGCCGCCGTCGAGAATATCGACAAGGTCACGGCGATGGAAAAACTGGCCAAGTCGCTGGCCAAGAAAAAAGTTGCGGCGTAACGGCGAAAGCCTGACCGTCACATCATGCGAGGCGCCCCGCAGGTCTCCTGCGGGGCGCTTTGCGTTTGAATCCTAAGAATTCCGGGCCATCCGTTTACGAAGTGATTTGCGAGGCCACATTCTGTTAACCTTACCGAAAACCCAAGAGGGCACGATTTATTCCGTCGCCGGACATTCGGCGGCCCTTGGGTGAACCTGAAAGACACGGGGAAAGATACCCCGGCTTGAGGGAAAGGGTGACAGGAGAACGAGATGCCCTATTCAGATATGCCTTTGCCGCCGGGAGCCCTTCTGGGTGCCGATGCGTGCGCAGAAGACCTCTACCAGGCCGGCCTTGCCTGCGCCGCCGGGATCGATGCCGACATCGACCTCATCGCCGCACACAAATGGTTCAACCTCGCTGCCTCGAAGGGACATGAGGCGGCCCGGGAACAGCGTGGCGAAATGGCCGACCTTCTGACTTCCGACGAAGTGAAGATCGCCCTCTCGGCAGCCCGCGACTGGCTGAAACTCGCGCACTAGATCTGCCTTCAGGACCTCACGGCGCACTCACGCAGGCGCGCGCCTTCTCGCGCGCGGCCGCAAGGTCTGCCTCGGTCGCATAGGGGCGGATACAGGTGACCAGCGTCATCAGTGTCACGCCCGGCTCTTCCATGAGGGGCAGGTGGGCGGAGTGCTCAAACCAGTAGGCGCCCTTGGCGGGCGCTTCCAGCTGGTCCAGCCAGTCGGCAGCGATCTGTGATGGCGTCGTGTAGTCGTGCCGTCCGAGCAGCATGAAGACCGGCACAGGACTTGTCTTCAGGCCGTCGAAATCGACGGCGGCGAGTTCCGGCAGAAGCGCATTGAGGCTCGCCAGACTGCCCGCATCGAATTTCGCCAGAATGTCGTCGTCATATTCAGGCGACAGACGCATCGCGCGGAACCACGGGTCCGCATCCTCGCGGTAGGCGGCGAGCGCGCCGTAATGGATCGACCAGGTTCGCTCCGCACCGATCCGCTCCACGGTGAGCGGCCCGCCCGGGTAGGGAGCAAGTGCTTCCAGCTCCTCCACAGCCTGCGTATTGCCGTCTGCCTGCGCGGCTTCCAGCGCGAAACGCCAGCCCTCGGTTTCGTTGCGCTCCATGTTGATCACCTGACCGATGCCGACATAGGCCGCGATGGCATCCGGCCGGCGCATGGCCGCCTCCAGGCTGATCACCGAGCCCCAGGAATGACCCATCAGGATCACCTTGTCCTTGCCGAGGTGCTGGCGGACGAAATCGACCACCTCGATCACGTCTTCGACCATCCGTTCCTTCGTCATCGTCGGCAGGACCGCTTCGGGGTCATTCGTGGCCCAGGTCTTTCCTGCCCCGCGCTGGTCCCACTGGACGACGGTAAAATAATCCTCCCAGCCGCGCTGGAAGGCCCAGCCCGCGGCCATCTCGGCTGAGCCCGGTCCGCCATGCACGAGGATCAGGACCGGATTGTTCCGGTCCTTGCCGCGAATGGACAGCCATTGTTTCACGCCGCCGATATCGGCCGCGAAGGATTCCTCGATGCCGTTCGGTGTCTGGATCCGGCCGACCTCCGCAATGATCGCGCGGGCATCCGGCTGCGGCGCAGGTGCAGACGCATCCTCAGTGGGCGAGGGGGCCGTTCCGGGCGTGCAGGCGGCGAGATAAAGCGCCAGCAGCGCAGCGGGGATCAGGCGAAACATGAAGGGCCTCCGGTGGATCTGTCTTCAGGACAGATGCGCGCCGGAGGCCGTTTGGATGCAGGAAAAATCAGAAAAGCGGGGGCGGTTCTCAGGAACCGACGGCCCGGTCGGCTCGGAAGCCGACTTTGCGCTGCGTCGGGCGCAGGAGGAAATAGAGGAAGGCGGTGATGAAGCCGAGATCGCAGAGGGCGATCAGGATCGTGGCGCGCGGAATTGTGCCTTCCAGCCAGTCGGGCAGGAAGACGAAGGCAATGCCAAGCTTGCCGACGAGGCCTGCCCAGACGACCGGGCGATACCGGGCCGGGTCTCCGCCGACGATTGCGTAGACGATGCCGAAGCAGATCACGAGAGCGCCGGTCACCTTCATCAGGGCGGGGTCCATGGCTTCGACGGTACCAGTCATCTGCACCATCATCTCAGGCGAGACGAAGAGCGGGGCGCCGATCACGAAATTGAAAAAGGCTGCGGTCCAGAAAAAGATCTGCCAGTCTTTCATCTTGTTCTCCCTGCCGGTACCGCGGGCAGCGGCCGGACCCGTGAATTGTCAGGAAGAGAATCGCAAATAATCCTTTCCCGGCTTTTGCGGAAAAGGATCGAATTTATCGGATCGGACGCAAACCGTGCCGAAACCGGAATCTGACGGAATTCATGCAAGAATTCGGCCAGTCTCCACCGGGTCTCAGCCCACCCGCCGGCCCATGTCTTTCCAGTAGGGTTCGCGCAGGTCCTTGCGCAGGATCTTGCCGGATGGGTTGCGGGGGAGGGCGTCGGTATAATCCACCGTCTTCGGACATTTATAGGCGGCAATCCGCTCCTTTGCCCACGCAATGATCTCTTCCGGGCTCGGACGTTCGCCGGGCTTAGGCACGATGATCGCCTTGACCGCTTCGCCCCAGCGCTCGTCCGGTACGCCGATCACCGCGACATCGGCGACGCCCGGATGTCCGAAGATCGCGTTCTCGACTTCGGCCGGATAGACGTTCTCCGCGCCGGAGACGATCATGTCCTTCAGGCGGTCGTGGATGTAGAGGAAACCGTCCTCGTCGAAATAGCCGGCATCGCCCGTATGGAAAAACCCGTCGCGTACCGCGTCAGCTGTCGCTTCGGGCCGGTTCCAGTAGCCCTTCATGACGAAGCTCGCCTTGATCACGATCTCGCCCACTTCGCCGGTCGGCACCGGATTGCCTTCGGCATCGATGCAGCGCACCACCGCGCCCGGATAGGGCACGCCACAGGAACGCAGCTTGCCCCAGGACGGATCGTGCGCTTCCGGCGGCAGGTAGGTCGCCGCGCCGACGGTTTCGGTGAGGCCGTAGAGCTGGGTGAACATGGCGCCCATGATCTCCTGCGCCTCGACCAGCAGGCTTTCGGCAATCGGCGAGGCGCCATAGGAGACGCGTTTAAGGCTCGACCAATCGACGTCGCGCACGTTCGGTTGCTGGGTCAGCATCAGGATCACGGCGGGTACCCAGAAGGAGTGGACGATCCTCTGCTCCTCGACGAGGCGGAGGATGAGCTGCGGGTCGATCTCGCGCAGCACGACGGTCCGTGCACCCTGCGCCGATCCAAGAATGCCGAGATTGACGCCCGCGACGTGGAACAGCGGCATGGCGTTCATCACGGCTTCGCCGACGCCGAACGTGCCCCAGTCGAGATGGGCGACCTGGTCCATGAAGGCCCTGTAATTGGCATTGGTCAGCTGCACGCCCTTGGGCAGGCCGGTCGTGCCGGACGTATAGAGCTGGATCACGTCATCGTCCGCCTGCGGCTTGAGGCCCGGTGCGGCGGTGCTTTGGGAATCGCGCCAGGTTTTGTAATCCGGCCAGTCCGGATGGCCGCCATCGAGCGCGACGATCAGGGTCAAATCCGGCAGTTCGCTGCGGATCTCCGCCACCATGGCGTAGAAGTCCCGGCCGACGAACAGGACTTTCGCGCCGGCATCCGAGAGGATGAATTTCACTTCCGGGGCGGCGAGACGGGTGTTCACGGCCGTCATCACGGCGCGCGCCTTTGCGGCGCCATAGAGCATTTCATAGTATTGGGAGGCGTTCTTCGCGAGATAGCCGACCCGGTCATGCGGATCGGTACCTGCCGCGATCAGGCCGTTTGCGACCTGGTTGGCGTAGCGGTCCAGTTCGGCATAGGACGTGGTCTCTTCCTCGAACCAGAAGGCTACATCGTCCGGACGGATCTGTGCCTGGACGCGCGGAATATCCGCCAGAAAGGGCATCGCCTCGGTATCGATCATGGTTTCCTCCGGACCTGTCTTGTTATCGGGGTGACTTTAGTGCGTTCCGGCGGCTTGTCAGCCCGGTTCGGCGGGGTGAGCCTTGCGGGCGGCGCCTGTTTGCGGCACTGGAAGCACATGACCGTCCAGACACAGCCCCCGAGCGCCGATCTTGCCGAAACCCTCCTGGCCATGGGCCGGAAGGCGCGTGCGGCCTCGCGTGCGCTCGGCAGGCTCGCGCCCGAGGACCGGACTCGGGGCCTGAAGGCGATTGCCGCGGCGATCCGGACTTCCGCGCCGGAAATCCTCGCCGCCAATGAAGCGGACATGGAAGACGGCCGTGCCAAGGGGCTCGATGCCGCCATGCTGGACCGGCTGGCCCTCGACACCGGCCGGGTCGACGGTATCGCCAAAGGGGTCGATGCCGTTGCCGCGCTGCCCGATCCGATCGGGCGGGAACTTGCTCGCTGGACCGTCCCGTCCGGGCTCGACATCGCCCGCGTCGCCGTGCCGCTCGGCGTGATCGGCATCATCTATGAAAGCAGGCCCAATGTGACGGCGGATGCCGGGGCGCTCTGCATCCGGTCTGGCAATGCGGCGATCCTGCGCTGCGGCTCGGAAAGCGCCCGGTCTTCCCGGGCCCTTGTGGCTGCGATGCGCGGGGCGCTGGCGGCCGAGGGTTTGCCGGAGGATGCTGTTCAGCTCATCCCGACGCAGGACCGCGAAGCCGTCGGTCATCTCCTGTCGGGCCTGGAAGGTTCGGTCGATGTGATCGTACCGCGCGGTGGGCGCGGCCTTGTCGAGCGCGTGCAGATGGATGCCCGCGTGCCGGTGATCGGCCACCTCGAAGGCCTCTGCCATGTCTATGTCGACCGCGCCGCCGATCCGGAGAAGGCCATCGCCATCACGGTCAATGCCAAGATGCGCCGCACGGGCGTATGCGGGTCTGCCGAGACGCTGCTGGTCGATTCGGCGATTGCCGACACGCTCCTGCCGCATTTGGCCGGCGCGCTGAAGGCCGCGGGCTGCGAACTGCGCGGCGATGCCAATGCCCGCGCCGTGGTGCCGTGGATGGTGCCGGCAACCGAGGCCGATTGGTCCACGGAATACCTCGCTCCTATTCTAGCGGTCGCCGTTGTGGACGGCGTGGACGGCGCCATCGCCCATATCGCGCGCTGGTCGTCCGGTCATACCGAAGCTATCCTGACCGAGAACCCGGCTGCCGCCGAAAAGTTCTTCGCCGAGGTCGATAGCGCGATCCTCCTGCACAATGCTTCCACCCAGTTTGCCGATGGCGGCGAATTCGGCATGGGCGCCGAAATCGGCATTGCCACCGGACGCATCCATGCACGCGGGCCGGTGGGCGCCGAGCAACTGACGACCTATAAATACCTTGTCCGCGGGAAGGGGCAGGTCCGCCCTTGAAACACGTGAAGCTACCCGGCCCGACGCGGGGGCTGCGCATCGGCCTCTTCGGAGGCAGCTTCAATCCCGCCCATTCCGGACACCTGCATGTCGCCGAGACTGCAATGAAGCGGCTACAGCTCGACTGGGTCTGGTGGATCGTCGCGCGCGGCAATCCGCTGAAGTCTGAGCACGGAGATTTCGCGGCACGCCTCGCGTCCGCCGAGACCATCGCGGCGCGGCACCCCCGCATGATCGTCACTGATCTCGAGAATCAACTCGGCTACACCTATTCCTGGCAGACCCTGCTGGCCATCGAGCAGCGCGCGCCGGACGCGCGGTTCGTCTGGCTGATGGGCGGTGACAACATGACCGGCTTTCACCGCTGGCGGCGCTGGCAGGACATCGCGCACCTCGTGCCCATCGCCATCGTTGCCCGTCCCGGCACCGGCGCGGCGGGACGCAACTCCCGTTTTGCGCGCACCTTCCTGAAGGACCGGGTACCGGAATCTCTCGCGCCCCTGTTGCCGGACCTGGTGCCGCCCGCCTGGGTCTACCTGAAGGGACCCGTCGACCCCGCCTCCTCGACCGCGATCCGGGAGGGCAGGGCATGAGTCTTTCGCCTGAGGACATCGATCGCCATAGACGCCATATCCTGCTGAAGGAGATCGGCGGGCCCGGCGTGCAGAAGCTGCGAGCCGCGCATGTGTCGATCGTCGGTGCCGGTGCCCTTGGCGGGCCTTGCGCGCTTTATCTGGCCGCGGCGGGGGTCGGCCGGATCGAGCTCTGGGATGACGACCGGGTGGAGCGCTCAAACCTGCAGCGTCAGATTCAGTTCACGGAGTGTGATGTCGGCGCCCTCAAGGTAGAGGTGCTGGCCGCCCGCCTGCGAGCCATGGATTCGAGCCTTGCTGTCGATATCAGAGCCGCCCGCTTTGCGCCTGGCGCGGCGCCGGAAGGCGCAATCCTGGTCGATGCGTCCGACAATTTCCCGACCCGCTACGCGTTGAACCGGCTCGCGCATGAGACGCATCGCCCGCTCGTCCACGGCGCGGCGGCGGGCTGGACCGGTCAGGTCGGTGTGTTTGCGTCAGGTATCGATGCGGCGGCGCCCTGCTATCAGTGCTGGGTGCCGGAAACGCCGCCAGATGCCGAGGCCTGCGACGAGGTCGGGGTGGTCGGGGCCGTGACCGGCATGACTGGATCGGCCATGGCGCTTGAAGTGGTGAAACTCGTCACAGGCGCCGGCCGGCCCTTGGTCGGACGGGTTCTCCTCCTGTCCGGACTCACCGGCGAGGCGCGGACCGTGACGCTCCGCCGCGACCCGGCGTGCCCGAACTGTCGCACAAACTGATTACTGCAATTGACACAGCAGATAGGCGCGCGCTTAGTTTGCGCTCGTAATCAGAAAATCCGGGGAGGAAGAAGACGGATGTTCCGCCGTTTTCTCGTAGTGATTCTGACGTTTGCCGCGATCCTGACGGCAGGCTGGTATGCCCTGCAGCGCAGCGACATCGGCTATGACCGGCTCGAGATCGTCTATGCCAGTTCCGACAGCCGTATCCTGCCGCTCGAAAACGGGCTGCGCGTCCATTACCGCGACGTTGGCCCGCGCAAGGCGCCGGTGATTGTGTTGGTACACGGATTTTCGTCCTCATTGCACACTTGGGAGCCTTGGGTTGCAAACCTGAAGCGCGACTATCGCGTCATCTCGCTCGACCTGCCGGGCCACGGCCTGACCAATTGCCTGGAAGGCGGGACAATCGGGACCGACCAGTTCGTCGACACGGTGGACCGGGTGACGCGCGCCCTTGGTGTCGATCACTTCACGCTTGCCGGCAATTCCATGGGCGGCGGTGTCGCCTGGAACTATGCGCTGGCCCATCCGGACCGGCTTGATGCGCTGGTTCTGGTCGATGCATCGGGCTGGCCGGAATCGGCGGAGGAGGCAGACAAGGACCCGCTGGTCTTCAAACTGCTCGCCAATCCGGTCGCCCGCCGGCTGATGAAAAACACCGACATGACCTTTCTGGTGCGTTCGGGCCTGCGCGACAGTTTCGCCAATCCGGACTTTGCGACCGACGAGATGGTCAACCGTTACACGGCGCTCGCCCGCGCGCCCTGCCACCGCGATGCACTGATGGCCCTGTCGGCCGGGCGCAACACGCAGGTGCCGGCGACCAAGGAGGCGCTCGCAAGGATCACCGTGCCGACGCTCGTCCTGCATGGCGAGCATGACAATCTCATTCCGGTCGAAGCAGGGCACCGTTTTGCCGAGTCCATACCGGGTTCCCAGCTGATCACTTATTCCGAAGCCGGCCACCTGCCGCAGGAGGAAGTCGCCGAGGTATCGGCGGGCGACGTGCGGACCTTCCTTGAGGCGATCCGCGCCGTGGCCGCTGCACCCGCAGGGGAAACTCCGCAGTAGGTAAGGAAACCGGTCCGCAAGGTTCCGCGTACAAGAGGGGAAGGAGATACCCCATGCGCTTTGCCCTGCCTGTGATTGCATCGCTTCTGCTCGCGGCCTGCACGAGCCAGCCGGACTATCGCGAGGAAAAGGCGCCCCCGCCGACCGTCACCCCGGTGGAACTCGAAAAATATGCAGGCCTCTGGTACGAGATCGCCCGCTATCCGAACTGGTTCGAGCGTGCGTGTACGGGTGTCACGGCCGAATATGCCCTGAATGCCGACGGCAGCGTGGCGGTCACGAATACCTGCTTCAAGGAAGCGCTGACGGGACCCAAGAAGGTTGCCGAGGGACGGGCCCGGATCGTCGAAGGGACCGGCAACAGCCAGCTCAAGGTCAAGTTCGCGCCGGCCTGGGTGCCCTTTGCTGAGGGTGACTACTGGATTCTGGCGCTGGAGCCGGACTATTCCGCTTCGCTCGTCGGCACGCCGGACGGCAAGTATCTCTGGATCCTGTCGCGCACGCCGCAGCTCGATCCCGCCGTGCTGGATCGGCTGAAACAGCGCGCCACGGACCTCGGCTATAAGGTTGCGCCGCTCGAGATGACGATCCAGCCGCAACAGGGGTGACGCTGCACGCGGGCTCTGGTAGGCGGACTCCATGAGCCTGCCTGCCCTTGATGACCGGAATTTCGATGCCGACCGCCAGCACTGGATCCAGGTGCGCGTCTATTACGAAGACACGGATTTCACCGGCATGGTCTACCATGCCAACTATCTCCGGTTTTTCGAACGGGGCCGGTCCGACTGCCTGCGCGATGCGGGCGTCTCGCACCAGGACCTGCTGAACCGCGAGGACCCCGCCGCCTTCACGTTGACCCGCGTTGCTGTCGATTACCGGCGGGCGGCCCGGGTCGACGATCTCCTGCAGATCCGCACCCGCTATCTTGGCCTCGACGGTCCGCGCTTCCTGTTCCAGCAGGCCTGCCTGCGCGACGGGGAGGTGGTGGCCGAGGCGGAAATCACGGCCGTCATGATCCATGCCGATGGCCGGCCCCGGCGGCCCGTCAAGGAGATGACGGACCAGCTCGCGGCGTGCCGCTGGACCGGGCAGCGTTAATAAAATCACATAAAATCTTAACCGTTGCGCCCTAGCCGGGTTCGCAGCTGCGGAATCAGGGCGGTTTGCCGTGTTTCTGCCGGAATTGTTGTTGAAACAGGGGCGTGACGCGCCCGGCTTGCCGGGACGCATGCCTCATCTGCGGGCTGCTGGCCTGCCACCTTCAAGGAGCTCTATCGTCCCATGGAATCGGAAGCGATCGGCACAGCGGCCAGCAATACCGACTTCTCCCTGATCGGCCTGATCTTCGAGGCCGACCCGGTCGTGAAGCTGGTCATGTTCCTCCTCTTCCTGGCCTCGGTCTGGTCGTGGATCGTGATCGGCGAGAAGCTGTTTTCGCTGGGTGCTGCACGCAAAAAGGCGGTTCAGTTCGAGAACGCCTTCTGGAACGGCCGGACCGAAGACCTCGACCTGCGCCCCGGCGCCGGCGGCGGAGACGCAGCCAGCCGTGTCTTCCAGGCCGCCGCGCGCGAATGGTCGGATGCCCGCCGCGTCGCGCCGGGCTCCGGTGAGGCGTCCGCCCTTATCAACCGGGCCGAACGTTCGATGCGCGCCACGATCGACCGCGAGCTCGGCAAGGCCGGAAACGGTCTCGGCGTTCTGGCCACCATCGGCTCCGCCTCGCCCTTCATCGGCCTGTTCGGCACGGTCTGGGGTATCATGAACGCCTTCCTCAACATTGCCGCCCAGCAGGACACCAGCCTCGGCACCGTGGCCGGCCCGATTGCCGAAGCCCTCTTCGCCACCGGCATGGGCCTCGTCGCCGCTATTCCCGCGGTCATTTTCTACAACAAGTTCACCGGCGACCTGACCCGTTTTGCCGACCAGCTCGACGCCTTCTCGCAGGATGTCCTGGTCCGCCTGTCGCGCCGCGCGTCCGACACCGGCCGGGAGTAGGCGATGGGTCTGATCCTCGGTTCTGGCGGCAAGGGCGGACGGCGCGGGCGCCGGGCGTTGAATGCCGAAATCAACGTAACGCCCTTCGTGGACGTCATGCTCGTGCTGCTGATCGTCTTCATGGTGACCGCGCCCATGCTGGTGCGGGGCGAGGATATCAGTCTGCCCAAAACCCGGTCCGGTCCGATCCAGACCAACCCCAATGACGCACCGCTGGCCATCACGGTGAAGGCCAATGGCGACATCTTCATCCAGACGACGCAGGTCGACATCGCCTCGCTCGGCCCGCAGGTTCAGGCGATCATCGGCGAGGGCTATGACAAGCCGATCTATGTGCGCGGCGACGAAGCCACGCCTTACGGGACCATGATGGAAGTCATGTCCGAGATCCGGGCGGCCGGTTACACGCGCGTTTCGCTCGTTACTGAACAGAAGAAGAAATAGGAGCGGCCGGCAGGAATGCTTCGCGGCCTGACAGTCTCCACGATCGTGCATGCTTCCGTCCTTGCGATGGCGGTCCTGTCGTGGCCGCACCAGAAGACTGAATGCGACCAGATGATCGAGCGACTTCAGCGCGAAGAGCCGGGCCTCGGGCCGGTCGACATCCTGATGCGTTTGCCGCAATGCGCGAGTTCCATCGACGTACCGATCGACTTTGTCGAGATCGGCCTCGTGACCGACATCGCCCCCATCCAGAAGGCCGAAACGCCGGAGGAGAAGGAAGAAGAGGCGGTGCCCGAAGAGATCGAGGAACAGCCAGAGCCCCCGCCGCAGGAAGAATCTTCGCCCGAAGAGGAAGAGGTCGTCATTCCTGACGAGCAGGCCGAGCCGCCGCCGAAGAAGGAAGAGCCGAAAAAAGAGGAGCCTCCGAAGAAGAAGGAGGAGCCGAAGCTGATCGAGAAACAGAAGCCGAAAGCGTCTGAAGATCTCGATTTCCTCAATGAATTCGAGGACATCCTGAAGGACAAGGCCCAGGACGAGCGCCGTAAGCCGCGCGAGGAAGCGCCGCCGCAGATCGACAAGCCGGTGCTTCGCGATGCGCAGGAGAGCCGTCAGGGAGCCGGGGAGCGCCGCGGCAACACGGCCTCGCTCCAGGCGGCGATGCGCCGTCAGATCTATGCTTGCTGGCGCGGCGTGTCCGACCTGCCGCCCGAAGACCAGATCGATGTCCAGATGCGGGTCTCGCTCAACCGGGACGGCACGCTGAAAGGCAATGTCGAACTGGTCTCCCCACGCTCGCGCCCCATCGGCCGTTCCGGTATCGCCGTGGACGTGGCGTTGCGCGCCGTGCGCAAATGTGCCCCTTACCAACTGCCCGAAGACGATTATGAGTTCTGGAAAGACATCAATGTCACCATCAGCCCGACACAGCCTTAGACCCGTTCAAAGGAGGAATCCCATGACCCGCCTGCTGCTTGCCCTGGTGATGGCATTCTGCGCCACCCTCGGCTTTTCGCACACCGCTTCGGCAGAGGAACTGAAAGTCCTTGTCGACGGGAGCGGCAATTTCAAAAAGACGCCGCTCGCGATCCCGGATTTCGAAGTCCGCGGCGGAACCAATTCCGATCTCGCCCGTCAGATTGCCACGGTCGTGCGCGACGACCTCGAGTCGACCGGACTGTTCGACATGCAGAACCCGGCCTCCTTCATCCAGAAGGATCTGTCGATCGACGTGCAGCCGCGCTTTGCTGACTGGAAGATCATCAAGACCGACGGTCTGGTCGTGGGCGCCTTCGAGGAACTGCCGGACGGCAAGATCGCCGTCTCGTTCCGCCTCTGGGACGTCTATGCCGGCGAGGTCATGCGCATCAACGGCCAGCCGGGCCGCCGCCTGACCACGACGCCGGACAACTGGCGCCGCATTGCCCACAAGATCGCGGATTCGATCTACACGCGCCTCACCGGCGAGGATCCGTATTTCGACTCCCGCCTCGTCTACATCGCGGAGACAGGTCCGAAACTGAACCGCGTGAAGCGCCTTGCGATCATGGATTCCGATGGTGCCAACCAGCAATACCTCACGCCCGGCCGCAACACGGTGCTGACGCCGCGTTTCAGCCCGTCGGCGCAGGAAATCACCTACATGTCCTATGAAGGTGGTAAGCCGCGCGTCTATCTCTTCAATATCGAGACGGGCCGCCAGGAACTGCTCGGCAACTTCCCGGGCATGACCTTCGCCCCGCGCTTCTCGCGCGACGGTGAAAGCGTGCTGATGACGCAGGCCGAGCACGGCAACTCCGACCTCTACATCATGAACCTGAAGACGCGTCAGTCGCGCCGCCTGACCGACCACCCGGCCATCGACACATCGCCCTCGATGTCGCCGGACGGCAAGTCCATCGTGTTCACGTCGGACCGCGGCGGCAGCCCGCAGCTCTATATCATGAACACGGATGGATCCCCTCGCACCTGCCCCTCGGGCGGCCGTGACACGGCCTGCCGCATCACCTTCAACAAGGGCCAGTATTCGACCCCGGTCTGGAGCCCGCGCGGCGACCTCGTCGCCTTCACGAAGATCCTCGGCGGCAAGTTCTATATCGGTGTGATCGGCACCGACGGGGCTGGCGAACGCCTCCTGACCGAGTCCTACCTCGACGAAGGTCCGGACTGGTCGCCGAACGGCCGGGTGATCGTTTTCTTCCGCGAAAGCCGTCCCGGTGCAGGCCCGCAGCTCTGGTCGATCGACCTTTCCGGCCGCAACGAACGCCGCCTGCAGACCCAGACAGAGGCGTCGGACCCCGCCTGGTCGCCCCTTTTGGAGTAAACAACAGAAAAAACTGCAGTTTTTGCCCCCTGAATCTTCGTCTGAAGGCGTTGCTTTAGGGAGACAGCGCAGAAATCTTTGTGTAAAACGCGTGCTGCAGCAGCTAGCGCCCGATTGTCGCCAGAATTCCGCCCGAATGTGGAAGCACCAACCGGCGCGCGCCAGGCTGTAGAATTCCCGCCGCAAGGCGTCACCAAGCTCAGGACATCCAGGGGAGTCTGACTGTAATGCAATCGTATCTCAAAATCTCCGCAGCAGCCGCAGTGCTCGTTGCCCTCGGCGCTTGTGCTTCCAAGCCGGCACCGGTCGAAGACACCACGCCCGTGGCCGTCGTCGACACGACCCCGGCCGTGCAGGAACCGGTCGTCCAGGAGCCGGTCGCTCCGGTCGTCAACGGCCCGGCACCGGGTTCGCTCGAAGATTTCCGCGTCAATGTCGGCGAGCGCGTCTACTTTGACCTCAACGAATACCGCCTCGATCCCGATGACCAGGAAATCCTGAAGCTGCAAGCCGCCTGGCTGAGCTCCTACCCGGGCGTCCGCATCATGGTTGCCGGCAACTGTGACGAGCGCGGCACGCGCGAGTACAACCTCGCCCTCGGCGAGCGCCGCGCTTCGGTCGTGAAGGACTACCTCGTCTCTCTCGGCGTCGACCCGTCGCGCATCGACACGATTTCCTACGGCAAGGAACGTCCGATCGCTGCCGGTTCGGATGAAGCTTCCTGGGCCCTGAACCGTAACGGTTTCACCCAGATTGTTTCGGGTACGAACAGCTAAGCGCTCCGTCCCAAAATCGACAGTTTGCAGCCGGGCGCCATAATTTGGCCCCGGCTGTTTTGTTTAGAGGCCGGGTTCTCGAGCGTACCCCCCTGTCTCTATTCATCATGAAAGGCATGTCCATGAACACCCGCAACGCATTTGCTCTGGCAAGTGCATCGCTCCTCCTGCTCGGCGCCTGCGCTTCCAAGCCCGCTCCGGTTGCAGAAGACACGACGCCCGTGACGGTTGCAGACACCACCACCGTCGACACGACCAAGGTCGATGACGGCAATGTCGGCACCCCGACCGCTGAGCCCGCGCTCGGCGACCGCGTCTATTTCGACCTCAACGGCGACAATCTCGACACCGATGACCAGGGCCTGCTGAAGCAGCACGCCCTGAAATACGCCCAGACCCCGGGCGTTCGCATCCTGGTCGCCGGTAACTGCGACGAGCGCGGCACGCGCGAGTACAACCTCGCTCTCGGCGAGCGCCGCGCTTCGGCCGTCAAGGATTACCTTGTCAGCCTCGGCATCGACGCCACCCGCATCGACACGATTTCCTACGGCAAGGAACGCCCGATTGCTGCCGGTTCGGACGAGGCCTCCTGGGCCCTGAACCGTAACGGCTTCATCCAGGTCGTTGCACCGAACAGCTGAACCTCCCGGCCTCTTGCGGGCCGCTGATTCAGAAACAATTTGCAGCCGGGTGCCATATTTTGGCCCCGGCTGTTTTACTATGGTCCGGCAAATTCTGGAGACATTCGCCCATGTTCAAGACCCCGGCTCTGGTGTTCGCCAGTTTCATGCTCCTTGCGGCTCCCGCTTTCGCCCAGCGTGGCGGCGCCCCGATCACCCAGGGCACGACCAGTTCCGATCTCGCGCAGCAGATCGTGCAGGCGCGGGAGCTGAGCGCGGACACGAAACTGCAGGTCAACAGCCTGTCGAGCGACCTGATGAACCTGTCCGGCCGGGTCGAGACGCTGGAATACGAGCTCCAGCAGGCCCGCAATGCCAACGAAACGCTGACCAATGACAACGAAGCGCTTGCCCGCGAGATCAACAGTCTGACGAGCGAGCTGCAAGCGCAGTCGCGCGCCATCCAGGACCTGCAGGCCCGCATGCTGGGCATGGAGCCGCCGGGTGACGACGCTCCGGCCGGGCTTTCGTCCTATCCGGGCGCAAGCTCGGGCAATCCCTATCCGGCTGCGACCACGCAGGCCCCCGTCACCCCGGCTCCGCGGGCGGTCGATACCGCATCCCGCGCATCCGGCCCCACCCGTCTCGTGCCGCAGGCGGCCATGCCGTCCGAAGACACCGCCGAGCCGGTCGACGCCTCTGCCGACTCGGCTGGCCTGCCACCTGGCACGCTCGGCACGCTGCCGGCAAGCGCCCTGCCGGGGGAGGCCGGTCCGCTGTTTGCTGCGGCCAAGGCCAAACTGGTCCAGTTCGACTATGCCGGCGCCGAGCAGGCCTTCCGGGCCTTCCTCGATTCCTTCGGCAATGATCCGCAGGCCGGTGAAGCCCACTATTGGCTTGCCGAGTCGCTCTACCAGCAGAAGGCTTATGCCGAATCGGGCGCGGCCTACACGACCATGATCCGGTCGTATCCTGACGATCCGCGCGCCCCGGACGCACTGGTGAAACTTGCCCGTTCGATGCGTCTCATCGGCGATACGGACAAGGCTTGCCTCGCCCTTGATACGCTGCCGAAGCGCTATCCCAAGGCATCCGGCGTGACCAAGGATCTTGCCGCCGTCGAGCGGACCCGGTCCGGGTGCAGCAACTAGCGGCCCCCACCGTCCCGGCTGACATCACAGAGTCCCTCGACCGGCTCTGCGGCCTTGCTGCCGCAGGCCCGGTCTGCCTCGCCGTTTCGGGCGGGGGGGATTCCATGGCGCTTCTGGTCCTGGCGGCCGAATGGGCCTGGCGCCGCGACCGCTCCCTTCTGGCGCTGACGGTAGATCATGGCCTGCGGCCCGAAGCGGCGGCCGAAGCGCGTTTCGTCGGCGAGACCGCGGCCCGGCTCGGCGTCGCACACCGCACGCTCCGCTGGCAGGCGCCGCTGCCGGGGCAGGCGAGGGCCCGCCATGCCCGGCACGACCTGCTCGCAGAGGCTGCCCTTGCCGCCGGCAGCCGGTTGGTCCTCACCGCTCATACTGCGGACGACCAGGCCGAAACCTTTCTGATCCGCGCCAGGGCAGGATCCGGATGGTATGGGCTTGCGGGGATCCAGCCCGTCTCCCTTTCGCCTGCGGCGGGTCAGGGGCAGCCCGTCTTTCTCGCCCGTCCGCTCCTGCAATTGTCCCGGACCGGCCTTCGCGATCTGCTGAAAGCGGCAGGCCAGACATGGATCGAGGACCCGTCCAATGAGAACCCGGCCTATGAGCGCGTTCGCGTGCGCCGGCGCCTCGCGGAGTCTCCCGACCTCCGGACCCAGGTCCTGGCAATTCAGAGTAAGCTGTTCCTGCTGAGACAATTACAGGACCAGGCGCTGGCCCGGTGGTTGCGCACACATGTTGGGGCGGGTGCCGGCGGGGCGCTGACAGCCGACGCGCCATTGCCTTCCGGCGAGCTGGGCGAGCGGGCGCTGGCCGCGCTAATCAGCCTCGCTGCAGGCCGCGCGAAGCCTCTCCGCACCGATGCGCTGGCCCGCCTGACCGGACGTCTGCGGACAGAGGGGGAGGTCCGCCCGGCCACGCTTGGCGGTGCCATCGTCTCGCGCAAGAAGGGCCTCCTGCGCGCGAGACCGGAGCTGGAACCCGCCCCGGCGCTGGTTAACGCGATCACAGCACGCCTCGAGGCCATGGGAACCGCCTGTTCAGGTGGTGTGTGAGATAAAATGTCCGCGTCGCAGCAAAGGAGTCGTTTTTCCACCCTGCTGCGCCTATGTTATCCATCGAGAAGCCTTCCAAACTTGAGAGATTTGCGATGAACGTCCGGAACCTGGCCATTTGGGGTGCAATTGCGCTACTCGTGATTGGCATGGCGGTGGCGATGGGTGGCAATCCGGAAGCAGCCCATGCCAGCCGTGCCAAGCTGTCCGATATCTATGCCCTCGTCGACAATGGCGAGGTGACCGAGGCGACCCTCGGCGACGACCAGATCATCGTGAAAACCTCTGACAACCGCACGCTCATCTCGGAGCTGCGCGCGCTCGACATGAGCACCCAGGATTACCTGCGCGAGCGCAATGTGCCGTTCACGGTGGATGCCGACAGCGGCCGCAACAATTTTGCCTCGCTCCTGTTCTCGATCCTTCCGATCCTGCTGATCGTCGGTTTCGTCTTCTTCATGATGCGCCAGATGCAGGGCGGCGGCGGCCGCGGGGCGATGAGCTTCGGCAAGTCGCGCGCCCGCCTCCTCACAGAGAAGCACGGCCGCGTCACCTTTGACGATCGCCGGCGTCGATGAAGCCAAGGAAGAGCTGCAGGAAATCGTCGAGTTCCTGCAAGACCCCTCAAGTTCCAGCGCCTCGGCGGCAAGATCCCGAAAGGCGCGCTGCTGGTCGGCCCTCCGGGTACCGGCAAGACGCTGCTCGCCCGCGCCGTTGCCGGTGAAGCTGGCGTGCCCTTCTTCACGATCTCCGGTTCGGACTTCGTCGAAATGTTCGTGGGCGTCGGCGCGAGCCGCGTGCGCGACATGTTCGAACAGGCCAAGCGCTCGGCGCCCTGCATCATCTTCATCGACGAGATCGACGCGGTCGGCCGGTCGCGCGGCGCAGATCTTGGCGGCGGCAATGACGAGCGCGAGCAGACGCTGAACCAGCTCCTCGTCGAGATGGACGCTTCGAAGCCAATGAAGGCATTATCCTGATCGCCGCCACCAACCGGCCTGATGTTCTGGATCCGGCCCTGCTGCGTCCCGGCCGTTTCGACCGTCAGGTGACCGTCGGCAATCCGGACATCCTTGGCCGCGAGAAAATTCTGCGCGTCCACATGCGCAATGTGCCGCTGGCAAAAGACGTCATGCGAAGACGATCGCGCGTGACGCCAGGCTTCTCAGGCGCCGACCTTGCAAACCTCGTCAACGAGGCCGCGCTGCTCGCCCGCCGCGGCAAGCGCGTCGTCGCCATCACAGAATTCGAGGACGCCAAGGACAAGGTCCTGATGGGGCCGGAGCGCCGCTCCATGGTCATGTCCGAGAAGGAACTCACCGCCTGGCATGAAGCCGGCCACGCCATCGTCGCCATGCTGGTGCCGGCGGCAGACCCGGTCCACAAGGCGACGATCATCCCCGTGGCCGCGCCCTCGGCATGGTCGCAGCTGCCGGAAGACGACAAGCTGTCGATGGAGGCGGATCGAGATGACCTCGCGCCTCGCCATCATGATGGGCGGCCGCGTGGCCGAAGAGCTGAAATTCGGCGACGACCACGTCACCGCCGGCGCCGCATCCGACATCCAGCAGGCAACGCCTTGCCCGCGCCATGGTCACCCGCTGGGGCTTTGCCGACACGATCGGCCCGGTCGATTACGGCTCCGACCAGGGCGACGTTTTCCTCGGTCAGCAGCTCGTCCAGTCGAGCCACGTTTCGGAAGAAACCTCGCGCAAGATCGAGGAAGAAGTCCGCAAGCTGATCCAGACCGGCATGGACGATGCGCGCCGCATCATGAGCGAACACCGCGCCGAATGGGAAAAGATCGCCACCGGCCTTCTGGAATACGAAACGCTGACCGGACCGGAGATTGCCGAACTCCTGAAAGGCAAGCCGCCGAGCCGTCCGGACCTCGATGCCGAAGACCTCGGTCCCGGCTCCGCCGTCCCGGTGATCGGCAAGCGCCGCAAGCCGAAGGACGATCCCGGCAGCGCGACAGGCGACGCGGAACCCAACCCGGCCTGATCCGGTTGACAAGTCACCAGACGAAACGCGCCGGACCTCCGGCGCGTTTTTTCGTTTGGCTGCAGGGGAAGGGGGTTGGCAGAGTTTGAAACCAGTGCTTGCGGAATTTGCGCGCCTGCAGGCAAATCGCAGTCCGACTGTACCTACGTATTGCTGCAGTGCAGCATTTTGGTTCTAAGGGCACCGATTCACTCGGGAAGAACAGCCAGGCAGGCGGGGATCGCGCAATGCCCATCAAACCGGTCGATATCGTGCTCGACAACGGGCTGGAGGTGATCCTGCGCCCGGCAGGACCGGCCGACGAAAGCCGGTTCGAGCATATCGTGGCAAACATGTCCGAGGAGTCGCGCTATCTCCGCTTCTTCTCGGGCGCAAAAGTCATCCCGAAACCGATCATCCACGCACTGGCCGATGCCGACGGACACCGTCACATCGCCTGGGCGGCGGCCCTGAAGAACGAGCCCGGCCAGCCTTTCATCGCCGCGGCCCATGCGATCCGCACGACGAATGAGCTGGAAGAGGCCGAACTCGCCATGGGTGTGCTCGATGCCTACCACGCGCAGGGCCTGTCGCGCATGCTGATCGCCTGCGTCGCGCTTTGTTGCCGCGCCGAAGGCATCGTCACGCTGGAGGCCGAGACGCTTCCGGAGAACCGCAAAGCGAACAACCTGTTCAAGGCACTCGGCGGCCATGTCATCCGGCCGATGCCGCCGACCACGATGTGGCAGTTCCACGTCGGCGAACTGATCAGCGTTCTCCGTGCCATGGAGACGCCGAAGGGCCTGCGGGAAGTCTTCCGGGTGAACGGCGCCGAATAGGCGGGTTCCGCGTCAGGTCGCGCGTTCGACCATCATGTGCTTGATCTTGGCGATCGCCTTGGCCGGATTGAGGCCCTTCGGGCAGACCTGCGCACAGTTCATGATCGTATGGCAACGATACAGCTTGAACGGGTCTTCCAGGTCGTCGAGACGCTCGCCGGTGGCTTCGTCACGACTGTCGATCAGCCAGCGATAGGCCTGCAGCAGTGCGGCCGGGCCGAGATACTTGTCGCCGTTCCACCAGTAGGACGGGCACGAGGTCGAGCACGAGGCGCAGAGGATGCATTCGTAGAGGCCGTTCAGTTCTTCGCGGTCTGCTTCCGACTGGCGCCATTCCTTTTCCGGAGCCGGCGTGTCGGTCTTCAGGAACGGCTGCACATAGGCGTGCTGGGCGTAGAAGTTCGTCAGGTCCGGGATCAGGTCGCGGACGACGGGCTGCGAGGGCAGGGGGCTGATCGTGATCACGCCGCCCGGCAGGTCGTCGAAGCCCTTGGTGCAGGCAATCGTGTTGCGCCCGGCAATGTTCATCGCGCACGAGCCGCAGACGCCTTCGCGGCAGGAGCGGCGGAAGGCCAGCGTCGGGTCGATATTGTTCTTGATGTAGAGCAGCACGTCCAGGATCATCGTCCCGGCCCGGTCCATGTCGACCCAATAAGTGTCCCAGCGCGGATTGCCGCCTTCTTCCGGATTGTAGCGGTAGATGCGGAACTCGCGCAGGTTCTTCGCGCCCTGCGGCTTCGGCCAGGTCTTGCCCTTCTTCGGCTGCGACCCTTTGGGGAGTGTAAGCTGAACCATCTGATTCCGATCCCTTCTAGTAAACCCGGGCCTTGGGCTCGATGTAATTGATTTCGTTCGACATGGTGTAGGTGTGCACGGGACGGTAATCGAGCGTCACCTTGCCGCCATCGTTCCAGGCGAGCGTGTGCTTCATCCAGTTCACATCATCGCGCTCGGAGAAATCCTCGCGGGCATGAGCGCCGCGGCTTTCTTCCCGGTTCGCGGCGCCGTTCACGGTGACGGCAGCCTGGGCGATGAGGTTGTCGAACTCCAGAGCCTCGACGAGGTCGGTATTCCAGACCATCGTGCGGTCCTGGACATCGATGCCCGGCAGTTTCGCATAGACCGCTTCGATCTCGTCGACACCCTGCTTCAGGACGTCGCCGGTGCGGAACACGGCGCAGTTGTTCTGCATCGCCTTCTGCATTTCGAGGCGCAGCTTCGCGACCGGATGCTCGCCGGAGGCGTTGCGGAACTTGTCGAGCCGGTCGAGGTGCCGGTCGGTCGCGCCCTTGGGAAGTTCGGGCTGCGTCGCGCCAGCATCGGTTGTCTCACCGCAGCGGAGACCCGCTGCGCGGCCGAACACGACAAGATCGATCAGCGAGTTGGAGCCAAGACGGTTCGCTCCGTGGACGGACACGCAGGCCGCCTCGCCGACGGCCATCAGGCCGGGCACGACGGCATCCGGGTCGCCATTCTTCTTGGTCAGCACTTCGCCGTGATAATTGGTCGGGATGCCGCCCATATTGTAGTGCACCGTCGGCAGCACCGGGATCGGCTCCTTGGTGACGTCCACACCGGCAAAGATTTTCGCGGTTTCGGAGATGCCCGGCAGGCGGGCGTGCAGTACGTCTGCACCGAGGTGTTCGAGGTGGAGGAAGATATGGTCTTTTTCCGGGCCGACGCCGCGGCCCTCCCGGATCTCCACTGTCATGGAGCGGGAGACAACGTCGCGCGAGGCGAGATCCTTTGCCGATGGAGCATAGCGTTCCATGAAGCGCTCGCCCTCGGAGTTTGTCAGGTAGCCGCCTTCGCCGCGGGCGCCTTCGGTGATGAGACAGCCGGCACCGTAGATGCCGGTCGGGTGGAACTGCACGAATTCCATGTCCTGCAGTGGCAGGCCGGCGCGCAGCACCATCGCGTTTCCGTCACCCGTGCAGGTGTGCGCCGAGGTGCAGGAGAAGAAGGCGCGGCCGTAACCGCCGGTCGCGAGAACGGTCTTCTGCGCGCGGAAGCGGTGGAGCGTGCCGTCATCCAGTTTCCACGCCGTCACGCCCCGGCAGACGCCGTCATCGTCCATGATGAGATCGAGCGCGAAGTATTCGATGAAGAATTCCGTCTCCTCGCGCACGCACTGGCCGTAAAGCGTGTGCAGCATGGCGTGGCCCGTGCGGTCGGCGGCCGCGCACGTGCGTTGCACCGGGCCTTGTCCGAAGTCGCGGGTCATGCCGCCGAAGGCGCGCTGGTAGATCTTGCCTTCCTCGGTACGCGAGAAGGGCATGCCCCAATGCTCGAGTTCGTAGACGGCGGCAGGCGCATTGCGGACGAGGTATTCGATCGAGTCCTGGTCGCCCAGCCAGTCCGAGCCCTTGACGGTGTCGTACATGTGCCAGCGCCAGTTGTCCTCACCCATATTGCCGAGCGAGGCGGCGATGCCGCCCTGCGCCGCGACTGTATGCGACCGGGTCGGGAAGACCTTGGTAATGCAGGCCGTGCGAAGGCCTGCCTGCGCGGCACCGAGCGCTGCGCGCAGGCCGGATCCGCCGGCACCGACAACCACGACATCGTAAGTGTGGTCGATCCAGTTATATGTACTCATATCAATTCTCCCGCAGTGCGCGTCAGGCGCCTGCGCCAATCCAGAGTTTCAGCACCGAAAGCGCGACGACCGCAAAGAGGGCGATACAGGCGAAGCTGTTGAGGATCAGCAGCGCCGCGCGCATTCCGGATTTGGCGATATAGTCTTCGATCACCACCTGCATGCCGAGGCGCATGTGATAGGCCGTCGCGCCCGCGGTAAGGATCAGGAGAAGGGCCGGCACGGGCTGGGAAACCCAGTCGGCGGCACCCGCTTCGCCGCCCTGCACCGCGCGGATGAGCGAGTAGAGGAACCAGGGCACCAGGAAAATGAGCGCGATGGCCGAGACGCGCTGGCGGATATGGTGGGCGGTGCCGGTTTTGGACGAACCGAGGCCGCGGGCGGCTTTGGCGGGGGTCAGGAACGGGCTGTTCGACATGGGAAGCGGCCTCCTAAAGCCAGGCCGCGGCGGCCCAGATGCCGGCCGCGCCAAGGAAGGCGAATGTGTAGTTGAAGACGGAGACGGCGCTTGCCGTTTTCGGATCGAAGCCGACGCCCGGGCCGTCCCAGAGCAGGTGCCGAATGCCGTTGACCAGATGGTACAGCACGGCGACGGCCCAGAGATAGAGGATGACCTTGCCCGGCCATGAGGCGATCACGGTCTCGATCAGGCCGTAAAGCTCCGACCCGGTGGCCAGGGCAACCAGCCAGGCCGCGATGAGGAACGTGCCGAAATAGAGGGCAACGCCCGTGATCCTGTGGGTGATCGAGGCATAGAAGGTGGCATGGGGACGCCAGACCTGGAGGTGTGGCGACAGGGGACGGGTATCTGCCCGCGGCGTACCAGACATGTGAGGGAGACCTTCCGATACAATGAAAGAGTTGCAACAGGTGCTTGGCTTGGCGTTCTAGGAGTCTCTATGATCCTGTCAACGCACGGCAAGGCCTGGAGCGGCAAAATGAGACCATTTGTGTATGCCATGACCGCAGCCATGCTGCTTCTGGCCCCGGCTGCCCTGGCCGATCCCCTGGACCCGCTGGTAGACGCCTATGAGGCCTATCTGGCTGAAGCGAGCCCCTACGAGGCGGCCGAAAAGGCAGGGGTGCCGCCAAGCGCCTGGGGATCCGTCACGCCGGAGGCGATTGCCGAGCGGGCCGGCAAGGCGACGGAATTGCGCGCGCAGATCGAATCGGCCGCGACTGAACGGACGACTGACCAGGCCATCCTGGAGCGCCTCCTGACCAGCGACATCGACGATGCCCGGTTCGACCTTGCCCGTATTCCCTTCACGGGCGACTGGGGGTTCCAGGCCGAACCGATCTTTGCCGCCTTGCGAACCGAGATCACCACCGAGGCGGAAGGAGACGCCTGGATATCGCGGCTGAACGACGTGCCGCGCTATTTCGCTGAAAACGTTGCAAACATGCGCCGCGGCCTCCAGACCGGCTGGGTTGCCCATGCCGATCCGCTCAAGACGGCGACGGACCAGATTCGCGAACAGATCGTGGACACGCCGTCGGAGAGCGACCTCTACAAGCCCTTCCTGAACCTGCCTGAAGATATGGACCCGGTGGTTGCCTTGCGCCTCAAGGCGGATGGGCTGAAGGCTGTGGAAACGGCGATCGGCGCCTACCGCAAGACGCTGGCCTTTATCGAGACCGAGTATGCTCCTAATACGCGGCCGGATGCCGGGATCGCGAACCTGCCCGGCGGCAAGGACGTCTATCTTGCCGATATCGAGCATTATACGGCCGGCGCGGGCTATTCGCCGGAGGAGATCCACGAACTGGGCCTGTCGGAAGTCGCGCGCATCCGGACCGAAATGGAAGACATTATCCAGGAGATCGGGTTCGAGGGCTCGTTCCGGGATTTTCTCGATTTCCTGCACACCGATCCGCAATTCTACGCCAAGACCCCGGACGAGCTGATGGAGAAGGCCCGTGCGGTGGCCGCGCGCCTGAATGCCATCCTGCCCGATTATTTCGGCCACCTGCCGGCTCTCGGCTTCGATGTGGAGCCGGTTCCGGCGGCAATCGCGCCGGGCTACACGACCGGTCGCTATGTCGATGGCGATGCGGAGAAGGGGCGCAAAGGCACCTATCTGGTCAACACATACGCACTCGACCAGCGGCCGCTTTATGAATTGCCCGCGCTCTCCGCGCACGAGGCCGTGCCGGGGCATCACCTGCAGATATCGCTGGCCCAGGAAATGAAGGACCAGCCCCGCTTCCGCCGCGAATACTACGCTACCGCCTTTGGCGAAGGCTGGGGCCTCTATGCCGAGCAGATCGCCAAGGAGGCCGGCATCTATGAGACGCCCTATGAACGGTTTGGCGCCCTTTCCTACGAGATGTGGCGCGCCTGCCGCCTCGTCGCTGACACGGGCCTGCACTGGTATGGCTGGACCCGCGAACAGGCCGAGGAGTGCTTCAAGGAAAACACAGCGCTCGCACCGCTCAATATCGAGATTGAAGTGACGCGCTATATCGGCTGGCCCGGCCAGGCGACGGCCTACAAGATCGGTGAACTGAAGATCCTCGATCTGCGCGGGCAAGCCAAGGCTGCCTTGCGGGAGCAGTTCAGCCTGAAAGCGTTCCACGATGCCGTGCTGGCGGAAGGGGCGGTGCCGATGGATGTGCTGGACCGGCAGATCCACGACTGGATTGCGCGCCAGCCCAAGCCCGTTGCGTCCGAAGAGCCGCCCCTCGCCCAATGAAGCTGACCCTTATCGAAACCGGCTTGCCGCCGGAGCCGCTGCGTGCGCATTTTGACGATTATCCCGCCATGTTCCGGCAGATGATGTCGGCTGTGGGTGATTTTGCCTTTGAAACTGTATCGGTCGTGAAGGGTGACGCGCTGCCGGACCCTGCCGGGCTCGATGCCGTGATGATGACCGGCTCGCCGGCGGGCGTCTACGACGCCGAGCCGTGGATTGCTCCGCTGGAAGATTTTATCCGTGCAGCGGCTGGTGCGGACGTGCCGCAGGTCGGGATTTGTTTCGGGCACCAGATCCTGGCGGAAGCGCTGGGCGGGAAGGTCGTGAAGTCCGGGAAGGGCTGGGGTGTCGGGCGGCATACCTATGACATTGTCGCCTGTCCCGATTTTGTCGATGAAACCTGTCCGCCGTCAGTATCGGCTGCCGTCAGCCATCAGGACCAGGTCGTCGTTTGCCCGCCCGGTGCGGAAGTCATCGCTGCGTCAGAATTCACGCCGTTTGCCGGACTCTACTATCCGGATGCCCCGGCGCTGAGTTTCCAATGCCATCCGGAGTTTGACGACACGTTTTCCGCCGCCCTGTATGCGCTGCGGCGCGCGCGGCTGGGGGATGCACTGACCGACGAAGCGATCGCGTCATTGGGGAAGGGCGGGGACCATGTGCGCCTTGCCCGCTGGATCGGCGCCTTCCTGACGGCGCACGCCCGGCCGCGTTAACCCTCAGGCAGTGGTGCGAAACCTGCATCCGGTTGCCTCAGACCCCCTAAACGTGTTCAAGACGCGCACGAAACGCCGGAGATTCCGACATGATGCCCAAGCCCCACACCGATCTCGCGCCCAATACGTTCGAATTTGAAGTCTTGCCGCTGGTAAAGCCAACCGGCTTTCGTGAATACGATGCCCGCTGGTGGTTCAACGGCATCGGCAAGGAAAAAGCGCCGGAGCTGAACCTGACCGGCGTTCAGGCGCTTGGCCTCGGCATGGCGACGCTGTTCCATGAACTCGGCGTCGAGCCGAAAGTGGTGACGGGCCATGATTTCCGTTCGATCAGCCAGCCGATCAAGAACGCGCTGATCCTCGGCCTCGTTCAGGGCGGCTGCGAAGTAATGGATGTGGGCCTCGCCCTGTCGCCGATGGTCTACTGGAGCCAGTTCGAACTCGATGCGCCCTGCTGCGCCATGGTGACGGCCAGCCACAATGAAAACGGCTGGACCGGCGTGAAGATGGGCGCCAACAAGCCGCTGACCTTCGGCCCCGAGGAAATGGGGCGCCTGAAGGAAATCGTCATGGGTGGCGCTTTTGTCGAGCGCGCAGGCGGAAAGCACTACCGCGTCGACGGCATCCGCGAGAAATATATCGCGTCGATTGCCGAAGGCGTGAAACTGTCGCGCCCGCTGCGCGTCATCGCAGCCTGTGGCAATGGGACGGCGGGCGCCTTCGCACCGGACTGCCTGCGCGCGATGGGCGCCGAAGTGATCGAGATGGACTGCAATCTCGACATGACCTTCCCGAAATACAATCCGAACCCGGAAGATTCCGAAATGCTGCACGCCATGGCGGCGGCCGTGAAGGAACATGGCGCCGATGTCGCGCTCGGCTTTGATGGCGATGGCGACCGTTGCGGCGTTGTCGATAATACAGGTGAGGAAATCTTCGCCGACAAGATCGGCCTGATGCTGGCGCGGGACCTGTCTGCCCAGTATCCGGACGCGAAATTCGTCGTCGATGTGAAATCGACCGGTCTCTACAAGACGGACCCCGTGCTGAAGGCGAATGGCGCGACGGTCGACTACTACAAGACCGGCCATTCCTATATCAAACGCCGCACGACCGAGCTCGGCGCGCTGGCCGGTTTTGAAAAGTCCGGCCACTTCTTCTTCCGTCCGCCGATCGGACTTGGCTATGATTGCGGCCTCACGGCTGCCAAGGCCGTCCTGCAGATGCTGGATCGCAACCCGGACAAGACGATGGCCGACCTCAAAGGCGAGCTCGGCGTTGCCTATACGTCGCTCACCATGTCGCCGCACTGCGATGACGAGACCAAGTACGGCATCGTCGACAAGATGGTCGAGGAATATCAGGGCCTCAACGGTACGGTGATCCTGGGCCGGAAAGTCGTGGACGTGAACACGGTCAACGGCGCCCGCGTGACGCTGGAAGATGGCTCATGGGTGCTGGTGCGCGCTTCATCCAACAAGCCGGAACTGGTCGTGGTGGTCGAATCCATGGCCAGCGACGCCGACATGAAGGATCTCTTCCACAAGGAAGTGAAGCCGCGCCTGGGCAAGCACAAGGAAGTCGGCAAGTACAATCAGGAAATCTGATGACAGAAGCTTCTGTGAGGATAGGTCGGGAGCAGAACTTCTTGCTTATCACAGAGCAGGAGATAACCGGGCCGCACCCTTACGATTTCGGCACTTATGTGGTGGAAGTCGTAAACGGTGAATTCTCCGGCAAGGCCAGATGTTATCTCAACCGAAATGATTTCATCACTCTGCGGGATGCATTGTCCGCGATGCACAGGGAACTCAAAGGCTCCTATTCGTTTGAGCCGATCGAAGGGCAACTCGTCTTTCAGGTGACGATTGATAAATTCGGACACCTTCACCTCGAAGGCGAATTGTTTGAAACCGCGGGCGACTGGAGCAACTCCATCAAGTTCACGATAGGTCTGGATCAGACCCATCTACCTGACATGATCCGGTCGCTCGACAGCCTGCTAGCCTGATCAACCGTCGCCAGGCGGCATCTGCGGGCCATACTCGGCCATTGCGGCATCGTCTTTCTCGTTGCCGCGTGCCGAGGCCGGG
>JAWKUV010000013.1:0-67364 GCA_041398365.1 Hyphomonas sp. | reverse complement strand
TGAGCGTGCCGGCCCCGTCATTCTGCTTCACCGCTTCGGACAGGCCGCGCAGGCCGCAGAGGTAAAGCGCCTCCATCGGGCGCACCTTCTCGCCTTCGAACACTTTTGCGGCTTCCGAACAGGTCTCGCGTGCGCGGCGGGCCGTCGAGACGAGAATGCGTTCCGGGCTCCAGCCCATGCCGACCAGTTCCTCGGCGATCCGCTTGGCATCGTCGTGGCCCTGTTCGGTCAGGGCGCGGCCAAAATCGTCGATTCCCTCTGCGTAGGGTTCGGTCTTGGCATGACGCATAAGGATCAGGCGCTTCATCGGCAGGTCCGGAGATTAGAAATTCTGATCGACACCTTCAGGCACCGGTCATTGGCTCACCCCCACTTAGGCACCATTTTCGCCCTCGAAATCAAGAGACAGGAGACGGTTATCATGAGCCTGCTGATCGGCGACGTTGCGCCCGACTTTGAAGCAGAGACAACAGAGGGCCGTATCCGGTTCCATGAATGGGCTGGCAAGGACTGGGTCGTCTTCTTCTCGCACCCGGCAGACTTCACGCCCGTCTGCACGACCGAACTCGGCTATACCGCTCGCCTGAAAGACGAGTTCGCACGCCGCGGGGCAAAGGCCCTCGTCATCTCGGTCGACAGTGTGGAAGATCACAAGCGCTGGATCGCCGATATCGAAGAGACGCAAGGCGCCAGCGTGCAGTTCCCGATCATCGCGGACCCGCAGCGCAAGGTCGCCACGCTCTACAACATGATCCACCCGAGCGCCGATCCGAAGGTCACCGTGCGGGCGGTCTATGTGATCGACCCGAACAAGAAGATCCGCGCGACCATCGTCTATCCGCCGAGCGCCGGCCGCAACTTCGACGAAGTGCTCCGCCTGATCGACAGCCTGCAGCTGACCGACGGCTACCGGGTGGCAACCCCGGTGAACTGGATCGACGGCGAGGATGTCATCATCGTGCCGAGCGTTTCGAATGACGATGCAGAAAAGCTGTTCCCGAAAGGCTTCAAAGCCCTGAAGCCTTACCTTCGCTTTACGCCGCAGCCGAACAAGTAGCCCGCGCTCCGGACCAGCCGCACCTTCGCACTGCGAAGGATCTGTGGCAGGACACATCGATGGCCGATGATCCCCTCGCCATCGATGTGTCCTTTGCCGCACGGCTTGTTGCCGCGCGCTTCCCCGAATGGGCCAACCTGGCGCTCACGCCATTCGACAGTCCGGGAACGGACAATACCGTATTCCGGATCGGCGAAAGCGCCTGCCTCCGCCTTCCCCGCCTGGCTTCCGCCGATACGCAATTGCTGAAAGAGGCAGAATGTCTGGACCGGCTCGCGCCCCTGCCACTTGCCATTCCGCGGCCACTCGCGTTGAGCGGCCCGTTTGAAACCTTCCAATACCATGCAGCGATCTACAACTGGCTCCCGGGAACGACGGCCCTGAAAGCGCCGCCTGCCGACTTGAACGCTGCGGCTGAGGCATTGGCGGAGTTCCTGACGGCGCTGCGCGGCAAACCAACTGACTACGCCCCAGCCGCCGGACCGCAGAACCAGTATCGCGGGGCACCCCTCGCCTTGCGCGACCGGCTGACCCGGAAGGCAATCGCTCAATTGTCGGACAGGATCGATGCGGACCGGCTGTCCGCACTGTGGACGGCCTGCCTTGACGCTCCGGCGCTTGCGGGAGCTCCCATGTGGCTACACGGCGACCTTCAGGCGGGAAACCTGATCGTTCAGGACAGTCGCCTGACCGGCATAATCGATTTCGGGCTCGCCGGTATCGGCGACCCGGCAGCCGACCTGATCATTGCCTGGTCATTCCTCGACACCGGATCACGCGAAACACTCCGCCGGGCCCTTGGCGCAGGCGAAGCGGAATGGCGCCGCGGACAGGGCTGGGCCTTGTCGACGGCGGTTATTGCGCTCGATTATTACCGGGACACGAACCCTGCCCTTTCGGGCCTGTCGCTGCGGGCCCTGAAGGCGCTGGAGGCGGAGGCCTAGAGCGCCATCTCCAGTTTGCCGTTCACCAGGTTCGAATAGTCGTTGACCAGCGCTTCGGAAATCTGGCCCGGCTTGTATCTGTGCACGCCGATCTCGGCGACCGGGGTAATTTCCGCTGCGCTGCCCGTGATGAAGCACTCCGAGAAAGTGGGCAGCTCGTCCGGCATGATCGCCCGTTCGATCACCTCGATCTGGCGTTCCTTCGCGAGTTTGATCGCGGTCTGGCGGGTCAGGCCGTTGAGGAAGCAGTCCGGCGTGGGCGTGTGCAGGGCGCCATCGCGCACGAAGAAGATGTTTGCACCGGTCGCTTCCGCCACCTGGCCGCGATAGTCGAGCATCAGGGCATCGGCATATCCTTCACGCTCGGCGGCGTGCTTGGACAGGGTGCAGATCATGTACAGGCCGGACGCCTTGGCATGGCACGGGGCGGTGTCCGGTGCCGGACGGCGCCACTGGGCATGCGTCATCCGGATGCCCTTCATCTTGTCGGCAAAATAGTCGCCCCAATGCCAGACCGCGACGGCGAGGTGGATCGTGTTGTTCTGGGCCGACACGCCCATCATTTCAGACCCGCGCCAGGCGATTGCCCGCACATAGGCGCTGTCCAGGCCGGACCGTGCCAGCGCCTCGCGCTTGGCCTCCTCGACCTGCTCGACGGTAAACGGGATCTTGAAGCCCATGATCTCGGCCGAGTTGTGCAGCCGTTTGGAATGGTCCAGCGACCGGAAGATCTTGCCATTGTAGGCACGCTCCCCCTCGAATACGGCGGAGGCATAGTGAAGCGCGTGCGTCAGTACGTGGACCTTGGTTTCGCGCCACGGCACGAATTCACCATCCATCCAGATATAGCCATCACGGTCGTCGTATGCGGTTGCCGGGGTTGCGGCCATTTTCTCTCAGCGCTCCTCGCTTGCACTTCTATTGATTTCGCGTTCATTTCACCGGATGGCCCCTGACGTCAACCTGAACCGCCCATTCGACCCCCGCCTGTTCCTCATGGACCAGGAGCTGGACCGCGGCGTCGGCCTCTTGCTGGCCGGAGCATCCGAGCTGACCAGAGCCGCCGAAGCCGCCCGGCGCAAGGCAGGCCTGAGCAAGCCAGAGATGCAGATTCTCATGACCATCCGTTACTGGCCCGGACTGACCGTCTCGGAATTGCGCGAAACGCTGGGCATGACCGTGCCGACTTTCGCCCGGATCCTCGGCCAGCTGGACCAACGGAGCCTGATTGAGAAGGAAAAAGGCGACGAAGACGCCCGCCAGCGGAAACTGACGCTGTCCGATGCAGGGACAACCCTGACGACCCAGCTCGCCATTGTCCTGCGTGAGCGCCTGCGGCTGGCCTATCGCAGTGCCGGACCCGATGCGGTCGATGGAAATCGCCGCGTGCTCGACGCCCTGGTGCGCTGATGCCGGAGGCCGCTCACATCCTTGTCGTCGATGACGACGACCGTATCCGCGACCTTCTGAAGCGGTTCCTGACCCGCGAAGGCTACCGTGTTACTGCCGCCCCGGACGCGGAATCCGCCCGCCGGCTGATGGCGACGATGGCCTTCGACCTTGCCATCCTGGATGTGATGATGCCCGGCGAAGACGGCCTGTCCCTGCTTTCGGGCATCCGCCAGGGCGCCTCCCGGGAGACGCCGATCCTGCTGCTGACCGCTCGCGGCGAAGCCGGCGACCGGATCGAGGGATTGAAGCGCGGGGCGGACGATTACCTCGCCAAACCGTTCGAGCCGGAGGAACTCGCCCTGCGCTGCGCGGCCATCCTGCGCCGCTCGCACAAGGAATCTCCTCCGGACGAGGTCGAAATGTCGGGTCTCGTTTTCAATGCCGCGCGCGGAGAATTGAAGTCCGGGGACGAACGCATCCGCCTGACTGAAGCCGAGCTCCAGCTGCTGACCGCCCTCGCCACCCGTGCGGGCGAACCGATCAGCCGTGAGGAACTGGCGCAGATCACATCCGCCGGCATGGAGCGCTCGGTCGATGTGCAGGTCACCCGCCTGCGGCGCAAGATCGAACCGAACCCGAAAGAGCCTGTTCACATCCAGACCGTGCGCGGTATCGGCTACCGCCTGATGCCGGACTGACGCGCCATGTTCCGTCTGCGCGACATCACCCCCCGCGGCCTCTATGCCCGCAGCCTGTTGATGGTCGTGCTGCCGGTCGTCCTCATCCTGATGCTGACGACCTTCTACTACTACGACAGCCATATCGCGGAAGTGAACCGCAAGCTCGGCCAGGGCATCGCGCGGGATGTCAGCCTGGTGCAGGACTATTGCGAGCGGCGGGAACAATCTGCGATCTCGCGGAACCTGATCGCCACCCGGCTCGACCTGACCTTCAGCTGCGACGCCCCGCATGCTGTACCGGAGGAGGAGAGCTTCCTTGAGAACTTCTCCTATCGCAGCATCCTGCGCGAGGAACTGAGCACGCGGCTCGGCATGCCTGTCGTGGTCGGTCTCAGCCCGAACGACTCCCTTATCCATATCCGCTTCGAAGCCGCCGGCCGCACGGCCGAAGTCCTGATCGAACGCAAGCGCGCCGTGACCATCACGTCGCACTTCTTCATCGTCTGGGTCATCATCTTCAGCTTGCTGATGGTTGCGCTGGCCGTTGCCTTCCTGAACCAGCAGGTCCGCTCGATCCTGCGCCTGTCTGAAGCCGCGCGCGCCTTCGGCAGGGGGCGGGACGTTCCGGACTTCCGGCCTTCCGGGGCAACGGAAGTGCGCGATGCTGCCCGCGCCGTGATGGACATGAAGAACCGGCTGACTGCCTTCGCCGAACAGCGCACCGCCATGCTGGCCGGCGTCAGTCACGACCTGCGTACGCCGCTGACACGCCTCAAGCTGTCGCTCGCCATGATGGACGAAACCGAAGAGATCGCCGCCATGAAAGCCGACCTCGACGACATGGCGATGATGCTGGAAGAATATCTCGCCTTCGCCAAGGGCGAGGACGGCGACGAGGCCACGCCTTTTGATCTCTCCATTCTCGTGCGGGAAATAGCTGCGAGCTTCGGCAGGAACCTGTCCGTTGCCGGGCCGGCGAACGTGCCCATCAAGGGCCGCCGGCTCGCCCTGAAGCGGACGATCACGAATCTGATCTCGAACGCACTGAAATACGGCGACACGGTCCAGGTTACGCTGGTCGACGGCCCGCGTGCGGTCGAAGTCCATGTCGACGACGATGGTCCCGGCATTCCGAAAGACCGCCATGAGGAGGCGTTCCGCCCCTTCTCGCGCCTGGATGAGGCCCGGACGCAGAATGCCTCCGGCACGGGTCTCGGCCTGACACTTGCCCGCGACACGGCAAGGGCGCATGGCGGAGACCTCCGGCTGTCCGACAGCCCGCTCGGGGGCTTGCGCGCGAGCCTCCGCCTGCCTCATTGATGACTTTCCCAACCGGACCTGTACGCCCATGCCTGACAAACCCGCAAAACTGATCGTCCGAAATGCCGAGACTGCCGATATTCCCGGCATCATGGCCGTCTCCGAACGCGTCTATGGCCCCGGCATGGGCTATGGGCAGAGCGAGATCCTCGGCCAGATCAACCGCTTTCACGACGGCCAGTTCGTGGCCGAATATGAAGGCCGCATCGTCGGCTACTGCGCCACTTTCATGATCGCCAGCGATGTCGCCCTGAAGCCGCACACCTGGCTGGAAATCACCGGCGCAGGCTTCGCCGCCCGGCACGATCCCGACGGCGACATGCTCTACGGCATGGACGTGATGGTTCACCCGGACTACCGGCGTCTGCGCATCGGCGAACGCTTCTACCGGGTACGGAAAGATCTCTGCCAGTGGCTGGAACTGAAAGGCATCGTCTTCGGCGGACGCATGCCCGGTTATGCGCGTCACGCGAAGGAATATCCGAACCCGCAGGATTATATAGACGCCGTCCTCGAGCAGAAGCTGAAAGACCCGGTGATCAATTTCCAGCTCCGCCAGGGCTTCAAACCGATCGGCGTGATGCGGAACTACCTGATCGGCGATATCCAGTCGAAAGACTGCGCCACGCACATGCTGTGGGAGAACCCGCTCGAGCAGGACAAGATCAAGGCGAAGCCCAGCCTCGGAGACACATCCCTGCCCGAGCGCGTCCGCATCGCGACGGTCCAGTTCCAGATGCGCCGCATCAATGCCATTGACGAGTTCGAGCAGCAGCTGGAATATTTCACGGACATCGCGTCAGATTACAAAGCCGACTTCGTCGTCTTCCCGGAACTGTTCACGCTTCAGCTCCTGTCTCTGGAACACAAGCCGCTCGGACCGGTCGAGGCGATCGAAAAGATCACCGAATACACGCCCCGCTTCATTGCCTTCGTCGAGAAGCTCGCCGTCTCCTACAATATCAACATCATTGCCGGCACGCATCCGAGCAAGATGGAAAACGGGGACATCCTGAACATCTCCTACATCTTCCTGCGCGACGGATCGGTCCACACGCAGCAGAAGCTGCACCCGACCCCCTCGGAGCGGATGTGGTGGAACATCAAGGGCGGATCGGGCGCCAATGTCATCCAGACCGACTGCGGCCCCATCGGCGTGATGATCTGCTACGACTCGGAATTCCCGGAACTCGCCCGTCATCTCGTCGACCAGGGCGCGCTCCTCCTGTTTGTACCCTTCTGCACAGACGAACGGCGCGGCTATCTCCGTGTGCGCTATTGCTGTCAGGCCCGCGCGGTCGAGAACCAGTGCTATGTTGCGCTGTCGGGCGTGGTCGGCAACCTGCCGAATGTCGAGAACATGGACATCCACTATGCCGAGAGCTGCATCCTCACCCCGTCGGACTTCCCGTTCGCCCGGGACGGCGTCGCGGCCGATACGGCCCCGAACACAGAAACCATCGCCCTTGCCGACCTCTCCCTGTCGGACCTGCTGACCGCCCGCCAGTCGGGCGCCGTGCAGAACCTGAAGGATCGCCGGTTCGACCTCTATTCGGTCAATTGGAAGAAAGGCAGCTGACGGGCCAATCGACCCGGTTGCAGCCGTCACACGTGCTTTCTAGTATCCTGTCTCGTCCGGGCAGGAGAAATTCGCATGTTTCGCATCCGCACCGCCATCCTGGCCTCTTTTCTGGCCATCGTTGCCGCCTGCGCGTCTCCGGCCAAACCGGAGGCCGAAACGCCTCCGGTCGCCGCCCCGCGCGACCTGCTCGTAGAGCTCGGCGATGCCGAGGCGGCCGGCGACACGGGTACGATGATGGCGCTTGCCCGGGAACTGATGGCCGACCCCACAACGGACGAGCCCCTGAAGCTCGATCTCGCCGACCTGATGGCCGAACATGACGATGCCCCGACCGCGCTCGCGGCGTATCAGGCCGCCGTGGATGCCGAGAGCGCAGGCAACGAGCCGGACTGGTCGCGCCTGATAGACCTCGAATCCCGCATGGTCGAAATCGCCGCCGGCGCCGGTCTGCCCGAGCTCGCTTCCGCTCATGCCGGACGCGCCGTCTCCCTCGTTGCGACCCATCTCGGCAAGGACCATCCGCGCATGGCGCCATTGCTCGCTTTCGCCAAGGCAAACGGGCTCGACATGGCCATGGTGGCTGAAGCCGGCGGCTTCGACTCTGTCGAGGCGGCTGAATATGCGCTCGCCGACAGCGTCGACCGCGCGCGCGATACCGGCGCCGCCATGCCGGCGGGCCGCAGCCTTCCGTCCCCTCGCACCATGGGCGCCGAACCGGACTTCGACCTCATCAAGGTCTTCTACGGCACCGACCGCGCCCCTGCTCCCGTGAAGAAGCTGACGGTCGCCGACCAGCCCGTCCTCGACGCCCGCACCTATTATGGCAACACACGCGGTAAACTCGAGACCGGCACGGTAATCGTCTCGGTACCGCGCAACCGGGCCCTCGGCGAAATCCCGAAGCCGAGCGTCCTGCGCTTCGATGTCCGGCCGGACCCCGCCCGGCATGTCATTGTCGGCGACATGAAAATCCACCCCGACATGGACGCCTTCGTGCGCGAGGTGAAACTGGAACTCGCCAAGTCGTCTCACCGCGAAATTTTCGTGCTGATCCATGGCTACAATACCGCCTTCGACGCCGGAATCGAGCGGACGGCACAATTGTCCGTGGACCTCGAAATCGACGGCGCCGCGGTCTTCTATTCCTGGCCCTCGGCCGGCAGCCTGTTCAGCTACAAGGCAGACCGCGCCCAGATCACCGATGCCGCCGTCAAGGACCTTGAAGACTTTCTGCTCGTCCTGGCAGACCGCACAGGTGCCGACCGGATCAGCGTGGTCGCGCATTCCATGGGCAATGAATTCCTGACCAGCGCGCTGGACCGCATGGCAAAGGACCGGCCCGGCCAGCGCCTGTTCAACGAAGTCGTCTTTGCGTCTCCGGATGTCGATGCAGACGACTTCATACAGCGCGTCTCCGATCTCGGCCCCATGGCGGATGACTTCACCCTCTATGCCAGCTCGAAAGACCGCGCGTTGCAGGCCTCCCGGCGCTTCAATGGCAGTGGCCGCCGCGCTGGCGAATCCGACGAACCGGTCCTGCTCCCCGTTCTCAACACGGTCGACACGTCTGCCGTCTCGGATGGTGGGCTCGGCCATTCCGACATATTCGGCGGCGCCTTTTCCGACTTCCAGGCGATCCTCTGGCTCAGCCTCGAGCCCGACAAGCGCTGCCTGCTCGGCCGCAAGGAGGAAGGCAACGCCGTCGCCTGGGTTCTCGGCAGTCCGCGCACCGAGTTCTGCGGCCAGCAGGCCTTCTCCACGGCCCTGACCACGATGCGCCGCGTCGGGGTCGAGGAATCCGCCGAAGTCCTGTCCGAACAGGCAGCCGAGGCCGAAACGGCCGGCGACCCCGATGCCCCGCTCTGGGAATCCGCCCTGAAGATCGTGCAATGGCTTGGCATAGCCGGCGTGGTCGTGCCGGCCTCGCAATAAGCCTAGACGGTCCGGTGCGGGTCGGAATGGTCCCATTCCGCCAGCAGGGTGCGCAACGCTGCAATGAAGGCGATGGGCTGGTCTAGCATCACATGATGCTCCGCATGCGGAATTGAAATGAAGGGCACCTGATAGCCCATCAGGCTGCGCATGTACTCGCGCACATCGTCCGGCATGAGCGAACTGTCCTCGCCGCGGATGATGGCAACGCGGCAACGGGCTGCCTTCAGCAACTCGCCAGGGTCACGGCCAGGCGAGAAATGCGTCCAGATCAGCGGATCGAACTTCCAGGTCCAGCCGCCTCCATCTGCCTTCCTGAGGCTCCAACGCGCAATGTAATCCACGGCATAGAGGTTCTCGCAGAGCTGCGGCGGAGCCAGCCGGAACCGGCCGAGCGCCGAGGCGAGGTCCGGATAGATCCTGTTCGGGCGCCCTTTGCGGTCCGGCCCGCGATGCGGGCGCTCGGGCGGGTTCACCGGGCTGTCCACAATCACCATGCCGCCAAACCGATCGCCATATTTCTCCCCCGTCACGATGGTGACGAAGCCGCCGAACGAGTGGGCGACGATGATCGGCTTCGTCGGGCCTTCGAAGAGGCCCGCGGCCTCCGCAACCGCCACTTCCTCCTCCGCGAAGGTCGCCATGTCGTAGGCGTCGCGATAGTCGCTGTCGCCCATGCCTGCGAAGGTGATGGCGGCGACGTTGTAGTTCTCGGCAAAATAGGGCGCGATAAAATCCCACCAGTGGGCATGGGCGCCGTTGCCATGGACCAGCAGCAAACCGGGCGCACCGCGCCGGCCCCAGCGCTGGAAGGTCACGTTCGCGCCCTTTACCATCACCGAACCCGTCTCATAAGGCGTGGACACGGCCTTTCGGAACCATTCCGGCGCGGGCGGCACGGCGCCATGGAATTCGGCCAGCGGCCCGCCTTCGGAGGGAATCTCCGGCGGCTGGTCCCGCACGATGCCCTTGTTGTCTCCGCTCATTCCGCCCTGCCCCTTCTTTTCCCCGAACTCTGGGATGCAGCCTCCAGTCTGGCAAGACCGGCCGTCACGGCACCCCGGCATGGCACTTGCCCCGCCTGTGCCAGAAAGGGACCCCCGCCCCATGATGAAACGCGTCCTCATGCCATTTGTCTTCGCGCTGCTGGCCAATCCGGCCTCAGCCAGTCCGGAACTGGCGAAGCTCTGGGCCGCCAAGGCGGCCGGCCTGTCGGCGCAGTCCGAGACCCTTCTGAACGCCGCCCGGCGCGGTGAGGCACCCGATCTCGATGAGGATTATCTGATCGAACTGGAGCGTTTCGTCCTGAATGCCGGCCGGCTTGGCGCCTGGAGCGATTCTGCCGGCAGCCCCGCTGCGATGGGCTGTTCCTTCCGGCGCCTCGGTGAGGAAGCCGAGATCCAGCTGGACGCTCTAGAAAGTGCCCGCACGGCGCGCGCTTCGGAAATGGCGCTGGCCCGGCTGATCGTCCTGCTTCACGATGCGCGGGACCTGTCGACCGCGGCTACCTCGGCCGCCCGTGCCGGCAGCGCGCAACCTGCCTCCGTCAATCGCCAGCCGGGCTGCCCGGACGACCCGCCAGGCCTCAGCCGCATCGCCGCCCGCTAAGCGGCGGTCTCGCCTCCGGCAGACCGAACGGCGCGCCGCCGCTTCGTCATGCGCAATCCGTCGCGGATATTCAGTCCGATGAGCATCAGGTTTACTGCGCCCGCAAGAAGCTCGACGGCCTGCACGGCATAGAAAACCGGTGTGTAGCTGCCCGAGGCGGCAAGCCGTTGCAGGACAATGGCGCAAGGCACAAGGATCAGCAGCCCGTTCGCTGCAATCACCGGCATGCGGCGCTGCTTTGCCCGCGAGAGGCCCATCGGCTTCGGCCCGGCCAGACGAAATCCCGTTGCACCGGCCATTGCCAGGGACGGCACGAGCACGATCATGCCCCACAAAATGCCGGTCTTCACGGCCAGTATGGCTGCGGCGTCGCCTGACAGTTCCGCAAGCAGTGTCGACGTCCAGAAACAAAGGATGGTCAGGAAGCCGACAAAGCCAGCGATCGGATGGATGCGCTTCATCATGGGCGGGGTGCTACTCCTGTCAGTCCGTATCGAGGCGTCTGTTCAAAGTGGCCAGGACGCGATGGACCGTTTCCAGGTCCTCCGTGGACAGGCCCTCGGCCAGCGCATTCGCCCAGGGCGCCTCCTTTTCAGACGCAGCGGCATAGACGTCCGCCCCCTTCCCGGTCAGGACGACGAGATGGGCGCGCTTGTGATGCGGGTTTGGCTCGAACCGGACGAACCCTTCCGCCTCCAGGTCATTGACCACCCGCTGGACGGCCTGCCGGCTGAGGCCCATGACCCGGGCGAGATGGGCCACCGGCAAGGCATGGTCCGAAAGCGCGATGGACCCGAGCACCTGCCAGCGCGCACTGGTCAGACCCAGAGGCTCAACCAGCCGGTCGCCAGCGGCAAGCAAGGCGCCATTGGCGCGGAAAATGTCCAGCATCACCGCCGTCAGCGCGGCGCCGGCATCCGTATGCAGGGGGTAACGTGTCTTTGACATAAGTAATATGATGCCATTTTGACAAGATATTGTCAATTATCACGCGGCAGTTCGCTCCGAAAGGAGCCCTCAGGGCCGGAAGACCGCCGAAGCATCCTCAAGCAGCTCGTAGGAAACATGGTGCTTCAGCTTCTCGGTCAGATCGTTGGCATCGCCCTGAAGAAGGTCCGGGCCGATCATCTGGCCGAATGTCATCCGCATCTTGGATCCGCGCTTGTTCAGCAGCTCGTGGAACAGGGTGATATCGCGCAGTTCGTCGCTGAGATTGCAGAAGAGGTAATAGAGCCGCGAATTCCAGGCATCGAGGTTGAGCGGCAGAATCGGCGCGCCCTGCTTCTTAGCGAGGCCCACCACGGTGGAGAACCAGTCCTTCTCGATCAGCCGGTCGCCCTCCTTCCGCGCGAGCCGCCCGGACGGAAAAATGACAATGCACTTTTCTTCCGAAAAGGCCTCCGCCGCCCGCTTCAGCGTCTCGCGCGTCTTGGCGGGCGAGCGCTTGGCCATCACCCACTCGACCGGGATGATCACGTCCTCGAATTTCGGATTGACGCGGATCGCGTCGGCATTGGCGAAGAAGACGATATCCTGCCGGACCCGCTTCAGCAGGTCCCAGACGGCGACTCCATCGGCAAGTCCGGTCGGATGATTTGCCGCCACAATGAGGCGCCCTTCCCGCGGCATCCGCTCAATCCCCTCGACGCTGAGGTCGAAGGCAAGCTGGGCCGCGAGCTTGTCGAAGGAGTCCCGCCCGTTCAGCTGGACGATCTCGTCTGCCATCCGGCGGGCCTTTCCATACCCGAGGAGGCCGTAAAGGACCGGCCGGATCAGGGGCCAAGACGGGCTCGCCCGCAGTTTCGGGCAGCGTTCCTCGATCAGGACATCGACGATGTGCAGGTCATCCGGGGTTTCCACGTCCAGAAAAGCCGATTTCCGCGGCATTCCGGGCTGGACCGGGGGCTGGGGCGAAAGCGATTCTTCTGTCATGGGCGGGCGTCTCTCCGGGCTCCCAGCATAGGGGAAGCCCCCGCCCCGCGGAAGCGTCCGCGTCTTCGTTCCAAATAAATGCCCGGTACCCTGCAATTCGTTGAGTTTTCAACACTTCGGAAAGGATCGCTTTACTAAGCCGTAAGGGGCACGTGCCAAAGTGAATGCACAACGGGGGCAGGTTAAGGACCCGCCGCAAACGACAGTCATCGGGGTATATTTATGAAGGTTCTCTGGGTTGAAGATCATGCGCCGGTTCGCGACATGCTGGCGATTGCCGCCGACAAGGCTGCCCGGTCGCGCGTGCAGGTTGATCTTGTCATGGCCCCGACGCTGATGGCTGCCGAATCGCGCCTGCGTCTGGAGCGGTTCGACCTGGTCGTCCTTGACCTCGGCCTTCCTGACTCGCTCGACCCGGACATGACCATCGCCCGCATCGCCAACATGGGCAAATACCGCATCGCCGTTGTCTCCTCGATGGACACCCGCGACCAGGTGGTCGAATCCGCGCTCCGCTGCGGCGCGAACATCCACCCGCAAGCCGTTTTCAAGGCCGGCCTGCCCTTCAACCGGTTCATCCAGCGCCCCGAAGCCTTCGAGGATTTCCTCATGGACCTGATGCCGGGCGCCGCCGACGCGAAACTTTCGGTCCGCGCCGCCTGATCCCTTCTGCTTGCCCTTCAGGGGCAGACCTTGCTAAGCCGCTCGGAAGACATTCCGGGCGGTTTCCTTTTGCCGGCCAATCACTGGAAGCTGTTTCGGCATGGATTTCTTCACCGCTGCGCCTGTCACCTTCAGCCTGCTGCTGGCGAATGTCGTGGCCAGCATGATCGGCTTCTCCTCGGCTGAGTTCATCAATCAGAACTCGCTCTGGATCCGCCCGATCCGGGAACAGAACCAGTGGCACCGAGCGCTGACCTCGGGCTTCCTGCACGTGAACGGGGCGCACCTGTTCGTGAACATGCTGACGCTCTACTATTTCGGCCCGCCGCTGGAGGCTGAATTCGGCTCGACCGGCTTCATCATCCTCTATTTCGGCTCCCTCCTCGGCGGATCGGCCTGGGAAATCGTCGACAAGGGCAGCCAACCGGACTATCGCGCCATCGGCGCCTCGGGCGCGATCTCCGGCCTCATGTCGGCGGTCGGGCTCCTGTTCCCCTTCGCAACGATCTACCTGATGTTCGCCATTCCGGTCTGGGCGGGCCTCTATGCCCTCCTCTTCATCGTCATCAGCTTCATCTATTCGCGCCGCGGCGGCGGCATGATCGCCCACGGCGCCCACCTTGGCGGCGCGATTGCCGGCCTGGTCCTGACCCTTCTGCTGCGTCCGGAATCCTTCAACGAACTGCTGCAGCAGATCGCCAACAAGTTCGGCTGACCGTTTCATGGCAACTGTCCTCAGTCAGTACCGGAAGCGCGTGGAGGGCGGCCTCCTCAGCGACGACCCCGTACAGGCCGAAGCCGCCCGGCGTCTTGACGATCTCGCCCTCCGCCTCGCCAACCGCCCGAAGGAAGGCTGGTTCTCCAAGCCCGAACCGGTGACGGGTCTCTATCTCTGGGGCGGCGTCGGGCGCGGCAAGTCCATGTTGATGGACCTCTTCTTCGAGGCCGCGACACCGTCTGCCAAGCGCCGTGTCCACTTCCACGAGTTCATGGCCGAGATCCAGGATCTGCTCGATACCTGGCGCAAGATGCCCGAGGCCGAGCGCAAGCGCTCGCCCTGGCGCGTCAAAGGCGCCGGCGACGACCCGATCCCACCGGTCGCAAAACAAGTCGCCACCAGTGCGAACCTTCTCTGCTTCGACGAGTTCCAGGTGACACAGATCGCCGATGCGATGATCCTCGCCCGGCTGTTCGAACAGCTCTTCGCGCGCGGCGTCACCATGGTCGCGACCTCAAACCGCGAACCGGACGAGCTTTACAAGGACGGGATCAACCGCCCCCTCTTCCTGCCCTTCATCCGGCTGCTAAAAGAGCGCTGCGATATCTTCCACCTCGCATCCGACCGGGACTACCGGCTGGACCGGCTGATCGCTGCGCCGGTCTGGTATGCGCCGCTCGGGCCTGCAACCGAGACCTCGCTCGACGCTGTCTGGACCCGCCTGACATCCGGCGCGCAGGCCCAGCACGTCACGCTCACCGTCAAGGGCCGCAAGCTGGAAGTCTCCTGCGAAGCGGCCGGCGTTGCGCGCTTCACCTTCCAGGAACTCTGTGCCCGCCCGCTCTATTCGCGCGACTATCTCGCCATCGCCGCGAACTTCCACACGATCATCCTGTCAGGCATCCCGTTGCTCGGCCCCGAGAACCGGAACGAAGCGGCGCGCTTCGTCGCCCTGATCGACGCGCTCTACGAAGCGAAGATCAAACTCGTCGCCAGCGCTGCGGCCGAGCCGGAAGCCCTCTACCCCGAAGGCGACGGCGCTTTCGAGTTCGAGCGGACCGCGAGCCGCCTGCACGAAATGCGCTCGACCGACTATCTCGCCGAGGAACGCCTTCAGGTCAGCGAGGACTGATCAGCGGGCGCCTGGCCGCCGCTTCTGCCGGGGCACGCCTTCCTCCAGCAACTGGACCGCAACATCGCGGAGAACTCCGCCCATCGTCTCGATCGTCTCCGTCAACGGTGACCCCTGCCGCCAGATGAGCCCGATATTCCGCCGTGCCAGCGGATGCCGGATCGGGCGCACAACCTGTGTGGGATCGCGTTGCGCTTCGACGACCGCATAGAGGTTCGGCAGGATGGCAACGCCTGCCCCCATGGTTGCCATCTGCCTTACGGCGTCGAGCGAAGTGCCTTCGTATTCTGTACTGACATGCGCGCCTGCGGCATCGGCCAGACGCTGGATGATCAGGCTCAGCCGGTGGCCCGGGCCGAGGCTGAGGAGTTCCCTTCCCTTCAGCGCCTCAAGGTCGATCGGGCCTGTCTTGCTCGAGATTTCATCTTCCTGCGCCGCACAGACATAGAGCGTCTCCTCGAACAGCGGCATGCAGGCGCCGTTCACATGGTCCTCCGGCGTCGAGATGATCATGTCGAGCCGGCCGTCCGCCAGGCGTTCCTCAAGATCCGTCGCGCGCTCTTCCCGCACACTCATGCGAAGCTCCGGGAACAGACGGTGCAGCTCTTTCACGGCGCTCGGCAAGAGGTAGGGCCCGATCGTCGCCACCGTACCCAGCCGGTAACGGCCAGCCACCTCGCCGGCGGTCCGCTGGGCCACGGCTTTCAGGTCCTCGACCTGTGTGAGGATCGCCCGCGCGCGGCGCACGACCTCCTCGCCAATCGGCGTCATGATGGCCCCGTGTCGGCCGCGCTCGACCAGGATTGCCCCGAGTTGTTCCTCTGCCTCGGCGATCTGGGCTGACAGGCTCGGCTGTGAAACGTTCAGCGAGCGCGCTGCCTCGTGGAACTTTCCGGTCTCGGCAACGGCGACGAGATATTGCAGCTGGCGCAGCGTGGGGCGCATCGAACTCTCCCTGTGTCTCGGAGTCCATTTGATAGCACATTCCTATTGAAACAAGAGATGTTTTATATTGGAACTATCTATTGTGCTGCCCCAAATTCCAGTGTGCAGACCCTTGGAGCCCTTTTTCGTGCGCGAACAGATCACGCCAAACCGCAGCGCCTGCCGCCGTTACAGCGAGGTCTCCCGGTCCGTGGTAGACCCGCCGGGAACGGTCTGAGGCGCCCACCGCGTCACCCGACTACCTCCTCCCGAATTTATCTTTTCAGCGTTTCCTCCCAGCCATGAAAGGAGAACAGCATGCCGCGCTTTGCTGCAGGCGTCGTCCGCTTCCAGAATACCGTCTTCCCCGAGAAGCAGGACCTTTTCGAAGAACTGAGCAAAGGCCAGTCGCCTGAAGCGCTCTTCATCACCTGCTCGGACTCCCGCGTCGAAACTGCGATGATCACCCAGACCGAACCGGGTGAGCTCTTCATCTGCCGCAATGCCGGCAACATCGTTCCGCCGCATACGGAACATACCGGCGGCATGACCGCTTCAATCGAATATGCCGTCGCTGTCCTGAAAGTGCCGCATATCGTCGTGTGTGGCCACACCCAGTGCGGCGCCATGAAAGGCGCGATGAACCCGGAAGGCCTGAGCGGCCTGCCGCACGTGAAAAAGTGGCTCGGCTATTCCAAGGCCGCAGTCGATGTCGTCGACGGCATTGCCGGCGACGCAGACCCGGAAGAGCGCATGAAACTGCTGATCGAGCAGAACGTCCTGCTCCAGCTGCAGCACCTGCGCACGCACCCCGCTGTTGCCGCCGCGCTCGCCAAGGGCACGACCGAACTGCACGGCTGGGTCTATGACATCAAGACCGGCGAGATCGAAGCCTACGACGAAGCCGAAGGCCGGTTCATCACCGTCGATACGCGCTACGCGGCGCAGATCAGGGACCTCGCCACCAAGCATGAGTGCGCGGCCTGAGCCGCACGCACACCACACGGAAAGCCTCCATGACCAAATCCCAGACTGCCGCGTCTTCGGGGCGCGGCGCCTTCTTTGACCTCTCGAACCTTCGCGGCGACCTTTTCGGCGGCCTGACCGCCGGCATCGTCGCGCTTCCGCTTGCCCTCGCCTTCGGTGAAGCCTCCGGCGCGGGCCCCATCGCCGGCCTCTGGGGCGCCATCTTCGTCGGCTTCTGCGCCGCCATCTTCGGCGGCACCGGCTCCCAGGTCTCCGGCCCAACCGGACCGATGGTCGTCGTCTTCGCCGGCCTCTATGCAGCCCTCGGCGGCAACCCGACGCTCGTCTTCGCCGCCGTCATCCTTGCCGGCGTGCTGCAGGTCCTCTTCGGCGTGCTGAAGTTCGGCCAGTACGTAAAGCTCGTGCCCTACCCGGTGATTTCCGGTTTCATGAGCGGCATCGGCGTCATCATTATCGCGCTCCAGCTTTCGCGCCTGTTCGGGCACGAACCGGACGGCGGCGGCACAATCCCGGCCTTCACCGCCGTTCCGGGCGCCGTGATGGACCCGAACCTGATCGCCGTCGGCATTGCCGCGCTGACCCTGTTCATTGTCTTCACCTGGCCGAAGAAGTTCGCCGCCTATGTTCCAGGGCCCCTCGCGGCACTGGTGATCGGCACGCTGGTCAGCCTCGCCCTCCCGGGCGCGCCCGTGCTGGGCGACATCCCGACCGGCCTGCCGCAATTCGTGCTGCCTTCGTTCAGCACCGATACCGCGCTTATCGTGCTGGAAGCCGCATTCATCCTCGCGGTGCTCGGCTCGATCGACAGCCTGCTGACGTCCCTTGTCGCCGACAACATGACGCGCACGCGCCATGACTCCGACAAGGAACTGATCGGCCAGGGCATCGGCAACACGGTGGCCGGCCTCTTCGGTGCCATCCCCGGCGCCGGCGCCACGATGCGGACCGTGATCAACATCCGCTCCGGCGGCCGCACCAAGATCTCCGGCGCTACGCATGCCCTCGTGCTGCTCGCCATCGTGCTCAGCCTCGGGCCGCTCGCCTCGAAGATCCCGCATGCGGTGCTCGCAGGCATCCTCGTGAAGGTCGGCTTCGACACGATCGACATGTCCTACCTGAAGCGTGCCCACAAGGGTCCGCGCTGGGACCTTGCCCTGATGGTGCTCGTCCTTGGCCTGACGGTCTTCGTGGACCTGATCACAGCCGTCGCCGTGGGCGTCGTGCTCGCCGCGCTCGCCTTCATCAAGAAGCTGGCCGACGACCAGATCGCCTCTGTGCAGCGTGAAGCGCCGCGCCAGTCGAGCGAAGAGGAGGTGAACCTCCTCACGCGTTGCGGCGGCCGGGTCATGCTGTTCGACTTCGGCGGCCCGCTCAGCTTCGGCGCAGCGGCAGACCTCGGCCACCATGTCCGCTCCCGCGCCGGCGACAAGGTCGAGATCATCGTGCTGGACTTCGCCCGCGTGCCCTTTGTCGACGTCTCCGCCGTCCGCGCGGTCGAGACCATCGTCGAGGACGCCCACGATGCCGGCAAGCACGTCTACCTCACGGGCATGAACCCGGATGTCGAACGCCTGCTGCACCGGTTCGCGGCCGATGCCCTGCCCGGCAGCGAGGACAAGCGCTTCGGGACCCGTCTTGAAGCCCTGCGCGCCGCGCTCACCCGCCTAAACGAGAAGCCGGACCCGATACCGGCCACCTGACCAGGAGACTTCCCCCCCGTTCCTGTCTTCTCCCCCCGCTCCCGCCACTCTCCGGGAGCGGGGATTTTTTTGCCCTGCCGGAGCGTTTCTTGTATCCTCAGAACCATCGCAGCAATTACAGGATCGCGGCACCGCACACGCCCTGGTTTATTCCCGGGAAGCAGCCGCCAGCCCCTCTTCCCTAACAAAGCCTCAATTCCTATCTATGCCCGAGCGTGATGATAATCATGCGCATTCCGGTAGAGGACGCTGCCGAAGATCGGGGCTAAAACCACTATCGGAATTCCACATTGGAACCGTCGCCGGTTGTCGGGACCGGTTCCGGAAGGAGGATAAAGACAATGGCAAACAAGATTTCTGCCAGCACAAATATTGCGCTCAGCCCGGAACAGGGGCTCAGCCGCTACCTCACGGAAATCCGCAAGTTTCCGATGCTTGAGAAGAACGAGGAATTCATGCTCGCCCGCCGCTGGCGCGAGCAGGAAGATACCGAAGCGGCCGAGAAAATGGTCACCTCGCACCTCCGCCTCGTGGCGAAGATCGCGATGGGCTATCGCGGCTACGGCCTGCCGATGGCCGAGGTGATCTCCGAGGGCAACGTTGGCCTGATGCAGGCCGTGAAGAAGTTCGACCCGGACAAGGGCTTCCGCCTGGCCACCTATGCCATGTGGTGGATCCGCGCCGCGATCCAGGAATACATCCTGCGTTCGTGGAGCCTGGTGAAACTCGGCACGACGGCCGCCCAGAAGAAGCTATTCTTCAACCTGCGCCGCCTGAAAGGCGAGATGCAGGCGCTTGAAGAGGGCGACCTGAAGCCGGAACAGGCCCGCCTGATCGCCGAGAAGCTGAACGTCACAGAGAGCGAAGTCTATTCGATGAACGGACGCATGTCCGGCGCCGATGCCTCGCTGAACGTGCCGATGGGCACCGATGGTGACATGGAATGGCAGGACTGGCTGGCCGATGATGAGCCGGACCAGGCCGAGGATTTCGCCAACCGCCAGGAATACGACGCCCGTATGGATCTTCTGTCCGCCGCGATGGAAGACCTCAACGAACGCGAGCGCCACATCCTGACGGAGCGCCGCCTGTCGGAAGAACCGAAGACGCTCGAAGAGCTGTCAGAGGAATACAACGTCTCCCGCGAGCGTATCCGCCAGATCGAGGTCCGCGCCTTCGAGAAGCTGCAAAAGGCCATGAAGCGCATGGCCAAGGATCAAGGCCTGCCAGCGGGCGCGTAAGCCCCGCCGTCCGATACCACCCACAATTCCGCCCTGCCCTGGCGCTGTTGCCGGTGAAGGGCCCTCATATCCGGCTGCTGCAGGCGGGAACCGCAAGGGACCGCTGGCCGTTAGTAGGCAGCAGATGAAAGGAGTACGATCATGTTCTTCAAGTACGTTACCGTGATGCTTGCGGCCGCCATGGGCGCCGGCATGGTTGCCTTCGCCGACCCCCCGGGCCAGTCGCGCGGCTATGACCTGCCGCCGGGCCTCGCCAAGCAGGGCAAGGTGCCGCCGGGCCACGCGAAGAAAATGTGGAAACAGGGCGAATACCTGCCGCTCGAATATCGCGGCGACTATTTCGACCACTGGCAGCACTACGACCTGCGCTCGCCGCCGCCCGGCTACCGCTATGTCGTCGTCGACCGTGACGTCTACCTGACGCAGGTCGCCACCGGCCTCATCGCCGAAGCCATTATCGACCTCCTCGACTGATCGTTCACCCCGTCGATTGATCGAGCGAGATGGAACGGGCATGGGATCATCCCATGCCCGTTCTTCGTGTTTCAGACCCATCCGATCCGCGCCTTGCGGCCTATACGTCCATCCGCGAGAAGGACCTGACCTCCGGCCATGGCGGGCGGTTCATCGTCGAGGGCAAGGTGACGCTGGAAACCCTGCTCACCCGCGCGCGCTTCGTGGTGGAGAGCCTGTTCCTGGCAGAGTCCCGTCTGGAGCCGCTCGCCGGCCTGCTTGCCCGCGTGCCCGCCGACGTGCCGGTCTATGTCGCCCCGCAGGAGGTGATGGACCTGATCGCCGGCTTCCCCATGCACCGCGGAGTCCTCGCCTGCGGCCTGAAGGGGGAGATTCCAGCGCCGGGAGAGTTCCTCCTGCAGTCTCCACCCTCGCCCCTGCTTCTCCTCTCGGACCTCTCCAACCACGACAATGTCGGGGCCTGCTTCCGCAATGCCGCCGCCTTCGGCGCGGGCGCCGTCCTGCTCGATGGCCAGTGCTGCGATCCGCTCTACCGGAAGGCCATCCGCGTCTCGTCGGGCGCGAGCCTGTTCGTGCCCTATGCCCACGGCGGGACGGGCTCGGACATGGTAAATGCCGCCTTAAGCGCAGGCTATACGGTCTGGGCCATGACGCCCCGGGCGGACGCCGCACCGCTGCAATCCCTGCCCGTGCCGGACAAGCTGGCCATCCTGCTCGGCGCCGAGGGGCCCGGCCTTCCGGACGCCCTAATCGCGGCGGCAACGCCTGTACGCATTCCCATGGCAGCCGGCTTCGACAGTCTCAACGTCGCCACCGCCGGGGCGGTCGCGCTGGCACATGTCTTTTCGGCAAAAGGCTGAGGCCCGATAGAAAACGCCCTCTCCGGTAAGGGAGAGGGCGATCGGGCAGCCCCTGGTGTGAAGAAGGCAGCCCGGAGAGAGCCCTAGAATACGCGCGGCCTTTCGGCCTTGTCGAGATGGAGTCCGCACTCGGTCTTGGCCTGGCCTGCCCAGCGGCCGGAGCGCGGGTCCAGCGGGTCCTGCGCCGGCAGGGTGCACGGCCAGCATCCGATCGAGGGATAACCCTGGTCGACCAGCGGGTGGCGCGGCAGGTTCCGCTGCTTCACGAACAGGTCGACGTCCTCGGCCGTCCAGTTGGCCAGCGGGTTCACCTTGTAGCGGTTACCGGCAAACTCGAAGACCGGCAGGCTCATCCGGGCGCCGCCATGGAAGCGCTTGCGGCCGGTGATCCAGGCATTGAAGCCATCCAGCGCTGGCTCGAGCGGACGCACCTTGCGCAGCGCGCAGCAGGCATCGGAATCGGTTTTCCAGAGCTGGTTCTTCGGGTCGAGCACCTTGCGCTCGGTCTCGTTCGGCGGGATCGAGCGCACGCCCGTCAGGCCCAGCCGGTCGATCACCTCGTCGCGGTATTCCAGCGTCTGCGGGAAGTGCATGCCGGTATCGAGGAAGATGATCGGCAGGCTCGGATCGACATCGGCGATCAGGGCCAGCATGGCGATGCTCTCGGCGCCGAAGCTCGACACATAGGTCAGCTGCTCGGGCCATTCCCGCACCATGGCGACCCGCAGGATCGTCTGGGCCGAGGCCTCGCGCAGCTCGCCGTTCAGGCGGGCGAGGCGCGCACTCGTGTCCTCGGCCTGGCGGAGCTTGATATCGCCATAGGGCATTGTGTCAGTTTCCGTGTCTCTGGCGGAACACCGGCACGCGACCATCGGCGGCGGGCTGGTAGGTGTCCCGGAATTCATTGAGGGCTTCCAGAACACTAGGTAGGTCAGCGCGGGCCGTTTCATAAGCGTCGAAGCCTGAACGGTTCATGTAGAAAATCTGATCGCGCAGCACGTGTCCGACCGCGCGGAGTTCGCCCCGGTAGCCATGCCGGCGGCGCAGCAGCTGGGCCTGCGAATAGCCCCGACCGTCCGTATACTTGGGGAACGAGACCTCAACCAATTGAATCCATTCAAGAAATGGAGCCAGAAGCTCTGCATCGTCGTCCGGAACGAGGCGTACACCCACCGGCGCATTGCGCCCGGCCAGCGTCTCTGCCTCGGCCAGGAACCGGGCCAGCGGCAGGACCACCGCCGCATCCGGCTTTAGTTCTGCTTCACTATCCTGATCGAGAAACAGCCAGCTGTTCTCGATCTCTGCGCCATTCTTAAGCAGTGGCATAGAGCGCCTCCTTGAACGGCTCGGCGCCGGTGCGCGCCAGCGTCTCGATGAACAGCTCGTCGGACGTGCGGCGCAGGTGCAGATAGGTATCGACGATCCGCTTCACGGCGCCCGGCACGTCCTCGCCCTTCAGCGCCGGCCCCACGACATCGCCGATGGCCGCCTTCTCGTCGGCCCGGCCGCCGAGACTGATCTGGTAGAACTCCTCGCCCTTCCGGTCGACGCCGAGAATGCCGATATGGCCGACATGGTGGTGCCCGCAGGCATTGATGCAGCCGGATATATTGATGTGCAGCCGCCCGATCTCACGCTGGTATTTCGGGTCCGCGAACACCTGCTGTACCGCCTGCCCCACCGGGATCGAGCGGGCATTGGCGAGGTTGCAGTAATCGAGCCCCGGGCAGACGATCAGGTCCGTGATCAAGCTCTCGTTCGCCGTCGCAAGGCCCGCCTCGTTCAGCGCCTGCCAGATCCGGTGAAGATGCACGACCGGCACATGCGGCAGGACGAGGTTCTGCGCATGGCTGACGCGGATATCGTCATAGGCATAGGCCTCGGCGAGATCGGCCACGACGCGCATCTGCGCTTCCGTCGCATCGCCCGGCGCCCCGCCGATCGGCTTCAGGCTGACCGTGACCGAATAATGCCCCGGCGCCTTGTGCGGATGCAGGTTCACCTCCGTCCATTCGGCAAAGTCCGGATCATTCTTCTTCGCCACCTCGAACAGCTCGAACTCGGCCTTGGCCGGCACCGAGAACTTCGGCGGCGCGAAATAGGCGTTGATCCGGTCGATCTCCGCCTGCGGAAGGTCGATCTTCTCATGGCCGCGCTGCGCGGCGAACTCGGCATCCACCTGACGGGTGAATTCCGCTTCGCCAAGCTCCGTCACGAGGATCTTGATCCGCGCCTTGTACTTGTTGTCCCGGCGGCCATGGCGGTTGTAGACGCGCATGACGGCCTCGAGATAATCGAGAAGCTCCGTCTCCGGAACGAAATCCTTGACCAGAGACGCGAGAACGGGCGTCCGCCCCTGCCCGCCGCCGACATGGACTTCGAATCCGACAATTTCGCCGCGCTTCACGATGCGCAGGCCAATGTCATGCACGGCAATTGCCGCGCGGTCGTGCTCGGCCGCCGTCACGGCAATCTTGAACTTCCGCGGTAGGAAGGCGAATTCCGGATGGAAGGTCGACCACTGGCGGATGATCTCGCACCAGGGGCGCGGGTCCATCAGCTCGTCTGCGGCCGCGCCGGCGAAATGGTCGGAAGTCACGTTGCGGATACAGTTGCCCGAGGTCTGGATCGCATGCAGTTCGACCCCGGCAAGGTCGTTCAGGGCATCCGGAATGTCCTTCAGGGCCACCCAGTTATACTGAATGTTCTGGCGGGTCGTGAAATGGCCATAGCCGCGGTCATAGTCGCGCGCGATGTCGGCCAGGCGGCGCAGTTTCGCACCATTCAGCTGGCCATAGGGAATGGCCACGCGCAGCATGTAGGCGTGCAGCTGCAGGTACACGCCGTTCTGCAGGCGCAGCGGCTTGAACTCGTCTTCCAGCAGCTCGCCCGACAGGCGGCGGTTCACCTGTCCACGGAACTGTTCCACCCGGTCCTTCACGATCCGGGCATCGAATTCATCATAACGGTACATTACGCGGCAACCTCTCTCGCGTGGGGGATGCCGAGGGCGGCTTCGGTGCGGCTGACCCAGCGTTCGACGGCCGGGAAATCGGACAGGTCGAACCCGCCCTCATGCGCGACGCGCGTATAGGCGACCAGCGCAATATCAGCGAGCGTCATCTGGTCCCCCACGATCCAGTCGGTGAAGGTCAGCTGCAGCTCCATCACACCCAGCGCCCGGCGGCCCTTGGCCATCAGGTTCGGGTCGATCTCGTCATCGGATTTTTTCAGGTAGTGTTTCTGGAAGCGGCGCACGGCGATGGCCGTTTCGTGGGAATACTGTTCCCAGAACAGCCAGCTCATCATCTTCGCGCGCTTGAACCCGTCTTCGGGGATCAAGTCGCTGCCTGCCTCTTCGGCAATGTAGAGCATGATCGCGTTCGACTGCGGCAGGCTGCGCCCGTCCGGCCAGCGCGCCACGGGCACCTGCCCGGCCGGGTTCACGGTCAGGAATTCTTCCGTCTGCGTACCGCCTTTCAGGATGTCGACCTCGACCCAGTCATAGGGCACGCCGAGAAGGTCGGCCGTCCATTTCGGCTTCTGGCAGTTGCCGGAAATCGAGTCGCCATAAAGCGTCAGGCGGGAAAGCTGGCGGTGCGGCATCAGGCAGGCGCTCCATAGGCGACCGTCGGGCCCTTGGCCCGGATCGTTTCGCGGATTGTTTCCCGGCCGGTGATACCACCGGTTTCCGTCACTTCCATAAAATAGGGGTCCGTCACCTGCCCTTCCTGTTTCAGGGCTTCGGCAAGGCGCGCCTCGGCGATCTCGCCGGTGAAGGCGGCGGCCTTGCCGGCATCGCCGGTCCAGGTGCCGACCTGCGTCATCCAGACGGATCTGCCGGTGGCCGTCTCCCAGGCGGTGATCGCCTTCGGCGTTTCGGGTTTCAGTTTCGGGCGGACGGACGTCATGCGGTGACAACCTCTTGGGACAGGGAAACAGGAGCGGCAGCCGGCGCACGCAGCGCGGCCACTTCGCCGATGATCAGCAGGGCCGGGCCGCGGATGCCATTCGCCTCGATCAGGCGCGGCAGTTCTTCCAGCATGCCATAGGCACGGATTTCGTTGTCGCGGGTGCCGTTCTCGATCACTGCAACCGGCGTCTGCGGCGCGCGGCCGGCTTCGATCAGTTTCTCGGCGATCACACCTGCGGTGCCAACACCCATATAGACCGTCACGGTCTGGCCGCGCTTGGCGAGGGCCGGCCAGTCGAGGTCCGGCACGCCGCCTTCCTTGGCATGGCCGGTCACGAACGTGACCGACTGGGCATGGTCGCGATGGGTCAGCGGAATGCCCGCGCTCGCCGCACATCCGAGAGCGGAAGAAATGCCCGGCACGACAAACGCGGTCACGCCCGCGGCCTCGACCGCGTCCAGTTCTTCCCCGCCCCGGCCGAAGATGAACGGGTCGCCGCCCTTGAGGCGCACGACGCGCTTGCCCTCGCGGGCCGACGCGATCAGCAATTCGTGGATCTGTTCCTGCGGCACGGAATGATTGCCCTTCGCCTTGCCCACCGGCACGCGCGCTGCGTCGCGGCGGATCAGCGACAGGATGCCGTCGGAAACGAGCCGGTCGTAATAGACGATGTCGGCTTCCTGGATGAGGCGCAGTGCCTTCAGTGTCAGAAGTTCCGGATCGCCGGGGCCAGCGCCGACAATGTGCACGACGCCCTCGCCCGCGGGCGCTTTCAGCTCCGCCTTCAGGGCGGCTTCGGCGCCTGCGAGATCACCGGCATAGGCGAGCTCGGCGGCGCGGCCGGTCAGTGCCCGCTCCCAGAAACGGCGGCGGGCCGCGAAGTCCGGCAGGGCCGCCTTCACCGTGTCGCGCAGCCGTCCTGCCAGCGCGGCAAGGTCCCCGATACGCGCGGGCAGCAGCGCTTCCAGCTTCGCACGGATGGATTTCGCCAGCACCGGGCTCGTCCCGTTCGTGCCGATGGCGGCGACCACGTCGCCCCGGTCGATGATGGACGGAATGGTGAAGTCGCACAGCTCTGGCCGGTCGACCACGTTGAGCGGCACGCCGGCGGCGCGGATGAGGTCGATGGCTTTCGGATTGTCCTCGGCGACGATGGCGAGCCGGGCGGTTTTCAGCGCCTCTTCGAGGCGCCAGATCGGCTGGATCACACAGGCCTTCGCCAGAGCCTCTTCCATGCGCGTCAGGATCACCGTTGAACGCACCAGGATCACGGGTACCGCCTCCGCGCTCACGAGCAAACGCGCCTTGCGCACGGCCTCTTCGCTGCCGCCGACAATCGCGACGCGCTGGCCGCGCAAATTAAAGAAGGCCGGAAACTGGCGCATAGGCACAGAGCCCCTATTTAGCTGGTCTGATCAGTTGCCCGCCAAAATGGCTCTTGACGTGAGAGACGCAAGCGGCGACCCCTACAGCGATCCTTTAGAGAAACTAAGCCCATGGCCGACCCGACAGACCGCCTGCCCCCGCTCAACGCCTTGCGCGCCTTCGAAGCCGCTGCACGGCGCCTGTCCTTCACGCAGGCCGCGGATGAACTGAACGTCACGCCCGGCGCGATTTCCCAACAAATACGCCAGCTTGAGGACTATGCCGGCACGCCGCTGTTCAAGCGTACGGGCCGTTCAGTTTTGCTGACAGATGCGGCGCAGGCCAGCCTGCCGCTGGTGCGTGAGGCATTCGAGAGAATTTCTGAAGCCGGCCGCATCATGCAGGCCCCAGCCCGCAAGGGCCGGGTCATGGTCTCCTGCGCCCCCAGCTTCGCCGCCAAATGGCTCGCCCCCCGCCTCGACAGCTTCCACCGCCAACACGACGGAATCGAAGCCTGGATCTCCGCCGACATGGGCCTGACGGACTTCACCACCGCCGATGCAGACTTCGCGATCCGCTATGGCCGCGGCCATTACGAAGGCCTGAAATCGGAAAAATTGCTTGATGAAACAGTGCTTCCGGTCTGCTCCCCGGCCATGATCGAAGGGCCCGACGCGATCCGCCGGCCGGAGGACCTGCTCACGCATACGCTGCTCCACGACGAGAGTTCGGAAGTCGACCCCTCCTGCCCTGACTGGGCCAGCTGGCTGCGCGCCCGCGGCGTGAAGGGCGTCGACGCCTCCCGCGGGCCCCGCTTCAACCAGGCCATTCTCGTGATCGAGGCTGCTGCCGCCGGTCGCGGCGTCGCGCTTGCCAAGAAAGCCATCGCAGAGGCCGACCTCGCCTCCGGCCGCCTCGTCGCGCCCTTTGCGGACGGGTCGACCAGTATCGAGTTCGGCTACTGGCTGGTCTGGCCCAAGGGCCGCCATCTCAGCCAGGACGTTCGCGATTTCATGAAATGGATCAAGGCAGAAGCCGCCCAAACGGAAGTGGTCGGGGTCTAGAGCGCGGCGTCCAGCAACAGGTAGGCGGCAAGGCGCGGGCTGGCATTGCGGCTCGTGCCCTGGGTCTGCTCCAGCGCGTTCAGCGCGTCGTCGCCTTCCATTTCCACAAAGCTGCGGGCGAGCTGCATCAGGTCGCTGTCATTGCGCAGGCGCTGGGTCACACGCTCGACCTGCCGGCCGGCCTGCTCGAGGATCGCCGCCTTGCGCTGACGCTCACCTTTGCGGGCGGCCTCGGCAATCCTGCGCTTCATTTTCGGCTTGAACGTCTCCGGCAGCTGGATGCCGGAAGACTGCAGACGCTGGATCAGCCGGTCGGCCACTTCCTCGCGGTCGCTGGGCAGCGGATCGTCGCGGGTCATGTCCGAAATGATATCGCGCCACCCCATTTCCCCGCCCTGGGCCGGTTTTGCCTGGCCCGGCGGCACGACGGTCGGCGGTTCCGCGGCAGATGAAGCAGCGGGCGTGCCGTTGAGGGACGCATGATCTGTTGCCCGGCGCATCGGGTGCGGCGGCGTTGCCGGCGTCTCGTCCTTCACGTCGTCGAAGCGGCGGCGCAGCGTGACCGGGTTCGGATCCTTCGGATCGATGGTCTTGCCAAGCTCCAGCGTCTCATCGAGATCGCCGGGCTCAGGCCCCTTGCGTTCGGGGCTCGCGCCGAGGCTCGCAGAGGCCAGCATATCCGCTGCTGCATCGAACAGGTCGTCGTCGGGACTGGAGACTGGCGGCCTGGGCCGGGGGGCCGGTGCGGGCCGGGACGGTTCGGGACGCGCAGAGGCTTCCGGTAGAGCCCGGCCATTGGTGCCATTCACGCCATGGCTGACGGAATGCCCGTTCGCATGGCCATTGGCGTGCCCGTTGGACACAGGCGGCGGTGTTGCGGGACGCGGCGGTGCTGCAGGCTGTGCAGGCGTGACCGGCGGCGCCGGGGCTGCCGTGCGCATTGGGGCCGGCGTCACAGCCGGCGGCTCGTCGCGATGCGGAGCGACCGGGCGCTGGCCTTCGAAAACGGCCGTGCGGTCGATCCGGGCCACTTCCGCGCGAGCGGCATATTCGGTGCTGCGCAGGGCTGCAGCGGCGTCCTGCCCCGCCTGACGCAGGCGCGCGAGTGCCCGGGCAGCTTCTTCAGCCGCCGAACGGGTCGACTGGTTGATTTCATTGTTCGCCTGGCGCGCGCCTTCGATGGCCGAGGACACGGCATCCTTGAGGGCATCGCCTGTCGTCATCGCAGCCGCCGCAGCGATCTCCCCTGCCCGGACCGCGGTGTCCACGGTGCGGCGGGACTGGTCGAGCTTTTCCTCGATCCGGCTGATGGCGAAGGTCAGCGTCTCGGTACGGGCGCCGGCCTCGCGGGCGAGGTTGTCGAGATCGACCAGCCGGGCCGCCAGCGCTTCGCTGGCCGTGCGCATGGTCTGGATCTGGTTGTCGAGTGCTTCGTCCGCCTGCGAAATGCCAGCCGCCGCATCGCGGGCCGCGGCCACCATGGCCTCGGCCTGGCGCGGGATCGCATCGGTCATCTGGTTCAGCTGGGCGCGCAGGTCGCGGGCGAGGCCTTCCAGCGCCTGGCGCTCGGCCGAAAGCCGCTGGGTCAGGTCGCGGGCATTGTCGGCGCTGGCATAAGCGACGGACTCGAGCCGCATGCGCTCGTCGCCGATCTCGCCGGCCATGGCCTTCATCGCCGTCAAGGCGTGCGCCATGGCATGGTCGATCTCGGAGGCGGCCTGCTTCATCTGCTCGGCGAAGGTGATACCTTCTGTCCCTGCTTCGCGGGCGGGGGCCATGAGTCGGGTTGCAGCCTGCATGACGAGCGCGTTGGCCGCGCTGGCCCGGCGGTTCGTGCGGCCCATATATCCGGCCATGATCAGGATCAGCGCCGGGACCATGATTCCCATCGCGCCACCGGCCAGAATAAAGGGGTTCAGGGCGAGGAGCGCGGGCACGCCGTAAAAGCCGAGGATGACCCCGCCGGCAGCACCGATCCACATGGAAGCGGCGACAAAGCCACCCACGACCATCCAGCTGCCACCGTGACGTGCCAGCTCGAAGTTCTCCGAGGCCTCTTGCCTGGCCAGTAAATCCCGGCCAGAGGGCCGAGCTTCCGGATTTCCGCTCATACCACCCTTATACCGCGTCAAAGCTTCCGGCGCGAGACCAGATTGCAAGACTGCAGCGGGTCGGTTGCCAGATTGCTATTGTACAGAATGTCCGAAAAACAAGGCGCTTTGAGGGCCGCCATCGGACTTTTCCGCTTTGTCATCTGGTGCATACTCAATGCCAAGCCAGGCAAGGATGCCTGCAATGACCAGATTCCGGATCAGAATGATGAATGCCACGGCGATCCCCAAGTGACGGCAAAACAAACAAACGAGGCGAAAATTAACCCCTGAAGCGGGCTGTATACAGCGAAATCCTTGCCGGGACAAACTGTAAGTGACGGTGATCCTGCCGTGATCCCGGCGTGATCCTGTTGCCGTTAACCTCATGACAAATGCCTGTGTGAGAGACTCTACAGGATACCGGAGGCTTTCGCCCGATGACCACGCCCCTCGCCCTGCTCGACCGCGATCACCTGAAGGCCATGACCGGCGGCGATACCGCGCTGGCCCTCGAAGTCATCGAGATTTTCCGCGAACAGACCGGCCTCTGGATGCGCCTGATGGATCCGAAGGCCGAGCCCCGGCAATGGGCCGATGCCGCCCATACGCTGAAAGGGGCCTGCCTTTCACTCGGCGCACTGGAGCTCGCCCGGGCCTGCGAACGCGCGGAAAAAGCCGGCCGCGCGGCCGAACCTCCGAGTATGACAGCTGCCGCGGTGCTTCTCGGAGACGTCCGCGATTGCCTTGCCCAGACAATGGAAGAAGTGGCGAAAGCGGCCTACGAGTTGGCCGCCAAGGGCGCTCTCAGGGCGTCGTAACTGCCGAATTCATAGGCAATGCAGCGATCGATCAGGGTCCGCCAGACGGGCTCTGCGATGGCGGGCGAGAGTCCGGCCGGACCGCAGGCAGCCTTCACCTTGGCAACGACATCCTCGATCCGGGCCCGGTCATGCACGATGTTCCGGTCGCCCTTGATGCGTGCGGCCGCGTCCATGAAGGACTGCCGTTCCGCCAGGATTTCCACCAGGAGGCGGTCGATCCGGTCGATCTCGTAGCGCACTTCGGCCATGGACGAGGCAGTCTCGGCCGTGTGGCGGCGCTGGTCGGAAGTATAGGTCGTCATGCGGCCTCCGGAATCTGGTTTTCCTGACCTATATGCGGGCCCGCCCGGACGCAAGGAACGAGGTGCTGTGCCGCAGGAAGGGGATCAGGTTTGCGGGAGGCCGCACTGCTTGCGCAACTTGTTCAGCCTCAGCTGGATATTTTCGCCAAAAACATACCCCCACGGCATCTGCATCGGCGTGGTGCCAATAGCCTTGAGGTGACGCTTCAGGCGGGGCTCGTCGAGGAACAGCCGGAACAGGACCGCGAAATTGTTGTGGGCGAACTGCGTCTCTGACCGGGCGGGCGCCGGCAGGTCGTCCATCAGCATCCTGAACCGGTCATCAAGGGCAGCCAGACCGGCGCGGAATTCGCCGGACCGGGTGCGCACCCGGAAGGCCTCGCGCTCGTCCGCATCATCGTTCATGGCGGACTCGTAGAGCCATTCCTCGATCCAGGCCCGCGCCTTCAGGGCCAGGAAGGCTGCGTTCGGCGGGTGTTCGGCGGCGGCATCGGCGACTGCGTGCATCTTCCCGTGGCTGCCGTGCCACTTGGCGGTGAGGTAATTGAGGCGGGTCATTTCGGCGAGCAGGTTCGCCTCCCCTGTCGCGGCAAGGTCTTCGGAGATGGCATCGAACACGCTATCCGGACCGCCGGTCAGCATAACGGCGCGGATGCGGAAGGCATGAAGCGCGCTGTCGCCCGGCGTCGCTTCGGTCGCCCGGGCGAACAGGTCCTGCGCCAGGTACGCCATATCGGCCATGTTCATGGCCTGCTCGTCGCTGGTCAGGTCTGCCGTTGCAAACCCGCGCAGCCGGTGGGCCCAGACATAATGCAGCCCGCCCTGAAGGGCGGGCATGGCGGGATGGCTCTCAAGAGGCGGCAGCGGCGCGCCGATTTCCGCGATCTGGCCGACCGCGTCGATGAAATGCACCCGGTCTGACGGGGCGAGCCCCACATAAAGCTGGCCGAGCGCCGCCCCGTCTCCGGCCTTTATGAGGCCAAGGCCCGGGGCGACGTTCGGGTCGCCTTCCGTCTGATCGAATACGGGCTGTTTCTTCCCGAACAGTCCGAAAAGGCTCATTCGCCGGCCTTTGCCGCTTCCAGCTTGTCCTGCGTCTTCGTCTCGAAGTCGCTGGCATCGTGGCGTTCGCGCAGCTGGCTTTCAGGCTTGCCGAAGGTGCGGTTCACCATCTGGCCGCGGCGCACGCCCGGGCGCGCACCGACCTGTTTCATCCAGCGGATGACGTTGGTGTAGTCCTGCACCTGCAGGAACTCGCCGGCGTCATAGACCGCACCGGTCACCAGTGCGCCATACCAGGGCCAGATCGCCATGTCGGCAATCGAGTACTCGTCGCCCGCCATATATTCGTTTTCCTTGAGGCGGCGGTCCAGCACGTCCAGCTGGCGCTTCACTTCCATGGCGTAGCGGTTGATCGGGTATTCGTACTTCTCAGGTGCATAGGCATAGAAGTGGCCGAAGCCGCCGCCCAGGAAGGGCGCGGAACCCATCTGCCAGAACAACCAGTTCAGCGCTTCGGTGCGCTTGTTGTGATCCTTCGGAAGGAAGGCGCCGAACTTCTCGGCGAGATAGAGCAGCATGGAGCCGGATTCGAACAGGCGCGTCGGCGGATTGGTCGAATAGTCCATCAGCGCCGGGATCTTGGAATTCGGGTTCACATCGACGAAGCCTGAGCCGAACTGGTCGCCTGTTCCGATATTGATCAGCCAGGCGTCATACTCGGCATCCTTGTGGCCGGCTTCCAGCAGCTCCTCGAACATGATCGTCACTTTGACGCCGTTCGGCGTGCCGAGCGAGTAGAGTTGGAACGGGTGCTTGCCGCGCGGCAGCTCCTTGTCATGCGTCGGCCCGGCGATCGGGCGGTTGATATTGGCAAAGCGGCCACCGCTCTCCTTGTCCCAGGTCCAGACTTTGGGCGGCGTATATGTTGGATCGGCCATGGCGTTCCTTCCTGCGTTTTCGTGCAGCTTAAGCTGTGGCGCGCGCCGCGCAATGCAAGGCTTCGCGCAATCAGGTCCGCTCAACCTATCGTGAAGGGGGCCTGAAACAAAAAAGCCCTCCCGGCGCCGGGAGGGCTTTCCATCCGTCTTTTCAGAGCGGGAACTAGACTTCCAGGAGCATCCGCTCCGGATCTTCCAGTGCCTCTTTCACGCGAACGAGGAAGGTCACGGCTTCCTTGCCGTCGACGATGCGGTGGTCATAGGACAGTGCGAGATACATCATCGGACGGATCACGACCTGACCATTCCGGACCACCGGACGATCTTCGATGCGGTGCATGCCCAGCACGCCGGACTGCGGCGGGTTCAGGATCGGGGTCGACATGAGCGAGCCGTAGATGCCGCCGTTCGAGATTGTGAAGGTGCCGCCCTGCATGTCACCGATGGTGAGCGAGCCGTCGCGGGCCTTCTTGCCGAGGTCGGCAATCGCCTTCTCAATACCGGCGAGCGACATGTCTTCGGAACCGCGCACGACAGGAACCACGAGGCCCTTGTCGGTGCCGACAGCGACGCCGATGTCGTAGAAGTTCTTGTAGATGATGTCCTGGCCGTCGATCTCGGCGTTCACCGCCGGGACTTCCTTCAGCGCGTTGACGCAGGCCTTCACGAAGAAGCTCATGAAGCCGAGCTTGATACCGTGCTTGGCGACGAAGCTGTCCTGGTGCTTCTTGCGCAGGTCCATGATGGCGCTCATGTCGACATCGTTGAACGTCGTCAGCATGGCGGCCGTGTCCTGCGCCTCTTTCAGGCGGCGGGCGATCGTCTGGCGGAGGCGCGTCATCCGCACACGTTCTTCGCGCGGGCCGGTTTCGCGCGGGGCGCGGACTTCGGCCGGAGCAGCCGGAGCTTTCGGAGCATTCACATAAGCCATGGCATCAGCCTTCGTTGCGCGGCCCTCGCGGCCAGTACCTGGAATGGATTGGGCATCGACACCGGCTTCGGCGGCGATACGGCGGACCGACGGAGCGACCGGGCGATCCCCGGCTGCTGCGGCGGCAGGGGCCGGCTTCGTGGCGGCGGGTGCAGCGGCAGCAGGTGCCGAAGCCTTGGCAGCGCCGGCGGCGCTGATGCGGCCGATGACTGAACCCGGCGTGACCGAGGTGCCTTCAGCGACCAGCCATTCGGCGATCACGCCATCGGCAGGCGCCGGAACTTCAAGCGCGACCTTGTCGGTTTCGATCTCGGCGATCGTCTCGTCCTTCTTCACCGCCTCGCCCGGCTTTTTCAGGAAGGTTGACAGCGTGCCTTCGGCAACGCTTTCGCCCATGACGGGGACGACGATGTCAGTCGACGCGCCAGCAGCAGTAGGCGCCGGAGCGGCAGCAGGCTTGGCGGCTTCGGCCTTGGCGGGCGCTGCTGCGACCGGTGCAGCTTTCGCACCCCCGGCAGCGCCGTTCAGGCGGCCGAGCAGCGCGCCGATCTCCACCGTTTCGCCGGGCTGGGCGAGGATTTCGCTCAGCACGCCGTCTTCGGTGGCGGAAACCTCGACGGAGACCTTGTCGGTTTCAAGCTCGACGAGCACGTCGTCTTTCTTGACGGCATCGCCCTTGGCTTTCAGCCACTGGCCGACGGTGGCCTCCGTGATGCTTTCGCCGAGCGTTGGGACTGTAATGTCGGTCATGTGATGATCCGTATACGTTATTATGGTTCTGGAAATCAGGGCGAAACGATGCGGTCATCGACCGGATCGGGTGACAGGGCCGTGCCGACAAGGTTCGATTGTTCGGCATTGTGCTTCGACAGGAGGCCGGTTGCGGTCGCTGCCGACGGAGGCCGGCCGGCATAGCGCGGACGCGGCATCTTGGCGTCGATCTGCTGGGCGCACCATTCGATTTCGTCGCGGATGAAGGTCCAGCCACCCATGTTGCGCGGCTCTTCCTGGCACCAGACGAACTCGGCCTGCTTGAAGCGGGACATTTCCTGCATCATCGACTTGCGCGGCACAGGGTAGAACTGTTCGAGACGCATCAGGTAGACGTCGTCGATGCCGAGCTCCTCGCGCTTTTCAAAGAGGTCGTAATAGACCTTGCCCGAGCAGAGCACGACGCGGCGGATCTTGTTGTCCTTGACCAGCTTGACCTTGCCCTGACGGCCTTCGGTCTCGGCATCGTCCCAGAGAACGCGGTGGAACGAGGTCTTCGCGCCCATGTCGTCAAGCGACGAAGTCGCCAGCTTGTGACGCAGCAGCGATTTCGGCGTCATGATCACCAGCGGCTTGCGGAAGTCGCGGTGGATCTGGCGGCGCAGGGCATGGAAATAGTTCGCCGGCGTCGTCAGGTTGCAGACCTGCATGTTGTCTTCGGCGCACATCTGCAGGAAGCGCTCAAGGCGGGCGGAAGAGTGTTCCGGACCCTGACCTTCATAGCCATGCGGCAGCAGGATGACGAGACCCGACATCCGCAGCCATTTGCGTTCAGCGGAAGAAATGAACTGATCGAAGAAGACCTGCGCGCCGTTGGCGAAGTCGCCGAACTGGGCTTCCCACAAGGTCAGCGTGTTCGGGTCGGCCAGCGAGTAGCCGTATTCATAGCCGAGCACCGCTTCTTCCGAGAGAAGCGAGTCGATCACTTCATAATGGGCCTGGCCCTCGCGGATATTGTTCAGCGGCGTGTATTTCGCGCCAGTCGTCTGGTCGATCACGTGGCTGTGGCGCTGCGAGAACGTGCCGCGGCCGCAGTCCTGACCCGACAAGCGGATCGGGAATCCCTCATCGACCAGCGTCGCGAAAGCAAGATGCTCCGCCGTTGCCCAGTCGAGCCCCTGCCCCTTCGAAATCGTCTGGGCACGGTTCTCGATGACGCGGGCGAGCGTCTTGTGAATGTCCACACCGTCCGGGATCTTCGTGATTGCCTCGCCCAGCGTCTGCAGGCGCTTCTTGGCGACGCCCGTCTTGCCGCGGCGTTCGTCGTCGTGCGGCAGGCCGAGGCCCTTCCATTCGCCGTCCAGCCAGTCCGCCTTCTTGGTCTTGAAGGCCTTGCCGGCATCGAACTCGCGGTCGAGATAGGCTTCGAAATCAGCGACCTGCTGGTCGACCTGTTCGGACGTCATCAGGCCTTCGGCAACGAGGCGCTGGCCGTAGATTTCCCGCGTCGAGACGTGGTCCTTGATCTTCTTGTACATCACCGGCTGGGTGAACATGGGCTCGTCGCCCTCGTTGTGCCCGAAGCGCCGGTAGCAGAACATGTCGATGACGACGTCCTTGTGGAACTTCTGCCGGTATTCGGTGGCAACCTTCGCGGCGTAGACGACCGCTTCCGGATCATCGCCGTTGACGTGGAAGATCGGCGCCTGAACCATCAGGGCGACATCGGACGGATAGGGCGAGGAGCGCGAATAGATCGGGCTCGTGGTGAAGCCGATCTGGTTGTTCACGATGAAGTGGATCGTGCCGCCCGTGCGGTAACCCTGCAGGCCCGACAGCGCGAAGCACTCGGCCACAACGCCCTGCCCTGCAAAGGCTGCATCGCCGTGCAGCAGAAGCGGCAGCACGACCGACCGGTCCAGCTTGCCTGCCTCGCGGTGCATCATTTCCTGCTTGGAGCGGGACTTGCCGAGCACGACCGGATTGACCGCCTCGAGGTGCGAGGGGTTCGGGTTCATCGAGAGGTGAACCTTGTTGCCGTCGAACTCCCGGTCGGACGAGGCGCCGAGGTGGTATTTCACGTCGCCGGAGCCGAACTGGTCGGCGCCTTGCGTGTTGCCGCCCTGGAATTCGTGGAAGATCTGCTCGTAGGGCTTGCCCATCACGGCGGCCAGCATGTTGAGGCGTCCGCGGTGCGGCATGCCGACCACGATTTCCTTCACGCCGAGTGCGCCACCGCGCTTGATGATCTGCTCCAGCGCCGGCACGGCCGCTTCGCCGCCGTCGAGGCCGAAACGCTTGGTGCCCGGATAGCGCTTGTGCAGGAAGCGCTCGAAGGTTTCCGCCTCGATCAGCTTGGCGAGGATGGCTTTCTTGCCTTCCTTCGTGAAGGCAACGCCCTTGTCCGGACCCTCGATCCGTTCCTGCAGCCAGGATTTCTCCTCCGGGTCGGAGATGTGCATGAACTCGATGCCCAGCGTCGAGCAATAAGTCCGCTTCAGGATCTCCAGCATTTCCCGGATCGTCGCAGTCTCGAGACCGAGATAGCCGTCGATGAAGATCTTGCGGTCCATATCCTCGGCGCCGAAGCCATAGGTCGTCGGGTCGAGTTCGGGTTGGTATTCCGGCTCTTCGAGACGCAGCGGGTCGAGCTGGGCGGCCAGGTGGCCACGCATGCGATAGGCGCGGATCATCATGATCGCGCGGATCGAGTCCTTCACCGCACGGTGGATGTCGGCATCGGAAGCGGCGGGCTGGGCGCCCTTGATCTTCTTCTCGAGCTTCGGCTCTAGCAGGGCCCAGTTGCCGTCAAAGGCAGCAACCTGCTCGTCGCGGGCCGGGCGCGGCCAGTCGGCGCGCTTCCAGGTCGCGCCCTCGGCATTGCGCTCGGCGCTGGAGGTCTCGTCGCCCAGTTCGGCAAAGAAGGCCCGCCAGCTCTCCGGTACGGAGCTGGGGTCCTTCGCATAGGCCGCCTGCATCTGCTCGATCCACTGGGCCGAGCCACCATACAGGAATGCCGTATCCAGGAGGGCCGCATTGCCCCCGCTGCGCGAACCATTCATTGGGCTGCCATCGTCTGCCATGTCCGTCTGTCCTCGTTGGACCTTCTCGTTCCTCACGTCATGTAGGAACGCAATGGTTTCCCGGCACCTACCGGGTGTGCAAGTGAGGACGGCCTGGGCGGGGACAGTTCCTGGCCACGCCAGATCTGACCCGCCACGGGCCGTCCTGGCTCAAATTATCAGGGCCTTCTAGCCCTTCAGTACCTCGACCATGGTCGTACCAAGGCGTGCCGGCGACGGCGAGACACGGATGCCCGCTGCTTCCATCGCAGCAATCTTGCTTTCCGCATCGCCCTTGCCGCCCGACACGATGGCACCGGCATGGCCCATCGTCCGGCCTTTCGGCGCGGTACGACCGGCGATGAACCCAACCATCGGCTTCTTGCGGCCGCGCTTGGCTTCGTCGATCAGGAACTGCGCAGCGTCTTCTTCCGCGCTTCCACCGATCTCGCCGATCATGATGATGGACTTGGTTTCGTCATCGGCAAGGTACATCTCGAGAATGTCGATGAATTCCGTGCCTTTGACCGGATCGCCGCCGATTCCGACCGCCGATGTCTGGCCGAGGCCCACCTGCGAGGTCTGGAACACGGCTTCATAAGTCAGCGTGCCAGAGCGCGAGACGACGCCGACCGAGCCCTTCTTGAAGATAGAGCCCGGCATGATGCCGATCTTGCACTCGTTGGCCGTCATCAGGCCGGGGCAGTTCGGTCCGATCAGGCGCGACTTGGATTTCTCCAGCTTCGCTTTCACGCGCACCATGTCGAGCACCGGAACGCCTTCCGTGATGCAGACGATCAGCGGGATTTCAGCGTCGATGGCTTCCTCGATGGCCGCCGCAGCACCAGCCGGCGGCACGTAGACGACCGAAGCGGTGGCGCCGGTCTTTTCCTTGCCTTCGGCGACCGAGGCGAAGATCGGCAGTTCCTGGCCGTTGTCGGCCTTCCACATTTCACCGCCCTTCTTGGGGTGAATGCCGCCCACCATCTGCGTGCCGTAATAGCCGAGCGCCTGGTTGGTGTGGAACGAGCCGGTATTGCCGGTCATACCCTGGGTGAGGATCTTGGTGTTCTTGTCGATGAGAATGGACATTCTTTACTTCCTTACCCGCGCACTGCCGCGACGATTTTCTGGGCCGCATCGTCGAGATCGTCAGCGGAGATGACGTTCAGGCCGGACTCGGCAATGATCTTCTTGCCAAGCTCAACGTTCGTGCCTTCGAGGCGAACGACCAGCGGAACCGCCAGGTTGGTTTCCTTCACGGCTGCGATCACGCCTTCGGCGATCACGTCGCACTTCATGATGCCGCCGAAGATGTTCACGAGGATGCCCTTCACGTTCGGGTCCTTCATGATGATCTTGAAGGCAGCTGCCACTTTCTCCTTGCCGGCGCCGCCGCCGACGTCACAGAAGTTCGCCGGCTCTTCGCCGTAGAGCTTGATGATGTCCATGGTCGCCATGGCGAGGCCGGCGCCGTTGACCATGCAGCCGATCGTACCGTCGAGGGCGATGTAGGCGAGGTCCCACTCGGAAGCCTCGATTTCCTTCTCGTCTTCCTCGGTCTTGTCGCGCAGGGCTTGGATGTCCGGGTGGCGGAACAGGGCGTTGCCGTCGAACGAGACCTTGGCGTCGAGCACGCGCAGGTGGCCATCCTTCATGACGATCAGCGGGTTCACTTCGAGCAGGCTCATGTCCTTCTCGGTGAACGCCTTGTAGAGGATCGGGAAAAGCTTCTTGCCGTCTTCGCGGGCCGTACCTTCCAGCTTCAGCGCGTCGCAGAGCTTGTCATTGTCGGCAGCGGTGACGCCGGCGAACGGGTCGATGCTGAGCGTCAGGATCTTCTCCGGCGTGTCATGGGCCACCTGTTCGATGTCCATGCCGCCTTCGGTGGAGACCATGAAGGCGACGCGCGACGTGCTGCGGTCAACCAGCATGGAGAGGTAGAGTTCTTTTTCGATGTCAGCGCCGTCTTCGATGTAGAGGCGGTTGACCTGTTTGCCGCCGGCGCCGGTCTGGGCGGTGACGAGGTGATGGCCGAGCATCTGCTTGGCGAAGGTGAACACGTCGTCCTTGCTGAAGGCGAGGCGGACGCCGCCCTTTTCGCCGGCTTCCTTCTCCACGAACTTGCCCTTGCCGCGGCCGCCGGCATGGATCTGCGATTTCACAACCCAGAGAGGACCCGGGAGCGTATCGACGGCTTTCTGGACGTCGTCCAGGGAGAGGACGGGCACACCGTCCGCGACCGGCGCGCCGAAGGATTTCAGCACGGCCTTGGCCTGGTATTCGTGGATGTTCATTCTGCTCTTGCCTTGTTTGCCTGGCCCGCCCCGGCAAGGTTCCTGCCCCGGCGTGGTGGGGGGCTATATAACAGGCTTGAGTGATCCAGCAACTGGCTGGGTATTAAACTTTGGACTCAGAATCCTCACCCTGCTGTGATGGGGATTCCTCCTCGGATTCCGGAGAGCGCGGATCGAGTTCCACCCCCGCGAGCGGCGTGGGCAGGATCGGGCTCCACTCCTCGATTTTTTCTTCTTCCGAAACAGGCTTCTGGCGCACCCGCCAGACCATGATCGCCGCGAGCGTGATGAGCAGGACCCCGGCCAGGCCGAACAGGCCGAGACGGCCCGCAGCCCGGGTCGCAAAGCCCGACAGGAGGGGCCCGAAGATAGATCCCGCCGCCCAGACAAAAAGCAGTCCGGACATGACCTGGGGAATCAGCGACTTGGGCGTCCGGTCGATCGCATGGGCGACGCACAGGCCGTAGAAGGACAGCGACCCCGCGCCCCAGAAGCCGAGCACGACGACCACGCCAACTTCGCCCAGCGCCGTCCCGAAGATCGCGATCATCAGGGCGGCCAGCGCCGACATCGTACTGATCCCGGCGATCACGAGACGCCGCTCGATCCTGTCGGACAGGCGGCCGGCCGGCCATTGCAGGATCAGGCCGCCGAGCCAGGCCGAGGCGCTGGCAATGGCGGCGGCCGCTGTGCCCCCTCCCCCGAGATCGAAGCCTTCGAAATAGATCGGCAGCAGCGACTGGGTGCCGGTATTGATCACGCCGGCCAGGAACACGCCCATGACCGCCGCCGGGGCGAGCTGGTAGAGCGCATGCAGCGGCATGGACTTGCGCTCGGGCGGCGCCGGTTCTTTCTGGCGTGTCAGGCAGACCGGCACGAGCGCCAGCGACAGGAACAGGGCTGCCCAGGTATAGGCGCGCGTGTCCAGCGGCGAGAGGCCGGCGACAAAGAAGGGGCCGATCATCAGCGAGAGCTTCGCGCCCGTGTGATAGACGCCCATCACATTTCCGCGAGACTTGTCCGGCACCGCGCTTCCGAGCCAGCTCTCGACGCTGGTGAACATGTAGGCGAAGGAAATCCCCATGATGACCCGGACCGGCGCCCAGAACAGGGCGTCATGGACCAGCGACAGGGACAGGACGCTGACAGCGTTCATCGCCGAAGCTGCGGCGAACAGGCGGATATTGCCGAAGGCAGACAGCGCGCGCGGGGCCGACCAGGCCCCCAACATGAAACCCGAGGCATGCAGGGCAGCAATGAAGCCGATGGCCTGCGGAGGCGTACCCATGGCTTCGAGGCCGAGCGGCGTGAGCACACCAGTCAGCCCGCCTGCGATCTGCAGGATCATGACGGCTGCGATGAGGACGAATACGTTACGCGTGTCGGACATCGAGGAACTGAAGGGGCCTTCTGCCTACCTGAATGTGTCGGTTACTTCCTCGACGGTTGCGCCGTCACTGGCGTGGATCGAAAGGGTCACACTACCCTCATCCCAGTTAATATCCAGTGATCCGAAATTCTCGGGCGGATAGCCGGCGCCAACCTGGGATTCATCTTTCTCGTCTGTCTCGGTTGCTTCCGAGGCATTTAACGAGGACGCGGTGATCTCGTAGGCCGGGTAAGGCAGGATGCCATCATTCCGATACAGGAAGCCCGTGTGCCGGTCGCCGGAGACGAAGACCACACCATTGGCGCCTGTTTCGTTGATCAGGCTGTAAAGCCGTTGCTGCTCCGCCGGCAGGCGCGACCAGGCCTCCCATCCATGGACATTCGGGATAACCTGGATCGAGGAAACGATCAGGCGCAGGTCCGCGGGCTTCTGCAACTCGTTCTCGAGCCAGGTCCACTGATCATTGCCCAGCATGTCCTGGTTCGGGTCGGATGACGGGGCATAGCGCTCCTGCCCCTTCACGGACGCGTCGTCCGTGTAGGTGAGGTCCGACCGGAAGAAACGGGTATCGAGCATGATGATTTGCGTGCGCTTGCCTTCCGGCCCGAATGTGCGCGCATAGTAGGTGCCCGGCCACGCGCCGACATCCTTGTCGGCCAGACCCCAGAACCGCTCGTGGATACGCTCCGCCAGACGCCGGAAGGCAAAGTGCTTGCCGCCATCATTGAGGCCGTAATCGTGATCGTCCCAGGCGACCATCATCGGATGGACCTGACGGATGGCCTGGAAATCCGGACGGGCGGCGAGGTCCGAGAAACTCTCGCGCAGCTCCGTCAGGTCGGCATCGCCCACCCGGTAGGCGGCCCCGTCCTTGTCGCCATAGACATTGTCCCCGATCATCAGGAACAGGTCGGCCGGCGTTGCCGCGACCGTGCGAAGCGTGGCGCTGTCGCCCCGCTCCTCGTCGAGGCACGATCCGACGAGGATCCGCGTCAGCGCCGTATCGCCGGACGGCGGCGGCAGTCCGGCCGGCGCGACCGGAAAGAAATCGTCAGGCAGCGTACGATAATAGGCTTCGAGCGCTTCTTCCCCGCTCTGCGGTGCGCGGGTGATGCCCGGAATGGAAATCGGTCCCGGCGCCTGGCAGGCGGCAAGACCGATCAGTGTTGCCAATACGGCTGCCCGTTTCATCTCCTGCCCTCTTTTTTGTGCTTCCTCCGTCTCTAACGGCGTTTCACGGGGGCGATAAGGGCAAAGCCGTCAAACGGCGAAGAAAATCGACCAGAGCATGCGGCCCGGCAGGAAAGCGAAGAGCCCGGCCACGAGCAGGCCGCCCAGGAACAGGTTTGTCATGCCCTTCGCATGCTTGCGGATATTCTTCCGGCGCGCCGCGACCACCGCCATGGGAAGGACGACAATCGTCCAGGCCGACAGGCCGTGGATCAGGCTGTAGTGATTGCCGTTGAGGCCCACAAGGAAGAAGGAACTGACAGCCGCCAGCGTCATCGCCGCGACCCAGCTATAGCCGAGCTTGCGATGCAGGCCGGTTCCTTTCACGCCGCGAAGCAGGATCGCGCCGATGACGAAGGCCGTGAGTGCCCCCGCGAGGTGCAGCTTCACCATGAACGAGGCATCGACGAGATGGGAAATGTCGATCCGGAACCGGATTGGCGGATTGCCCGACGATTTCAGGATCATCCAGCTAAGCACGGCATAGCCCGCGAAGGCTGCAATGAGGATGGCCTGCGTGCGGTAGCGGAACGGGCGGCGCTGGCTGGCCGGGCGGATGCGGGAGGCGGTGCTGTCGGTCATGTTCATGGGGTGGCTCCTTTGCTGGAGACCGGAATGACCTGCCTCCGCAGGCCTCGCCACGCGAACTACGTGGAGAGGCTGGAATCCTTCGCAAAATGCGGCCAGAACGCTTCGCGAAGCGCGAAATGCAGGGACCATACATGCCGCAATTCCTGAAGGACCGCCTGCGCGATACAGCCGTGCTCCTTGGCTTTGCAGCGCTGTTCACATTTCTGGGGGTCTACACGTCGGACGGGCCGCTCTGGCTGCGTTACCTGATGTGGTTCGTGACCATCCTGACCGGCGGAATGAGCTCCATGCTGGCCATACCGCTTGTTTTCGAGCGCCGGATTGCCGGGGATCACCTGCCTATGCAGGTGATCGTCGCGTCGGCGATCATCGCTGTTCCGGTTCAGCTCTCGCTCTATCTGTTCATGGGGGCGCTGGGGCATTGGGCGGGTCCGGAAGTCCTGCCGCTCCAGTTCGTCTATGTCTATGTCGTCTGCCTGGTCATGACCTTTCTGGGCGTGCTGATCAGCCGGGCCCGGCGGCCGCACGCCGTTCCGGCGGCAGAACCCGATATCGACGCTGTTGCCCGCTTCCTCGACCGCCTCCCGGTGAAATACCGCGGCGCAGACCTCTGGGCCGTCTCCTCGGAAGACCACTACTTGCGCGTGCACACCAACCGCGGCGAGGAGCTGATCCTGATGCGCCTCGCAGATGCTGTCCGCGAATTGACCGGCGCGGAAGGCGTCCAGGTGCACCGGTCCTGGTGGGTGGCGAAGACGGGTGTAGGCGACAAACGGCGCGACAACAGCAAACTGGTTCTGGTCCTCAAAAACGGAACCGAAGTGCCCGTCTCACGGACCTATGTCACCGCCGCCCGGGAGGCCGGGCTCGCCTAGCCCATGCCCTTGCGCTTGTTGCAACGCGCATGGGCCAGCTGCAGGTTCATGGGCGAATCCGACCCGCCACGCGCCACGGCAACGATATGGTCATAGGTCGGACGCTGGTGCCGCCAGAGAGTCGAGTGCGCGACATCAAACCGGTTCGACGGCATGGACAGGCCGCACAAGGCGCAGCGCCCTTCCTGGGCTTCCCAGAGCGCCTTGAAGAGCGGCGTCTCGGTCGGGGCGTGAGGCTGGCTCATCCGATCTCCGGCACCGGCCAGCCGCGGCGGGCACAAGCGGCAAAGAGCGTATTGCGCAACAGGCAGGCGATGGTCATCGGCCCGACACCACCCGGAACCGGCGTGATATGGCCCGCGACTTCGGCGCAGCTGTCATAATCTGCGTCGCCGACGAGGCGCGTCTTGCCCTCGCCCTTCTCAGGGGCGTCGATACGGTTGATGCCGACATCGATGACCGTGGCACCGGGCTTGACCCAGTCGCCCTTCACCATTTGCGGCCGGCCGACGGCCGGCACCAGGATGTCAGCCTCGCGGCAGACGGCCGGAAGGTCCTTTGTGCGCGAATGGGCAATGGTTACGGTGCAGTTCTCGGCGAGAAACAGGAGCGCCGCCGGCTTGCCGACGAGGATGGAGCGGCCGATCACCACGACATGCTTGCCCGAAAGGTCCTGGCCCAGAGCCCGCTTGGCCAGGATCACACAGCCCTCCGGCGTGCACGAGCGCAGGCCCGGCTTGCCCAGCGACAGGCGCCCGGCGGAAACTTCCGTCAGGCCGTCGACATCCTTGGACGGGTCGATCCGTTCGATGGCGGCGTCGGGATCCAGCCCCTTCGGCAGGGGCAGCTGCAGCAGGATGCCATCCACGCTGTCGTCGCCGTTCAGCTCGGCAATCACCGCCTCGACTTCTTCCTGCGTCGCCGTCGCCGGCAGGCGCCGGTGCACCGAGACCATGCCAGCCTGTTCGGTGTCGCGGATCTTGTTGCGGACATAGACCTGGCTGGCGGGGTCCTCACCCACCAGGATCACGGCGAGGCAGGGTTTTGCCGGCAGCCCCGCGACCGCGGCGGCCACCTTGGCCCGCACGTCGGCGGCAACTTCAGTTCCACTGATCCGGACGGCGGTCATGTCTCATCCCCGCTGAGCCGGGCTGCCAGATCCGGCGGCCCTTCGATTTCGAGGCCTTTTAGCCGAGTCTTGCCGCCTGTCACGACCCGGACCGCAGACTTCGGCACGCCCAGCCATTTCGCGATGACGGATTCGACGGCGGCATTTGCCTTGCCATCTTCCGGCACGGCCCTGACACGCACCTTCAGGAACCGGCGGCCAGCGTCGTCCGCGCCCCAGTCCTCTACCCGGTCGGCAGAGCCCTTGGGCTGAACACGGACCGCGAGGCGATGGATCACCTCAGAACGGCACTATCGCATACAGATAGCGGCGAATGACCTGCTGCAGGAAGATGATGATGAGGATCACCACCATGGGCGTCAGATCAAACCCACCCATCGGCGGCAGGATGTTGCGGATCGGGCGGTAAAGCGGCTCGGTCATGCGTTCCAGCCCGCTCCAGATGCTGCGCACATTGGGATTGCGCAGGCTCAGCACATTGAACGCGACCAGCCAGGACAGCACCGCCTGAATGAGGATCATGAGGCTGGCGATGTTCAGAATGATCATCACGACATCGAGGATTGCGGCCATGGTTGAGGCATCCCTTTGGAATCAATGCCCCAAGAGTGGGGACCGCATGAACATAAGGCAAGGTGCATGCTGCCGCGACTTTCCGCCGGGGAGGGGTTTGTCATCCGGGTTAACCGGACTAGCCTGAAGCGGAGGAAACGGTCTGGGGGGACATTCCAATATGGCAGATGCGATCGACCCTGACGCACCCCTGTTGCCGCTCTCACGCTTTCAGATGCTGATGATCGCGCTCGGCACCGTCTCCATGGGCGCGGGCATGACGATCAATTTCGTGGTCGTCGCCCCGCTTGCCCGGGAAGCAGGCCTGACCGAGATCGAGATCGCCGGCATCCTGACCTTCTCCTCTGTACTCTACACCATCTTCACCCCTGTCTGGGGCCGGATCGCCGACAGGGTCGGCCGCAAGCGCGTCATGGTCTTTGCCCTGACCGCCATGGCGCTGACCAATATGGCTTTCCTGTTTGCGCTCAATGCTGCGTTGGCAGGAATTGTGACGGGACTTTTTTCCTTCCTGTTGCTCGCCTTCGTCCGGGTCTGGTTCGGTCTTCTGGCGCCGGGCCTGCAGCCGGCTGCGATGGCGGCGATGACCGATGCGACGACCCCGGCGACTCGGGCGGCTGGTCTCGGCATGCTCGGCGCCGCCATGAGCCTTGGCTCGATCCTCGGGCCTGCCGGCGCAGCCGTCCTTGCCCGGATCGACGCACTCGCCCCGCTCTGGGGCACGATCGTGTTCAACATTGCCGTCGCGGCCATCCTCGCCTTCGCGCTGCCACCGACCCGGCCCCTGCCCCACGAACACAAGCGCCCGCCGCCCCTGTCCATGCGCGATCCGCGGGTCTTCCCGCACCTGGCTTTCCTGTTCGTCTATTTTGCTGCCGTCGGCATGATCCAGCAGACACTCGGATGGTTCATCGCCGACCGCTATGCCTTTGCCGATACGGCCGGGCAGACCGCAAAACAGGCGGTCGTCCTGCACACGGGGCTCGCCATGGCGGCCGCTTCGCTGGCCATCCTGCTGGTTCAGTTCGCCTATGTGGCGCGCCGCAAGCCTGACCCACGCCGCATCCTGCCCGTCGGCCTCGGCCTTCTCGCCGCCGGCTATATCGCTGTCGACCTCTTCCACCCCTTCTGGGCGATCATGGTCAGTTTCGTCCTTGTGGGTATCGGTGCCGCATTGGCAGTGCCTTCCGCCAATGCGCTGGGCAGCCTGTCGGTGGAGCGCACGGAGCAGGCCTCCGCAGCCGCCCTACTCGCATCAGCCCCACCCGCCGGTTTCGTTGTCGGCCCCCTGCTCGGCTCCGGCCTCTACATGTTGAACCAGAGCCTGCCCTTTCTGGCCTCGTCGATCGTGTTCTGCCTGCTGAGCGCTTATGCCCTGCTGGTGACGGCCAAACGCCCGCTCAAAATCTGAGCCTCAGCCCATGAAAAAGGCATTCAGCTTGTTGCCGTCGAGATCGCGGAAGTAAGCCGCATAGAAGCCTTCGGAGCGCTGGCCGGGAGGGCCTTCGTCCGAGCCGCCTTCCGCCATCGCAATCTTGTAGAGACGGTCGACCTGTTCCTTGCTCTTCGCCTCGAGCGCCACCATCGTGCCGTTGCCGACAGAGGCCGCCTTCTGGTCCCACGGATAGGTCAGTCCGATCCCCGCTGCGCCACCAGGTACGCCCCAAGCGATGAACTGTTCATTTTCCATCATCCGGCCGACGCCCATTTCCTTCGCGAGGGCGTCATAGAATTTCGCCCCGCGGCAAGGTCCCGCGTTCCAAGTGTGACATAGCCAATCATGTTTTCCTCCATCAGCGATAAATTGGAACATAACATGAACATTCTGGCCGGATCAATCTGTCGCCGCAAGTTTTTTGGCGGGGTTGCCCTCGTGCCGGTCGCTCCAGAAGATCCGATTTTCCGCGCGCGGCCTGTCCGGTGAGGGAACCTTCCCCGCGCGGCCCCCGTTAATCCCGGCAGAGGGAAAGGCGCCCGTCATGTCCAGCCGCTGGCTACCACGCTACTCGTCTACGGCCTGATTCAGGCCGTGATTTTCGGCGCCGGCGTGCTGACCCTTCTCTGGTCGCCCCTCAAGAACGAACCCGGGGTCCTGATTGCGACTATCGTCGTGTTCGGCCTTGTTCTCGCGGCACCCGCTGCCTGGATGCTCGCCCCAATGATGCGAACGCACCGTCAGGGCGCGCCCTCTTCGCGCCGCACCTGACTTTCCGGGTTACTTTCGGAACGGTGCCCGGCAATCATTCTGGGCCTGGCCCGGCGTTCCGAAAGAAAGGGTGTCGAAAGAAAGCGTACCGTCGCCGACGGCTACCACACCTTCGGGCACGACATCTTCGGGCACCTGATTGCCGTTCTCGATATCCAGTCGCACGGCGCTGGTCGCCGCATCGTAGATATAGGTGCCCCAATAATCCTTGTACGTCTCAAACGGCGTCCAGGTGACCGAGAATTCGCCGCCACCCGTAAACACAAGTTCGCGAACCGCGCTGTCCGGCGGGCAGTCGTCTTCTTCCTGCCGCCAGGTGCCGACGAGCGGATTATCCGCCGTGCGATAGACTTCCACAGGCCCGCTCAGCCCGTATTGTCCGCGATACTTCGCCTGCAGCAGGACCCGCGTTCCGGGCGCCACATCCGGGCTGATGGTCGCGACCGGAACACCGTTCTCCTGCCGGGTGAATGTCGCAGCGCCTTCCGGGTAGACGCCGAGATCGCCGAGGCAGCCTGCCGGCAGGTCGTTGTAGGCGCCCGGCATGTCCGTCCAGTAAGGGAACAGCGATATCTTGTCGCCCGGCTCGGCGGAGCGCGGTTCCATCCAGAAGAAATAGGCCCGCTGGCCGACATCCGGGCAAGCATCGCCAGCGAGAGTTGCGGCCAAGGGATCCGCCACCGGAGCCTCTGGATACGGGCTCCGGCGGAGACTGGCATCCCGCAAGGAAGACGAAAGCGGAAATCAGGGATATCGTTCGGGTCATCCCGGACGAGCCTACATAACCGAAATGCCGCCGTCCACTTTCAGTTCGATGCCAGTGACCAGTTTAGATTCGTCCGAGGCAAGATAGAGCACCGCGTAGGCGATGTCGTCCGGCTCACCGACCTTGCCGAGCGGGATCTGCCGGCCGAGTTTCGCGAGGGCTTCCTCCTCGCCGAACATTTCCTTGGTCCGGTCGAGGATCGGCGTGTTGATGAAGACCGGGTGCACAGAGTTGCAACGGATCTTGCCGCCGGTCTTGGCGCAATGCAGCGCGATCGACTTGGAGATGTGCCGCACCGCCGCCTTGGCAGTGTTGTATGAGACGTACTGGCCGCTGGCGATGATGCCGGCGATGGACGAGATATTGATGATCGAGCCGAGACCGTGCGCCCGCATCAGCGGGATTGCATATTTGCAGCCGAGGAAGATCGAGTCGACGTCCACGGTCTGCACCTTCTTGAAGGTCTCGTAATTCTCGTCCTCGACCGACCCGAGCGAGCCGATGCCGGCATTGTTGACGAGGATATTCAGCCCGCCCATCGCATCGTGCGCGGCCTTCAGGACCTCCTGCCAGCGCGCGCCATCGGTCACGTCATGCTGGAAGGCAAAGGCGGTACCTGTACCGAATTCCTTGTTGATCGAGGCAGCAACCGCCTCTGCGCCTGCCCCGTTGATGTCGGTCACGGTGACCTTGGCGCCTTCGCGCGCAAGCATGCGGGCGGTCGCCTCGCCGAGCCCCTGCGCCCCGCCCGTGATAAACGCCATCTTGCCTGAAACCCGTCCCATCCTGCGCTCCTCCTGTCTGTTCGCTGCAGGCAGCTAACAGGAGGCCGCAGGCGCCGCCAAGAGACACCCCTGCGGAAAGCGGCCGATCAGCTCGAGAAAAGCAGCGCGCGGACCAGGGTCTGCCGGAACCTGTCGGCATTGCGGAGATCCGAAAAGGGCATCCGCCACAACTGGCCGTCGATGCGCTCTACCGGAGAGGTGACCGGCGGCGAGAATGACAGGACAAGCAAGGTCGCGCTGCATTCGGCGGCTGATGCCATGCTGGTCGAAAATGCCGGCGATCACGTCCACGGGGGACCGGTCCAGCATGGGCGCATGGTCCCGCCCGCCGACAAGGACAATCGCGCTTGGCGGCTCTGGCATCAGCCTCACGGCTTCAGGGGATTGATCAAGTGACCAGAGGAGTTGAAACCCGGACAGGTCCAGCGCGGACGAGACGAGACTCGCTGGTGACTGCATCCGCACCGACGAGGCCGATCCGCGCCGGAAACCGGTCCGCATATTTCATTCTGGCCCGGCCGAGATAGGCCTTCGCCTCGGAATAGGAGATGCCGGTAATGGCCGCGGCCTGCTGGCAGGTGAACCCCTCCATCGCGATCAGCAGGAGGATGCGCCGTTCGATGGGCCCCAGGAACTGCCAGCGGCCGAAATCGACGAATGTGTCGGCATGTCCCGGCGGCTCATCCCGGAGGACTTCGTCGAGGTACCGGAACAGGATGGGCAGGTTGGAAGGCTCCGCCGATGGAATCTCCATCAGGACCGTGTCGAGCTTGCCGAACACAACGTTGTCACCCGCGCGGTAGGATCCGCACGCAAAGGCCGCATATCGCCTGAGGCGATCGATATTTGTTTCCAGTGCGTCGGCCCAAAACATCGGGGCGATGTAGGTTAATGCAGACATCCTGTCTGTCCCTCCTTGGGGACAATCGCCCCTATTTACAGTAGTTTTGTCAGCTACTTTGCGTTCCATTCGGGAGTCTTAATATTTCCCGCCCGGATATTAACCAATGGCGTCATGTGTTTGCGTGACACGGGAATGCGGCACACGGAACATGCCATCTGGTTGCGGAGCGTTCGTGGCGCCAGGCAAGTCACCCGATTGCTCCCCGCAATGCAGCCTGCTTAAGTGCCTCCGGATTGATCAGAGGACGAAAGCCGATGCGAATTTCACGCTGGATCATTTCCGCCGGCACAGCGTGCCTTGCGGCCTGCGCAAGCCAGGCGCCCGGTGCCGGGTGATACCGCCACCGCCCCCGCCGTGAGCGCTTCCTCCGACGATCCGATGGCCGCCATGCCGCAGCTGGGTGGAGCCGGCCGAGCCGTTCCGCGTGATCGGCAATGTCTACTATGTCGGCACCAGGGGCCTCGGCATGTACCTTATTGCGACGCCGGAAGGCCTGATCGTGCTGGACGGCGGCCTGCCGCAGAATGCGGACCAGGTCCTGGCGTCGACCCGGGCGCTTGGCTTCGACCCGGCGGACATCCGTATCCTGTTGAATTCACACGCGCATCTCGATCATTCGGGCGGGCTGGCGAAGCTGAAAGCTGTCAGCAACGGTGATCTTGTTGCCAGTGAAGGTGATCTGTCTGCCCTCGAAGGCGGGTTCTACCTGGGGTCCGAGGACGACCATTCGCTCGATACCGTGCCCGTCACGGTCGACCGGCTGATCGCCGACGGCGGCATGGTCAGTCTCGGGGGGACGACCCTGACGGCGCGGATCACGCCCGGCCACACGCGGGGCTGCACATCGTGGTGGATGACGGCCGAGGAGGCCGGCAAGCCCTACGAGGTCCTGTTCTTCTGTTCGGCCACGGTCGCCGCCAACCGGCTGGCGCCGGACCCCCAATACGAAGGCATCGTCGAGGACTACCGCCACACGTTCGAGATCACAAAGGACTGGAAGCCCGATGTCTTCCTCGCGAACCATCCCGACTTCGCGGGCCTGTGGCAGGCCCGCGCCAGGCAGGAAGCCGGCGACCCTCTCGCCTTCGTCAATCCGGATGCCTTCCCGGCCTATATTGCCCGCATGAAATCGGACTTCGAACAAAAGCTCGCTGAACAGACGGCTGCGGCCGCTCCTGCCGACTAGTGCAGGCGCGCCGCCAGGGCGTCCATGAAGCCGGCCAGTTCGAGATCGCGTGTCGTCACGCCGTCTGCGTCATGCGTGGTCAGCACGACTTCGACCCGGTTGTAGACGTTGAACCATTCCGGATGGTGATCCATCTGCTCGGCCTTGAGCGCCGTCGCCGTCATGAAGGCGAAGGCCTGCTTGAAATCGTCGAACCGGTAGGTCTTCACGATCGTCTCGCGCTCACCCTCCCCTTTCGACCAGCCCTTGAGTGCCGCCAGTGCCGCATCGGCGCCGATTGTCTTCGTCATCAATCTTCTTCTCCGTCCTGGCCGAGCACGAAATAGACCCAGCGGCCGTCTTCCGCGATGGCCGTCCGCATGCCGGGATAGCCCTTGCCGGCGCGTATTTCTGCAATACCGTCCTCGCCGACCAGGTCGCGCAGGCGCTTGCGGTCGCGGAAGGACAGTTTCTCCGGGATCAGGTCCTCGGCATTCTTCGCCGCAAGGTCCGGCCAGACATACCATTTCACCCCGTCCACTTCCCGCATGCCGACGGGCAAGTCGAGCAGCGTGCGCAGTTTCAGGTTCGGGTCGATGCCGATCCGGCGCATCAGGTCCCAATAGTCGCGGTGCGCCTCGCCGCCGAAATTGGAGACAAAGCCCTCGCTGTCCCGCGCAACCCGGGACAGGCCCGCCAGCGAGCCGTTGCGGGCATGTTTCAGGATCTCGTCGCGCGTCGCGGCAACCGCATCGGGGATCACGACCGGGTCCGGCGCCTGAGGCGTCTGCGACAGGGTTTCCGGCGGATATACGGGAGCTTCCTCGGCCTGCGAACAGGCCGTCAGTCCCAACGCCGCAGCGGCCGCCAGGAGGCTAGACCAGCGCATATCCCGTCGCCGATCTGAGATCTGCCAGGAGCTGGTCTTCGCCCAGAACCTTGATCGTGGTCATGCCCATCTGGGCGGCGGGTTTGAGATTGATGCCGAGATCGTCGAGGTAGACACAATCAGCCGGGTCGACATCGAGCGCTTCGCACATCAGGGCGTAGATCCGCGGGTCCGGCTTGCGGATGCCGATCTTCGAGCTTTCGATCAGGTGATCGAACAGTTCGAACACCTTGGCGAGTTCTGCGGCCTTGCCCTCGTCATTGGTCATCGAAGCGCCCTTCCCGATGGGCGCATTGTTGGTGATGCAGCCGACCTTTCCGTGCGACTTGCAGACCTTCAGCGCCTCGACGACGCGCGGGCGCAGTGTCCCCGACAGGAGCTTCAGAACGTCGGCGCCCGGCACTTCGTGGCCCAGCGCCTTCGATTCCTCGCGGAACAGGGTGTCGAACTCGTCCCCGCTCACCAGGCTCTGCTCGAGCTTCGCCCAGGCATTGTCGAGCGGATTGGTGGCATTGACGGTGCGGATGAAGTTGAGGGGCAAGCCCCGCTCGGCCTCGTACCGGGCGAAAGCGTCGAAGGGTGAGGAGGTAAAAACGCCCCCGAAATCCCAGATCACAGCCTTGAAAGTCTTTGTCATGCGAGACGTCTAGCCGCGCCTGCACGAACTTTCAAACCTTGAAGATTGCCCGCCCCGTCTTAGGGTGGCGCCAGCATCAAAAAGAGACACGACAATCGAAGGAGAAACGACAGATGGGCGTGCTTGAGGGCAAAGTGGTCCTGGTGACCGGCGGCGGTAACGGCATCGGCAAGGAGACCGCCCTCCTTGCCGCAAGGGAAGGCGCAAAAGTCGTCGTGAACGACCTCGGCGGTGGCCTGTCGGGCGGCGACGAAGGCGATGCCGGCCCGGCCGAGAAGGTTGCGGCGGAAATCCGCGCGGCCGGCGGCGAGGCAGTCTCCAACTCCGACAGCGTGACCGACATGCGCGCCGTCGAGGGCATGATCGAGCAGGCGAAAGACACGTTCGGCGGCCTGAACGCGATCATCAACCCGGCCGGCATCCTGCGCGACGGCATGTTCCACAAGATGTCGGAAGACGACTGGGATCGCGTGATCGACGTGCACCTGCGCGGCAGTTTCAACGTCACCCGCGCCGCCATCGAACTCTTCCGCGAGCAGGAAGACGGCGCCTTCGTGCTGTTCACGTCCACATCGGGCCTGATCGGCAATATCGGCCAGGCGAACTATGCCGCCGCCAAGATGGGCATTGTCGGCCTCTCCCGCATCGTCGCCATGGAAGGCGAGCGCAAGAATGTGCGCTCCAACGTTATCGCGCCCTTCGCCTGGACGCGCATGATCGCCTCCATCCCGGTGAAGGACGAAGCCGGCGCCCAGCGCGTCGAGCGGATGAAGAACGGCATGCGCGCCGACCAGGTCGCCCAGCTCGCCGTCGCGCTCTGCGCCGACAAGGCCAAGGATGTCTCCGGCCAGATCTTCGGCGTGCGCGGCAATGAAGTCGTCCTGTTCAGCCAGCCGCGCCCGGTAAAATCGGTCGCGCGCCTTGAAGGCTGGAACCCGGAAAGCCTGCTTGACCAGTGCATGCCGGCCATGAAGGCCAACTTCGCCGACATGGGTGCCACGGCCAGCGTCTTCCCCTACGACCCGATCTGAGACGGGACAAAACCAGAATGAGAAAGGGGCGCCTGCGAGGCGCCCTTTTTTATTCGGGATCGAGTGAACGCGGCCGCAGGTCTGTTGGCCCGCTATCGGCCGGCTCTGCCGGTGCCGGCGTCGCCTCAGGTTCCGTCGCCGGCGGTTCGCCAGCGCCTGACAGCGGCGACGTCTCCTGCTGGAACCGGTCCTGTGCATCCTGAAGGAAGGAGTCGAATTCGTCGGGGGTCTCTTCCGTGTCCGCACTGTCCTGCGGTTCGGGGGGCAGCGCTTCCGGTCCCTCTTCCGGCGCAGGCGGCAGGTCCGGCAGGACCGGGCGGGCGGCCGGGGTTTCGGGGTTGGAGGTGGACGGCCCCTGCGGCTTTTGCGGTGCCGGACGGCGCTTGGCCGGCGTATCGCCGAGGACGCAATCGGCGAGGCCTTCGGACCGGACCACCCGCATGCGGGCCTGCAGCGTTCCGGCGCGCTTGCTGACATAGGGCCCCGGCGGATCGAGCCGCCATTTGTTGGGGCTCGGCAGGACGGCGGCCAGAAGGGCCGCCTCGCGCTCGGTCAGGTCGGCGGCGGACTTGCCGAACCGGGCCTGCGCTGCGGCCTCGGCGCCGAAAATCCCGTCGCCCCATTCGGCGACGTTGAGATAGGCCTCCATCACGCGCCGCTTGCCCCACATGCCGTCGATGAACGTCGCGAGCCAGGCCTCCGCAGCCTTCCGGGCGAAGCCGCCGCCATTCCAGAGGAAGACGTTCTTTGCGGTCTGCTGGGTAATCGTGGACGCCCCGCGCAGGCTCTTGCCCTTCTTGTAATCACTGATCGCTTTCTCGATCGCATCCCGGTCGACGCCGGTATGTTCGCAAAAGCGCGTGTCCTCGGCCGCGATCACGGCCAGAACGAGATTTGGGGAAATGTCGTCGATGGAAACCATCTGACGCCGGATCGTTTCGCCCGAGATCGAGCGCTGCGCCATCAGGACCGTGCCGGGCACGGGCGCGGCCTTCAGCACAAGCGCGTAGACATGCAGGCCGATGAACAGGCCGAGCAGGAACTTGATGATCCAGCCGAGCGCGGTCAGCAGGTTCGCTTGCGGTCTGGCTTTCTGCCGGGACACGGCCTGGGGCTGCCTCATGGGATTTCGTTCCACTCTCTCAGAACCTGCGCATCATTTTCCCCGGCGCGGTGCCGGGCGCGCGCCGCATTGAACCGCTCGCGATCGAGTTGCAAGAGCGCCCAGACAGCCGTGCCCCGGACGAGGGCTGAGGGATCCGCCAGCAGGGCTTCGACCTGCGGAACGTACTGTGTTCGCCCCGAGTTCCCGATGGCGATGCAGACATTGCGGATGAAACGGTCCCGCCCGATCCGCTTGACGGGCGAGCCGGAGAACACGTCCCGGAAGGCCGCATCGTCGAGGGCGGCGAGTTCGTCCAGTTCCGGCGCCTTCAGCTCGGCGCGGGCATGGAAGGCTGCTTCCCGGGCGGCGCTGGCGAACTTGTTCCACGGACAGACGGCGAGGCAGTCGTCGCAGCCATAGATCCGGTTGCCCATGGCCGCGCGGAATTCGTGCGGGATGGGCCCCTTGTTCTCAATGGTCAGGTAGGAAATGCAGCGCCGGGCATCGAGCTGGTATGGCGCCGGAAAAGCACGGGTCGGGCAGATGTCGAGGCAATTGGTGCAGGAGCCGCAATGGTCCGTCTCCGGAGCGTCCGGAACGAGTTCGGCATCGGTCAGCATGATGCCCAGGAAGAACCACGAACCGAGGTCCCGGCTGACGAGGTTTGTATGCTTGCCCTGCCAGCCAAGCCCGGCCCTGGCGGCCAGCGGCTTTTCCATCAACGGGGCCGTGTCGACGAACACTTTCACCTCCGCGCCGGTCTTTGCAACAAAGTCCCGCGCCAGCTGCTTCAGGCGGGACTTCAGCGTATCATGATAGTCCCTGCCCCGCGCGTAGACAGAAATATTCCCGACCTCGCGGCGCGCCAGCGTCTCCATCGGGTCGTGGTCCGGACCGTAATTCAGCGTGACGGCGACGGCCGATTTCGCACCGGCCCACATGGAGACCGGCGTGCGGCGCCGCTCCAGCGTGGTCTCCATCCAGTCCATTGAGCCATGCCGGCCAGCCTCGACAAAAGCCTCCAGACGGCCGCCCGCCTCCCAGGCTTCATCTGCACGCGTGATGCCCACGGCATCGAAGCCGAGGCTGCGGGCGCGCTGTCTGGCGAACTCGGACGGCGTGTCCATCACTGCTTCATCAGCGCAACGCGATCAAACAGCAATTTCTGGCGTTGCTCTTCAAGAGCGGCCACCGTTCCAAATGCCGCATCGTAGGCCGTTGCGGTGTCTTCGCCGAGGGCTGCCGACCGGTAGTGAGCGGCGAGGTCTTCCCAGGCCTGCGCAATCTGCAATTCGACCGGCCAGGCCTTGGCGTATTCCTGCATCATCAGGCCAACCTGCTTCAGCACCGGCTTGTCGGCGTCATTCGCCATGATCTGCGCCGTGTTCATCCGGGCGACAGCCGATGTCTGGTCGCGCTTGCCCTTCTGGACCGCGTTCCGGATTTCCCGAACCTTGTCCTGGATATTTTTCAGCGCAGTCTTTTCTGCGTCGGCGGAAAATTCGAACTGCCGTCCCTTTTCGATTTTCAGAAACTGGATGACGATCTCGTTGCTGGCATAGGCCGAATTCAGCACCGCCAGCTGCGGATGGGTCAGGTCCGTGATCGACGCGATGTCGGACGCCAGAATCTGATTGGTGATCTCAATGCTGGCTATGGCCCGGTCAATGCTGAGGCTCTGCAGGGTTTCGACGGCCAGATCATCCCCTTCCAGGGCTGACGCGTACAAGTCGATCTGGTTGATCGCGAGGTCCTCCATCGTATCGACCATCGTGGCGAGGTCCTCGACACTCGCCGCAATGCGAGGGTTCTGGATGTAGACGAGATCCGGAAATGGCGGGATGTCAGCGATCCGGCTTCTCAGGTCTTCGCCGATCAGCAAAACGCGCTCCTTCGCGTCGGCGGTCTGCGCACGGGCCTCTTCATAGCTGAGATCCGTTTCAACATACTGCAGCAGGATGGCGTCGGCTTCGTCGATAGGACCGAGGACATTGAACAGGTCGTTCGCCACAGGTCTGACGTGGTCCATCCACCGGCCAAGCTGGTCCAGTTCTGCCGCCGCCTCTGCACCGGTCTGAGCCACGGCGAGCGATGTGAGCGGTGCAGACAGGGTCAGGCAGGCCGCTACCGCCAGGCCACGAAGACAATTGAACAAAGTAAAGCTCCCTCAGAAATCCAGATTGGCGTAGTGCGCTGAGGGTCGCACAGCTTCCAGACGGTCGGCAAGCAGCGGCCGGAAACTCGGCCGCGACTTCAGCCGGGCATACCAGGTACGCAGGTCCGGCACGGCGCTCCATTGCACGTCGCCGAAATAATCGCAGGCGGACAGATGCGCTGCGGCCGCGAGGTCTGCCAGCGACAGGTGCCGCCCGGCGACGAAGCCGTGCATCTCCACCATGGCATTGAGGAATGTCAGCCGGCCCCGCAGCGTATGCGCGCCGCGGCGCAGTTTTTCCGAATCCGGCTGCCGGTCGCGGCGGACCCATTGCATCACACGCTCTGTCAGCAGCGTGTCGGTGACTTCCTCGAAGCCTTCCTCGACCCAGGCCCAGAGGCGCCGGGCCTCCGCACGCTCGCCCGGATGCAGGGGCAGCAGGTGTTCGCCGTCTACGGATTCCTCAAGGTATTCGCAGATCGCCCGCGTACCGATGGCCACGATGCGCCCGGCGGGGCCTTCCTGCACCAGTGCCGGCGCCACGGCGCCCGGCGCGAGCCGTCCGAGATCCGGATGCTGCGACCAAGGTGAGGATTCCACAGACTCGAAACCTATCCCCTTCTCAGCGAGGCAAAGGCGGACCAGCCGCCCGGCGGGATCAAGGCACCAATGATAGAGTCGAGTCATCTGCAGGCGAACCCTGGACAGTCTGCCGATCACAGTTAGCCGACAGGAGTAAAGAACGTCTATCCATCGCAAAAATCATGTGGTTCAAAAGAATCCTCAGTTTTAATGAAGTGAGTTCCTCCCAGCATGAAAACCAGACTTTCCGCTGCCCTCCTCTCGGGCGCCGCCTCGCTTGCTTTGCTTGCTGCCTGCAGCACGCTTTCCAGCGCTCCCACTCCGGCCGCAGACACAGCCGCAGCGCTTGTGACGGGCCCCGTCCTGCAAGCTGAAGCCCCAGCCGGCCAGCTGCCCGAGGGCGTGCGCCCTGTGGCCTACCGGCTCGATCTCGTGACCGATCCCGCCAAGGACTCATTCACGGGGCACGAGGAAATCGAGCTGTCGCTCGAGAAGCCGCATGCCCGCATCTGGCTGCACGCACTGGGCCCGGTCGTCTCGTCCGTGAAGGCCGTCCTGCCGGATGGAATGGAAATTGCGGCGACGTTTACCGGCGACCAGGCCGAGGGCGGTGTGTCGCGCATCGATTTCGCTGCGCCGGTGCCGGCCGGAACGGCAACGCTCGTGATCGAGTATGAAGCGCCCTACGACACGCACCTCGCCGGCCTCTACAAGGTCGTGCAGGCGGACAAGCCCTATCTCGTCACCCAGATGGAAGCGATCGATGCCCGCCGCATGTTCCCTTCATTCGATGAGCCGCGTTTCAAGACGCCGTATACGCTGACCGTGACAGCACCTGCCGGCATGGCAGTGGCTGCCAACGGCGCAGAGATCTCCGTGGAGGATCTCGGCGACGGCACCGAGCGTCACCATTTCGCAACGACGCGCCCGCTCCAGTCCTATCTTGTGGCACTGATGGTCGGCCCCTACGAGACGATGGTGGCAGACCCGATCCCGGCAACCGGCCTGCGCGCCGAGCCGGTTCCGTTGCGTGGCTTCGCGGCGGCCGGCAAGGGCGAGAAGCTCAAGGACGCGCTCGACATCACCGATGAGATGGTCGAATGGCAGGAATCCTACTTCGACTATCCGTATCCGTACGGAAAACTGGACCTGATCGCCGCGGCAGACTTTGCCTACGGCGCGATGGAAAATGCCGGCGCCATCGTGTACCGTGAGGCCGCCCTCCTCATCGACGACCGGACGTCGCTGGCCCGCCGGCGCGCCATCTACAGCACGCATGCCCACGAACTCGGACACCAGTGGTTCGGCGATCTCGTGACGCCGGCCTGGTGGAACGACATCTGGCTGAACGAGGCCTTCGCGACCTGGATCAGCGCCAAGACGATGAATGCCGTCGATCCCGAAGGCGACTGGGACCTCTCGGCCGTGAATTCCAGCCTGTACGCCATGCCGACGGACAGCCTCGTCGCGACGCGCAAAATCCGCAATCCGATCCTGACGAATGGCGACATCAACGACGCTTTCGACTCCATCACCTACCAGAAGGGCGGCAGCGTCCTGAACATGTTCGAGACCTATCTCGGTGAGGAAGCGTTCCGGGATGGCATCCGCCTGCACATGCGCCGGTTCGAAGATGGCGTGGCGACGACCGAGGATTTCATGAAGAGCCTCGCCGACGGGTCTGGCCATCCGGACGTGGTCTCGTCCTTCACCTCCTACATCGACCAGCCGGGCATTCCGTTCCTGGACGTGCAGCTGAGCTGCCCGTCGGGAAGCGCGGGCGTCATGACGGTGACGCAGAGCCGTTACGCACCGCTCGGCTCCGCGATCGATACCGGAGCCTCGCAATGGGAAATCCCGTTCGCCGCGCGCGTGCACGATGCGACGGGCGATCATGTCGTTCGCCAGATGCTGTCTGCGAAAACGACGGAGATCGCGCTCGATGCCTGCCCCGACTGGGTCATGCCGAACGCGGGCGGTGCCGGTTACTGGCGTTTCGTGACCGATGCGGACAATGCCGCAGCCCTGCGCGCGAACTATGCGACGCTCGGCACGGGAGAGCAGATGATGCTGACTGACTCGACCGTGGCCGCCTTTGGCGCAGGCCGCATCGGCGCAGCGGATCTGCTCGCCGGGCTGGAAGCCTCCGCGACCGGATCGCCGCAGGCGGTTGGCCGGTCCATTTCCATGGTCGGCACACTGAAGGGCATGCTCGACGAGAAGGGCCAGGCGAAGCTCACCGACTGGGTCGAGACAACCTATGGCCCGGTCTGGGACTACCTGTCGGAACGCCCGGCCCCTGCCCTGTCGGATGCCGAGCGCCTGCTTGCCCCGCAGCTCTGGAATTTCCTGCTCGACAACGGACACCGCACCGAAGAGCGTGCCGCGATGCTGGTCCGCGCCAAGGCCTTCCTCGGCATCGGCCAGGCAGCTGACCCGACCGCGATTGCGGCCGAGGACCTTGGGACGGCCATCGCCCTCGGCGTAAAGGATGGCGGCCGGGATTTCTATGAGGGGGCCCTTGCCTATCTGCGGACCACGGAGAACCAGACGGAGCGGGCAACGATTCTGTCTGCGCTCGCAGGCAGCGGCTCGTCCGACATCCTGACCGATCTCTTCAAGCGCTCGCTCGGCGACGAGATTTCCGGGAACGAGCTCTATACGGTCTATGTCGCCTCGCTCGGAAACAGCGATGCACGGCCGGTCATCTGGCCGCTGGTGAAGGACAATTTCGCCAGCGTCGTGGCGAAGATCCCGTCTATCCGCAAGGCGCAGACGGCTGGCGCAACGGGCAATTTCTGCACCGCAAAGGACGTTGCCGACGCAAAGGCCTTCTTCGACAGCCAGGCAGACCTGATCCCGGGCTATGAGCGCTCGCTGGCCCAGGGCGTGGAACGCGGCGAGCTCTGCAGCGCTCTCCGGGAAGCTGCCAGCGCGGATGTGAACACGCTGTTCTCCGCGGACTGATGAATGAAACCCGCGCCGGCCTGACCGGCTGGCGCGGGCTATTCGCTAGCGCTTCATGAAGAGGCGTACGGCATCCGCTGCCAGCGCAAACTTCGCAAAGCTCCACGTCTTTTCCTTCGCCAGTTCGGCGAGGGTGGCGAGCAGTTCACGACGGCCCTGCTGGTGCTTGGCGAGCCACGCTTCGGCCCCACCCATTTCCAGCGCATCCCTCGCCGCATCCGCCTGGATGCGTACGAGCTCGCTGATCTGGCGGCGACCGGCAACGCGGTCCCAGAAGCCGGCCTTGGTAAAGTCCTTCCCGGGCCGAGGCACGCAGCCGGTCGAGCCGGAGCGCATCGCCGATCTGGTAGAAGGCCTCGCCCGCCACGGCCACGCTCTGGCCGGTCTTCTTCGCAAGTTCGACCACGACGAGGCCCTGCGAGAAATGGTTCATCGCCGAGGCCCAGCGGGCAAGCTCTTCCGGCGCGCCGCGCTTGGCGAGCGACCGGGTCGAGCGTTCGATGCGCGCTGCAGCGAAGGGTGCGTGGATGCCCGCAAGCGCCGCTTTGAATTCGTTCAGCGGGGCAAGCGTTGCCGCTTCCAGATCGCTGAGGGACCCGTGCGGCATGGAGGTGATGAACCAGACGGCGGCCTCGCTGAGAGCCTGCGTGGCCTGAAGGCGGAGATCGGTCTGCACATCCGCGCCGACTTTCGTGTCGAGCGCATCGACCTCGCGGCGGAAGCCATCGAAGTCGAGCACAACGCGCGCGGCCTCAAGTCCGCGGACGATGGCGGCATTGTCCGCCCCCGACACTTCACGCAGGCGCAGCAGCGGCACTGGTCCACCCATGTCGAGCGTCCGGTTCGCCAGAACGGTCGCGATGATTTCGCGCTTCAGCCGGTGATTGGCCATGGCTTCGCCGAACCCGTCGATCGGGCTCGGGAAATAGGCCTTCAGCACCGAGGCGAAATACGGATCGTCCGGCAGGTCCGAAGCCACAAGATCGTCGAACAATGTGATCTTGGACCAGGCGAGCAGGACCGCGAGTTCCGGCCGCGTCAGACCCTGCCCCTGATCAGCGCGGGACTTCATGTGCGCCGTATCCGGCAGACCCTCGAGCGCCCGGTTCAGCACCCCACGGTCTTCCAGATAGACCATCAGCCGCTCCAGTGCGGAATGGTCGCCCACGGCCGTCGCCTCGGCCAGCGTCAGGGCGGCGGTTTGGTCATAATTGTGGCGCAGCACGTGGGCCGCCACATCGTCTGTCATTCCGGCAAGCAGCGGATTGCGATCCCCGGCCTTCAGAGTACCGAGGCGGATCGCCTCGGCCGCAAGGATCTTGATGTTCACTTCGTGGTCGGAGGAATCGACGCCGGCCGAGTTGTCGATGGCGTCGGTATTGATCCGGCCGCCCTCGAGCGCGAACTCGATCCGCGACGCCTGCGTAAGGCCGAGGTTCGCCCCCTCCCCAACGACTTTCGCACGCAGGTCCTGCGCATTGACACGGATCGCATCGTTCGCCCGGTCGCCGACATCGGCGTGGCTCTCGGTGCTTGCCTTCACATAGGTGCCGATGCCACCGAACCAGAGAAGGTCCGTCTGCGTCTTCAGAAGCGCGTGGATCAGTTCGTCCGGCGTCACGGCCTCCCTGGAGAGGCCTGTAAGGGACTTGATCTCGTCGCTCAGTTTGATCGACTTGGCGGCGCGTTCGAATATGCCGCCGCCCTTGGAGATCAGTTTGGTATTGTAGTCCGCCCAGGTCGATTGCGGCAGGTCGAACATGCGCTGGCGCTCTGCCAGGTTCTTCTTCGGATCCTTCGGATCGGGATCGATGAAGATATGCATGTGGTTGAAGGCCGCGAGGAGCCGGATTTCCGGCGAGAGCAGCATGCCGTTGCCGAACACGTCGCCGCTCATGTCGCCGACGCCGATCACGGTGAACGGCTCGGTCTGGATGTCCCGGCCCATTTCGCGGAAGTGACGCTTGACCGCTTCCCAGGCGCCGCGCGCGGTGATGCCCATCTTCTTGTGGTCATAGCCGGCGGAACCACCTGAGGCGAAGGCATCGCCGAGCCAATGGCCCTTGGCGAGGCTGATCGCATTCGCCGTGTCGGAGAAGGTCGCCGTGCCTTTGTCGGCGGCAACCACGAGATACGGGTCCTCACCGTCCCAGATCACGGTACTGGCCGGATGGGTCACCTTGCCGTCGATGAGATTGTCGGTGAGTTCCAGCAGTGCCGCGATGAATTCCTTGTAGGCATCCCGGCCGCCCTCGAACCACGCATTGCGGTCGGACCGGTCAGGTAATTGCTTCGGATAGAAGCCGCCTTTCGAGCCAACAGGCACGATGACCGCGTTCTTCACCTGCTGGGCTTTCACGAGCCCCAGGACTTCGGTGCGATAGTCGGCTGCACGGTCAGACCAGCGCAGGCCGCCACGGGCAACCGGACCGAAGCGCAGGTGCACGCCTTCGACTTTCGGGCTCGATGTGAAGATTTCACGGAACGGCTTCGGTTCCGGCAGGTCCTGCAGTTCGCGGCTGGCGATCTTCAGGCTGACGAAACTGTGCGGGCCGGTATCGGCCGCAGACTGGTAGAAGTTCGTGCGCTGCACCGCGAGGATCAGGTCGGCAAGCCTGCGCAGGACCTGATCGTCCGCAAGCGCGGAGACGTCACGCAGGCCGATCTCGATACGGTCGCAGATTTCCTTGCCGGCTTCCGCGCGCTGTTTCAGCGTCAAGTCCTTCGCCGGGTCGAAGCGCGTGCCGAACAGTTCGACGAGGAGGCGCGTCAGTGCGGGATACCGCGCGAGGGCAGCTTCCTGCACGTCCTGCGGCTGGTCCATACCGCTCTGGCGGCGATAGGCGCAGAGGGTGCGCACGAGCGCAGCCTCACGCCAGGTCGCCCCGGCAGCGAGGATCAGGCGGTTGAACCCGTCATTCTCGGCATACCCGCTCCAGACCGCCACGAAGGCTTCTTCCAGACGGCTGGAAACGATTTCGAGGTCGATCGGCGCGCCATTTTCCGAACGCATCGACAGATCGTGCACCCAGTAGACATCCGGTGCATCCGGGACCGGCTTCTCGGCCGGCCGGACCGGATAGCCGGTCTCGAATGCCACGAAGAGGCCCATCTTCTCGAACACAGGCACGCAACGCGACAGGGCGATCGATCCCTTGCGCGCATAGATCTTCACACGGACCTTGTCGGCGTCGTCGCCCACGCCGCGGAACGCGCGGGCCAGAATTGGCGCAGACGCGCTGAGGCGTGCCATCACGGCAACGTCGCGCATCGCCTCTTCCGGCGAGAAAGCCTCGCGATAGGCCGCATTGAAGGCACCGATAAAGGTGCGGGCCCCTTCCCGGCTCACCGCATCCAGATCCGCCAGCATCAGCGCGTCGCGGAAGGCCTGGTCCCAGGTGCGGGCGAGCTGGGTGATTTCGGCTTCGAGCGCCTGAGGGTCGGGTTCGGGATGCCCGCGGTCGAGCGCGATCTGGAAGTGGACACGGGCCAGCGGACCGGTGTCGAAATAGGGCTGGAAACGCGTCAGCGTGCCATCATAGGCCCGCGTCAGGACCTGCGTGATCCGTTCCCGCAGAGACGTGTCATAGGCTTCGCGCGGCACATAGACGATGGCCGAGACGAACCGGTCGAACTGGTCGCGGCGCAAGAACAAGCGCGTGCGCGGACGCCCGATCAGGTGCAGGGCGCCCATAATCATCGGACCAAGTGTACGGGAATTGGTCTGGAACAGTTCGTCGCGCGGCCAGGTCTCGAGCAGGTTCGCAATGGCCTTCTCGGTATGCCCGCCGGGCGTTGCGCCCGACGCGGCAATGACCTTCATCACCCGTCGGCGGATGAACGGGATTGTCCGGGCGGTCTCGTCATTGGCTTCGGCCGTGAACAGGCCGAGGAAACGGACCTCGCCATTCACGCGGCCTTCGTCGTCATAGAGCTTTACGCCAATATAGTCGCAGGAAACCCGGCGATGCACGCGGCTGACCAGCGTGGATTTCGCCACGATGAGCGGGAACGGCTCAGCGAGCAGTTCTCCGATTTCCGGCGTCAACACGAGCGGCTCGGCATCGCGCGAGAGGACGTTCACGTCCTCGTCCCGCAGCAGGCCGAGGTTGCTGCCGTCGATCATCAGCGGTTCTTCCGGCAGGACCCGGCCGTCGGAATCGGTGGCGAACCGGTATTCGCGGCAGCCGAGGAAGACGAAATGGTTCTTGGTCAGCCATTCGAGGAAGGCGACCGCCTCGTGCGTGTCGGCGTGCTTCGGCTGTTCGAGCAGCGAGAGACGGCGGATCTCAGCGCGCATGCGCTCTTTCATCGGTTTGAAGTCGGCGACGACGAGCGCCGTGTCCGCAAGCGTGCGGCGGGCGCCTTCGGTGAGGCGCCGGGCTTCTTCCTGGGTCAGGCGCGGCAGGTGAATCTGTATGACCGAGACCATGCGGCCGTCGGCGAGGCGCACGATCGGATGGAACAGGGTCCGCACTTCGAAGCCTTGGTCGGCGCATTCGCCCAGAAGAGAGTCGACGAGAAAAGGCATGTCGGGCCCGGTCGCTTCCAGAACGCTGCGACCAAGCTTGCCCGAGGGACCTTCGGCTTCGAGCAGGATGCGGACGTCCTGCTTGCCGGCCGGCACTTTCGAAGCCCAGGTCCAGAGGTCCTTCGCCAGGGCCTTCACATCCGCCGGTTCCAGGCCGGTGAGGTCCTCGTTGCCTGATTCGAGCGAAACCTGCGTCAGCACCTGCTCGAGCGGATCGGCGGCGACAGTCTGATTGTTCATGGGGGGAGACTCACACGGGGATGAATTCGGGGTCTTTTGTCTAGTTTGCCCGACGTAAACCTTCAACGGCATGGTTTCAAACGAAACCTGTGTGCTGCAATGGCGAAAAAAGTGTGAGCGGGAACAAAATTCGGTGAGCCGAATGAAACGGGCCCGCCAGACGGGGACGTGTCCGGCGGGCCCTACAGGCCTTGATCCGCAGGCTGGGTGGGGGGACGCACGCGGAGGCCTGATTGCATATTTTGTGTCGAATACTTAATTCGCAAGTGCCCGTTTTCAGTTCACTTATTAACTTCCTGAAATGCTGACACACTTGGTCATTCAGATCGCGGTGTGGCTGTGGACTGCCATGAAACGATTTCACGCTCCACTGTCTTGTGCAGCACTAACTGCAACTTGATCGGAACGCGCGCCGCCCTTCCCCTGCGGGTTACCGTCCGCGGATAAAAGTATGGCGATCCAGCGTGTCGAGTCCGACTGCGCAAACAGTATCATCATCAACACAGTCAGCGGTGCGGACAGAAACATACCGGGGATTCCCCAGATCACGCCCCACACGGCGAGCGCGATCAGGACAACCAGCGAGGAGAGATTGAGCGATTCGCCCATCATCCTCGGCTGGACGAAATTCCCGATGGAGAATTGCCAGAAACTGACCACTGCGAAGACGATTCCCGCATAGATATAGGTGTCCTGCGGCGGGACGCCGGGCACCCAGCCGGGCATCTCTGGCTGGACCAGCGCAAAGAGTGGCGGCACCAGCGCTGCCACAATCGAACCGACCGTCGGGATATAGTTCAGCACAAAGATCAGCGCCGATAAGAACAGCGCGTTCTTCACGCCGAGCGCGATCAGCGACAGGTAGGTCAGCAAGGTGATCAGGGCCGAGATTACGGTCTGCGTCCAGAGATAGGTTTCAATGCTCTGGCGGGCCTCGTCGCCGATCTCGCGCACCTGCGCGCGGGCTTCATGCTCGGGGAATATGTTGTCCAGCTTCAGGGTCCAGCCCGACTGGGCCAGGAACAGGAAGGCGACATAGATGAGAATAAGCACGACATCGCCGGACAGGTCCCCCGTCGCATTGGCGATGGTCGCGAAGAAGCGCTGCCCGGTCTCGTTGAACAGGAGTTCCTGCAGCGTCGGTGCACCGGTCATGTGCACGACGCCGTAACCGTCGCGGATCAGGCCGTTGATCTTCTCTTCGTACTCCCCGGCATCGCGACCGAACTCGGCAATGCCGTGCGCCATGAGGCCGATAAAGCCGATGAACCCGCCCAGCACAAAGAGGATGGCGATGATCCGCGCCGTGCCGATCTTCAGCATGCGCGACCAGTTGTCGATCATCGTGGCAAAGCCCTCGATGGTGAGGAACAGGAACACGGCAAGCGCGAAAGGCGCGAGGATCGCCCGCATCCAGTAGAGGAGCGCGATGATCACGCCGGTGGCGATGATCCAGATACCGGTTGTGGCCGCTCGGCTCATGCCTTCTTCCCCAGACAAGTGGCGGCAGCGTGGGGGCAGCCCCGCCCCCCTGTCAAGCGCGGCATCAGGCGCTTCGCCCTGCCGGACCGGCCCTGTCCCTTTGCACCCCGGCCCTTGCCGAATCCCGCGAATTCTCTAGCGTCCCGGCAAGAGCTGAGGAGGCCGGACCATCATGACCGAGTCCATTTTCATCGGAGGCGCAGACGCCGACGGGACGGGCAATCCGGATGTCGCACAGGAGCTGCTGCTGAAGATCGCCAACCGGCACGGGATCGTCGCCGGCGCGACCGGCACCGGCAAGACGGTGACGCTGCAGATCCTCGCCCAGGGCTTTTCCGATGCGGGCGTACCGGTCTTCTGCGCCGACGTGAAAGGCGACCTCTCCGGCATCTGCATCGCGGGAAGCGACAAGGCGCCCCTGCACCCCAAACTCGTCTCGCGCGCCGAGAAGATCGGCCTGAAGGATTATGCCTACTCGGCCGCCC